>CAZXHT010000004.1:0-137140 GCA_964640665.1 uncultured Myxococcales bacterium
CGTTAACATATCATTACGAATAGTTTGACCGTTTTCGTCTTAAAGTCCTGTCTGAACCGCAGCGGTTCAAAAAATACCCCTTGTCGAACTCATTTTAAGTGGTACAATCAATCGCATAAATCATGGTTTCGCTGGAACCCAAAAGGGGGGGAGAATCCTATCGGTTCGGATCAACAGGTGCGTCTGGCGGCGGGGATTACTCGTCAGAGCCAGGGACGGGAACGTGCGTCCTTCCCATTTTGTCCAAGATGAAATGTCGTGGCCAAGCAAATCAATTTCAGACAATTGTAGCTTTCTCGCCCAAGGGGCGGAGGAGGGGAAGATGAGAAGCTTCTCGATCGTAGTGACGGCTCTGTTCGGCATAGCGCTGGGGGCGAGCTGGCTTGGGTGCGAGAATCGCAGCGGAGACAAAGGCAATGAAAAACAACTTCAAGAAGTACGGTCGGATGAAGGAACGGAGAGATGGATTCCACCACGGGGAATGCCCGACGGAGGGCACGTGCCTGCGATAACTCCTAGCAGGGAATACGCCGACCGCAAGGAGTACGAGAAGGCGCAGGCCTGGCTGCAGCGTCGGCTTCTCGAACTCGGGAGGAGGTCGCCCAAGACGGAAGAGGAGCTACGGGTGATGATGCACCGCTGTCGCGAGACGCCCGAGGAGCTCGGATACCGCAAGGTAGACGAAGGCATTAAGACCGGGAGCGTGCTGGTATGCGGTCTTTTCCTGCCGCCTCCCTACAGGCTGAGCTGCGAGCCGGAGCAAGGCCGGGAGTACACGCGGTACAAGCTGGTGGTGAACGGCGTGACACTTTCCTCTACGCTCCCTTACGACGACTGCGGCTGGCCATACGAGGTTCTGGAGTCGCCACTGATGAAGGTGAGTGGATGCGATAAAAAGATTCATGAAGTCATGAAGAAGATGGAAGAAGAATCTGGGTCGATGACAGAGAAGACTACCAGGGAGAAGTTTCTTGCCGCCGTGAAGAGATGGGAGAAGATGCTCAGAGAGATCGAGTGCGAAGAACCGGGAGAGGTGTTCGAGGTCGAAAGTGTCAGAGTGGACGAGGAAGTGCAAAGGGCCAGGTTTAGCGTGACCGGAGGATTCGCATTTCCGGTATTCAACGCAAAAGATCCGAAGTTGATAGCCAGGAACCGTAAGAGGTTCAAGAAGCTTACGTCCGAGGAGTACACCGAGCAGTCGCTCAAGTCATGCAAGATGTACAAGAAATACGTGGAGAAACGGCTCTCGTGGGGATGGATTGTCGTAAATGGAGTGGCGCCACAAGCGCTGCTACCAAGGAACCGAGAGGCTCTTCTCTCCATCTTGAAGACGACCTACCCGTCCTTGATCGAGAAGAGGAGAAAAATCCGCAGGTACGTATGGGAGTCGCCCGAGTGCCTGCTGAAAGATGAGCTACGGTAAGGGGGTCGTCATGAGACGCAATATTTCGATATCCACGGTTTTTGTGGCTCTTCTTGCAAGTGCATCAGCGGTGGCTAACATGCCAAAAGAACCAATGAGCGACAAGTTCCTGGTGATCATGCCGTCCGCCTACGACCCAGCCATTGTATCGGCAAGCCAGGCAAGCGAGTGGAGCGCGTTTTTCCAGTTTACCCAAAAAGCCAACTCGTCCGGTGAAGAATACGAGATGCAGTACGGACGAAAGACTCTCTATGAAGAACAATACGAGGTGAAATTGTACGCTGACAAAGAGGGGGAAATAGATGATGACTGGAGTTTCGTAAGCCTGGTGGAGTTTTTGTCCGGATTCCAGCCCGGTGTAAACATCTCCTGGGGTGAGCACCATTTCAGCGTTAGGGATGAAGATCTTGTCGACTACCTTACCGTTGAGTCATGGAGGGCAGCAAGCAGCGATGAGTGTAAAAGAAAGGGAAAAGACAAGCGTACTTTCTACGAAAACAACGGCATCGACGGCTTGCCATTGGTGTTCGACGGGCGCCCCGCCGAGGAAATAATGAGAGTTGAGCCAGCGGAGATCAGCGGGACCGGAAAGTGGAGCTGCAACCTGCTCATGCACAAGGACTGGATAGGACAGGTGTTGAGATCACAGAGACCGTCAATCGAGGCGAGGTGGTTCCACTCGGTTCGCTGTTTCTCGACCGACCTTGGCGTCGCCCAGTCCATCGGCGGAGCGTTCGTTGCGACGGTGGCGACGGGATATGACGATACCGTCAGTCCATGGGATGCAATGAGGTCGACGTCAGAGATCCTTGCATACATGAGCGGCAACTACTCCGAGATGCTGGTTGAAGATGCGGGTGTGGTCGATCCCGAGCCGAACTCCAACTACAGTGTGGATGAAGCAGTAGGAAACATACGCGGCAGGCAAGGCGCGACCGACTATGGGCTCAACTCCTGGATACCAGCAGGCTGCGACGACAAAGTAAGGCTGTATGCGGCGCCGAGAGTGAACGAGCTTACCGTGAGATCGAGGGCCGATGGCGAGCAGTGGGAGGACGCCTACCGTTATGAGTTCGCCGAGTCATACCCTTTCACGCAACCTATCACAGGCGTGTGGGACTACCCCGGCGCGGAAGGCGAGGGCGGCAGGCTGGAGCTGAGTCGTTTGAAGGAGGTCGAGGCCGGAGATGAGATAGAAATCGAAGTTCTCATGACGGCGAGGATATCACAGGAGGCTGGAGGTCTGGAGGCGAGGATATACCCGGAGCAGAACCCTCAGCAAGAACTTGAGATCGATCTTTTCCCGCTGCAGGTATCGATGCACGGCGAGAAATGGATAAGCACTGTTCCGGTAAAGATACCAGAAGAGTTTCAAGGCGATATGCTGGTCGTGGAGTTGAGCGGGCGTGGATTGTTACCGGACGACAACGACTGCCTTGACACCAACGGCGACGGTCGATCGAGCAGTGCGAACGAGCCGGAATGCTTGGACAAGAACCACAAGGCCGACATGAGCATCGCGAAGATCATCGATTTCGAGATAACGAAATCCCCCGATCTCGTGACGCGGGAAAACCCGGCAATTCTCGGAGACGGCGTGAGCACGTACTTCCAGTTCAACCGGGAGATGGATGCAGAGGCAATACCGGAGGTCTGGGTTGTGTCCGGCATGGGGATGAGCTACCGGCTGCCGCTTGAGAACACAATCTGGGTGGACGGCGAGGACGAGGATGGAAAGCCCCTTGCCAGCTCACGCTTCGAGGCAACCTGGAACATACCCGATGATTTCGATTTGAGCGGTCAGGAGTTTCTCAGGCTGGATCTTGAGGTTCGCGGTGCCAAGACGGCCAGTGGGCGAGAGGTGAAGCCGCAGAGAAAGACCAAGGATGACGAGCTTCTCAGCCTGTGGGCCGACCTGGAGCGGCCGAAGCCCGCGGTGGCGGGTTGGATCGGTCCCAATGTTGAGTGCGGGGCATTGGAGATCGACTTCGCCATCGAGGACGAGCCTTCGTATTACGAGCCCGGGGCGCCCATCTCGCCGCCCGCCGCGAAGTTCGGCAAGATGGAACTGCACCTTGAGAAGGACGGAGTGGAAATCTTGACGGCGCCTCTTTCCGATCCGAACGAGCATTTCGTCCGGCCGCCGCCTTGGGCCAGTGGTAGCTACCGCTGGTGGGTGGAGGTAGAGGATTCTGCGGGGAACCTCGATCAGATCTCTTTCGAGCAGGAGGGAATGGAGAGAACGTCAGCGGAGCATTTTTCGGTGACATCTTGCGAGGAGGAATCCACCTATTGCAGGCGCCTGACCTGCAATGCAGACAAGAGGAGATGCGAGGTACATATTGTAACCTGCGAGTCGAGCCCATGCACGTCTTGCCACTGTGACAATGATCTGCAGGGATGCGTGTGCGTCAGTACCGGCATCTGCGAACCCGATCCCGGGGGATACGATAATGATGGAAGCGACACTTATCCTCCAGGTTACGACAGGCCCGACGAGAGTCATCTTTATGCAGACGACGTACCCAGGTGGGAGGATGTCACAAACGAATATCAGGCTGCGCGGGTGGGAGTGCTCAGGTCTTCTGTCTACCCGTCCATGTTCGGACTGCTTGACGAGTTCGGCGAGAAGGCCCGGCTGGTACAGTTGCCGTTGTCACCCGAGGATCTCGAAGGAGTGGATCTGCTGATCGTGCCTTCAGGGGGGCTGCGGAACCAGCAGACCGAGGAGTTCATGGAGGGAGTGCTTGCCTACGTCGAGGGTGGCGGGCAACTGTTGGTCATGGCACAGCCGCTGGGGGAGAACTTCGATGTGCTGCCCGGGGAGATTGAGGGCTACGGGTGGCAACAAGACCGGTCTTGCATCAGCAGAAACATCTGGATCGAGGAAGAATACAGAGAGCATCCCGCATTGTCAGCCTTCGGATCGAGCGTTATCGATATCCCGCTGGACGGCCACTTCACGGTCTACCCGGAAGGCTCGCAGACGCTGCTGCGCAAGGTGTCGAACAACCGCGTGGCGCTGTTCAGGTACGTGGTGGGAGAGGGAAGCGTCACGGTCACCTCGTCTTATCTGGACTACTGGCGGGCGCTGAGCTGGGGCCGGAGTGCGGCCGGCGCGGTGGAGTTTGGGTATGGCAGGAGCAAGACAAGCGATGTGATGTTCTTCAGGGATCTTATAAGCTGGCTGAAGATGCCCGCGGAGATTCCGCGGGTTACGCGGGACGGGGGGCCCGTGTCTCTTGGGCTCGTTGTGACCAACGATGCGCCCGGGGGCGAGCATGCCGCCCTGGCGAAGCTGCTGGTCCAGGAACCGAACAGAAATGTTGTCACCGAGGTAGTCGATCTGCCAGTGGATCTGTCCGTTGGCGAGTCTGCTCAATTGTCCCTCGAACAAGAATATAACTCTGTTCATGCGATGCGTTACGGCATCTGGCACGTGGCGGTGGAGCTGTACGACGGGGCTGGCAACCTGATCAGGGAAGCCAGGGACAACCCCGGGGGGCGGTTCGCGGTGCCCTATCCAATCAGGGGTGAGTCCTACGTTCCGGAGGACATCGTCATAACTATTACCACGGACAAGAGTGTATATTTGTCCTACGAGACGGCTCACTTCACCTACACGGTCGAAAACCAGGGTGATCGAGAGCGGCATCTCGAGATAGACGTAGGTCTTGTTCATGTCGGGTATGAGATCACACAAGACATCATTCTCGCGCCGGGGGAGAAGTGGATCGAACAAAGGGACTACGGGCTGGCCGACTATCGTGAAGATGGTGTTTTCTGCATGGCATTGGATCTCGATGACGACAGGAGGCTGGCGGCCAACGCCGGCCTGAAGATTTTTTTCCTGGCTTATCCGTTGGTCATGTCCGCCTCCACTGAAAGACAGCGTATCATTCCCGGGGAGTCCGTCCCCGTTAGCGTGTCGTATCATAGCCTTTACGATTCGACCATCCAGGGGACGCTCTTTTTACGAGCCGAGGGCCGGCCCCTGCCCCTGCTGGAGCAAGAGCTTGCCGTGGCGCCGTCTGGAGAGGGCAGCCTGGATGCCATGTTCACGATCCCGGCGGATGCCGAGCCGGGGCAACTTACGTTGATGGGCAGGTACGAGGACGAAGAAGGGCACGTGCTGGGAAGCTGTTCGCACAAGGTAATTGTATACTCCCCGTTCCTCGATCTGGTCACCTCGCTGGAGCCGGATAGAGAAATCTACCGTCGCGGGGATACGATCCTTTCGGCTTTGTCTTTCGCGAACGATTCAGACGAGGCCCTGGATATTCATTACCAGCTCCGGCTGGGAGATATCGAGAGTCCTACCGAAAGCGTGTCCCTCGCGGCCGGCGGAGAGGTAACAATACAGGAGCAGATTGACGTGTCCTGGGATTACCAATTCACGGCAAATGAAAACCTGGTTCTTGAATACTGGGAGACATCGGGGCACGAGCTATACAAGAAAAAACGAGTCATGATTGAGGTTCCGCGTCTGTCGAGTATGATCGGCGCTATATCGGCGACGCCGGCGAGCGTGGACGTCTCTTGTGAAATATTTCTCGAAGGTCGGTCCGATCTGCAGGTGGATGCCGGCTGTAGGCTATACGATCCCGCGGGCGGCCTGGTGGCGGAGGAGTTACACCCGGCCATCATGCTCGAACCGTTTCAGCACCTGCCTCTTAGCTGTCACTTGCCCCCGGGTTTCCTGAAGCAAGGGGATTACACGATCGAGGTCTTCGCCGAATCTCCCCTGGCCAGGCGCACGGAACGAATCGAGAAGATCAAGTCGGACATCGAGGTGAAGCCGCCGGTTACGAACATCATCGGCCCGTCGCTGGCCTGGGAGAAGTCGTTCGGCGAGGCGGCCGGGCCGGTCATGCTTATCAACAAGGGTGACTTCAGCTACCCGTCGGTGTTTGTTACGGAGAGCCTGCCCGAGGTGGGCCTGGTCTGGAGTCGCGAGGTGGCGATCGGACCACAGCAGGAGCTTTTGGTTGAGGCGCCCACGGGGGTGACCATACCGTATTTCAGGAACGCAGCCAGCTACTACAGGTGCATCGGGAGGGAGATCATGACCGAGACGGAGGACGACCTTGCCGCGGAGGTTACCGGCGGGTTCACCGTCTCAAGGGTCGAGACTGCCAGGATATCGACGCCGCGCCTGCACGTCGATATCGAGAACGTCGATCTGGACCTGTGCCTCTCGGACACCTTGTCTTTCGACGTCAAGGGGCACGGCACCGTCTACGGATTGGGCGCGCAGGAGAGGAGATGATAGTGAAGGTCTCGGTGCCCGGGGCCGGGTTCGAACAAGACGTGTCGCGAACGATATCTCCCGGGTCTCCTTCGTGGAGCGAGAATTTCGCTATTACGCTTCCTTCCGGTATCGAGAACGCCAGCGACGAGATCCGGGCGGAGATCGTGAAGCCCGATGTGAAATCGTACCCGATTTTCATGGAGGCATCGTGGGCCGTGGCACACTTCACGATCGTTCCGGCGATGCTTTCCGCCAGGCTTTCTGCGGCACCGGGCACTGCCGGCGGGTCCGGATCGGTGACTATCGAGAGCGGCGGAATGCTTGGCACGGACTACGGTTGGGATCTGAGCCTGACTGGGTTTGGCGGCGTAGATTACCTGGCGGACACCGGAGGCGGTCATATCGACGGCTGCGGGGCGCAAGTTACAGTGCCGTTCATTCTGCCCGACGGTCTTGCCGGAGGCAGGTACAGGCTGCACTTCGATCTTCGCCAGGGCACAGAGGACGCGGTGCCGTATACATTCCCTCTGGACATCAGCGGTCTTTCGGCGGGCCTGGATCTGTGGACCGATCGCGACGTCTACAGGTTGAGCGATCCCGTGTCCGGCCTTGGCACACTCACAAACGGTCCCGTGCCTGTCACGGGAGGCGACCTACACCTGGAGGTCGTCAGGCTCAGGGCCGGGGCGGCCGCGCCGGACTGGCCGGCGCTGGGGGCCGGCGTGTCGCGCAGGTTCGCATCTGCGGGCGCCGGCGAAATCGAAGCGCCTCGCCTTCTTTGGGAACAGGCGCCGGCGAGCATGGTCGATTACTGGGCAGATGAAAGGGGGCCAGCGCTCGCCGACCTGGACGGCGACGGGGCCGCGGACGTGGTGCTTGTGAGCGGAGACGGAGTCATCAGGGCATACCGCGGCAGTGACGGCGCGCTTCTTTGGAGCCATTCGTTCGCATCGACCTATTACAGCACCGTCCCGCAGCTGGCCGACGTCGACGGCGACTCTTTCGTCGAGGTCTTCGTGCAACTTCCTGCGTCGGTGTTGTGCCTTTCGGGTGGGACAGGACAGGTTCTGTGGGAAGCGCCGCTTGTCGAGCAACACCAGGTCGGCGCCGCGAGCCCTCTGGGTGTCGCGGATCTCGACGGGGACGGTGTTGCCGAGGTGTTCCACCTGGATTTCGAGTCCGGCGCGGCCTTCCTGCACGTGCGCGACGCGCGCGACGGAACTTCTCTATGGGATACACGCGGCTCTGGGCTGCCGTTCGCGGTGTTCGGCGACCAGTCTCTCTCGGCCGGTGACCTGGACGGCAACGGTAGTTCCGAGGTGCTTGTTTCGGGTGGATTCAATGGCGGCCTGGCGGCTATCGGAGACGGCGGGTCCGTCGTCTGGACCCAACTTCCGGAATGCACCAGCCCGGCGCTGGCGGTCGTAGCCGATCTGGACGGTGACGGGACGATCGAGGTTGTAACGACCTGCGCCGGCAGGTTCAGCGCCTACCCGCCGGAAGTAGTTGCCCTCGCGGGGGCCGACGGCAGCGTTCGCTGGAGGTCCTCTATTGTCACCGGCGGTGGAAATGCCATGCCGATGTCTCCTCTGACGGTCGCCGACCTGGACGGGGACGGTCTCCTGGAGATAGCGGGCTATTTCGGCAATCCATTCGGCGGCAACATCGTCGTTTTAGACGCCGCCGGCAACGAGGCCTGGCACCTAGACTACGGGTTTGTCTCGGGCGGCATGCCTGCCTGCGATCTGGATGGGGACGGGCAGGTTGAGTTGCTCGTTCTTGACGAGGCCGGCGTGCCCTGGAGCCTGCGGCTGCTTGACGGTGCCACGGGCTCGCTAGAATGGGACGCTTTCGACAGCGGCCTCGAAATCTGGGGTCGCGCCAACACGGCCGTGGCCGACCTGGACGGAGACGGT
The DNA here is from genome assembly GCA_964640665.1 of uncultured Myxococcales bacterium. Taxonomy (GTDB): domain Bacteria; phylum Myxococcota; class B64-G9; order B64-G9; family B64-G9; genus DATKYQ01. The sequence goes on from CAZXHT010000004.1 coordinate 8,591, forward strand.
TGGCTGGAAATCGCCCTGGTAGACTCGGCCGATTGGACGGGCGCCAGCGGGCGCTTTGTGGCAATCGACTCCGACGTCACCGGAGGGCCGCGGCCCGGGGGCGAGGTCACAGAGGAGATCCTCTGGCAGACCGATCGGGCCGAGGACCTGGGAGCTTCCGAGGTCGTGAGTATTTCAGAAAACATCGGACTGCTTGGCGTTACCGGGCAGCTCTGGTTCCGGGGCTGGCTGACCTCGGCGCTCGGACAGGAACTGGCCCGCGACAGATATCCTTTCCTGATCGTTGACGGCGACCAGGCGCTTTCGCTTGCGACCGACGCGGCGGTCTACAAGACGGGCGAGACGGTTTCCGTCTCGGGCCTGGTAAGCGAGTTGTCCGGTCTGCCCGCTTCCGATCTGGTTGTCACAGTGCGCGACGCCGGCTCCGCCGTGGTTTACCAGGAGGCGTTCGATCTCGCTGCCTACGAGCAGTACTCTTATGCATTCACACTGACGGCGGGTGTGCCGGGAAGCTACGATCTCTCCGCCGAGCTTACACTGGCCGGCGGCTCGGTCGCCTCGGCGCTCGCGCGCTACCGGGTGGCACCCATGCAACTTGCGGTCTCGTTCAGCGCACCCGACATTGTCGACGTCGAGCCGTTCGATCTGGTTGCGCGGATAGAGAACAACGGTGAGCTTGCGGCCGATCTCGACCTGACATTGAGCGAGCCCGGCTCGCAGGAGCAACGTTCCGTCAGCCTGCAACCCGGAGAGATCTCCGAGCAGTTGTACCAGCGCTCTATTCTCGAAGACACCGCCTATCATCTCGAGGCCGGCGGCGATCTGGCCTGGTCCGATGATCGCCTGGTGCGCTTCGGCCCGGCCTCGCTGATTACGGTCACTCCCTTCGGAGGCTACAGCGCCGACGAGCCGGTCGACATTCCCTGGACGCTTTCCAACATCGGCCTGATCGCCCGCGACTACGGGATGTCTCTCGAGATACTGGACTCTGCAGGGCAAGTAATCGATTCAACCGGCGGTTCTTACTTCCTCGAGCTTCCCGGCGATGTAAACGATCTTGACAAGGCATACGGCCTGTGGAGCCCCGTGCTGCCTTCCGGCGATTACTCGCTGCGCTACAGCGCCGAGTTCGGAAACAGTGGCCAGACGCCCATCACCGTGGGTCTGCCTGTCGCGATAGCCGGGGTCAGCCCCGAGCCGTTTTACAGGACGGGCCTTGTGGAAGTGCCCTGGAGCGTCACCAACACTTCTCCGTTCGACGCCGAGTTCGCGCTGGATCTTTCGATCCGGCGTGACGGCCAGGTCGTCTCCGGCTGGTCGCTGCAGGTGTACCTGGATGCCGCGGGCGGCATTGCAGACAGCCTGGATGACCTCATGTCAGCTTTTCTGGAGCCCGGTGCATACCAGGCCCGGGTTGGCGGCGCGCGCATAAGCCAACCGGCCGTGGCCGGGTTTACAGTATTGCCCGATCGCGACGTTCGTTTTACTGCCGCGCCCGGCGTTGCCGCCTGCGGGCTGCAGCCTTTCGATCTCTCCGTTGCCAACTCGGGCTGGGAGGATTTCACGGGCTTCGTTACCGCCGAGTCCGACTTCTGGCAAGGCCAGGTGAGCGTGACGGCCGTGGGCCGGGGCGGGACATGGGCGGCAACGTTGCAAGCCGACCTGTCGGCTGCCGAGTCCGGCATTCGGCCGCTTGTGCTGAAATTGCATGATTCGGCGGGTGAAGTGCTTGCCGAGGTAGAGCAGGCAGTCGCCGTACAGGGCGGCGTCTGCGCGCTGGCCTCGGTTCCGCCGCATGCGAACTTCGCGGCCGGCGCCGAGGCGAGCTTCCCGTTCGTCGTAAGCAACGAAGGCGATCAGACTGCCCATTGCCGGGTTACACTCGACGCATTCGAGGAGCAGGGGCCCGAGCAAGCGAATCTCACGATCGAGCCTTGCGCCGAGGCGCCGGTATCATTCGGCTACCTGCTGCCGTGGGACCTGGAAGGCGGCCCGCAGACGCTAGGCTATTCGTTGGAACCTTTGGATCCAACCGTGCAGGGCACCGAGCGCGGCTTTGCTACCTTCCAGGTCGACGGCGTGGAGCTTCGGGTAACGGCGACGCTGGATAAGTGCTTCTACCGGCCGCAGGAGACGGCGCAACTCGACCTGCTGATCGAGAGCACGGGCGCGATCGTGGACGTTCCTCTTATCGCCTCTGTAAGCTACCCGGGCAGCGAGTTTGAAGTGCCGTTCGAGTTGAGCGATCAGCCGCAGACTTTGCATTTCGAGATCCCGCTGGGCGACATTCCCGCCGATCGCATCCTGTACTCGATTGGCTTCACCTCGGGCAGATCCATATACATCGACACGCAGCGGGTCCGCGGCGGCGGCGTGGCCGGTCCTGCCTGGTTGTGCAGCGACAAGGACGTCTACGACGCGGGCGATACGGTCGGGTTGACTTTCGGCTCCGATGAGGATTGCGACTTCAAGATCCGCCTGCTCGAGTTCGGGTTGGAGCACGAGGAGTTCGTGCCGGGCGGCTCCTCGGGCCGGACGAGCCTCGCGCTGCCTGTGGACATTCGCCAGGGCACGCACGTCATCGAGTACGGCTGCGGTACGCTCGCCTGGACGCATCCTGTCGAGGTGCGCGGCTACAACGTGCGCATCGTGTGGCTGGCGGCGAACGACACCTTCTACATGCCCGACGATCCTCTGGCGATCGAGGCCCTGGTGGAGTCCGGCCCGGCCTTCACGGGACCGTTCCACTGCGTGGTGATCCGCCCGGACGGCACGAAGTTCGATCTGCCCGTGAGCCAGCACGACTTCAGCCCGGGCTACGTCTTCGTAAGTAGCGCCGGCGCCATGGATACCGATCAGGCAGGGCAGCATCGAATTTCCTGCACGATCTACAAAGACATCGCCGAGACTATCTTCCTGGCCGGGGACTCGACCCAGGTACAAGTGGGTGATTTCCAGCTTCTCGGCATCACGACCGACAGAGATTACTACGAGTCCGGTTACGATGCGGCCACCGGTATCATACGGCTCTGGGGCCATGTGCCCGCGGCAAATCTGCAGGTCTCTCTGGACGGCGCCGGCGTGCACGGCCAGACGCTTTTGCTGGACGGCTTCTCCACCGTAACTCTGCCGCTCACGATCGAGCAGATAAGGTCTCTCGGCGATCACGAGCTTTCAGGAAGCCTGTCGGCAGAACAACTCGTCAGCACGGCCGGCAAGTCGTTTACTACCCGGGACACCATCCCGCCCGTGATCGACATCACCGGCGTCGAGCAAGGCGGCATGTACGCCTCGGTGGTAACGCCGATTGTCGCCGTCAGCGACATGAACCCGGGCACTCACGACATCACGCTGGACGGCGCCGCCTGGGCGAGCGGTGTGGCGATCTCTCTCGATGGCCTGCACGTCCTGGAGGTTGAAGCCGTCGACCTGGCCGGAAACGAATCCGAGGCAACTGTCTCGTTCCGCATCGATCGCTCGGCACCCGTCATCACCTTGAGCGCTGTCGCCAACGGGGAATGCTACGCGGCAGAGGTGTCGCCCTCCTGGACGGTTTCGGACGACAACACAGACAGCGTTACAGCCACCCTGGACGGCTTGCCCGCGATCAGCGGTTCGCCCGCCGGCGAGGGCGAGCACACGCTGATCGTCTCGGCCGTGGACCAGGCCGGAAACGCCTCGGAGATCTACGCCGAATTCACGGTCGATCTCAGCGACCCGCTGGTCACCATCGGCGGCGTCACCGACGGCATGGTCACCGAACAAGACGTGCTTCCCACCGTTGCCATCACAGACGATCATCTCGTCTCCGGCCGGGCTTACCTTGACGGCGAAGATTTCCAGGCAGGTTCAGTCGTAAGCGCCGAGGGCAGCCACGTTATCGAGGGCTGGGCCTTCGACTGCGCGGGCAGGCAGGCTTTCGCGAGCGCCAGGTTCTCAATCGATCGCAGCGCGCCCGAGATCGAGCTGTACTTCGTCGAGGACGGCGGCTGCTACAAACCGCCGGTATGGCCGACCTACGGCGCCTACGACGACAACCTGACAAACGCTACAGCCTTGCTCGACGGGCAGCCGTTCGAAAACGGTTCCCGCCTTGACGCCGAAGGCGTCCACCAGCTTGTCGTCCAGGCGCAGGACGCGGCAGGCCACCAGGCGCAGATCTCCGCGAGCTTCATCCTCGATGATACTCCGCCCGTACTCTCCGTCGCCGGCGTCGCGGACGGGGCATTCTACAATCACGACCTTGCGGCGGTAAGCGGCGCCACCGACGACAACTCGTTCGAGATCTACGCGCTCCTTGACGGGAGCGAATACCTCTCCGGCACGACCATCGGGGCGCAGGGCGAACACGATCTCCTGGCCGTGGCGACCGATTGCGCGGGCAACCAGGACGTCTTCTCAGCCGCATTCGTCATCGACAAGACACCGCCGCAGATTGCCATAACGGGCATCGAGGACGGCGAGACGTACAGCGGCCCGGTAACGCCTACAATAGAGGTGAGCGACGACTACCTCGACGAAGTCAGCGTCACGCTCGACGGCACAGACTTCACAAGCGGCACCGAAGTGTCCGAAGAAGGCAGCCACCTGCTCCTGGTAAAAGCGAGGGATATGGCCGGCAACGAGTCGTTGGGCAGCGTGGTCTTCGAGATTCGCACAAGCACCAGGCCCCCGTTTCATTTCGGGGTGTGCGCCTTCGGAGACGTTACCATGCTGAACCATGCCGAGATCATGGGTTTCGACACCGCTACCGGCCAGACAACCGCCGGTGGAGACGTCGCGGCCCACGGTGGTGTCAGCCTGGTGAACAACTCGCAGCTTTCGGGCGAGGTTGTAGCCGGCGGGAACGTTACGCTTTCGCACAACGCCGACATCTACGGCGACGTCTATCTGGCGGGCTCGGTGAGCCTCACACACAATTCCGCGATCCACGGCACGGTATTCGAACTCGACGTTGCGCCAGCCCCCTGCGAGTGCGGCTACGACCTCGATCATGTGCTCGAATACCGCTCAACGCACAACGACAACTCGGTGCTCGCGGCCGACCCGGCCATCGCGCCCTACCTGGAAGACGGTTCGCTGCACGTCGCCCATAACAAGCAGGTGACGCTGCCTTCCGGCGTATTCTACTTCGACTCGATCACGCTCGAAAACCATGCCGGCCTGTCGTTGGCATCAGGCGCCGTTGTCGAGTTGTACGTCGCGCACGAGTTGGTCGTCGCCAACAACGCCGACCTGTCCAACGAACCCTACCGCGCCGGGGATCTACTGGTCGTCCTGGGCACGAATGCTGATGCCGGTGAACAATTCGACATCCGCAACAACGTCGATCTCGGTATCATGCTCTACGCCCCGCGCGCCGACCTGGTCTACTCGAACAACGCCGACCTTTACGGCGGCCTGGTGATACGCGATCTCACGGCCGAGAACCACGGACAGATAATGGTCTACGACAGCCTTTCGACTAGTCCTCCGCCGTTGGTATGCGAGGGACTCTAAATGGCACCATCTTTACAATAGTTTCGCCAGTATTGGTTGTTGCTTCAATGTTGCCTCGAAAGAGTGCATCAACTATCATTGCTTCGACCATCGATGCGGAACGACAGAAAAGGGCATTCCTTGGCCGAAAAAGGCACACGGCATATCAAACAGGCTGCAGGCAGATCTTTCCTCGGAATATATTTTCGCCTGCTCGGCGCTGTCAAACCCTATGTCCGGCAGCTTGCGGGCGCGATTGCCTGTATGATCGTGCTGGCTCTGGCCACCGGCGCGTATGCCTACGTTATCGGGCCCATGTTGAAGTTCCTGGTGACGAGGGGTGTGGACGGGGGGCATGAAATTCTCTCGCTGGTGCCGGGCCTGGACGTATCCGCGCTGGATCGCGATCTGATGCTTATGGCCTTGCCGTTTTTCATCCTGGGCGTCGCCCTGGTGAAGGGCCTGAGTTATTTTGGACAGTTCTACTTGATGGGAGTCGTCGGCCAGCGAGTGGTGGCGGATCTGCGGGCGAATATGTTCGCTCGACTGTGCACGTTCAGCCCGGCTTTTTTCAACCGCATGCCCACCGGCCAGATCATAAGCCGCTTCACATCGGACGTCTACGCGGTGGAGCAGGCCGTGACGTACTCGGTGTCCTCTTACCTGCGAGACAGCATGCAGGTCATTGTGCTCAGCGTTCTGGCCTTCGTTCTGGATTGGAAGCTGGCTTTAATCGCCTTCGTGGTCATGCCCGCGGCGATTTTTCCGATCGTCCACTTCGGCAAACGACTGAAGACCGTCAGCACGGACAGCCAGGTATCCCTGGGGGCGATTGCCGACCGGCTCCAGGAAGGAATCAAGGGCATGCGGATTACCCAGGTATTCGGAGCAGAGCAGTACGAGCGCCGGCGCTTCTCCCTCGAGAACGACAATTACCTGGCAATCATGCTGCGTTCCTTCGCCGTGCGCGCGCTGCAGTCGCCGGTCATGGAGTTTCTCGGGGCGGCGGGACTGGCGGCCACGATATGGTACGCCGGCGGCCGCATGGTCGCGGGAACGCTCGACCCGGGTCACTTCGTGTCCTTCTTCGCGGCGGTCATGATGCTCTACAACCCGATCAAGAGCCTGGGTCGCATAGGCGGCGTGACGGCGGCCGGCGTGGCGGCCGCCGAGCGGCTATTCGTGCTGCTGGACGAGCCGGCGGACGTCCGCGATCGCCCCGGGGCGAGGCCGCTCGAGACCGGGGTCGGCAAACTCGAGTTCGACAAGGTAGTTTTCTCGTACGGGGTCGAACGGGTTTTGCGAGACATCTCTTTTACGGTACGACGCGGAGAAGTGCTGGCCATTGTCGGGCCGAGCGGCGCCGGGAAGTCAACGCTGGTCAACTTGATTCCCAGGTTCTACGATGTTTCATCCGGCGCCATCATGATCGACGGCCGCGACATCCGGGATGTCACACTGGCCTCGTTGCGCGGCCAGGTCGGGATGGTCACCCAGGAGGTTGTCTTGTTCAACGACAGCCTGGCGGCCAACATTGCCTACGGGCTCGGTAGACTGCCCGCGAGAGATCTCGAGCTTGTGGCAGAACGGGCCCACGCTTTAGACTTCATCCGGGCCTTGCCCGAGGGTTTCGAAACACGCATAGGCGAGGCCGGCGTCAGGTTGTCTGGAGGACAAAGACAGCGGGTGGCCATCGCCAGGGCGCTTCTGAAAGATGCGCCGATCCTGATCCTCGACGAGGCCACCTCGTCGCTCGACACCGAGAGCGAGCGAGAGGTACAGGCGGCGCTCGACGAGTTGATGAGCGATCGCACGACGATTGTCATCGCCCATCGGCTGTCGACGATCTACCGGGCCGATCGCATCCTGGTGTTGGACCAAGGCCGGATCGTCGAGGAGGGCGGGCACGAACAACTGCTTGCCCGTGGAGGGCTGTACCGGCGCCTGTACGATCTCCAGTTCAAGGATCAGCCGCGGGAGCATGCGCATGAATGACATGCAGCATGTTAACGGCGGGATCCTGGATGAACCGATCAAGGTCAAGAAACGCCGGCGCGTCAGGCATCCCTGGCTGTGGCTGTTTTTTGCCATGGCTCTGCTTGTCGGGCTCGTCTTGCTGCGGGTGGCGCTGATTTCTTTCCCGGCTTTTTCTCAGGCTGCCTTGCGGGTGGGTGACGGCCTGCAGGTGCTGCGCGGAGCATACCACCTGCGAGTGACCGACGAGTCCGGTTTGGAAAAGACCGCTGCCGCCATCGATGCCGCTTTTCGGGTCGGGATGGATTTCGTGGTCCTGGTCGATCGAGATATCGAGCGGGCCGGGAAACAGGCGATCCATGCTCCGTTATCCGTCGTAGTGGCCCAGGAGATCGGCACGCCGATGGGCACGCTGGCGACGATCCGGCCGCGCGAGGCGGGCGCCTGGTCGGTGATCGAACATCCCGCGGGCGGGGACGATGGTTGGAAAGATTGGGATACAATCGGTTACCAGGCAATGGAGTTTTATAACGCCGACGACCAGTCGGCCATGATGCACTTCTGGGACAGGTTGGGGCACTGGGCGGGAGACTTGTTGGGAACGCCCTATGCCTGGGTTTACCTGGGGCTTAGACCTGTCGCCGGCCTGGCCCGTTGGGACGACGTCAACCGCCGGGCAAGGGTCACGGGTCTATGCGGTCTCGGCACGGCAAGCGCCGATGAAAGTCTCTTTGGGGCCATGGCGACTTACCTGCTGGTGGATGAGGGCCTTGGCCCCTACGGGCCGCCGGAAGTCGAGCGGGCGCTCGAGGCGGGACACCACTACTGCGCACTGTCCTCTTTTGGCGATTTTTCGGGTTTCCGTTTTGTCGCCAAGGGCGCCGGAAGCATGGGAGACAGAGTGAGCCTGGCGCCCGGCCTGCGGCTCGAGTTCGACCTGCACTTGCCCGAAGATCCCGGCAATCTCACCCTCTACCTGTACCAGGACGGCCAACTGGTGTTTTCCGCGCATGGCACGCGGGGTGCCTACAATGTTCAATCTCCCGGCACATACCGCATAGAGATAAGCGCTCGCTTCCCGGATTTACCCTGGGGCGACTCCGAGCGCCGCGTTCTGTATAGCAATCCGATATTTATCGTCGAGCCGGGAGAGATCAGAAGGTGATCATGCCCGTCAACCAGTAAGTGAAGATGGTGGTTTCCTCGATCCGTAATCTTTGGCCGGGCTCATCGTAGACGGTGGAGAAGAAGTCGTTGTCAATATCCCCGGCCTGCCCGCAGTCTCCGTCGCCGGTCATGTCCTTGCAGTAGTCGGCGCCGGTCAGGAAGTGCTCGGTCTGGTGCTCGAGGCTGACGCCGAAGCGGAAACGCACGTACTCGGCGGCGCGCACGACGAAGCCCAGGTGCAGGCCGAAGCGGGTGTAGTTGCTCTGGGACTGGAGCTGGCGGTACAACGCGGGATTCGTGTAGGGGTTGCTGATGCTGCCGATGCTGGACAGGAAGTCGCTCATCTCGTTGACCGTCCCGCGCTGGTTGGAATCGCCCTTGCTGTCGACCTCGCCGAAGTAGTCGGTCGTCAGCCTGACGTCGATGGCGAACTTCTGGAACTTGTCCTTGACCTCCCAGGGTACGATCTCCATGCCGGCCAGAAAGCCGCCGTGATAGGGCTCAACCAGCCCGGCGTTCTTGGCGTCCTTTCCCTGGATTGGGATACTGCCGTGGATGCCGACGTAGGGGTCGAGGATGCTGAAGCGGTGCGAAAAAAGCATGAAAGGGGTCAGGACGTGTTGGCCCATGCCGACGCCGCCGGTGCCCCCGGAGGCGACCTCCTGCGGCTTGTTCAAATTACCCGACGGGATGCGGTAGTCGAGGCCTAAAATCCAGACGCTCTTGGTGTCGTCGCGTTCATCGTTGAAGATGGCCCACTTGAGGCCTACCTGCATGTCGCCGATGCCCGATCTCTTGGAGGAGGGGCTGGCCGTCGGATCTTGCGCCACGGCGTTACCGGGATAGTCGGGGCCGGGGCTGGCCTGGAAGAGGGTCGAGGAAGAGTTGCTGACGCCCGAGACATAGCCGATCTGCTTGTGATCGGAGATGATCCACGGCAGGTTCACGTACAGTTCCAGGTCGTGATACAAGCCGATCTCGACGGTGTAGTCCATGGTGTAGGTCTGCTGTTCGAAGCGCAGCTCGTTGAAATCGGGCCGGTAGCCCGCCGTCCAGGCGCTGGACCATTCGTGGGTGATCTTGGAGCGGCTGAGTGTGGAATGGAACCCCACGTCGATGTTGATATCGATCGGATCATCATCGTCAACGGCGTCGATCACATCGGTGACCTCGGCCGCCCGGAGCAGGCAGGGAAATGCCAGGAAAGAAAGCGCGGCAAAAGCCGCAGGGTACCACCGCTTCATTGAAAACCTCCGCGACGCGATGTTCGTACAACGACTTGAATTCGTGACAAAAATAACGGATCAGGCATTGACTTGTCAAGATTAGATTTGAACCAATAGTTTAATCGCTCTCACGCAGGCCGAACTCTTTCATTTTGTTTTGCAGGCTCTTGCGGCTTATCTTCAGGAGCCGGGCCGCCTGGGTGACGTTGCCTTTCGTCTCTGCGAGAGCCTTGACTATCAGATCTCTTTCCAGTTCGGCCGTGGCGTGCTTGACGATGTCCTTCATGGAGTGGTCTTCGTCCATGCTGGCCACCGACGGCGCGGCGTGCGAGTGATCCATGAGTTCTTCCGGCAGGTCGGCCTGCCGGATCACGGGGCCCTCGGCGAACAGGATGCTCCTCTCGATCACGTTTTCGAGTTCGCGAATGTTCCCCGGCCAGCGGTGGTTTGCCACGCGATTCAGGGCGTCTTGCGATATTTTCTCGATGGAACGGTCCAGCTTGAGGTTGAACTTGTCGATGAAATGCTTGACGAGCAAGGGGATATCTTCCCTGCGCTCGCGAAGCGGCGGCAGGTGAAGGGGTACCACGTTGAGGCGGTAATAGAGATCGTCGCGGAAATTGCCCTCCTCGACTTCTTTTTGCAGGTCGCGGTTAGTGGCCACCACCAGGCGCACGTCGACCGCGATCGTGTGGATGCCGCCGACCCGCTCGAACTCGGCTTCCTGGATGGCCCTGAGCATCTTTACCTGCATGTCGACGGGAACCTCGGCGATCTCATCGAGGAAAAGCGTGCCGCCGTCGGCTAGTTCGAATCGGCCCGGCTTAGCGCCGATTGCCCCGGTGAAGGCACCCCTCTCGTGGCCGAACAGCTCGCTTTCCATCAGCTCGCGCGGGATGGCGGCGCAGTTGATCTTGATGAACGGCCGTTTCTTTCGTGACGAGTTGTAGTGAAGCGCGGCTGCGATCAGTTCCTTGCCCGTACCGCTCTCACCGGTGATCAATACGGTCGACGGCGTATCGGCCACCTTCTCGATGATTTCGTAGACATCTTTCATCTTCTGCGTCTGGCCGATGATACGGTAGCGTCCCTGCTCGTCCGCCTGAGTATGGAAGTCGCGCCGCGAGAGGCTTTCGGTTTTGACTGCCTTGGCGACCGTGACGATCAGGTCGCTTTTCTCGAAGGGCTTTGTGATGTAGTCGAACGCTCCCGATTTGAGCGCCTGGACTGCGTTGTCGACCGTTCCGTGGGCTGTGATGATAATCACCGGCACTTGCGGCTGGTTACGCTGGACGTAATCCAGGATCTGAAGTCCATCCACCTTGGGCATCTTCAGGTCGGTGACGACTACCTGGACGGCGCCCGCGGAGAGACGCGCAATGGCCTCCTCGCCGTCACGCGCACTGATGACCTCGTAGCCCTCTTTCTGCAGCGTGGCGGAAAGCACCCGGCGAATGTTTTGCTCGTCGTCAGCGACGAGAATCGTCGCACTCATGAACCCTCTTTACTATCCCCGTTGGGAAATGGCAAGCCGGCCCGGGCGATCTCCTTGTCACCCGGCGCTGTCTCGCCCTGGAGGGCGGAATCCTGGGCGGGGCGAGTCGTGTCCGGGCTGCAGGGAAACACAATGGTGAACGTCGACCCTTTTTCTTCCTCGGTGCGAATCTTGATGCTGCCGCCGTGATGCTCCACTATACGTTGGGAGATGGCGAGCCCCAGACCCGTTCCGCGCTCCTTTGTGGTGAAGAAAGGTACGAAAATGCGTCCGAGAGTCTGGGCGGTAATGCCGCGTCCCGTGTCGCTTATGATTATCTCGAGCGATGCGGATGAGCCGCCGGCGTTCGACCAGGAGCCGCGTTCGTCTCCGCGCTGGCGTGTTTTCACACTCAGGACGCCTCCTGAAGGCATCGCTTCTGTGGCGTTGTTTAGAAGATTCAAAAGTACCTGGGTTAACTGTTGGGCATTTGTCAGCAGGGGAGGAAGATCGTCCTGCAGTTCGAGGCGCAACTCGATTCCCTTCTCGGAAAGATTGGTAGATACCAGGCGCAGCGTTTTCTCGACGACCTCATTGACGGCCGTCGACTTTATCGGGGCCTGGAACGGCCGGGCATAGTCGAGAAACTGGTTCACCACCAGATTGAGGCGATCGGTTTCCTCGATGATGATGCGCAGGAACTCGGATGCGTCCTCACCGACTGCCGCGGGGTCGAGGTACTGCGCCGCTCCCTTGATGGCGCCCAGGGGGTTGCGTATTTCGTGCGCCAGGCCGGCCGACATCTCTCCGAGTACCGCCAGGCGATCTCTTTCGCGAACCCTCTCGAACATTTTTGAGTTCTCGATGTTGATGGCCATCTGTTCCCCGACGGCCATCATCCTGGCAATTTCCTCGGTGGAGTAACTCTCGGCCCCGCTCTCGTAAAGCAGGTTCCACAGGCCGAGGATCTCGTTTTGCCCGACCAGCGGGACGCAGATGCCGGCCTTCATGTGATCGAGCGTCGCCAGCACCTGCGCGGCGTTCTTGACCTCTTTGGATGGTTCGCTGTCGGAGAGGGTCTCCTGTTCGGACAGAAGCCTCTCGAATCTCTCGGCCAGGACAACTGTCGGGGTTTTCTTGAGCTGCTCGAAGAAGGCGCGGTGGGTCGCGACGTCAATCCTGGCCGGCGCCCCCGACCCCCGGGAGCCCACCAGGTAGTAGCCGGCTCCTCCGTCCTCCTCAAAATAGACGCTGGCGCGGCTGAAACGCATGCTCTCGTAAAGGGTATCGAGCATGACCGTGGTCATCTGCTTGAGATCGATGATGTTGGCGATCTCGCGCCTGAGGTCATCCAGCTTGCGTCTCAGTTCGTAGCGCTCGCGGAAGAAGAGCAGGTTGGTGCTGCCCTCGACCTTGTCGCGCAGCGGCTCGAAGAGGATCAGGATGACAAACGAAGCCACGAAGGTCTGAAACAGGGAGACCTCGGGTGAACCGCCGGCCCACAGTACCAGCACGCCGAACACGACGGCCAGGATCAAGGCGACCGACATGAGCACCAGCCCGCGCCCGAGCAGCTCCTGGATGTCGAGCAGGCGATACTTGAGCAGGCTCTGACTGAGGAAATAGAGAAAGAACAGCGACACTAGATCGCCCCAGGTTCGCAGGAACTTCAGCGGACCGGGAAGCATGCCCAGCATCACGAAGGTGACGGCAGCCAGCATGACGATCTGGAAGATGCGCAGCCTGATTCGCTCGCGGTGCGAGGAAAGCTCGAGGTAGCGCACGTGGGCCAGGTAGGAGCAAAGGTAGAGCACGCAGAAGAGGTAGACCAGGATGGATGCGAGCGTCACCTGGTGGAGTCCGATGGGGGTGAACAGGGAGACGATCGCCAAGCCGGACAGGACGTAAGAGGCGCGCAGGTAGGGGCGCACGACGGTCGGATCTTTCCACAGGAAGTGTCCGAAGAATAGCAGCGAGGTGACCGGAAGCAGCGCCGCGGAGGCCAGGTCCACCAGTAGCCAGAGGTGTACCCCTGAGAAACGGGCAAAGAAAGAGGCAAAAAAGTGCGCGAACAGGTTGGCGCAGAAAACGATAAACAGTCGGTTGACCAGCACCCGCCGACCGCGCAGCAAAACCGACGTGGCCACGGCGACCGAGACGATGGCCGCAAGCAAGCCGCTCTGAGCTTCCAGGTTCACGCCTGAGTTGTATCACCCGCCTCCGTGTTCGGGCAAGATCTTGCGGTTCGTATTATCTTGACCCTAACACGATCTGATAATATTCTCGCATGGTTATAGCGGCAGGAGGAGCTTCGTTTGGCTGATGACGTCAACGAAATTTTGCGCCGATTGCCGGCGGTGGATGCGGTTTTGTCGCAGGTGGACATCGTTGCCCTGTTCGATCAATACCCACGCTCACTGGTTGTCGAGGGAGTGCGCCGAGTTCTGCGTAACAGGCGTGCCGTTCTCATTCGCGGTGAATCGGCGGATGAGAGACCCGTTACCGCGAACGAGGTGGCCGCGGCAATCGCCGACTGGAACACGCCGGAACTGCGTCCGGTGATCAATGCCACCGGGGTTGTCATACACACGAACCTGGGGCGGTCTCCGATCTCTCGGGATGCGGCCACGGCCGTCGCACGGGTGGCCGCGGGTTATTCCAACCTCGAGATGAACCTGGAAAGCGGCAAACGCGGAAGCCGCATGGACGTCATCCGGGAGATCCTGTTGGAACGCAGCGGTGCCGAGGATGCGCTGGTCGTCAACAACAACGCCGCAGCCGTTTACCTCGCGCTGCGTGTGCTGGCTGCAGGGCGTGAGGTTGTCGTCTCCCGCGGAGAACTGATCGAGATCGGCGGCAGCTTCAGGATTCCAGATGTCATGGCGGCTTCCGGGGCCGTACTGCGCGAGGTGGGCACGACAAACAGGACCCGCTTGGAAGACTATCGCCGGGCTATTGGTCCGCAGACGGCTCTCTTGCTCAAGGTGCATCGCTCAAACTTCGAGATGGTCGGCTTTACCGAGGAGGCCCCACCGGACGAACTGGCGCGGCTGGCTCGCGAAAATCGCATTCCAATGCTTGTTGACATGGGCTGGGGCACTTTTCTCGATAGTCTGCCGCAAGACTTGGGAGCCTATCAGACACCGGGAGAGTTGCTGGAGATGGGAGTCGATCTCGTCTGCTTCAGCGGAGATAAAATGCTCGGGGGACCGCAGTGCGGCATTCTACTCGGCAGACGAAACCTGGTGCGGCTTCTTTCGAGCGACCCGATGGCCCGCGCGCTGAGGGTCGGAAAAATTACCCTGGCGGCGCTGTGGCACACGCTCGCCTACTACCGGGACAGTGCCCTGGCCGCCCGCTCTCTTCCAGTGCTGTCCATGCTGCTGGTCGAGCCAGGGGATCTCGAGGCGCGGGCCAAACGTCTGCTTTCGGAGATCAATGAAGCTTGTCCGAGCATTGCTGCCGAGGTAGTTCCGGTGGCCGGCCAGGTCGGGGGCGGCGCAATGCCGCTTGTCGAGCTAAACGGGTTCGCGGTCGCCCTGGACCCGCCGGACGGCGATGCCAGGGCGCTGGCGGCAGCACTGCGCACGGGAGATCCCCCGGTGCTGGCCCGCCTGCAGAACGAACATGTTATCCTGGATGTCCGGACGGTGTTTGAAGCCGAACAGCTCCATCTGCTTGCCGGCGCGGTCCGGACGGCCGCCGAGTACGGGTCGTTGCGGCAACTGGAGTCTCGATGAACGACGAATCCGGTAAGCCAGATGATGCGCCGGGGGCGCCGGCTCCGGATAGCTTCATCGTGGCCATCGGCGGCGGCAAGGGTGGTATCGGAAAATCGCTGCTTACCGCAAACCTTGGTATTTGCTTCGCTAAAAGCCGCAAAAGGGTCGTGCTGATCGACGCGGATCTCGGTGGCGCCAACCTGCACACCTGCCTGGGAATCGACCTGCCGGAGATTTCTCTTTCCGATTTCGTCAGCCGGCGTGTGGAGACGATCGAACAAACAATTGTCGATACGAGCATCGACGGACTTGGCTTGATAAGCGGGGCGCAAGACTTTCTGGGATCGGCCAACATCAAGTACACCCAGAAGCTGCGGGTACTTCGCCAGATAAAGCAATTGAAGGCGGATATAATCCTTCTGGATCTCGGTTCGGGAACATCGTTTAACGTGTTGGATTTCTTCATCACCTCCCACGTGGGCATCGTCATGATCGTGCCCGAGCCGACCTCGCTGGAAAACAGTTACCGCTTTATCAGAAGCGCTTTCTACCGCCTGCTGCGCCATCGAGAGAAGAGCCGTCCATTCAGGAGCCTGATCGACGAGGCGATGCAAACCAACAACGCTAGCGGCATCAGGACCCCGTATGATCTGATCAGGGCGGTGAGCAAGATGGATCCCCAGAAGGGTGATAACTACAGGGCCTGGATGATGGCTTTCAGACCCTTGCTGGTTGTCAACCAGGTACGCTCGGACGAGGACGCCGAGTTGGGGCTCGCCGTTCGCCTGGTCTGCAGGAAGTACCTGGGCATCGATCTGGATTTCCTGGGTAACATCGCCTATGATGACGCCGTCTGGAAGGCTGTGCGTAGCCGTTCTGCGCTCTTGCAACAGGAGCCCGACTCCCCGATCGCCCGGAGCATCTGGGAGATTGCCCGCCAGGTAGGCAAACGGCTTGAAGAGGAACACGAACAGGTAGTAAATTTGCTATGATGCGTGATTTCAGGGAACAGGATTACTACGAGCTGCTGGACGTGAAACCCCACGCTTCGCAGCAGGAATTGGAGAATTCGTACCAGCGGGCGCGTCGTTTCTTCAATTCCGATTCAGTTGCCACCTATGCGCTTTTTCAGTCGGACGAGTTAGTCCTGCTAAGGCGCCGTATAGGCGAGGCCTACCGCGTGTTGATCGACCCTGAACGGCGTCGGCGTTACGATCGTGAGATGTTGAGGCTTGAGGGCGAGGAATGGCCTGGTGGTGAGCCGGACACCGGCGACGAAGAAGGCAAAGGCGAGATGCAAACGTCTCCCGCAGACGAGCTGCAACTCTCGCTGAAGGTTGTCCGCGAACCGCCGGTCGCGGCACGGGAGAAAGCGGTGCCCGAGCCGGAGGAGAACCGGACTGAAATCAAGGCCGAGGTGGAAGACGGCCTGACCCGGCCATACGTCCGGGAAGCGGAGTGCGAGACGGAACCTGCAGGCCAGAAGCTCGCACAACCCATAGACGAAAAAGAGACGCCGGTCGAAGAGAAAGACCTGCCGGCGCTACCCCCTATCGGCGAGGAGACTGAGTACACGGGAGACTTCATCAGGAGTGTGCGCGAGGCGCGGGGGATTTCACTGGAGGAGATCGCCGATTCATCCAAGATAAGCATCTATTACTTGAGGAAGATCGAAAGCGAAGAATTCGGTGAACTTCCCGCCAGGGTGTATGCGCGCGGATACCTGAAACAGATAGCCGTCATTCTCGGTCTTGATCCGGACGCGGTCGCCGTGAGCTATATGGGCCGCCTGAATTCGGTTTGCGACGAAGACAACTGAGCGGCGGTTAGTGGCATTTTCGAATCGCTTTTTTATTCGTTAGTGCCACGTTATGCTGGCCTAATCAGTGTTCAGCCCACACACAGGTTTTCGGTGAGTTCCGCTAGGCTGTCTTCTTTTTCAAGATCGTCTATGAGATCGATGGCCCGCTGGGCCTTCTGCTCACCGAGCAGCGGGGTCGCGAGGTCCCTGAACTTTTTGCGCACCAGGCCCTTCGTCTCGGACGCGTCGCGGCCGGCCGCCCCGGCGGGGATGTCGACAGATGACACAATCTCGTGATTGCCGCTCAGGCGCAGGCTGATCTCGGTTCCGAAGGGCATGGGCATGTTCTCGAGATCGGCTTCGGCCAGGTCGAAAGAATGTGACTTGTCATGATCGCCGAACAGGTGTTCGATGCCGCCCCGGGCAACACCGGGGGCATGTGCCCATAGGAAGGCGCCGATTTTCAAAAGGTCCTTCGGACCGGGCAGCAGGCTGCCACCGAGTTGGCGCCCGGCCTCGTTGCGCACCGCTAATAGCTTTCTGAGATCGATTTCACCCAGCAATTCCCGCAGCGGCAAGTGCTTAGATATCTTTTCGAGCACGGAAAGCGTCTGCTTCCAGTCGTGTACTACCTCGATCTTTCCCGCCAGCGCCAGGATCTCGTCCCGCCGGGCCGAGATCTCCTCTTCCTGTAGCTCATGAGGCGTCAGGCGCCCCATGATCAAGCCGAGGGCGAGGCTGTGTGGCAGCGAGAAGTTGATACGCACGGGAGCCAGCCGGTCGGGCCGGTCGCCGCCAGGCGCCGAGCCGAGCCTGTTCATCTCACTGCCTAACAGATTTGTGCGAACGGTCATAGCGACTACATCCGCAGGTTTCAAAGGGCGATGATGTTGCCGCTCGAATTGTTGCATTGCATCGAAGAGAGCCTCGAGCGCGCTGCCGAGGTAGGCGCAGCCAGGATAGATCTTGAACGACAACGTGTCGCTCACCCATGAGCGGCCGAAGCCGGTGAACATGCCCTTGAGAAAGTGATGCGAGAAATGCTCGCCGAAGCCGAGTTCACTGTCGAGGATATCGAGCGGTCCGGTCAGGTTCCAGGAAGCGGCCAGGGCCGAGAGAATGCCGTCCCGGGCGGGGAAAGCGGCCGAGAACAGCTTGGAATCGGGTCCCATGAACCCGGGCCACATGGCGAAGGGCGGTTGGTAGAGCGAAATGGCTGTTGCGTGGGCCGTCTGTCCGGCATCGAGGTTCATCAGCCTGGAGACGGCGCTGGCGGCGGCCGGAGCGTGCAGATGCGTCCAGAGCTGGCCGTTCTGCGGGCCCAGCACGACGCTGGCGCCCAGGCGCCCGCCGACCTCATTTGCGATGATCTGCGAAAGCAGGAGATCCTTGCCGCTAAGCCCCGATTCCTGCGCGAAGCCCAGGCCGGCCAGCACTGATGAATGGCCGGTGTGACCCAAAAACAGGTAGTCGTCGTAGTCGAGGGCCATGGAGGCGGCCGCATTGGCCACCACCGCAACGGTCGGCGAAGTGCGCTCTCCCTGCGGGAAGACGACGCTGCGGCCGTTGGCCCGCGTACTCATGATGATCTCCCGGATGGCCCGCGCGGCCCGGGTAGGATAGCCCGCGTAGACGGCGGCCATGACCGAGAGAATCTGCAGCTTGGCCTTCGAGACCACCCGCGGGGGAATGTCTTCGAACCGTAAAGAACTCGACCAGGCGGCTATACGTTCGACTATCGTGTCCATGGGAGTGGCTGTCTAGCACGTAAGACGAGAACGGTCAATTCTGCGGGCTTCGCTTGCGCTTCATGTATTTGTAGGTGAAGAACATGGCTATCAGCCCGACAAGTGCCACCAGGCTCCAGATACCCAGTTTCTCGAAGAATACCATGATATGATCGATTTGCTCGTGAAAGATGTATCCGATCGAAATAAACGCAAGGCCGTGTACCAGAACCACCGAGCTGTCGACGATTGCGAACTTGAGAAACGAGTAATGTAGAAAACCGGTGGCCATGTAGGTGGGCGCGCGGGTTCCGAAGAAAAAGCGGCAACCGATGATGGCCCAGATACCCTTTTTTTCGAAGCCACTCCGGGCGCGTTCGAAAGAGCGCGAGCGAATCAGGCGCTTTCCTATCCTGGTTCCCGATAAAAGCCTCAGGCCCCCGCGGCCCATCCAGTACTGCGTCAGGTCGGTGGCGATGATCCCGCCGATTATAGCCAGCCCTCCCCAGAGCGGTTCGAGAACGCCCGTTGCAATGCAGGCTCCTCCAAGCAGAGTAAATGCCTCCTCGGGTGGGGCCAGAGGGAAGATGGCCGAGAACCAAACGAAGAGGAAGAGGCCGACGTGGGGATCTCCGCCGATGGGAGTCAGGAAGTCGTTGATGAAGGTCTGCAGTAGTTCCAAGCCGGTTCCTGTTAGTGACTACCCCCCGTGGCCATGGCTTTTTCGTCCCGGGCTACTTTCCGGGACACTGGGCGCGCACTTCGGGATTGATGTTCTTATTCCCATAGGCCTTGTCGAAGTGGGCCGAAAATTCCGCCGCCAGCTTCCGGGCACGCTGCTTGAAAGCTTCGCGATCCGCCCAGGTGTTCTCCGGTTGTAACAGTGAATTGTCATCTATACCGGGACATGTGCGCGGCACGCGCAAGTGGAAGATGCGATCCTCGTCGTAGTCGGCTTCCGAAAGTTTTCCGGAAAGGGCTGCGTGGACCAACTCACGGGTCAAGTTAATGTCCATGCGCTTGCCTACGCCATACGGGCCGCCGCTCCAGCCGGTGTTCACCAGGTACACGTCGGTGCCGTGTTTAGCCATCTTATCGCCCAACATACCTGCATAGATGTCGGGGTTGCGGGGCATGAAGGGCTCGCCGAAGAAGCGCGAGAAGACGGTCTTGGGATCGATGATGCCGGTTTCGGTGCCGGCCAGCTTGCTGGTGTAGCCCATCAGGAACCAGAGCATG
The DNA here is from genome assembly GCA_964640665.1 of uncultured Myxococcales bacterium. Classification (GTDB taxonomy): domain Bacteria; phylum Myxococcota; class B64-G9; order B64-G9; family B64-G9; genus DATKYQ01. Next base: position 28,399 of record CAZXHT010000004.1, read on the forward strand.
GCCTGGTTACGGTCGAGCCTTGAGACCGGCGGCAAAACCCCGTTGGCGTCGGCGGTCAGAAACAGGATGGTTTTCGGATGACCGCCGACGGGGGGCTCCTTGGTGTTGGAAAGGTAACCCAGCAGGTATGAGGCGCGTGAGTTGGGCGTCAGGCGGTCGTCTGAGAGATCGAACACGCCGTCGGGGTACATCATCGTGTTTTCTATGATTACCCCGTGGGACAGGACGTCGTCTGTGTGAAACACCGCCTTGAATATCTCGGGCTCCTTTTGCGGATCGAGATCGATCAGCTTGGCGTAGCAGCCATTCTCGAAGTTTCCCACCCCGTGGTCGGACCAGCCGTGCTCGTCGTCTCCCAGCAGCGCCCGCCGGGGATCGGCCGAAAGGGTCGTCTTACCTGTGCCGGACAGTCCCAGGAGCAGGGCGATGTCCCCGGCCGGACCCTCGTTGGCCGAGCAGTGCAACGGCAGGATGCCGGCACCGGGCAGGTAGTAATTCATCACGGTGAAGATCAGTTTCTTGACGCTGCCGCCGTAGGCCGAGCCGTAGATCACGCCGATGCGCCGATCGAGATCCATGGCGACCGCCATGTCGGATGTCCCTCCGTTTCCGGGCAACTCGCGTAGCTTTCCCGCGTAGCGTTCGGGATCGAGCTTGTCGTAAGGACAGACGAACAGCGTGAAGGGGCGCTTGGCGAAAACCGAGTTGCTCAAGTCGGCCGGCAGGGGACGGAACATGTTGTCGGTGAACAGGGCCGTCAGGGCCTTGTCGCTGATTGTCTTGACGGGTAGGGCCCAGCGGGAGTCGGCGCCCAACACACGTTCGGTGACGTAGAGCCTGTCCTTGCCTGCCAGGTTGGCCAGGATGTCGTCGAGGAGCATGTCGAAAGTCCCGGGCTCGATGGGCAGGTTGTTGGGCGAGTCCCAGTCGATGTCGGCCTCGCTCTCGGGCCTCCTGACGGTGATGGTGTCCTTGGGGCTCCTGCCCGTCGATTCGACCGGCGTCCAGGCGACCAAAGCGCCCTGCGGTGCCGCCAGTGCCTCGTGGTTATCCAGGCTGTGCTGGATAAGTTGTTTGCGCGGCAGGTTGTCATAGACCTTGCCGTGGTCTTCGATGAGTTTCTTGATTCTTCCGGGCAGCGACATGATCTTGCACCTCGTATAGATGTTCTACGGGTTCGGGAGTCCGAATCATGCGCCAACATGATTTGTTTTTCAATTGGTTTCGGTTCTTGAAAAAAAACTGTTGCAAATGTCCGCATGATGCACGAGACTGCGCTAGTTTACAGGGGCGCGGTCTAGGGAAGCTCGGTGAAAGTCCGACGTGGTCCCGCCGCCGTGAGCGACGACGAAACCGGCAATTATGCCACTGGGGTAACCCGGGAAGGCGCCGGAAGTAGGATGACTCGCAAGCCGGAAAACCTGCCTCGCCCTGCAACCAGTCGGTTCTCTCCGCGGAGCGAGAATGCTGGATCGGTACTTTCCGGTTATCATCCATTCCATTTTGTTCGTAGTGCCTGGACTGTTCGTATGCCAGTCGGTCTTGGCCGCTGACACGCAAGCCGAAAAAAAGTCTGATGAAGAGTGGCTGCGAGAACTCGAGGGTCAGGAACTCGAAACCGTGGTCATCAAGGCCGGGCGCATCGGTTCCACCCGGGATTCCAGCGCCTTTGCCGAGAGTCTAAAGGTCAAGGGCGAGGTCGACCGGGTGCGCTCGGTCAGCGATGTGCTCTCAGACGCGGTTGGCGTTCAGGTGCGCCGGCTGGGCGGGCTGGGCTCCTACGGCGCGGCCAGTATCAGGGGCTCGACGCCGAACCAGGTGCCGGTCTACCTCGACGGAGTGCTGCTGAACGCCGGCGGCTTCGACTCGGTCAATCTCGGTGACTTGTCGCTGGACTCGCTGGCCGAGATCGACATCTACCGGGGGCAGACGCCGGCCGGGCTGGGCACCGCCGGAATCGGGGGAGCCCTGGTGATGAAAACCAGAAGCTTCGAGCGGCCCCTTCTGGAAATCGCAGCAAGCTGCGGCTCGTGGAATAGCTACCGGCTTTATTCACTTATTGCCCGGCGCTTCGCGTTTGTGAAGCTACTGGCTTTACTGAGCCTGTCGTCCTCGCGGGGCGACTTCTTCTACCTGAACCGCAATGGCACCCTGTTCGATGGCGGCGACGACAGGATTATCAGAAGGCAGAACAACGCAAGCAGGACCCTGGCCGGTCTGCTCAAGTTGGAGAGCGAAGCCGGCGAGTGGAAGTTGCGCCTGAGCGACGACTTTCACGGCAAACTGCAGGGAGTGGCGGGAATAGAGAGCCGACCCACGCAAGAAGCAGATCTTTCGACGATGCGCAACCTGCTCGATCTCCGAGCCGCAAGGACCCTCGGCGATCGCTTGGCTTTAGAGTTGAACGCGAGCCACCTGTTCTTGTACCAGAACTTCGACGACAACTACGGGGCGCACGGCGAGCTCGGCCTGAAGAGGCAGCACACCATAACCGACACCCACGCGCTTGCGTTGGGCGCGCAAGCCAGGCTCGAGACGGGCGCGGATCATTTCTCGACTGCCGGACTTAAGTTGCGCTGGGAGCGGCTTACGAGCCGCGACGAAGTGGACAAGTTGCAAGGCAGCCCCAAGAGCCGCTTGAGAGCCGGGTTGTCTCTCGGTCATGTATGGAACGTGGCCGACGATTTTTTCGTCCAGCCCGGTCTGCGCCTTTCATACCTGCACTCGTCGTTCGGAGGCGGGACGCTTCCGGGTGACATGGGGAAAATTGCGCCCGTAGATGCGGACGATTTCATCTGGCAGGCCTCGCTGGGAACCCGCTGGGAAATCGGCCGCGGGCTTACCATCAGGGCCAACGCCGGGCGCTACGTGCGTTTTCCCGACCTGACCGAGATGTTTGGTGACCGCGGCGCGACAATCGGCAATCCCGATCTGCTGCCCGAGCGGGGGATCAACGCCGATGCCGGTCTGGGCTACCTTTTTACCGGGCAGGGACCGCTTTCGATGCTGCGAGCCGGCGCCGCCTGGTTTGGCAGTTGGTCGGACGACCTGATCAGCTATGTGCAGAACTCGCAGTCCTCGGTACGTCCCGAGAACGTGTCGGCGGCCGAGATTCTCGGGCTGGAGTGCAGCCTGCGAGCCTCGTTCTGGAAGTCGCTAAGGTTGTCTGTGAACTACACTTACATGCACGCTCTGAATCGCTCGCAGGTGGCCTATTACCGCGGCAAGCGCCTGCCCGGCAGGCCGGCGCACGAGATCTACGGCAAGATCGAGTTCGGTCGCCGGCGTGCCGGCCTGGGGATACGCTTGTGGGCCGACGTCGATTACGCCGGGAACAACTACCTCGACCAGGCCAACCTCAAGGAGGATGTGCTGGCCCGCCTGCTGTTCGGAGCCGGCTTGCGTCTTTCGGACCCGCGCCGCGGACTGGTGGTGACAGTCGAGGTCAAGAACTTGTTAGACAGCTACGTGTTGACCGACGCGGACGGCGGACGCCGCCCGCTGAGGGATTTCGAGGCATTTCCACTGCCGGGACGCACGATCATGGCGACCGTGCTCTGGCGCATCTAACCTGTAGGAGGAGAAGAAAATGAAGAGCAGTAGATTGGTTTTGGCCGAAGCGATGGCAGTCGTCTTTATGGTTGTGTGGGCCTTCGGCTGTGGCGGGAGCGATGGGAACGACGTCAACCACGGAGCCAAGGCGGCGCTGGTTATCACCACCGACTACCAGACCGGATCTTACGCGGCCGTTGGTCTCGAGGATCACAGCGTTGTAAAAAATATCGCAGTCATTCATTCGGATGCCGTCTGTCGCTACGATCCGCTGAGCGGCCGTCCCTTCATCATCTCACGCATGGGAGCGGACGCGGTTGAGATCGTCGATCCCGAGACGCTGGCGGTAGCGGGCGAATACTCGGTCGGAGCGGGCAGCAACCCCCAGGACATCGCGCCCGTATCAGACTCCCGGGCCTACGTTCCCCGTTACGGCGACAAGGATCTGTTAGTGGTGAACCCGCTCACCGGCGCGGAAGAAGACAAGATCGACCTTTCTTCGTATGCCGACGGTGACGGCCTGCCCGAGGCCGCCTGGGCCGTGGCTCACGGGGGAAAGGTCTACCTGACCCTGCACCGGCTCGAGAATTTCATGCCCACCGACCACAGCTCGATCCTGGTCATCGACGGCCCAAGCGGCGCGATCGACAAAGAAGTCGAACTGACCGCCACCAGTCCCTACGGTAAGCTCAGGTACAACCCTTTCATCGACCGGATCGTTCTGGTCGAGGTCGGCTCATACGGCGTCCTGGACGGAGGCGTTGAGTATTTCAACCCGGCCGACAACAGCGTCTCAGGCCTGGTAGTCACCGAGGAGACCCTGGGCGGCGATCTGAGCGACGCCGTGATCTTGTCAGACACCAAGGGCTACGCCGTGCTAGGCGTATCACAGCCGGACTTCAGCGTGATCACCCGGGTGGTCAGCTTCAATCCCTCCACCGGCGCCAAGATCGCCGATTTGTCAATCGGGCAGGGCTACGACCATGCCTTCATCGAGCTGACCCCGGACGGCTCGCAACTCTGGGTAACAGACCGCAACTCCAACGCCCCGGGTATCAGGATTTTCGACACCACGGACGACCACGAGATAACGACCGAGCCGATAGACACCGGCCTGCCTCCCTTCATGATCTGCTTCATTCCCGACTAGCGCAACAAGAAGCGCGCCGGTCCGGGGGATGCCGAGTCGCTCATAAGGCTTGAATATCCATCCACTGCTGGTAGTCTAGGACGAATGTAAGCCCGCCGGAGGACTCATGAACGGGATGTCATGTTTGGTCCTGATTTCAGTTTTGGCGGCCGGCGTGCCTATCGCGGTCGGCGCCGATAGTGCTCGACTGAGCGCCCGCGAGATGCTCGAGAAGGTTGACGACCTTTACCGGGGAAATTCTTCTTACGGGAAGATGACCATGAAGGTCGTCACGGCCCACTGGACCAGGGAGATGATGGTCGAGGGCTGGTCGAAGGGCAAGCATAAGTCTCTCATGCGCATCCTTTCTCCGCGCAAGGAGAAGGGCACCACTACCCTCAAGTCGGGCAACAACATCTGGAACTACCTGCCAAAGGTGAAAAGAGTGATCAAGGTGCCGTCGTCGATGATGGGCGGCTCCTGGATGGGCTCACACTTCACCAACGACGACCTGGTCAAGGAGTCGCGCATGTCGGACGACTACGACTTCAAAACCACCTTCGAGGGCAAGCGCAACGGCGAAGACGTTATCGATATCACCTGTATGCCCAAGCCCGAAGCAGCCGTCGTCTGGGGCAAACTGGTGGTGACCGTGCGCACCTCTGACATGCAGCCGCTGGCCGTGCTTTACTTCAACGAGGATCAGGAATTGGCACGGACGATGACTTTCTCGGACATCAAGGAAATGGGCGGGCGGCGCATACCGACCGCCATGAAGATGGTGCCGGCCGATAAACCATCTGAGTACACCATGTTCCGCTACGACAAGATCGAGTTCGACGTGCCGCTGAAGGACAATATCTTCTCCCTGCGCAGCCTGCAGCGCTGAAGGAAGGTCTCCATGAACACCCTGCGCATCGGCTGGCGCAGCATCTGGCGCAACAAGAGACGCACCGCTATAACCGTTGCGGCGGTGGCCCTCAATACGGCCATCTTGATCGTCAGCTATGGCCTGATGAACGGCATGATCGTCGACACCGTCCACAGCGTTACCAACATGCTCACCGGCGACGCCCAACTGCATGCCCCGGGTTACCGCGCGGACAGATCATTTTACAAGTCGATTCCGAAAGTCGAACAGGTACTTCGGGTTGCAGGGCAAGCCGACATTGACGCCTCACCGCGCTCATACGGGTACGGGTTGGTCTCGGTGGGGCACAAGTCGGCCGGCGCCCGCTTCTGGGGGATCGATCCGCGCCTGGAGCGTAAGGTCTTCGGTCTGGCCGGGCAAATGTCCGCGGGAGAGTTCATCTCCGAAAGGAGAGAAGCCGCCGGGGATAGTGAAACCGTCGGGCGGGTTATCGTCCTGGGGCGCAAGCTGGCCAAGTCGCTTCATGCCGTGGTCGGCTCGGAGATTGTGGCGGTGGTACAGGCGGGCGACGGCTCCCTGGGTAACGAGTTGTTCACGGTAAAGGGCGTTCTCAAGTCCGTCGGAGAGGAAGTCGACCGCGCGGCCGCCATTATCGACAAGCGCGACTTCGAAGACCTTTTCGTCTCGAAGGGCCGGATTCACGAAGTCGCCTTCAACGCCCACGGGCGCCTGACGCCGGAGCAGGTCGTGGCCGCCTTGGAGCCGGCTACAGCCGGTATGGAACTGTTCAGTTGGAAGCAGCTTCTGCCGGCGCTTGCCGACATGGTCAATATGTTCGATGCCGCGATCTGGATTTTCGGCATGATCTTCTTTTTAGCGGCCGGCCTGGGCGTGATGAACACAATGTTGATGGCTACCTACGAGCGCATGCGCGAGTTCGGCATGCTCAAGGCCATGGGCGCGACGCCCTGGCGCATCATCAGGGATGTCTCGGCCGAGGCCTTTATGCTGGCGCTTTTCTCGACCGCCATCGGCCTGGCGATTGGCATCGGCGCCGACGTCTACTTTCACGCCTGGGGAATCGACCTGAGCGGCCTGGGGGGCGACGTTGTCTTTTCAGGGATTGCCTTCAACCCGATCTGGCGCGCGACCATAACGACCACGGGTGTGATAGCCCCGGTGGTAGTGATGTGGTTGGTATGCATGCTGGCAGCCCTGTGGCCCGCAACCAAGGCCGCCCGGCTCGACCCGGTTAAAGCCATCAATCATGTCTGAGGGAAGGTGAGGCCATGAGACAACTTGTTGCTCTCGCCTGGCGCAGCATTTGGCGCAATCGTCGGCGCACCGTCATCACGGTTGTGTCCATCAGCCTGGCCCTGGCGCTGTCCGTCTTTTTCATCGCCTTTGCCGACGGGACGTACGCCAAGATGGTTGACAACGCCGTGCGCATGCAGGCGGGGCACATGACCATAGAAAACGTCGAGTACCTGGATGCTCCGGCCATAGACCTGACGGTGACTGACAGCGGAGAGCTGCGCAAGAGAGTCGAAGGGCTGTCGGGCGTTGAACGTACTAAGGCGCTGGTCATGGGGCAAGGCGTTGCTAAATCGGGCGGCGGTTCGGTCGGCGTGGCGGTAATGGGTGTCGAGCCAGCGGTAGAGGCCGTAAGCTCTCCGCTGGCGAAAAAGCTTATCTCCGGCGGCTACCTGCAGGACGGTGACGAACGCAAGGTGGTCGTGGGAGCAGAGCTGGCCCGGCGCCTCAAATTGGGCAAGAAGAAGGATGCCGAGCGGATCGCCTCGTTCTTCGATCCGATGCTTATACAATTCGGAGTACGAATCGACTCGCTCGTGGAGGATGTGCGGATACGTCTGGCGGTCGGTAAGAAACTGGTCGTCTCGACCAACAACATCGACGGCGAGCTGGTCGAGGAACTGGTGCGGGTAAGAGGAGTCTTCGAGACCGGCGCTGTTGAGGTCGACGCCTATGTCATCCAACTGCCTATCGATTTCTGCCGCAGGCTGTACGGGATGAGCGCGCTGCAGTCAACCCAGATAGGGGTGCTGGTTAAAAATGCCGACGAACGCGACGAGATTATCGAGAAGGTCAGGGGCCTGATGCATGATCCCCGCGCGACCGTTGTCCCCTGGGAAAAGGTGCTGCCCGACCTGGCCGCCTACATCGCGGTCGATGGCGGCTCGAACCTGATCTTCCAGGGCATCTTTATCTTCTTGATCTTGTTCATCATCTTCAACACCATCTTGATGTCGGTGCTCGAGCGCAAGCGCGAGTTCGCCGTGCTTTTGGCCATCGGAACTCCGTCGGCAAGGTTGAAGTGGCAGATACTGGTCGAATCGTCTTTTATCGGTTTGATGGGTTGCTTCTTCGGGTTGGGCATCGGCGGGGTCAGCGCATACCTGATGCAGGTTTACGGCATCGACATCTCGGGCCTGTATTCCGAAGGCATGTCCGTGTCCGGGTTCGCGATGGATACCATACTGTACGCTCGGCTGACACCGGAGTTGCTGGTTGTCATGGGCTCAATCGTCTTCGGTGCGACACTGCTCATCAGTCTTTACCCCATGGGCCAGATCAAGCGCATTCAACTGGCCGACGTCTTGAGAGGTTAGAGTCATGGAAGCCATAGTCAAGTTGCAGTCGGTCACCAAGGATTACGGCAAGGGAGATATTGTGGTGCACGCGCTACGCGGCGTCGACCTGGAGATAGAAAAGGGCTCCTTCGCGGCCGTGGCCGGACCGTCGGGCTCGGGCAAGAGCACGCTTCTGAACATCATCAGCGGGCTGGACCGGGTAAGCTCCGGCGCGGTGCTGGTTGACGGCAAGGACGTGACCGCCATGAGCCGCGGCCAACTCAGCCGGCTGCGGCTGATGCGCATCGGTTTCGTTTTCCAGTCATACAACCTGCTGCCGGTGCTGACAGCCTACGAAAACGCCGAGTACGTCCTGATGATGCAGGGCATGCCTGCCGCCCGGCGCCGCGAGCGCGTGATGGCCTTGCTGGCCGAGGTGGGTCTTTCGGGCATGGAGCGCCGCTTTCCGCGCGAGCTATCCGGCGGCCAGCAGCAGCGGGTGGCCATCGCGCGGGCGATCGCCTCCGAGCCGGCACTGGTGCTGGCCGACGAACCTACCGCCAACGTCGATTCGAAGACGGCCGCCGCCCTACTCGACCTGATGGCCAAGCTGAACGAAGAGAAAAATGTGACATTCTTGTTCTCGACCCACGATCGCAGGGTCATGCAGCGTGCCGGACGATTGATTGTGCTCACGGACGGAGCGATTTCCCAAAACGGAGCGGCGAAAATGCCGGAGGAACATGAATAGGCGCGCGACCTGCGTAATATGCCTCTTGGCCGGAGTTCTCGCAGCCATGCCGGCCGCGGCCCTGGTCGGAGACAGTGACGAGAGTTTCGGGCTCGACGGCAGCCTGCGCACTGTCACGGCCGCAACGGTCAACTACGATTATCCCTTGTTCTTCGGCGCCGACAACCGGGCGGACGGTCTCTCGCAGACGATCCTGCGCCTTACGGCCGGCGGCAGGCCCGCAGAGTGGTTGAGCTACGAAGTCCACGGGGTGCAGGATCTCAGCCTGAGCAGTTTCTCAGGCGAGATGCTCCCCGGCTTCGGCATGCCGGGCGCGGGCGGCGGCGCCGTTCGCTACCGGGCCGTCGATCTGAGCTGGGAGTGGGCGGGCCAAGACGATGTGCGCGCCCACATGTGGCTCGATCGCTGCAACCTGAAATTCGCACTGCCCTTTGCCGACCTGACCATCGGGCGGCAGGCGATTACCTTTGGCAAGGCCTATTTCTACAATCCCCTGGATGTTTTTTTGGCGTTCGATCCGCGCAGCTTCGATCGGGACTACAAGGCCGGCGTGGACGCCTTGCGCATCGCCATACCGCTGGGTGACTTCTCGGGGCTCGACCTGATTGGCGTTGTGGGACGTGAAGTGGGGTTGTTAGGAAGTTACACAACGGATGGTTTTGCTGACATCGACTGGCGCGGCTCGGCCCTGCTGGCGCGCCTGTTTACGACCGCCTGGGAGTGGGACCTGGCCCTGCAGGGTGGCAAGCTGTACGGCGACTACCAGCTTGGCGGGGCCGTCTCCGGCGAACTCGGTCCGCTGGCCGTGAGGGCCGAGGCGGCCTACCTGTTCAGTCAGGAAATCCTGACGGCGGTGATCGGGGCGGGACATCGTTTCGAAAACACTCTCGATATCGAGGCCGAGTATCTGTACAACGGCGCCGGCGATCCTGACGATCTGGCTACGTCCTTTATGCGGGTGGGCGCGGGGGACAGCTTCCACGCCGGACGGCATATCATGGGGCTGGTCGCGACATACGAGATCCTGCCCATTCTTACAGGCTCGCTGGCCTGGATCTTCTCTTTCTCGGACTTCTCCAGCCTGATCCAGCCGGGGCTTTCGCTTTCCGTCTCGGACGAGGCCGATTTCATGTTCGGCGCCATGATTGCACTGGGAGCTCGTCCCAAGGGTGACTCGGTGCTTAATATGGACTTGAGAAGCGAATTCGGCAGCTACCCGAATTTTTACTACATGGAGTTCAAGTTCTACTTCTGAGTCAGAAATAGTACCAGATGGTGGCGTAGTCGTTCGGATCTTCACCGCTTGCCGCCAGGCGATCGAGGTAGGTAAGGATCGGGACATCCGCGGCCACGAAGCTTTTTCGCTCGACTATGTTCTTCTCCCAGGGGTGGAACTCATAGACCCGCGCCCCGTCCGGGGCGATGGCCAACAGCGAGCGGTGCTGCAGCGCGCGCAAGTGGTTCTTGCCCAGGCGGGGCACGTTGTAGACCACCTCGTCGGTGCGCCGGGTGCCCGGCAGCAGGCGGCTTTCTTCTTTTTGTTCCTGCATCAGCCTGGCCAGCGGTACCCGGTAGGCGGCCATCTCTTCTTCTCCCTTGGCGACGAACGTGTAGTACGGGTCGATGCCGATGCGGCGCAGCAGCATGCGCAGCCTGGTGGACTCGAAGCGACGCGAGACGAAGAAGGTATATACCTGCTGGTTGTAGGCGCTGATTCCCCGCCGTCGGAGGCGATCGATGGCCGTAACCATCTCGGGGGTGATCTCATAGGGGTGCTCGACGTGGGTCACCAGACACAACTCGCGCCGGCCGGGCAGGCGGTAGGAGCCCAGCAGGTCGGCCAGCGACTCTGTCACGCGCATGGGCAAGGTGACGGGAATCCGGCTTCCGATACGGATCAGATCGATGCGCTCGATGGCTGCCAGCTTGTCGAGCAGTCCGCGCAGTCGCTCGTCGCTCATGACCAGCGGATCGCCGCCGGTGATCAACACCTCGCGGATGGCCGGGTGCGCTGCGATCCAGTCGATTGCGGCGTCGATTTTGGCCTGCGGGGCGAGCGAACCCGGGGCCAGGGGCTGTTCGATTTCCCAGTTACGCTGGCAGTAGACGCAGATTTGCGGGCAGGAGTTGTAGGGTTTGAGGATGCAGACCGCCGGGTAGCGCCGGGTTACGAGTTCCACGGGAGAGGTGTAGTGTTCGCCCATGAAGTCGAAAAAAACTTCGCGGTTTTCCCGGTGCTCGATCATGGGCTCGACGTAGCTCGGGGGCGGCAGTACCTGGGCGCGAACCGCCGCGTCGCGCGGCCCGGCCTGTTCGTCCATGAGTGAGGCGTAGTAGGGTGTGATACCGACCGGGATGCGATTCTGGTTGGCCCGCCGAATGGCCGCGGCCTGCTGGTCTTCGATGGACACCACTTTTCCTATTTGCTCGGCTGTCTGTAAAATGTGCCGCGACTGCCATTTCCAGTCGTTCCAGTCGTCGGGTGCGCCGCCCAGCAGTTTCAGGATCTTGCGGCGCCGCTCGCCGCGCCTGGTAACGGATTCCGGGTCCAGTCCGTCTTGGTAACGACCCATGATTTCTTCAACGTGTTGCCAGAGCCGATCGAGTTGATCAGAGCGTTGTTGGGAAGCCTGCTCGGCCGGTATGTCCGGTGAAATGGGGGGAAACTCCAACATTTCGATTGTGCAGTGACCCTCGATGCCCTTGAACAGGTTGATCAGATCGGCGAAGAATCCGGGGCTGAGATCCGGCCGGGCCTTTCCCCGGGCCAGGTCCCACAATGCCTCGGTGGTGCTGAAGCCCGCCAGGGCATCCGAGGAGGCCCGGCCAATGGAGTGCAGAGCCAAGATGCAATCGCGGCGGCGGATCATATCGTTGGGCGCGAGTGCCTGTTGCGGATCGGGGGGCTCGACATCGCGCCGCTCGAGCCAGGTATGCAGCACGCGGTGTGCCTCGGTCAGCGTATCGGCGTCTGCCAATTGCAGAAACAAGTCTCCGGCTTCTTGCCGCAGTGCCGCGGGAGTGAACTTATCTTCTGGATTCCACAATGTGTTTTATCTCCTTTTGCTTTCCAGAAGCCACCAGGGCGAGGAAATGTCGCCCGGGCGACCTCGTTGCATCGGGTTCGGCTCGATTGTGCCGTCTTTCTTGACTATGAAGCTGGTCTCGAACCGGGGCGCCCCGTCAAAGCTGACCTTACAACGCCAGGAGCCGGCATGGTCAGCGAGCGGCTCGTCATCCGATTTCGAACCGGGATAGGCTAGCACGTACGGTAACGGAACGGCGTAACGGGTCAGGTGTGTCTGCCGGTTGCCGCCGCCGATGTCGGTCAGGGCCTTGATGGCACCCGACTTGCCGACGATAACCGGTTTGCCGTTTGCGAAACAGCGGGCCGTCACCGCCTGGGTCTTGGGCGTGACCGCGAAAACCACGAGCCAGGGGCGTTCGCGGGTGACCGGGTCTACGCGAATGGGATCCGGGTGATAGGCCAGCCAGATCTTGTTTGCAAGAGGCTCGGGGCTCAGATCGATATCGCCAAAGTCGTGTTTCTCACCCGTCGCGCCGACAGTGTAACTCGCCCGGAAACGAGTCGCCTGCGGCATGGGCTCGCCAGACCGGGGCCGACACTCGGCGGTTCCCTCCGGCCGGCCGGGCCTACGCTTGATGCCGCAACGCAATTGTTCGGAGCCTGCCGAGATTGTCAGGCTGTCATCCTCTTCGACTTCGCCCCACAGGCGCACGAAGAAATGGCTGAGCTTGTCTTTGTCGTAATATGGCATGACCTCCAGCGGGGAGGGTACTCCTTTTACCGCTGGCGGCGGCCGGGGCGGCGTGAATTTGCTCGCGTACCACCATCTGAAAGGCGATCGGAATGCGCCCGCCGTGATGCGCGGCGCAGTTGGCTTGTGCTTCAGTCCCGGTGAGGCTTGAGAGGTACCTGTTTGGTGAGGGACACCTAGCAGGGCGAGCAACTCGTCCAGCAGGTTCTTGCGATTTGCCGTGTCCAACCCGGGGGCCTTGAGCTGATCGAGCAGGGCCATCATGCCGGTGAAGACCCGATCGGCCTCTTCGCGGCGGCGCTGATACTCTGCATTGGATATGCGACAGGCATTGTAGTCGTGGCATAGGGCCAACATGCGGTGCATCATTACCTGCACCAGCTCGGAGGGATCCCTGAGCTTCTCTTTCTCGACACCGGCCCCGACCGAGAAGCTGCCGATCGAGAAGCTCAGCTTGGCCTTGAGGCTCTCATAGCGCACGCGGTAGTCTTCGCAGTCCTGACGGACGATCTCGCCAATCGGAGCCGGGCAGCGATACGAGCTGTAGGTGGCGCAGCCGCCGAACAGCACGAGTACACAAACGCCAACGATCGGCCTCATGTTCCGGCCCTCTGATCTTCTCGTGTGGCCTCGATCTTGTTTGGCAGGATACGGGTCTCGATTTTCCACCAGGGATGCAATATGTCTCCAGACTTGCCGAGCTGCCCGTCGAGCGGCTCGAGCTTGCCGTCTTTTTTAACCTTGAAGAGTAACTCGCGCACTGGCACGGCGTCAACCATGACGCGGCAGCGCCAGGCGCCGGTTTTAGGAGGCCAGAGTTGCATGCCTTCAGGTAGCGTGCCTTTCGCCCGAAAAACAACAAAGGGCAACGGAAACTCGTAATGCCACCATTCGATGAACGGATGGGCGACCGAGCGGCTCGAGTGCGGGTTGGTCTTCTCGTAGCGCGGACGATCCTGCAGCGTGCCGCTCTGGCCTGTGCCGCGGCTGGTCCTGATGGCCCCGGTGACAGCCTGGTCGCCGACCCAGCATCGGGCGGTGGCCTTCTGGTAGTCGCGCAGGCGCAGGCTGACAAACAGGTGGGGACGCTCGAAGTCGGCAGGCAGTGCGCGCGGCTCGGGCAGGAATGAGAGCCAGCCGGCCCGCATGTCGCGATCGTAGTCGATTTTGAAACTCTTCTCGACGCTTAGGGCCAGGTCGTGTTCTTCAGAGCCCAAAGTTGCCCATTCGTCGCGGGTGGCACTGTAGTATCCGACCTGATAGCCGTAATGAAGCTTGCTGAAGAAGAAATTCTTGGGCAGCTTGCAGCGAACACTGCTTACCCCGTCGGCGTTTTTCTTCACCGGGCAACGCTGCTTTCTGCCGTCGTGGAAACGTATCTCGACCCGGTCGTCTGCCTCGATGTGCCCCCAGAGCTTCAGTGCAATTCGCGGCGCGTAGCCGGCCACCTTCATGTTGTGCGGTTTGTCCTTGGATTTGGGCACCCAGACGTGATCGATCGTCGGTTTGCCCCAGGGCGTGATAAGGCGCGGAAAGCCTTCCTTGATCGGAACCGGGATTGGCGGCAGGTTGAGCGAGCCGAACCAGGGATCGGACGAGAAGAAGGCCCGCTTGCGCACATGCTTCTGCGTTTCGCTCGCGTGTTTCACAGTCGCCTGGGGCGGGTGTTTGCGCGGCGCGGGCTCGCCCAGCAGGCGCATCAGTTTCTCGAGCAGTTGCTGGCGCTGCTGTTGGGTAAGGTCGGTCCGCTTCAACTGCTGGCCGAGCGCCACGATGGCGGTCATGCTCTTGTCTATTTCCTCGCGCCGGCTCCGGTAATCCGCCGCGGTCATGCGGCAGGCGTTGAAGTCGTGGCACAGGGCCGTCATGCGCGCCGACATCACCTGGATCAGTTCGGAAGGATCGCGTAGCGCTTCGGAGTGGATGCCGGCCTCCAGTTTGGCCGATCCGACGCCGGCGGACAGGTCGACCCGCAACGACTCGTATCGGGTCCGGTAGCTCTCGCAATCGTCGCGGATTATCTGACCGATGGGATCGGGACAGCGGTATTCACGTGACGCCGCGCAGCCGATTACCTGGGCCATGGCTACCGTGGAGATGAGTGAAATGAATTGTCTCATCGAGCTATCCTCGCAGGATGCCCTGCTGTGCTTCGAAGAGTCTCCGGGCTCCCAGGCGGGCGAGTTCGATCATTCCGTCGAGCAGTGATTTGTCGAATGGTTCTCCCTCGGCGGTTCCTTGCATCTCAATGAACTCGTTTTCTCCGGACATCACGAAGTTCATGTCAACATCGGCGGCGGAGTCTTCACTATAATCGGGGTCGAGCAAAACCTGACCGTCTATCACGACGCACGATACGGCGCACACCGGCCGTTTGACGGGGGAGACAGGCAGCTTGCCGCTTGCGACCAGTGTGCGGACGGCCAGTTCGACGGCCACGAAGCCACCGGTGATGGCGGCCGTGCGGGTACCGCCGTCGGCCTGGATGACGTCGCAGTCGACGGTGACGGTGCGCGGGCCTAATGCTGTGAGATCGAACGCCGCTCGCAGCGAGCGCCCGATCAGGCGCTGGATCTCCTCTGAGCGTCCGCGCTTCTTGCGCGCTACCCGCCCCGGTGTCGAGCCGGGCAGCATGGAGTATTCGGCCGTGATCCAGCCGCTGCCGTCACCCTTGCGCTTGAGCCAGGGGGGGACTTCCTCGGCAAGCGTGGCTGCGCACAGCACGACGGTGTTTCCAAATGAAATCTGCACCGAGCCGGCCGGGTCCTTCTGGACGCCGGTGAGAATGGTGATCTTCCTGAGAGCATCGTTGTTTCTGCCGTCTGCGCGGGTCATGTAATGAGACTCCTTGGTAAACAAGGGCGTCAGATCTTCAGGATCCTTACCTTGTACAGCAATACTATGATCATGGCGATGGGAACGATTATCCGCACGGCCCACAGCCAGGTGACAAAGAGAGTCTTGAATTTCGAACCCTCCTGGAACTCTTCTTTTATTTTTTCAAGCGGGGCGAACCAGCCGATGAACACGGCGATCAGTATTCCGCCCAGGGGAAGCATCCAGTTGGTGGCCAGGTAGTCGACGGTGTCGAAGAAGTTCTTGCCGATGATGTTCTTCCACGAATCGAAGATCCCCCCGCTTCCGGCCAGGGCCGAAGGGATGCCGAAGACGAGTATTAGTGCCCCGGGAATCAGAGTCGCCTTTTTCCGCGACCAGCCGAGAGAATCGATGAAGTGCGAGGTGACAACCTCGAGCAGCGATATGGCCGAAGTCAGGGCGGCGAAGGCGAGTAACAGGAAGAATAAAATCGCGAGAAGCTCACCGCCCGTGATCTGGGAGAAGACGACCGGAATGGTCTTGAAAACCAGACCGGGTCCCTGGTTTGGCTCGAAGCCGAATGAGAAGACGACGGGAAAGATGATCAGACAGGACATCAAAGCAATCAACGTGTCCAGCGCGCAGACCGTGGCGCCGGCCTTGACCAGGTCGGTCTTCTTGCCCAGGTAGCTGCCGTAAGTCAGCATTGCTCCCATGCCCAGGCTGAGGGTGAAAAAAGCGTGTCCGACCGCCTCTAGCACCCCGCCGGCGGTCAGCTTGTCGAAATTGGGTGCGAAAACGAAGCTGACTCCGCGCACGAATCCGGGCATGAAAATAGCCCGCACAACGAGAACCAGCATGATGATGAAGAGCATCGGCATGAGGATCTTTGCCCAGCGCTCGATACCCTTCTGCACCCCGCCAAAGACGATGCCGATGGTCAACAGCATGAAAAGCGCGTACCAAAACAAATTCATGTCGCCGGCGACATAGAGCTTGTCGAACAGGGAGGATATCTGCTCGGGTGATTTGTCGGCCAAAAAGTCGCAGACAGACATAAGCACGTAGTTCAAAGACCAGCCGGCGACCACGCCGTAGTACGAGAGAATGATGAACCCGGTCAGCACGCCCAGCCAGCCGACCATTTTCCAGTTGCTTCCGGCACCGGCCAATTTTCCGAAGGCCACAACCGGAGATGCCTGCGCGTTGCGTCCGATGACAAGCTCGGCGACCATTATCGGAAATCCGACCAAGGCGATAGCCACCAGGTAGATCAGGACAAAGGCACCCCCGCCGTTCATCCCGGAGATGTAAGGAAATTTCCAGATGTTTCCCAAGCCGATGGCCGAGCCCGCGGCGGCGAGAACGAATCCCATTCGGGAAGCCCACTGAGCTCTTGGCATGCATTCCTCCTTTTGCTACCGTGCGCGGATTCTACAAAGAGAGCGTGCAGAGATACAAGGGTCTTCTGATGACTGCGAGATTGACCCTGGTGGTTATTTGTGTTACTCGTACCTACAGTGTGCGGGGGAGCAGGAGGCCGCTCGACATGATATCCCGCGAAGAGGCTCTTGCCCTGGTCGAGGAGAAGATCAAAAACGTCAATCTCAGGCGGCACATGTTGGCCACCGAGGCCGTCATGCGCGCACTGGCCGGGAGGCTCGGTCGGGACGCCGATCTGTGGGGCCTTACCGGCTTGCTGCACGATATCGATCTCGAACAGATCGATCACGATCCCAAGCGCCACGCGGCCACCGCGGCTGAATGGCTCGAGGGCAAGCTTCCTCCCGAGGCACTGGTTGCTATTCG
Source organism: uncultured Myxococcales bacterium (assembly GCA_964640665.1). Lineage (GTDB taxonomy): Bacteria > Myxococcota > B64-G9 > B64-G9 > B64-G9 > DATKYQ01. The sequence goes on from CAZXHT010000004.1 coordinate 45,698, forward strand.
CGCGCACAATGGGGAACAACTTGGCATCGAGCGCATACAAGAGTTGGAGCACGCCTTAGCGGCCGCTGAGACCTTGACCGGACTGGTTGTGGCTACGACCCTGGTCCTGCCGAGCAAGAAGATCGCCGATTTGAAAGCCAAGAGCGTTCGTAAGCGCATGAAAGAGCCGCGCTTCGCGGCGGGTGTCAACCGCGATATTATCAGAGAGGGCGAGAAGCTCGGTCTGGAGCTTTCCGAGTTCATCGAGTTGGGCGTGGAGGCCATGCGGGCGATCGGGGCAGAGATCGGATTGTAAGTGTTTAGCGTACTCTGATCACGGGAGAAACCAGGGTGGAAAAGTCGTACAAGGCCTTGCTGGTCCTCGACATGTTGAAAGATTTCTTGGAAGACGATGCACCGCGGCGGGTGCGATCCGCCAAGAAGACCATCGAGAACATCGCCGGTGAGATTCGCTATGCCCGCGAGAAGGGACGACCGATCATATACGTCTGCGATCGGCACGCCGAGGACGATCCAGAATTCGAGTGTTGGCCGCCGCATGCCGTCGCGGGAACTCCGGGCGCCGAGGTGGTTGAGTCTCTCGCTCCACGGCCCGGTGACCACATCGTCGAAAAGACGGGCTACTCGGGATTCTTCCGTACCAGACTGGAAACTTTACTGGACGAACTGGAGATCGAGGAGGTTCTGATCTGCGGAGTACTGACAAATACCGGCGTGCTGTACACGGCGGTCGACGCATTGCAACGCGGCCTCAAGGTGATCGTGCCGGAGACCTGCGTGGCCGGCTCCGACGATGAAGATCACAAATTCGCCCTGCGCCAGATCAACGAGGTACTAAAGCCCAAAGGCAAGGAATAAGGGGAGGACGGGAAAATGACTGAACAAGTGATATCCAACAGGATCTATCTTGCGATCTTGGCGTTGGGAGTGCTTTTCACGATTGCCGCAGGTTGCGACGGGGGCGGCAACGCGACGGTCAAGTGCATCCGGGACTCTGACTGCCCAGAACCACAGCAATGCGTCGGCGGCAACTGCCAGTTGCCGGGCGACCCCGGGATCATCACCTGCCAGACCTCTACCGAGTGCCCCATCGGCTACGAATGCAAAGACGGTATCTGCCAGCAGTACCACCAAGACGAACCCGACGGCGGCGAAGACGGAGGCGACATCGAGACACCGGACGGCGGCGATCTGCCGGGTGACAATCCAGCCGATCAGCCCGCGGACGAGGACACGCGCGACTTCTCCAACCTCAACTTCACGCTGGCGGTCAGCCGCGGTGGTTCCTCGGGGCCGGCCACTCAGTGCCTGCTCAACGTCCACCCCGAGGCGAACAAGGGAGCGCTCTTGCCCGCGCAGACCCTGGCCGGCGGCTACACGCTCGACGGAAAGGTACAAAAGAGCGGCGCAGCTGTACCAGGAGCAGAGGTCTCGCTCGCGGCCGATCATCCCGAATGCGTACCCGCGCCGGTTACGACCGGCGCCCAGGGCGACTATGCCTTCTACCTGCCGGCTGGATCCTATCATTCGATAGCGATAGCGCCGGACGGACCGGTGGGACACGATCGGTTGAACCTGGGTTCGAACACGACCCGCAACATCATGTTGCCGGCCACGACGGATCTGGCAGGCGGTCCGCTGTATAAGTCGGGGCCGGTAGATCTGAACGACTGGACGGTGATGGCCTACTACGTTTCCGGAGCCAACGGCGGCGAGTTGGCCAACAACGGGGTAAAAACCGGGCCGCCAAACGCCACCGGCATGTTCACGATTCCGCTGGAAGTTGGACCGACATACGACCTGCTTGGCTACCCGCCGACCGGGGGTCCCTATCCTCTGCAAGTACTCTACGAGGGAGTCGATCCATCCGGGGCCGACCTGACCGGCCACGGGGTTCGCGACGGTAAGACGCTGTCGGGTTCGGTGACAACGGCCGGCGCGGTCGGAGCACCTGGCTGTGATATTTCGCTGCTCGGCACGGTGGATCCGCGACTTCATGCCGGCATGACTTCGGGCACCAACGGCCTCTACCAGATTCTCGTACGAACCGCCAAGAAATGGAAAGTAACGATAGTGCCCTCGGGCGCGGCCTTCGCCCAGGGCGCTTTAACCTACGTCAATCCCGAGTTGTTTATACCGCTGGACCAATCCAAGGACATCGAGCTGGGGCAGGGCGAGCACATAGTGTTCACCGGAAGCCTGATGGATACCAACGGCAGCCCGGTGACAGATGCCCAGGTGCGCCTGTTGATAAGCCAGGCGTCGCTGGCCGAGGGAAGCTACTCGCTGTGCGATCCCGCTCCGATAACAACCGCGGCTGACGGAACCTTCGAAATAGCCTGCAACCTGGCGCCCTGAAAGGGGGACGGTCATAACAAAATAACAAATTCCCATGACTCGATGGGTGTGAAGCTATCGGGTACGAATCTGACAAGAGCGTGAGGACTGTCATGGAACCTCTGTTTTTCAAGATGGATCTTTGCTGGCCGCGGGACAGGGTCTGGACGGCATGGACTACCCCGGAAGGGTTGACCGGCTGGCTTTGCCTGCGCGCTGTCGTCGAGCCTGTGGTCGGTGGTGCTTACGAGCTTTTCTTTGACCCCGACCCGGCAGGACCCGAGGGCTGCTCTACTCTCTGCGGCAGGGTGCTCTCGGTCGATCGCCCGCGGTTGTTGCAGTTTTCGGGGGCGACGGCTTCGCCGGATTCGCCGCTTAGCGAGGTCAAGGTGGAACTGTTTCCCACTCCCAGCGGCACCCGCCTGGAGGTTACCCACTCGGGGTGGGGAGAAGGCGAGCAGTGGGAGACGGCCCGGGCCTGGTTCGAACGGAGCTGGTACGATGCCCTGGAAAGACTCCGCCTGGCCCTTCGAAAACCGGCTTAGCTTCAGAGGAACTGCTATCAGGAGTCCCGGCGGGGATGGCTTTTTTGATCTCGGGCAGTAGGGGTCTGTATCTTCAGGTGCGCCTGCGCGACTGGCGTAGCTCTACCGCCAGTAAGCCTTCCTTGTAAACGCGCACCGCTCCGGTGGTCTTGCTTATTACGAAGGCTATCGATTTTGAGACCTTGGTAACGGCCATGGCCGCGGCGTTGCGGGTTCCTAGGCCCAGGGGGAGATCCAGATCGAGATCCTCGGACGACCTGAGGTAGCGCCCCGCGGCCAACACCACCCCGTCCTCGCGAAGAACAAAGGCCCCGTCGAGGATGCAAAAGTTCTTGATCGCGTCGCGCACCCGGGGATCGAGAATGTTCTTCTCGTCCTCGGAGTAGCCCTGGAAAGGATTCAGGGTGAGCTGCTTCGACTTCTCCATCACCGCGGTCGAGTCGCCGACCACGAAGATGGTGCCCACCGGCGAGCCCTCGAACCCCTCGTAACCCACGCTGAGAGAGATGTTGAGCACCGCCTCCAGCACCTGCGAAGAAATCTCGGTGCCGGCGTGCAGGAAGCCCAGTGCCGCCTGCTCCTCGGAGTGATCCCCGATTTTAGTCAGCAGGCAGGTGTCCATTGTCGGCGAGTTGGCCTGGCCGGTGACGCACAGTACGCGCATTCCGTCCAGCAGGAGACCGGACGAGATGCAGGCAGCCAGCGCTACTTTTATCTTCTCGAAACGGTCGAAGGCGTAGCCGGGAATCACCTCTGAGCGGATGCCGTTCTGCTCGCAAAGCGCGGCGGCTTTCTCGGACGAGGTGGCCACGATGACCTTCTTCTTGAGCGATCTGTTCTTGAGCGCATCGAGCGGAGGGGGACCGTCGCAGATGTACAGGAAGTTTTCGACATTGAGCCTGCGCGCCATGGAGATGCTTTCGCCCAGGAAAGTCTTCTCTTCGACCTGTTTGGAGGCGACGGGTTTGTCCTTTTCCTTCGCTGCGGTCCGGGGAGATTGTCCTTGCGCCTTGGAACTCTTTGTCTTGGCGGGGGTTTCTTGCTTGGCAACCATGAAGACAGATTAACCCACTGGCGCGCCGGGATCAAATTTTTAGCCAGACTTGTTTTCGGAGTCAGAGCTTACTGCCGCTTCGACGCCCAGCCGCTGTTGCTTTTGTTCGATAATCTTCCGAAGCTCGCCCGCCTGATCATTTGCGCCCTGCTCTTCGAGCCCTGAGAATATCGCCGAAAGATCGCGGACGTCATGCTCCTCGCGCTCCCTGAGCGCGCCGGCCATGCGGCGCAGCTCTTCGGCTACGGCCTTCAGCTCGTCTCCGCGGCGCAGTTCGTGAATGATGGGCAGCTTTCCGTCGGCGATATCTGACAGCTTGCGCCGCATGGCGTAGGCGGGGCCGGCTATCTTGTGGGTGGCCACGATGCCGACGGCCGAGAGAGCCAGCACCAGCCCACCCAGGAAGGTGAACAGGAAGATCAGCACCTTTCGGTCTTCCGTGCGCAGCTCGGCGGACAACGCTCCGTCCAGGTCGGGATCGTCCAGCGAGGCGACCTGGGAGCTTTCCCTGTGCGCCTGGTAGAGAAAATACCCCAACCCCGCTGAAATGGCGCTGGACACCAGCACGACGGCAAGCGTGTACTTGAGCTGAAAGCGCTTGTCGAGGAGAAAGTTGCGCATTTTTCTCTGTGGTTTTCCGGATCCCATGATAGACCTCCCTCCCGCCTAGCGGGGATTTTCTTCTCTCCTGGCCAGATACTGGATTACCTGCCGGACGGCGGCCTCCGCCGCGGATTTCAACACTGTGTTCTGCAGATCTGCGCGATCCTCGTCCGAGATCGGAGCCTCTTCGACCCAGGCGGTGGCCTCGCCGCTGGAGTTGAACTCCATGCGCTTGCCTGCCAGGGTTGCCACCATGATGCTGATCTTGCCGATCACCGTGGTGTTGCCGTCCCCAACCTTTTCCGTAAGGCTGGTCACCTTGGGCATCAACAGGATGCCCAAGAGCTTGCGCCTCTTCAGGTGCCCCGTAAGATCGTCACCGCTCAGCGCCCTTTCCTCACCCGCGCTGAGAACAATTCCATCTACTTGAACGAGCTTCGACCTGAAGACGCGGATGAGACGCATGCCGCGTGAGCGAGCCACTCCCTGAGGCAGTTTCGGCCGGCCGATGGCAACCAGATAAACCGGACTTTCACGGCGCCTGTCGAGCAGGATCAAGGATTTCTCGGCCGACTTGGCCACCAGCTTGTTCTCGTAGGCCAACAGGGCCGCCAGCCTCCCGCGAGACTCCTCGTCGCCGAGCTTGCCCAGAGAAAGCGCCGCGGCGGCGCGGACGACGTCGTGCTCATCGTCCAGTACGCCGCGCAACAGCCTGGCGGCACCGCTGATCTTCTTCTTGCCGATCAGGATAGCTGCCTGAAGCCGGACCTTGAAACTTGAACTTTTGAGTGCTCGCTCGAGCTTTTTCGCCAAAGCCTGGTTGTCAGCCCAGACCGGGGCCGCGACTGCCAGGCAGCAGATGCAGGCAAGCAGTGGGGCGCGCAGCCCGTGATTCATTGAAGAATATCCTCGCAGCGTAACCCTTCGACCGGTTTGCAATTGTATCCTATGTGGCAGTAACCGTCTATACAATACACCTTTCTTGCGCATTCGTTTCCGTTGGGCGTGCATGGCCGGCGGGTTATGCGGCACTCCATAAGGAAGTCGTCGCAGGAATCCTGGGGGCACTGGTCGTCGCTCGAGCACAGGCAGAAGCCGAGCTCGTCGCCCTCCTTGATGTAGCACTTGCCCGACTCACACTCGTCATCCGAGCGGCAATTGTCCCGCGTGTAGACTATGCGAACAGAGAAGCAAGCATACCCGTTGGGACAGGGCTGACCCTGGCCGCAGTCCACGCCGCAGTACGGCGGCAGGCTCAGGTTGCCTCCCTTGACCAGACAGAAATTCGGCCCGGCGCCGCACTGATGCGGTTCGTATATCGTGGCCGACTTGCAATAGGCGCAGTACGGGCCGCGCGTGTCGTCGAAACAGGTCATGCCTTCGGAATCGCAAAGCTGCCCGTAGTCGCAGTAGCTCTTGTCCTCACACATGCCATCGTGGCAGCGTTCCTGGTAGCACACCTGGCCCTGCGGACAGTCGCCGCTGGTTCTGCACTTACCGACACAGCGGTAGGAATTCGGGTCGCACACTTGTCCCAGGGGACACTGGGTATCCTTGGTGCACTTGCCCAACTCGATGCAGTTGCCCGTGGTACTGTCACAGAATGTACCCGCGGGGCAGTCGAGGTTGGTGTCGCAGCCCATCCTCCTGCGGCAGTGGCCGTCCGGGGCGCAATATTCCTCGGGTTTGCAGACGCTGTCGTCGGCACACAGGCACAGGCCTGTCTGGTGGTCGCAACGAAAGCCCTCCGGGCAGTCCTCGTCCTGTATGCAGAAAGAGCGCAGCCCTTCGCTCTGCTGGCATCCCGCCGGAAAGACGATTGTCCAGGCCGCAAGAAGCAGGAGTTTTTTCGAGGATACCATGCGTCAGTTCCCCAGGTCGGCGCAGTCGAGCCCCTCGGCAGGGGTGCAGTTGCGGCCGATCAGGCACAGCCCGTCGATACAGAAAATCGGCCGGTCACAATCGGCGCCGCCCGGTACGCACGGGCGGCGCGTCAGGCGACACTGTCCGCTGAAGTCGTCGCAGGAATCCCGGGGGCATTCGGCATCAGCGGCGCACAGGCAGAAGCCGACTTCGTCGCCCTCGTTTATGTGGCACTCGCCGGAGGCGCACTCGTCGTCCGAGCGGCACGAGCCCTCCGGGGCGGTCAGGATCAGGCTGCAGCCGTAGCCGTTGGGGCATTCCTGGCCCTGGCTGCAATCCACGCCGCAGAACGGCTCCAGGCCGGGATCGTTGTTGGTCATGATGCAGAAGTTGGGCCCCGGACCGCAGCGATAGGGATTGGAGATGTCGACCGGCTTGCAATGGCCGCAATAAGGTCCCTCGGCGTCGTAGCAGCCATCGGCTTGCGTGTCACACAGCTGTCCGTAATCGCAATAGCTCTTGTCGTCGCAGCCGCCTGCCAGGCAGTCGCTGTCGCGGCAAACGTGTCCCAGGGGACAATCGCCGCTTGTGCGGCAGCCGGGGGCGCACTCGAAGAACTCGGTGCATATCTGTCCAGGGGGACATTGCGCGTCCTTGGTGCACTTGCCGAGTTCGATACAGTTGCCGGTGGTGCTGTCACAAAAGGTGTCGGCGGGACAGTCCTGGTTGGTGTCGCAGCCCATGCGTTTGCGGCAACGTCCGTCGGGGGCGCAGTATTCACCGGGACTACAGACCTCATCGTCGGCGCACAGGCACAGGCCGCTGCCTGGGTCGCAACGGAACCCCGGCGGGCAGTCCTCGTCCTGCGTGCAAAAGGAACGCAAGTGCTCTCCCTGTGTGCAACTCGTCAAGGCGATTATACAGATCGAACACTGGAGCACGAACCATGGCCGGCGGAGTGACATGGCGATAGGCCCACGACCCGTCAAGGGGCGGTAAAGACGGCGAAGTTGATGGAGTAATCCGTCCAGCGTCCCGAGCCGAGTTGGCCGTAGTTGAAACGGCCGAAGTCGAAGCGGGGCGAGTTCGCCGTGTAGATTAACAAGATCAGGGGTTCCCCCTGGGGCAGCATGCCCAGAAGCTCCTGCGGCAAGTTTATCTCGGTGACATCGCCGGGCAGGATCACTCTCCAGAGAACGTTGGGTATCAGCTCGTTCGTCTCGATCAGCACCTCGCAAAGCTCGGGGGTCGGCCCGCTGATAGTCCAGGCTATGCGGCCGTCCGTCATCTCGCCCTCCGCGGGCGGGTCGTTTATCTCGGTGAATCCCAGGAAGGGCCCCAGTGTGACACCGTCGCCGATTTCACCCTCCTGGCGTCGGAAAGTGTACGATAACGGGTAGCTGCCGTTGACACTGGCCAGTCCTACGAAAATGAAGGCGCCCGAGGCCGCCGAAGGCAGCCTTTCGAGAACCAGCTCTGTTCCGCTACTCTGGTCCTGGGAAAGGTAGATGATTCCGTCCCAGCCCAAGTCCAGGCTGACGTAGGCGCTGTAGCCGGCCGGGTTCTCCGAATTTCCCAATGGCGGGTCTTCGAGGTGAACCGGCACCGAACGATCGAGGTAGGTGCTGAGAATTATATCCTGGCCCGGGAGCGGATCCTCGCTTATCAGGCTGATGTTGCGGCGCACGCCCAGCAGGGCAGGAGTGAAGGCATCGTTGCCGCTTTCGTATGATCCGAAAACAGAATAGACCGAGTAGTTGCCCAAGCGCAGCGTGTACTGGTACTGGTCGCCGTCGTTCTCGATTACCTGGCCTGAAGGGACCCCGCCGTAGGGCGGGACGGAATAGATGCTCCAGGCCGTCAGGTTGACACGGGCCTGCATGCTGGTGGTAGGGCCCGTGGGCAGTCCGGGAATATCCTTGAAGCCGAAGACGCGCCCGCTAAGGTCGGCCGTTTTCAAGTCCCCCGGCTGGATCTGAATGGGCTCTTGCACGTTGGGATAGAGATAGACGGACAGGTTGGCTGCCTCGAATCCGCCGACAGTAACCGCTTCGAAACTCTCCTTGGCCACCGTTACTGTAAGTGCCCGCACCAGCGCGGGGCCGGAGAATGTAATCTGCCCGCGATCGTCGGTCAAGCCGGAGATGGCCGGCTGATCGATCAGCACAGTCGCGCCGGGCACAGGGGCGCCGTAGTTGTTGTAGCTGCCGTCAATGGCGGTCACATTGAGCGAGCCGACCAGGGGACCTCCCGATGCACCGCCGCGATCGTTGGTCGGGTCGAAATAAGCGAACCCGGCAGGCAGCTCGAATTCCTCGGAGTCCTTGGTAATCAGTACATTGACCTCTCCGGGATTTCCGCGCGGTGTGCGGGCGGTAAGTATCGAGTCGGAGGTAACCTCGATGATCGTGCCCTGCTCGCCGCCGAAGAAAACGTGCATACCCTGCGTGAAACCCTGGCCGTAGCAGGTCACGTAGGTTCCCCCGGCCATGGCGCCCATGTCCGGATCGATTCTTAGCAGGGACAGATCGCTTGTATAGCTGAAGGCTCCGGCAAGCACGTCTTCAGAGTCGTCATCGCGCACGCGCAGGTCCACCGGGCCGGACGGTCCCGGCGGGGTCAACCCGCTGATGCCCGTGTCGCCCTGTAGCGCAAGCGATCCGGCCGGAACGCCGCCGAAAAGCACCTCGACCCCGTCGTGGAATCCGGAGCCCTGCAGGCTGAAGGCCGTGCCGCCCGATACGGGGCCGTTCGCGGGATCGAGCGCGCTCGCCTGCAGCGGGACGAAGTAGCGGAAGGCGTCACCGGCCTGGGTTTGCTCGCTCGACGTTTTTGCAGTGACCGTCACCGGGCCGGCCTGGCCCGCAGGCAGCGTTACGCTCAGGCGGCGGTCGTCGATCACGGTCAGGTCGCCGGCCGGGTTGGAGCCGAAGAGCACTTCGTCGATGCCGCTCGTAAAGCCCTCTCCAACGAGCGTAAGCGTTTGTCCGCCATCGGTCGACCCGCTTGCCGGGGCCACGGCAAGCACCGCAAGCGATCCCTGGGGTTCTTCCAGATAGACGAAACCACCCTTCAGAGTGGAAGTGTCGAGTGGCCCCTGGGCGATCACGTCGACGCCGCCCACGGCGCCGGGAGGGGTCGATGCCTCGATGCCAGTGGATGAGATCAGGCTGACATCGCCGGCCTCCGAGCCTCCGAAGAAGAGCCGCGTGGCGTCTTCGAAGCCCAGGCCGGCGGCGGCGACGACCGTGGCTCCGGACGTCGGGCCGGCCACGGGTAGAAGCGAATCGAGAACAGGGGCAGGGTGAAAACGCACCGCCCTGAAGAGCAGGGCGCGTCCGTTGCGGTTGACCACCTCGACGTCGGCCTGGCCCTGCGCGCCGGGAGGCGCCAGGCCGGTGACGCGCGTGCTCGATTCGACGCTGGTTGCCGAGCAGCCGCGGCCGGCTACCAGGATCGTGGTGTCGGACGAAAAGCCCGTCCCCGAAACCGAAAGGGGAGTTCCGCCGCGGGTCGCAAGATCGGCCGGATCGACCTCGAATGCCGTGACCGTGTCGAAGTACGAAAAAGCGTTCTCGAGAACATAACGCCCATTGGGATTCTCGACTGCCACGTCCGTCGGTCCGGCGATACCTGCCGGGGTGCGCACGCTTATCATGTCGTCGCGGATCACCTCGATATCGATGGCCGAGTTGTCGCCGAAACTCACGCTGGTTACGTCGCGCACGTCGAAGGGACTGTCGCCGATCCCCTCGACAAAGCCCGAACCGACGATGTTGGCCCAGGTGCCGCCCTGGATGGGACCCCGCGATGGCAGCACGGCCTGCACCTTCAGTTCTACAGGTCCGCCGTCGGACACATCACTCTCAACCGCTTGCCCGTCGTCACCGTCGGCGTCCTGGCCGCCGTCGGCGTCGAAGGCGTCTGCGTCCGGACCGGAATCGCGCAAAGAAGTGCCACCCGAGCAGGCCGGAAGCCCAAAAGTGGCGGCCAGCGGGATGATCAATAGCAATAAAATTCTTCTCATTTTCATGTCAGCTTCCTCCGGATCTGTCCCGAGGCAGCAAATCAATAATCATCTCGTAGCGATTGGCGGTCTGCGGGCTGCCGTAGACCCTTACGAAGAAGCGGGTGCCGGGGTCGTCGTCGGCGAAGACGAACTCGCTGTCGCCGGCGGTTGCCGAGCGCATGATCAAAGTCTGGGCGTCGCCGCCGATCAGGTCGAGATCGAGGTCGCCCTCGGTCACGGGATACTCGATGCGCACCTCGAGGCGCTTGTCGAGGGGGCGCTGGAGCACGAACCAGTCCTCGTCGTGGGGACACACGGCGAGACCCGCAAAATCTCCCTGACCCACGGCGGCGGCAGCGTAGGCCGAGTCGTTGGGTTCGAAATCGTCGTCATCGCAGGGTATGCCGCGCGAAACCGTAACAACCAGATCGTACTCGGCGCGCGGATCCGTGGTTTGCGCCCTCAGCAGGTATATTCCGTCTTCGGCCACGGTGTGATCGATGAGAAGCGAGGTTTCCTGCAGCACTTCTTCCGCGGCGGGATCGAACAACACCACCTGGAAATGATCGGCAGCCAGGAAATCCGTGTTGACAATAACCTGCAGCCTGTCTCCACGGCTCAGTTCAATGGCGAACCAGTCGAGATCGGCAGGGCACAAAGTGAAACCATCCGTGCGTCCGGCAAAAAGAGGCGCGGCGGTCGCGGGGCTGTCGTTGGGCTCGGCGGGATCGGGCTGGCAGTTAGAAGGAATGCATAGCCCCTGCGACGGATCACAGATGGTGCCAGAGGCGCAATCGGCATTGGAAAGGCAAGCCGGCACGGGCACGGTGCACTGGTGGGTCTGGGCGTTGCATACCTGTCCCGGCAGGCAATCGCGGTTGGTAACGCAGCTGTTCTCTCCCTCGCAATGCATGGTCTCGGTGTTGCAGCGCATACCGATGCCGCACTGGTCGTCCGAGAAGCACTCGACGCAGCGCCCGTTCTCGTCGCACACCAGCCCGTAACCACAGATCACGTCCTGGTTGGCGGGTGTGCAGGCGCTGACGCAGTGATTGGAGGCCAAGTCGCAGACCTCTGAAACTGCGCAGTCCAGGTCGCGATTGCAGCCCAGGTCGTCGATGCACATCAGGTTGAGTCGGTCGCAGCGCTCGCTGACGTCACAGTCTGAGTCGGCGGAGCAGGGTACGACCTCGTCCGCACCCTTGCAGTAGCCTTGCACGCAGAAAGAACCCAATTTGCAGTCTTCATTCAGGCGGCACTCGTCGCCGCCGTATGGTTGGCACAGGTTGGTAAGCGGGTGACACCACTCGTTGACCAGGCAGTCTCGATCCCGGGCGCAGGGCCCGCAGACCCCGTCGACGCAGCCCAATTTGCCGGGGCAATCGAGGCGCGACGCGCAGGGTGTGATATCCGGGCCGCCGTCACCGTTGTTGTCAGGTGCCCCCTGACAGGCTGCAGTACAGAGAGCCAGCAGCAGCAGCAGGCCCAGTTTTGGATGCGATTGCCTAGCCATCGAGCTACTCCTGAGCATCCAGTTCGGTGACAGTGCCCTCGGGCCATTTCACCGTGGCGGAACTCCACTGCTGGCCCTGCGAGAACAGGCGTCTGGTCAACTCGGCTTCCAGGATTCCGTCTATGTAGATTCGGAGCGTGGCGCTGGTAGGCTCCTGTCCCGATGGCGTGTGGGATGCGAAGTAGTTGACGAAAATCTGGAATGTTCCCCCGATGGGATCGTCGTATCCGATGGTTTCCGGACCGAAGCCCATCAGGTCATCACGCAGAAGTTCGGGATCGTCCTCGGGGTCGCCAAGAGCGCCCCAGTCGGGCGTGCGGTTGCCGAAATAACAATCGAGCGCTCCGTCTAGAGTTCCTCCGGGCGCAAGCAAATGTAAGTCGAGATCGGCCAGGGGCGAGTCCCAGACGAGCTCCAACAGCAGGCGTTCGGCCGGGATTGCCGTAATCACCGCGCGGTCGGGCAGCAGGCTCGTAAGACCGGTGCTATCCGTCACGAACAGTTCCGCCTCGTAGACTCCGACGAGATCGGGGATCAAGGAAGCCCGGTCCATGGTTTCGCCCGCTAGAACCGTCTCCGAGCCTTCTGGCCGGCGAACGAGCGTCCAGGCGAAGGAGAGAGGCAAGTCGCCGTCGGGATCGTTGCTGTGGCTGCCGTCGAGTACAACCTCTTGCAACGGGTCGACATCCTGGTCGGGTCCGGCATCGGCCACGGGAGCGCGGTTGAGCCTGGCGGTCAGACGCACCTCGACCCGCGGGTTGAAAGGATCGGCGGCCTGGACGATCATCTCGCCCTCGCCGGGAGGCCGGCTGTCGAGGTTCGGCCGGTAGGCCAGGCGCACGGGGATCTCGACGCCCGGGTCGATCTCGCCGGGCTTGGTCGAGGAGAGAATCTCGAAGTCGTGGCTGGTCGAGTTGCTGAGCTCTATTCCGGTTACCAGCAGGGCGCCGTTGCCCACGTTGCGAATCGTCACCTGGCCCAGCCCGACCCGGCCGGCGTCTATCTTGCCGAAGTCGACCCAGTCGGGATCGACCTCGAGCGCACCCTGCCGGAAACCGTCGCCGCCCAGGGACACCCCGGCGCTCGGATGATCCGGATCATTGCCGGCGATCAGCATGACGGCCTCGTAACGCATGACCTGCACCGGGGCGAAGGCGACGCTGAGCATCCCGCGGTGGGCGGCTTCGATCGTTGCATCGTAGCCTGTAACGGAGAAGACAGAGTCTGGATCGCCCGTGAACGTCGGTTCGGAGAGTCTAAGCGTACTTGCGCCGGTGTTTTGGATTTTGATGCTGCGTGTTGCCGTGCGCCCGACGGCGATGGCGCCGAACTCTATCGCGTCGCTTCCAACCCGCATGTATGGCGGGGTTTCAATCAGGACGTCCTCGTTGCAGCCCGCGCAGACCAGGCAGAACAGGGAAACCACGATTGCCGGAGCCGAGCGCATTTACGACTCCTTGGGGATGTAGCCGACTTCGATCACCGCGCTGAAGGGCGGCAGCGCCCGTCCGTAGAAACGAATGCTGTTGGATTCTTCCTCGTAACTCCAGCCGTCGGGCAGTGCCTGGCGCAGGATGCAAGTGGCCCCATAAACGTCCGCGGCGGCTCCGCCGCAGTCGTCGTAGAACTCGGCACACACATCTCTTGGCATGGATTCGGCCGCGCAGCTCGTCTTGACCCAGACCGCCAGGGTCGCGGGCACCGGAGCGCGCGAGAGAGTGAAATAGCGCTTGAGACCGGCCGCCGAGAAACCCAGTTGGTCCAGGTTGCCGGCGAAGTCGTCTGAGCAGATGCTCAAGGCCAACCCGCCGGTGCCTGCGGCCACCTCGGTATAACGCTCACCCGGTTCGGCGTTCTTGCTCTCGCGGCACCAGGCGGGTACCTCGGGAACGTCGCCCACCACGGCGGCCGTCTTGGACATGCCGTCGTTGCCGATGCCCTTGATCTGTTCGAAGCGCCTGACAAAGTAGCCCGGCTCTCCGAAGGAGTGGTCGTCCTCGTCGGAAACGAAGATGACGAACAGGTAGGAGTCGTCCCGCAAGAAGCCCTGGTTGGCTCCCGAAATGAGGGGTTCGCTCAGTGCCAGTAAAGCCGTGGCCAGGCCCTGCTCGTCTCCCTTGCCGTCGGTGCCCACATTGACGTTGGCCGCGAAGACTTCATCGGCGTTGGGAGTGAATTGGCTGATGATTGGATCCTCACCCAGCAGGCGGCCCTGATGATCGGGACTGTAGATGTCGGTAGAGGTGACCCCGATGTGGTAGTCGGCCCCGGTGGAGTCGAGATAGCCGAAGAAATGGTCGAAGTTTTCTGCCAGGGCCTGCTGTTCCTCGGCCATGGATGCCGAGTTATCGACCACCCACAGCACATCGATGCGCGGCACCGAGGTCTGCTCGAAAAAGTCCACCTGTTGACCGGGAGGCGTGCGCACCCTGAATCGCGTGCTATCGCAGCCGTAAGCGAGCAGAGCGACCGCCAGCGCGATAGTTACCGTTACGGTCATGCACCTTGGCCTGAATTGGTTGCCGATCATTCGCCACTCGTGTTCCAAGTGATAGTCGAATGTTTTCGACGTTTTCGCTGCGAAATACGTCACTCGTAGATATTGGAATGCGCCCGGCAAAAAGTCAACCGAGTCAATAGTCCCCTACGGTAGGGGGATGAAGCCTTTTTCCTGGAGCATCTGGGTTTGATCGCGGGCGCGCTTGATGACTTTCTCGGCTTGTTGCCGGAGGTCTTCGCGCGTCACGTCGGTGATCTGGGCCACGCCTTGCTCGATGGCCTTCATGCCCACCGCCGCCGCCTCGCGCGGGAAGACTTCCCACTCGTCCATGGTGGGAATCAGGTAGTCGTCGTTGAGCCCGCGGTCCTCGGCACAGCGGGCCAACTCCAGCGCCGCCTCGAGGCACATCTCGTCGGTGATCGTCTTGGCCCTGACGTCCAGCGTGCCGCGGAAGATGCCGGGGAAGCCCAGGGAGTTGTTTACCTGGTTGGGAAAATCAGAGCGCCCGGTGGCCACCACGCGGGCGCCGGCCTCCTTGGCGTCCCAGGGCCAGATTTCGGGGATCGGATTGGCACAGACGAAGATGATTGATCCCTTGGCCATCCCGGCCACCCAGTCCTTCTTGATGACATCCGGGCCCGATTTCGATAGCGAGATGAGTACATCGGCGTACTGCATGGCCTCGGGCGCCGAGCAGACCAGTTGCTTTTCGTTGGTTATCTCACAAAGTTTCCACTTCTCGGGTTCGCGTTCCCGCAACTCGGTTCGCCCGCGGTGCAGCGTTCCTGTGGAATCGACCATGATGATTTCTCCCGCGGGAACCCCGGCCAGAATCAGCAGGTGGGCGATGCGGATGTTGGCGGCGCCGGCGCCGTGCAATACGATCTTGATCTGGTCGATTGCCTTGCCCACGACCTTCAGCCCGTTGATGAAGCCGGCCGTCGTCACGGCCGCGGTACCCTGTTGATCGTCGTGCCAGACCGGAACCCGGCATTCCTTGCGCAGTGTTTCGAGGATCCCGAAACACTTGGGCTTGGAGATGTCTTCTAGATTGAAGCCGCCGAAGGAGGGCTGCAGCCACTTGACGGCCGAGATGATCTCCTCGGGTTTCTTGGTGTCGAGGCAAATGGGCACGGCGTCCACGCCGCCGAGATACTTGAACAGCATGGCCTTGCCTTCCATGACTGGAATGGCCGCCTCGGGACCGATGTCGCCCAACCCCAGGACACGGGTTCCGTCGGAGACCACGGCGATCGTGTTGCCCTTGGCGGTGTGCTCCCAGACTCGCTCCGGGTTGGCCTTGATGTCCAAGCACGGCGCCGCCACGCCCGGCGTGTACCAGATGGCGAAATCCTGAAAATCCCGCACGCAGGCTTTGGGGCAGATCTCGAACTTGCCCTTGTAGAAAGGGTGCAGCCTCATGGCATCCTCGGCTGGTTTTTGAGCCTTGGCGATTAATTGTTCCTTGGTAAGTTTGGCTGCGGACATGTAATCCTCCGTGTTTGATTTGGCAGCAGAACAGAAAAGTAATGTACAATATTGCTGTAAGCCGGAAATCGTGTTTGTCAACACTATTGTCTATCATTTTTGCTCTAGGTACAATGATGTCCGCAGGGAGAGAGCATGTCAAAAGTAAACATGATAGGGTCGTGTGCTGTGATTTTACTCGTGTTCTGCTTGTGCTCGTGCGCCGGCTCGGGGAACGGCCAGCTTCAGTTGTCCGGTGTTCCCGTTACGGCAGGGCCTCTCGGGAAACTGGTGGACGGCCTTCATCTCGACGAGATTGACGAGTATGCCCGCATGGCACAAAAATTACGTGCCGCAAGCGATCTGCCGGCAGGTGATATAGATTCTGACAAGGGGCGGCTCGATCTGGCGATTGAGCTGGCTGCCTTGGCATTGCAGGCAAGGGCTGCGGGCGCCGGCGACTTGCCGGCCGTCGGCGAGAGAACCAAGCGTCTGTTGGCCCGGGTCTATCTCGATCGTCTGGTGGCCGCCAGCGACCGGCTCCCAGTGAGCGATAGCGAAGTTCGCGCCGCTTTCGAGCGCGAAAAGGCGCGCTATATGACCACTGGTGAATCGGACATCTTCAGGCCGTCCAGCCTGGATGTCATTGCGGTGGCGGTGGGCTATTTTCCCGACATGCATGTACCCGAGCATGGCGAGCAACTCGTCTGTGCGCGCGGCTTGGCGCTCGAACTGGGCAGGAAAATTCACGCTACGTTAGCCGGGGCCGCGGCGGACCTGGACGCCTTCCTGGCGGCGGCACGGCGCTTCCAGGTTGGCCACCCGACGGTAGTGATCAAGGAGTACTGGAAAACGCTCAGCGATCCGCAACTGAGCGGCATGGATTCCAAGTTGCACCAGGCGGTATGCTCGCTGCCGGCCGAGGGAAATCTGAGCGAAGCGGTTGTCACCGAACGGGGGGTTTTCGTGGCGCGGCGGGGATGCGCTTGGCCCGGCAAGGGTGAACGACTTGCCGCCGTCCGGGAGGTGCTGGTAGCCAGGATTCGCACGCTACGCAGGCGCGCGCTCCTGCAGAAACAACTTTCAGCCCTGCTCGAAAAATACGGGGCGCGAACATGGCCCGAGCGCTTGGCCGCCCCAGAGGCTGCCGAGGCCGCCGGGGCCGTCGAGGCCCCCGGTTCTCGGGGGCCTCGACGGCCTCGGGGGCCGTGATGTGCAAGGGGCGCTTGCCGATGACGCTACCCTTACCGCGGCTCATTACCAGCCTGTTGGCGATCGTCTTTTTTGTCACGCTTGCAATGGCAGAAGAGGGGCGTGAGACCGTCGCGGACGAGGCCGGCCTGCTTTATTCGTCCCAGGTACTCTTCGGCGCAGACGGTTTTCCGCAGGTGACGATCGGGCTTATGGATGACCAGCAGAGCGTCAGGCTGTCCTCGCCGGAGGGCTTCGTGCTGACCTACCTGGCGGCGGACTCCACCGACGCCAGGCTTACGACTCTCGAAGTCGCTGCCGGCGCGAGCCGTGACTTTGAGATTGGTGATGCCACAATGGCCAAGGTCACATACTGGTGCGGTGTAGCCAGCCTGCACTTCAGTCAGAAGGGCCTGCTGGACGACAGGATTGCCAAATGGCGCGCAAGGGGAGAGCAGGTCCAGGTGTTCGAGACGGGCAGCGTCTTCGGCATCCGTGGGCATGTGATCGACAATCGCACTTATGTCTTGGCGATTCGCTCCTTTGAGACCGAAGACGAGGCCGGGCGGGCAGCGGCGGGGATCTTTAATCGCTTCGGGACGCGGACTTTCGTGCATGCCCATCTCAGCCGGCGCCCTTCGGGGACGATTCGCGTCTTCGATGAGAGCGGAAAAAAGCTCGCGCTGGCATCCGACCTGGTGACGGTGCGTCCGGCCGGAAGCGGTCCGATTACTGTGCAGCGAGTGGAGTATGGCAAGGGATACAGGTGGCATGGCTTCGAAGACCGCCGTTATGCGGGAACAATCCTGATAACCTTCGATCGTAACGGCCGGTTTGCCGTGGTCAACCGCGTGGGCGTCGAACGCCTGCTCGAGGGGTTGGTGCCTGTCGAGATAAGCCCGGCCGCGCCGATGGAAGCACTAAAGGCCCAGGCCGTCGTGGCCCGTGGAGAGGTCTTTGCGAAAATCGGTGCACGCCACTTCATGGATCCCTATCTGCTGTGCGCCGCCACCCATTGCCAGGTGTACTCGGGCGTCGATGTCGAGAAAGATCGCCCGGGCCGGGCCGTCCGCGCCACTCGCGGCGAGTTGCTCTTCCTGGGCGCGAAACTGGTCGATTCGGTCTATAGCGCCTCGTGCGGAGGCCACACCGAGAACAACGATACCGTATGGTCGGATCCTCCCAGCCAGGCCTTGCGCGGTATTAGCGACATGTCCCTCGGGGAGGCTCTCAACTGGCCTTCTCCCGGAAGTGATCTGCACGCCTGGTTGACGGTCTCGCCGCCGGCTTGGTGCCGTTTGTCCACGCTCAACCGGGAAGGCCTCTACCGCTGGAACAAGGTCATCCCGTCTAAGGAGATGGATCGGTTGGTGGCCAAGGTGAAGCCCGTCGGCCAGGTTGTGTCCATACAGGTTCTTTCCCGGGGAGTCTCCGGGCGCGTCAAAGTCGTCAGGGTGGTGGGTACCGGGGGCGATTTGCTGGTGCAGCGTGAATGGCCCGTGCGGCGGCTTTTCGGCAACCTGCGCAGCGGCATGTTCGAGGTCGAAGTGCAGTTCGACGCCGAGCAGATGCCGACCGCCTTCTCTTTCCGCGGTGGCGGATGGGGTCATGGAGTGGGCCTGTGCCAGATAGGCGCGGTGGGTATGGCCGAACATGCTCGTGACTACCGCCAGATCCTTGGTCACTACTACGGAGGCGCGCGGGTGTTCAGGCTCTACGGCGCGATCAGGGATCCGGTGCCGGGGAGCCCCGCGCCCTGAGAGCGATACGCGTAAGGTTGACAGCGTTTATCATCAGGTGGCAGGCGATGGGAGCCAGCAGCGTGGATGTCCAGGTAAAGAGCCAGCCGAGCACGAATCCCATCCCGATAGCCATAAGCGTCCATGGCAGGTAGATGCGCGTGGGACCGATGTGCGCCAGCCCGAACACCAGGGCGGTGAGCGTAAGTCCCAGAGTAGGCTGCATGGCGCCGCGGAAGAACACCTCCTCGGCAACCGAACTGGTCGCGGCCAGGAAGATCACCTGGCCGGCAGACAGCGGGCCGAGGATTTTTCTAAACTCGTCTTCGAGCCGGCGGGCCCAGGTGAAGAGGCGCACGGAAAGCCAGTCAGCGGTCACGACAAGCAGGCCGGCAGCCAGCCCCACGGCGGCTCCCGTGAGATGGCGCGCGAAAGAGACGCCCGCGGGCGTTGGCAACGGGCCGTCGCCGCGCGCCATGGACCAGGCCAGAGCCGCAATCAGCAGCACGGCGTAGGCGATGCCAATCTGGATGAATACCCGTCCGCGATGGCCCGAGTAGCGTGACATTGTTTCGAATTCAGCGGACGTGACGTCGCCAGCGATTCCAAAAGTGCTTGAAGCGTTTCAAGATGCCTCTCCTGGTAGGAACTTTTGTCTTGGCGGTTTGTTCGAAGTCGGCGCGCTCAGGGTTGGCCACATCGCGGATCGGCTTGAAGCAGCGCGAGCAGATGTTGCTGCCGACCACATTGAGCTCGCCGCAATAGGGACAAGGGATCATGTCCTCCATGTTGCTCTCCTCGCATTCTCCTAGACGAACGCCTTTCATGGTAGGTGTCGCAGCCTGCTCAATCAAGTTTTTTTCCTTTCGACGAGCCTTTCGGCCGCTAATCAACAGTGGGTCATTTTTTACCCACCAAATCGCGATCCGATCGCGATTATGGCTAATAGGTTGATATCTTTAACAAAAAAGCACGAGGACCGAAAAAATGGTCACTTGAGTTACCAGTGACGTAACTCGTGAGAAAGCCTTGAGAGTTTGTAACTGACTGTAATTGCACAATAAATATTTTCATCCGACTGGTTCAACGATGTTGACAAAGCTCTATGGTTGGGCTAGTGTCCTTCCTGGATAAGATGGATTTTGGAGGAATCAGATGTAACATTCTTTGGCTGTTTGGGTAACGGTTGGCCTTCCCGTTTCCCCCTGTCTTCGTGGCCAGAGAATGACGAGGAACCCTTCAAGGGTTCCTCGTTTTTTTATTAGTGTTTATTCGTGAATGATCGTTTCCTGGGTATTTCTACTTGGCGATTCGCCCAGACTTGATGCAACCGGTACACACACGCTTGGTGACGCGCCTGCCGTTTTCTACAACGTGGACCTTCTGCAGGTTGGGTAGTTGGCGCATTCTGCTTTTGTTATGCGCGTGAGAGACGCGATTGCCGGATAACGGCCCCTTGCCACAGATTTCACATCGCTTGGCCATGTTCAGATCTCCTTGCCGCGGGTTCTTTCAAGT
Organism: uncultured Myxococcales bacterium; assembly: GCA_964640665.1. Classification (GTDB taxonomy): domain Bacteria; phylum Myxococcota; class B64-G9; order B64-G9; family B64-G9; genus DATKYQ01. Next base: position 66,037 of record CAZXHT010000004.1, read on the forward strand.
ACATCGACCCGCGAGGAACACCGAGGTAGCATATCGCACCCAGAGAATCAACCATTTTGTACTACTAATTCCGAAAATCTTCGCGTACCGCAAAGATTTTCAGTAGCGGGCTAGCCCGTGCGCGGATTATTTTGATTGCGGTGGAGCCGCGCTGTACCCAATACCCGTTTTTTTCGTGGAAGGTCAAAGGATTTTTTTCAACTTCAGCTTTTCGGTCAGGAGATCTACGCTCTGCACGGCCGTCTTGGCGGCGCCTTCCACTCCGAGACCGGGGATTGTCTCCGGGCCGCAATAGAAGATGTTCTTGTAGGGTGTCTTGCCCGGCAGGACGGCGCAGCCCAGGCTGACCTCGCAATTGCATTCAAAGATGGGCCGTAGCGACCAGGGATCGGGATGCGGCTCGTCATCCGCGCGTCCCTCCCAGAACGGGCTCGACTGGCTTTGCAGGAATTGATCGAGAAACGGGACCAGCCAGGTGGCCGCCTCGATCATCTCCTTGTGCAGCGGCCCGAGGTATTCACGCCCCAGCGAGCGCTTCTTGTAGGCCACTCGGCAGGAGAGGCTCAACATGGACTTGCCCGGCTTGTCGGGCAGGTCGAACCTGTGCAGCAGGATCAGATTGCCTTCCCGCAGTTGCTCGTCCGGGCGGCGAACCATCAGCAGGTGCTTTCCCATGCCGACCGGGAGGCACTCGGTCGGCAGCATCAGGTTCACCATGAATATACTGCCATGTTGCCGGACTGAGTTTGCCGCGCCCATCAGTCTCTTGTGTCTTCCGTCGAGCGGAAACAATTCTAGGCAGCGTCCGATGGGTAAGCCGGCCAACAGTGCTCCGCAAGTGTATGTTTTTTCTCCGCGCAGGGTTTTTACACCCGTCGCCTGCCTGCCCTCGGTCAGGATTTGCTGGACGACTGTCTTTTTTTCCACTGCACAGCCGCTTTTTTCAATCGCCTTCGAGACGAGTTCTTCGAAGTTCCATACCGTTCGCGGCCCGCCTAGCAGCGCCTGCACGAAATGACCGCTGACGAACATGGTTCCAGGATCCTCGTGCAGCCAGGAGTGAAAACCCGCGCCAGCGGCCAGGATTCTCAGGGGAAGCGGCCAGGCGGATAGCGGCGGCAAGGTCTCGTGTGCCAGCCTCTCGTCGGCGCGACTGGTTTTTACCTGTTCGCGCCAGCCGTCCGGCGGCAGCAGGGGCCGTGTTAGAATCTCTGAGCGGAAACGATCACCCAGCGAACGCAGGCCGTCGATCAGTTCGAGGGCGGCTTTTTTTTCGGTGGGAAATGAGCGTTCGAGTTCGGCCTCGAGTCCGGATCTGTCGGGAACCAGGTCGATGCGTTGCCTGGGGGTGACGAGCTGCAAGGGCGGATCGCCGGAGCCGAGCAGGTGCACGGGATCTTCCACCCCCAGTTCGTGCAACACCCGGTCGAGCACGGGAGCGTGCCCGAACGGCGGCAGCACGGTCGGCAGGGCCGGCAAGAGGGCGCCCTGGACAGAGTATATCGACCCGGGATCGCCTTGCCCGACCTGCAATACTCGATAGCCGCGCTTTGCAAGCAGGCCGGCGGTCATCAGTCCCGCAACGCCGGAACCGACGACGATCACATCGTGATAGCTTCCGCGAGACATCTTCTCGTGTGTCTCAACTGCTGTCGGCCGGCAACAGGACGAGTTCTTTGGTCGGGTCTTGTCTTTCGACTACCCTGCCGATCGAGAAGCTTTCCACGCCGTGCCGCGAGGCGACTTCGCGGGCGGCTTCCAGCCCTGCCGGGTTCAAGACGGCGACCATGCCCAGCCCGAGGTTGAAGGTCGAGAGCATCTCCCGCTCGGATACGCCCGCCTTGCGCCGGATCAGATCGAAGATCGCGGGCTGGTTCCAACTCGCGTTGCGTATCTCGGCGGCCAGGTGACCGGGCAGCACCCGGGGCAGGTTGCCGGGAAGCCCGCCGCCGGTGATGTGGGCTAAAGCATGCAAGGGCGTCTTTTTCGCCATTTCGAGCGCCAGGCGCACGTAGATGCGGGTAGGTTTCAGAAGCTCTTCTCCCAGTGTGTCTTCCAGTCCCTCGCAGGTGGTCCTCAGGGCCGCGGGATCCGGATCGACGAGGATCTTTCTGGCCAGCGAATAGCCGTTGGAGTGCAACCCGCTGGATGCCAGCCCGAGCAGCACGTCGCCCGAGCGCACCCGCTGCGAGCCCAGCATGTTTCCGCGCTCGACGACGCCGACCGAGAACCCGGCCAGGTCATAATCACCCGGGGCGTAGAAACCCGGCATCTCGGCCGTCTCCCCGCCCAGCAGCGCGCAGCCGGCCTGGCGGCAGCCGTCGGCGATGCCGCTCAGGACTTCCTTGCCACGGGCGGGATCGAGCTTGGCGGTGGCGAAGTAGTCGAGGAAGAACAAAGGCTCTGCGCCGGTGACGATGATGTCATTGACGCACATGGCCACCAGATCGATGCCGATGCTGGAATGTCTACCGACCAGGTTGGCCACCTTGAGCTTGGTGCCCACCCCGTCGGTAGAGGCGACCAGGAGCGGATCTTCGTAACGCGCCGGATCGAATGCGAACAGGCCGGAAAAACCGCCAAGCGAGCCGACCACCTCGGGCCGCTGAGTGCTGCGCACCAGCGGGGCGATGTCCTTTATGAACTGTTCGCCGGCCTCGATGTCCACGCCGGCATCGCGATAAGTGACGCTCATGTGAAGAAGCTATAGCCCAGGTGCTGCCCGTTAGTCAATTAGGCTGCAGCAAAAAATATTCTCGTTGTGCCGATAATGCTTGCGTGTTAGCTTCTTCCTCCCACGCGAGCGGGAGGGAGGTACGCAATGACGAATACTGAAAGCTCGGCCAGCATGGCGATTGGCGAGAAGATGGAACAGCTGCAACCTGGGACCCCGCGTTACGAGATGCTCGAGGTGGCCCGGCGCTTCAAGACTTCCTGGGTGGATCTCGGGGGTAAGCTGTACGGCGTCAGGAACAAGCGGCTTTTCTTGCAATGGGGATTCGGGAAGTTCGAGGAATACTGTCGTCAGGAACTGCGCATCAAGCCGCAGACGGCGGCCAAGCTGACCGCTTCTTACGCCTTCTTGAAGCAAGAAGGCCCCGCCGTGCTCAAGCGCGACGGAATCGAGAAACCCGTGCCCGACATGCAGGTCATAGACCTGCTGCGGCGGATCCGCGAGAAAGAGCGCGTGCCCGAACGGGACTTCAGCCGGATCAAGGAATTGGCCTTCGATGACGCTCCGCCGGCCCAGGTGCGGCGGGAGTTGAAGCACAGCCTGCCCGGGCCCGAGCCGGCGTCGAAATCCAGCGAACTGAAACGCCTGCTGAACATGGCCCATCGCCTGGCCGACGGACTGGCGGCCATCACCGGTATTCCACACCTTGTGGTCGACCGGGCAATCTCGCTGGTGGACGATCTACGCAGCCTGGTCGGATCCAATGGAGAATAATCCTGGCCGTGGACTTGTCATTGGCTGTGGATGCGCTATTATATGGGTGAAAGGTTAAAGGTGCCTGGTGCCCAGAGATGAATTCACACCGCCCGTGGCTTGCTCCTTCTGCGGGAAGCCCCAGGGCGAGGCTCACAAGCTGATTGCCGGGCCGGCCGTTTACATCTGCGATCAGTGCGTGCGCCTGTGCAATGAGATCATCTCGGAGGAGTGCGAGCAAGAGACCGAGGGCGAGATCTCCGCCGACATCCCCACGCCCGAGGAGATCAAACATTTCCTCGACTCCTACGTCATCGGACAAGACCTGGCCAAGAAAATCATCTCGGTCGCCGTCTACAACCACTACAAACGGCTGAACAACAAGGAAGAGAAGAATACGGTCGAGCTCAGCAAGTCGAACGTCATGCTGCTCGGTCCCACCGGCTGCGGCAAGACGTTGCTGGCGCAGAGCCTGGCGCGTTTTCTCAAGGTTCCCTTCACCATCGTCGATGCCACCTCGCTGACCGAGGCCGGTTACGTGGGCGAAGACGTCGAGAACATTGTCCAGGCGCTTCTGGCCGCGGCTGACAACGACGTCGTCAAGGCCTCGCGGGGCATCATCTACATCGACGAGATCGACAAGCTTGCCCGGCGCAGCGGCAATACACCCTCGACCAGCCGGGACGTGTCCGGCGAGGGCGTCCAGCAGGCGCTTCTGAAGATCATCGAGGGCACGCTGGCCAACGTGTCGCCCCGGGGATCTCGCCGGCACTACCAACAGGAGTTTTTGCAGGTGGATACCTCGGACATCCTGTTCATCTGCGGCGGCACTTTCCATGGCGTTGAGAACATCATCCGGCGCCGGGTGGGCGAGAAAGCGCTCGGCTTCGGGGCCAAGGTCGAGCGGCAGCTCGAGCACTCCATCGGCGAACTGCTGGTCCAGATCGAACCACAAGACTTTTTGGAGTTCGGGTTGATCCCCGAGTTCGTCGGCAGGCTCCCGGTGGTGGCTCCGATGAGCGAGTTGACCAAGCAGGATCTGATCCGGGCGCTGACCGAGCCGCGCAACGCGCTGGTCAAGCAGTACACCAAGATGTTCAGTCTCGAGGGTCTCAAGCTCACCTTCGAGGACGACGCGATCGAGGCCGTGGCGGACGAAGCCCTCAGGCGGCACGGCGGGGCCAGGTCCCTGCGCACCATTCTCGAAGAATGCATGCTGGATATAATGTACGAGGTGCCTTATCTGAACGGCATCGACGAGTGCATCATCACCAAGCAGGTTGTCGAGCGCAGCGGCAAGCCCGAACTGCGTTTCCTGGAAAAAAAGTCGGCCTGACGCCGTTTGTACTATGGCGTGTAGGCTCCGATGACGGTCACCACCACGGTGCCCTCGTCGGGATCGTTGGTGTTGAAAGTCAGGCTGCACTCGTCGCCGGCGGTCTGGCCTGCCTCCTTGAACTCGATTTGAACCGTCTCGAAGGGGCCTGCGGGGATCGAGCCCGGGCCGACCGTGACCGGCCAGATCGGTTCGCTGACGATTCCGAACGTTCCGTCGGGATTCGAGAAAAGCATACCGGTAACGCTCAGGTCCTCGTCGCCGACGTTGTATATCTTGATATCGGCCGTTTGCTGGTGTGCTTCGTGGGCGATGCTGATGGTCAGGTTGTCGGGGCGGATGTCAATGTCGGGTGAGGGTGTGCGCCCGTGGAGTTGTACGAAGACCGAGCTCTGCAGCGGATCGTCGTGGCGGATCATCAGCACGCCGTCATCGTCTCCCATGTCGTCGGCGATGTAGGTGACTCGTACCTCAACCTCGTCGAGCGGAGCGATGGGGTCGGTTATAGTTAGAGGATCGAAGACGAACTTCTGACTGCCGGTGTCCGTCAGGCGCAACTCGGTGATAGTCAACGGATCGTTGCCCGTGCTCTTGATGCTGAAGGGCAGGGTGGGATTGGCGCCCTGGCTGACGGTGCCGAAGTTCAGGGCCGTGGTGCTGACCTCGATCCGCGGCGCGTGGCTCGAGCCGAGCAGGGGCACGTCCATGATTTCCTGGCTGGCTGCATCGCTTTCTATTCTCAGGCTTCCCTCGTCCGAGTCGTCCACGAGTTGCGGAGTATAGGACAGGTGGATCTTGGTGTCGTCGCCCGGGTTGAGGGTCAGCGGAGTGTCGGCGGCGTCCTGTATCTCGAAGTCGCCGTCTCCGTCGTCGGTGAGCGTGATGGCGGAGATGGTCACCGGGTCGGGGTCGCTGCCGGTGTGCTCGACCGAAAGCGTGGCCGGCTCGGTGGACATCACACGCACCGAGCCGAAATCGACCGGCACCGGTTTGACAAGCAGGATGGGTTCGACCGCCGTGCCCTTGCATAGCAAGTCGTACTCCGGCGCGTCCTTGTCGGTGCTGGTGATATGCACCGTTCCCCGGTCGTGGGCCGGATAGTCCTGCGGATGGTAGCGCACGGTGAAGATCACCCGGTTACCGGGCGGGATGGCTTGCGGCGGGTCGATTTCCTCGGGCACGCTCAGCGAGAAGTCGGCCTCGTTCTCGGTCAGCTCGAGATCGTGCAAAAAGACCGTGGCCGTGCCGCGGTTTTCGAGCGTGACGTCGATGGTCTTGACCGTACTGACGGGAACCTCTCCGAAGACGACTGGATCGGGTATGGCCTGCAACTCTGCCAGGTTGGCGCCGATGCGATCATCGGCGCATTCGCAGGCGCCGAGGGCCAGGTGGCCAAGGAAAATCACCGCAGCCAGGAACTTTATTCTTTTTTTGGGCATGGATCCGACCTCCTCCCACCTTTTGCAGATTCTAGCGCCAGACTGTGTGCGGCACAAGACTCAAGTATTTTATTGACGTTTGACCGGCTGTGAGCCATCATGCCGCTCGATCGAGCCGCGGTGATGTCAGGCTCCGACCGGTTTGCCGGGCGGAGGCATCCCCGCCGCGGTGGACAGGAGCCTTGTGGGATGCCCGGCCTGACTGCTTCATTCGAGATACCCCGGAAAACAGTGGACATGCTCATAGTCGGCTTGGGGCCGGCCGGTGTGGCCTGCGCGCTACAGGCAGCCCGTGACGGGCTGGACATATTGGCCATATCGGACGAGCCGGTCGGCGGCCTGGTCAGGGCCGCGCGCCGGCTCGATAACCTGCCGGGCGAGCCCGGCATTTCGGGTGCTGCGCTGGCCGAGAAGCTCACGGCACAGCTTTCGATGAGCGCGCTCCCGGTCGTCGTCTCCCACCTGACCGCGTTACGGCGCGATGGCGACTTCGTTGCAGAACTGGCCGACGGGCGCAGCTTGAGGGCACGCAGCGTGGTGCTGGCTACGGGCACGCGGCCAGGTGAGTGGGACAAAGGGCACGGGTTGCATCGCGATGCGCGAACGTTGCCGGCCGATTTATGCGACCGTAATGTCGTCGTGATCGGGGGCGGGGAGGCCGCGTTGGACACCGCCCTGACCTGCCGCGATCGGGGCGCCCGGGTGGCCGTGCTGGTGCGCGGAGCGAAACCGCGCTCGGCTGAACGACTCGTCGAAGAGGCGTCAGGCGCAGGAGTCGAGATACACAGCAACACACTGGCGCAAGAGATTACAGGTCACCCCGGAGCATACTTGCTTGACTGTAGCGCGGGACAGACGTTCGAGGCGCACGAGATAGTCGTCTGCATCGGACGTATTCCCCGTGACGAACTTGCGTGCGGGTTGCTCCCGAACGGGCTGCAGCAGGGAGCGATCCGCACGGCTTGCCCCGGGTTGCTGCTGGCGGGAGACCTGGTGCGCGGTCGTGAGCGTTACGTGGCGACGGCAATGGGTGACGGGCAGAGGGCGGCCCTGGAGGCTTATCGTTTTTGCAAGGAGGAAGAGAGATGAGAACAGAGACGAGTGACATGCAGGTGATGAGAGTCTACGGCGATCCCGAGGTGGCCGAGGTGGCCGTATCGAGATTCCGCTCGGACGAGCGTTTCGAGGTCGAGACGGTGGACGGTTTGACGCCGCCGCTTGCAAGGCGTCAGAAGTGGATCATCAACGTCTCGACGCAGTTCGGCTGCCCGGTCGGGTGTCCATTCTGCGACGCGGCCCTGAATTACTTCGGCAACCCGACGGTCGAGGAGTTGCTTTCACAGGTGCGCTGGGCGCTCGATAGGCACCCGCAATACGCCGCAAACTGTCAGAAACTCAAGGTGCATTTCGCCCGCATGGGCGAGCCTTCGCTGAACGACGCGGTTCTTACGGCCATCGGGCGTCTTCCCGAAATGATACAGACAAAGGGTCTGTGGGCCTGCGTGGCCAGTATCGCGCCGCGCGGCCGCGATGAATGGTTCGAGCGCCTGCTCGAGATCAAGGAGCAGCGTTTCCACGGGCATTTTCAGCTTCAGTTCTCCGTGCAGTCGACTGACGAAGCACAGCGTGAGCGGTTGATTCCCATGGCGCACTGGAAGCTCGAACAGCTTGCAGTCTTCGGCGAGAAGTTCTTCCACGAAGGAGATCGCAAGGTCATTCTGAACTTCGCCCTGGCCAGGGACGTGTCCTTCGACGCTGGCGTCATCGAGCGCCTGTACGACCCGCGGCGCTTCGCCGTCAAGCTGACGCCGGTAAACCCCACCGCCGCGGGAAAACAGAACGGTTTCTCTACCGTCCTGCGTTCCGAGCAGGAGAGCCTGCTGGACGTCTCCCGAGAACGGCTACTGGCGGGTGGCTACGACGTGGTCATCTCGGTAGGAGACGAGCGCGAGGACAGCATCGGCTCAAACTGTGGCCAAGCGGTGCGCGTGGAGCGGGGGATGCGAATGCACAAGCCGAAAGGCCCGACTTTCAGGCACCGAATACCCTGGTTGTGATTTCACGCAGCAAATCTTCCGAGAGCAGGCCTGCCGCAAGTCGTTCGCTCATGGATGACACCACCTGAGCGACGGAGTCACGCGGAGACAGCCGTGGGCGATTGTCGATGTAACCATGTTCGATGAGATACTCCTCGAGACGATCGGTGTATTCCTGATTGAAACGCTTGAATGGTTCGTCCCGCAGGCTGGCGATCAGAGTTCGGGCGTCGTTGCCGAGCTTGCGTGCGCGCTTCACCACCCGATTTTCGAAGGTCGCTGAGATTATACCTGCTTCGCAGATGACCTCGGCCGATAGCGGTTTGCCGCGTCCCGTGGCCCAGACTGTTGCAACTTGCTCATGGAACTCCGCCTTGGCCAGGACCCTGGAAATATTCTCTCGCGTCAGGAATTTCTTCTCTATGTCCGCGGATTTCATCAGTCTGCGAAGTTGTCCCCACTCGCGGATGCCGATGCGCAGCAGATCGTACAGCGACTCGGGATTTTCGAGCAGGTGACATAGATGCAGTCTGCCCACGGGTTCGACTGGATCGAAAGCGGGAGCGGCAAGCAGTATGGCGTAGTCGGTCATACTCATCCCGTTCGGCGAAGGCACTGGAGGAAGCGCTGCGCTGAGCGGAGCCGCCAGGGCGCGCCTCTGCACGGCGAGTTCATCGAGATTGAAAGTCTTCGTCTCGCCCAGTCCCTCGGCGGAGGCAATATGCGACCAGGCCAGCGCGTCGCCCGGGCGCGATGTCAGGTAGAACACCTGCCGCCCCTCCTTTGTAGAAAGCCTGAGCATGCTGGTCGCGGTGGCGCGAAACCTCTCTGGATCGCTCTCGATTAGTGCCTCGTCCAGCACAAGTGGCAGACGCGCACCCTTTTCCTCGCGCTGAGCGAAGGCCACCCGGATCGCCAGCAGTAGCTGCGTTTTTTCCCCGCGCGACAAGGCGTCTATGCCCTTACCCACGCGCTTGGTCTCGTCGAACGCCCTGAACTGGCTCGAGTCCTCGTCGAATCCAAGGCTGAGACGACCCAGGGTGAAAAGCGAAAAGAGCTTGTCCGCCCGATCGAGAATCTCCGGACGACTCTCACGAATGTAGGTTGCCTTGGCTCGATCGAGAAGGAACCTGCCCGCCACGGCGAAGATCTCACATTCTCCGGCTTCCCTGAGCGACTCGAGCGCCTGCCGGTAGCTTTCGAGTGCCAGTTCCATAACCTGCTCCCGGCCCGCGGAGTCGATCTCGTCTTCGAGGCTCTGGATCTCTTTCAAACGCTCGTCATACTGGTTCGCTTCGTTCTCAAACTTCTGCCGCAGGGAATCGAGTTCCGGTGCAAGCAGCTCGATCCATCCCGGATCTCCGCCGAATCGCCCTGCAAGCGCTTTCCGTTCCGTGCGCGCGTCATGAAGCGCCTGACGGATCTCGCGGAACTCGTCGATCTTCCCGTAGCGTGACAATAGTTCGCGCTCATTGCCGAACTCCACGCAGGCATCCCGGTACAGTTCCACGAGGCGCTCTTGCATCTCGGTGATGATGTGCTCCTGCCTGTCGGCATGTTTCTGTGCTTCAACGATGGCGTTGCCGGCAAGGTGGTATTCCTGGGCCCGCCGGGCAAGATCCTCGCCGTCGGCCTTGGCCCGGGAGGTGTCGCTGGATTCTGCGTATCCGTAGCTCTTCAAAAAAGAGCCAAGCGGTCCGAGGATCTTTGCGATCTGAGTTTTTCTTTCGTCGAGAGCGCCCTTTCCCGCGGACAAGTCGGCGCGCGCCTTCCTGTACGCGCGTAGCCCTTCCACAAGCAAGACCATTGCCGCCGGAGAGTGCTCCTCGCCGGTGCCCAGGCGCATTCCCAACCCTTGCCAGCGGCGCTCGCAGTCTTTCACTTCTTCATTGACTCGCCCAAGCCTGGATTCGTTGTCCGCAAGCATCTCCTGCTTGAGCCGTGACTGCTCGGCGCTTGCCGCCAGACGCTCTTTTTCCTGCTCCAGTCTTTTGAGCGTGTCCTGCACGAGCACGGTGTCGAAGCGCCGCAAACCGACGCAGGCGAGTCGGCGGCACTCATCCTCTATTTGCGTGCGGCGCCTGTCGTCAGGGAGATCGCCGGGGCGTGCCGCAAACCAGCCGAAAAAGACGAGGGCCAGCGGTACGAGCAGCAGCAAGAAAAGAGGTGATCTGACGGCCAAGACAATCACGGTCAGGGAAGTGGCTGCGGCGCCCAGCGGAACGAGCCATTGCTGCAATCCCTTTGGGGCGGTCCTGACGCCGGCCGGCAGGCGCAGCCATTCGCGCAGCAATCGCGTGGCTTCTCCGAGGTCGTTTTCCTTGCCGGCGGACGCACGTAGTTTTTCGATCTGGGACTGCAAGAGCCCTCGTTCGGTGGCGAGCCTGTCGAACTCGGCCTTCTTCCGGCTGCTTTCCCTGTGCAGGCTGTCGATGCGATCGAGATCGGCCGGGTTAAATTCGGCTAAACGCTGTGGATCACCGAGTTCCGTGAGTTTATTCTCTGCCGCCGCGAGCCGTTCGCGGTCTGCGGCGAGATCGGCCTCGAGCTGGCGTATTATTCCTTCTTGTGCCCGCGCCAGCCTGACCCGGTCACGGTGCTCCTCGATGGTTTTCTCATCCGGCGGCTCGCAGTCACCGAATTCGCAGGCTTCGCGTCGTTCCTGTTCGGTGTGTAGACGCTGCCTGGCTTCATCGAGTTGCTGGCGCACGGCCGCGATGTCGTTCTTGATGCGTTCGAGTGTTTTGCTTTCGGTCCCGTTGAGTTTTTCCATGGCGGGATCGAATGAGGCGAGGGAGTCTTCGTAAGCTGCGATCACACGGTCTTTTTCACGGAGCTCGATTGCGATCTGCAGCTGTTCCAGTGATTGCGCGGCTTTTTTGGCGTCCGCGCAGCGGCGCTGCAGATGCGGCAGGTCGTCCTTGGCCCGCTGAAGTTGTTTCTGCTCGCGCTTCAACTCGTGCAGTTCGCGGCGCGCCTCTCCCGCCCGCCTGGCCTCGTCCCTGCCGCGGGAGCGCTTGTGCCTGAAAGGATCCTTGTCGAGAACAGCGGCGAAGTCGATTCCGCCGGCCAACTCCCTTGACACCCGCCCGGCGAGCTCGCGATCCGTACCTCCCGGAAGAAAGAGGTTGTCGACGGTGATCGTGTAACAGTCCGCCAGCACCTTGTCGACAGGCATGACTGGGTAGTCACAGTCGACCCCGTCAAGCTGAGCCCGCCTTTCGCGGCCGTCTATTTCCAGCGTAAGGATTCCGCGCGGCGATTCCCATTCGCTTGTCAGGTGTGCCTGTTTGTCTTCGATGCTTTCCGGCCAGAGCAGGCCGCGGACGGCCAGGGCGGTGGTCGTCTTGCCCGAGCCGTTGCCGCCCACTATTAAATTGCATCCCGCCGCCAGGCCGTCGTAGGCGGGACGCCGTTTGTCGTCGTGCTCGAAGCCCGGCATGCGCAGAATTGTGAGCCGGCGGATTTTCACACTGCCTGCTCCTGGATTGCCCGGGTGGCAAGCAACATGTCAAGGGCGCGATAACCAGCGCGCAGCAGCAGAGTGCGAACGTGTTTCTCGTCAAGGCTGATTTCGTCGCTTAGCTGCACGAAGCGGATACCCTCGCTCACCCGGCGCTTTAGTTGCAACCCGGCTTCCTCGACAAGTTTCCGGTACTCTGCAGGTGGTTGCCTGCTTTCAAGAAGCGCGAGGTCACGGGCCAGAATGGCCACCGCTGAGCTGCCGGCTGCGAGGCTTGCCAGATCGACTCGCGGGCGGGTACGGTCTTCTATCTTTTCAACGAAGGTCACTAGGCCCCGATGCTCAGTTGTCAGGTCTTCGATCTCGATCTTCGCAAGCAGTTCCGGGAGTTTCCCGTGCAATTCGGTTGCGCCATTCAGACGCACTCTCAGACCCAGCGCTCTCAGATCGTCGAGATCGCTTCCCAACTCGTCCAGCCTGGCCGCGAGTTCCGCGGCCAGGTGTTCTTCAAACAACTGGCGGTCTTCAAGCGGCAAGAGTTCGACTGAACATGAGTCCCAGCGCATGCCGGCGATCGGCACGCGCGTCATCTCGATCGTTCCCGACTCCTCGATCTCGAGCAGCCAGGCGCCGTGCCAGCCGGATTCCGAGGGATCCATACCCTGTGGGGATCCGCAATAAAAAATCGGCGGGTTGTCATGCGATACCTGTCCGGGGGCATGCACGTGGCCCAGCACCCAGGCGGCCTCGGCGGTCGCGCTCAGTTCGGCTCTTGACACCGGGGCATAACTCGAGCCGCTGGCGTCCAGGTCGCAATGCAAGAGCCCGATTGACGGTGTTTGCGTATCCCGGCGAAAGGGATAGTCGGCGAGAGGATCTTCGCGAAAATGCCGAGCGGGGAAAGACCAGCCGTGAAGCCGCAGCGCCACCCGCCCGTCTTTCTCGATACCATACTCTTGCCACTGGCCGCCGGCGCCCAGCAGCTTGAATCCGGCAATGTCCCGGGCCAGCCTGACCAGCACGTCGTGATCGTGGTTGCCGGCGACAGCGATTACCTGGATGCCGTGTTCGACGAGCTTGCTCACGCCGCGCTGTAGCTTGGCGCGACCCTCGAAGTACTGGTTGTCCTCGTCTACAAGGTCTCCGGCCAGCAGGACGCCGTCGACGGTGAGTTCAACGGCCTTGTCGACCAGCCTGAACCAAGCCGCCGCCGGCGAGCAATCATCGGTATCGACGTCCCGTGGCAGGCGACTGGTACGTCGCCCCAGGTGGATGTCTGCCGCGCACAAGAGATTGAGGGTCATATGTATCGTCTCAACGAGTTCCGCCGGAAGTTTCCATCCAGCAGTACCGCCGAGTCACGGGCAATGGCTGAGCTTCAATAGCGGTCGCGGCCGCCGCCGCCGCCGCCACCGCCACCGCCACCGCCACTCTGCCGCTCGCGGGCCTGGTCGACGGTGATGGTGCGACCGTCCAGTTCCTTGCCGTTCAGTTCGGCGATGGCCGAGTCGGCTGCCTGGGGCTCAGCGAACGTGATGAACCCGAAACCGCGCGACTTGCCGGAATACTGATCGGTAATGATCTTGGCATCCGTGACTTCCCCGAACTGCTCAAACGCGGTTCTGAGCGCCTCGACCGTGGTGTTCCAGCTCAATCCTCCAATATACAACTTCTTGGACATGATTCTTCCTTTCTTCGTTTACCGCCTGATTTTTCCTGTCACGCCCCTGAACATATCAACTCGTGCCACACGATTATGGTAGAGAATGCCAAGGCGAACCCAAGTATGTGAGCCCATCGAGTTCGTGTCAACCTGATTTTATCGCCGTAACCAACCTTCGGCCTGGACTCCGTCCATGGGACAGAATATGATTGCCACCCGGTTATGATAACTACAGACCGTTACCCTTACAGAAAGGGGAGTAAGAAAATGAGAGGTTTTTTTGGGAGTGGAGTGCTGTTTCTGATTCTGGCCGGCGGGCTACTGTTTTCCATGGCGCTGTTCGCGGCTGGCCCCAAGGTGTATGAAGTCGGGAAGACTTACCACGGCTTCAAGCTGGTGGCCAAGCGGGTGGTCCGTGAGATCGGTGCGCAGGCGTTGATCTTCGAGCACAAGAAGAGCGGCGCCCGTTTGCTGAAGCTCGCCGCCGTCGACGACAACAAGACCTTTTGTATCAGCTTCGAGACGCTGCCTGATTCCGACGGCGGCATGCCGCACATCCTGGAACACTCGGTGCTGAACGGATCGCGCAAGTTCCCGGTCAAGAGTCCCTTCGAAATCCTGGTCAAGGGCTCGCTGAACACCTTCCTCAACGCCATGACCTCGTCCGATTTCACCATGTATCCGGTAGCCAGCCGCAACCGGAAAGATTTCTTCAACCTGATGGATGTCTACCTGGACGCGGTTTTCCACCCCATGGTTCTTACGGAACCCCGGATTTTCAAGCAGGAAGGTTGGCGCCTCGAGTTGCCCGCAGCCGATGCCGAGTTGGCCTACAACGGCATCGTCTACAACGAGATGAAAGGCGCCTTCTCCGCCCCACCGCGGGTGATGGACTACGTGGTCTACAAGAACCTGTTTCCTGACAACACCTACGGCTACGAATCCGGCGGCCTGCCGGCCTCCATCCCGGATCTCACCTACGGCAAATTCCTGGCCTTCTACAAGAAGTACTATCACCCCTCGAACAGCTACATCACCATCTACGGTGACGGCGACACCGACGGGGAGCTTGTCTTCGTAAACAACTATCTCAAAGACTTCAAGCGCTCGAAAGACAAGGTGACGTTGAAGACCCAGAAACCGTTCGAGGAGATGAAACGTGTCGAGGCCGACTACCCCGTCGCGGCCGGCGAGGATACCAAGGGCAAGACGTTTCTGTCGCTCAACTTCGTCGCCGGCGGGGCGGCCGAGACCGATCTGGGCATGGCCCTGGACGTACTGACCTCGGTGCTGGTCGACCTGCCGGCCGCACCGATCCGTCGCGCCCTGCAGAAGGCGGGCATCGGCAAGGACGTCTACGCGACCTATGACGAAATCAAGCAAGGTGTCTTCTCCATCGTAGTCAAGAACGCCGATGCCGGCGACAGGGACAAGTTCGAGAAGGTCGTTTTCGACACTTTAAAGAAAGTCGTCAAGGACGGGCTCGACAAGAAGGACATCGAGGGCGTGATCAATCGAACCGAGTTCCGCCTGCGCGAGGCCGATTATGGCGGGTTTCCCAAGGGTCTGTTCTACACCTATTACGCCCTTAGACCATGGATGTTCTCAGACAAACCGCTTGCGCCTCTCGAGTACGAAAAGAGCCTCAAGAAGGTCCGCACGGCTCTTTGCGAACGTTATCTGGAAGGGTTGATCCAGAAGCACCTGCTCGATAACCCCCACGCTGTGCTGGCGGTGGTCAAGCCCCGGCCGGGCATGGAGGAAGAGAACCGGAAAAAGATCGAGGCCAAGCTTTCCAAGATCAAGGCCTCGATGACCAAGAAGCAGATCGACGAGTTGGTCGAGCAGACGAAAGAACTCAAGGCCTATCAATCGGCCCCGGACAAGCCGGAAGACATCGCCAAGATTCCCATGCTTACCCTGGCCGACCTGGATACCAAGACCGAGAAGCTCGACCTGGCGGAGAGTGAACTGGATGGGGTTCGGGTTCTGCACTTTCCCAGTCAGACCAACGGTATCATTTACCTGCGGCTGATGTTTGACGCCCAGGTAGTTCCGCGGGAGATGATTTCATACATGCCGTTACTTGCCCATGTCTTGGGCCAGGTGGATACCGCCGGCTACAGCTACGGCCAGATCGATACCGAACTGAACATTCACACCGGCGGGTTGTCCTTTGGCGTGGAGACTTTTCCGGATTTCACGGACCATGCTGTTTTTCAACCCAAGTTCATGGCCGCTGCCAAGGTGTTGACGCCCAAGTTCTGCAAGCTACTCGAACTCGAGGGCGAGGTGATCGAGAACACGCGCTTCGGAGACAAGAACAGGCTGCGCGAAGTTGTGGGCGAGTTGAACTCGCGGCTGCAGTCTCTGGCCAGGGGTAACGGCAACTACCTGGCGGCCAGCAGGCTTGCTTCCTACCTGTCTGCCAACGGCAACTACGAGGAACTCACCGGAGGACTCTCCTACATCAAGTTCATAGCCTCGAAGATGAAGGTCCTCGATGCCGGGGCCGACGACTTGATCGCCGATTTACAGATGCTTACCGGGATGGTGTTCAACCGCCGCAACCTGACGATCGGCGTGACCTGTTCCGCCGAGGACTTTAAAGTATTCAAGAAAAACATTCACCTTCTCCTGGATCGCCTGGCCGACAAGCAACTCGACCGGCAGGATCTGGCGATTGAACCGAACATGGCCAACGAGGGTCTGCTAGCGGCCTCGAAGGTGCAATACGTGCAGAAGGGCGCGGATTTCCACAAGCTGGGCTATGCGTTTTCGGGCAAGCTGGTCGTGCTGCGGCAGATTTTGAGCCGCGACTACCTGACCCAGGCGATCAGGGTGCTGGGGGGCGCTTACGGCGCCTGGGCGGTTTTCGGCCGTGACGGGCTAGGCTACCTGGCTTCCTATCGCGATCCAAACCTGACCAAGACCGTAAAGGCATTTGACGGCGCAGTGGATTTTTTAAAGAACTTCAAGGCCAGCGATCGCGAGATGACTCGCTTCATCATCGGAACCATTGCCAGGATCGACCATCCCAAGACGCCCGCCGGAAAAGGCCGCGCGGCCGTGTCTTATCTCCTGCGGCATATCAAGGAAGCCGACAGGCAGAAGGAGCGAGACGAGGTGCTTGCCACCAGTCAGAAGGACATCCAGGGGTTTGCCAAGATGGTGGAGGACATCCTGAAAAACGCGGCCATCTGCGTCTACGGCAACGAAAAGATGCTTCAGGACAACAAGGGCCTCTTCGGCTCACTCGTAAAAGTTGCGGATTGACTGTTTTATTGTTGTACTTGACTGCTTTTTACAATGAAGTTCTGGTCGAGGATGAATTCCACGAACAGCCTGGTGTCGTCTGCTGAGTCGGCATCTTTTGTGAAGTCGACCTGGTAGCCGACGATCTCACCCGCGTTGGTGTAGGTGGTTGCCTCGGCGAAATGCACGCTCGATTCGGCGACGTCTTCGCCGGCCAGCTGTGCGGCGCGCCCGGTCAGGTCTTCGAGGATCACCTCCTGGAGACTGGTTTCCAGGCTGTAGAAATCGTAGATGGTGTTGCTGGAGTCGGGAGGGGGGAAGAAGGCCGCGTTCACATAACCGTATTTTTCGGCGCAGGAATACAGGCGCTCGATGGTCCACAGGCCGACTACCGAAACGGCATCGATCTCGCTGATGTCATCAAACAGGTTGTCATCCGCGGTGTCGGGAGTCATGTCGCGTCCGTCGCGATGGCGAATCAGGTTCTGGGCCGAGTCGCGCCGGAGGGCGCAACCGACATCGAGCCTGTCGAGATTGGTTCTGGCCTGATCGTTCAGAAAAGCCGTCAGTCCGAGGCGGTCGCTAAACAGGTAATCGAAACGGGCGGCGCAGACGTAGAGCAGTTGCAGAGTCTGCGGGCCGACCATGCGGACTGCCGAAAGCTCTTCGAGGCTCTCGATAGGGTCATCATCGGCGGTGCCCGTCAGGCCGTCCGGTCCGTTGCGGTGCATGATGATATTCGAAGCCGCGTCGGCCCGAATGCCGCAATCGAGATCGAGACGCTCGCGCGAGGTGTTGAGATCGTCATCGATGAAAGCAAGCAGACCCTGTTCGTCGAGTAGACCCAGGGAGCCCGAACTGTCGGAAAGATCGACCCAACTCGGCTGGCTTCCGCAGGCTGAAAAGAGAACTGCAAAAACCAATTGGAGGATGATGAATCGTTCGAGTTTCATGCAGTATCCTTTTTTCCAAGACGTGGTTCAGTTGATGCTCTCGGGCCTAGCAAAGTTCGTGCCACTTTATTGTCTCTATAGTTGCTGTCTTTTCGACGGTTCGTTTCGCTTTTTTCCATGATTGATATTATATTCATTGACTGAAAGTAAGAAATTTGCATAAATGCAAATATGATGCAGCAAATTGAACTGATATCCTCAACCGATCAGGCATTGCACTCTGCTGAGGCCGAACTGCTGGAGCGCAGGGTGATGGAGCTGGCGCTGGAGCGTACCGGTGCTCGTAACGGTGCGATTTTTCTATGGGATCCCAAGGCAGAGGGCCTTGCGATCCACTTTCACTTCGTAGACGGATTGGTGATCAAGTTGCCGGGACTGGTGTTGCGCAGGCGACAAGATGAACGCCCCAACGGGATTGCCTTGTGGGTGCATGAGCATAACAGGCCATATCTGTGTAACGACACTTTGGACGATCTCAACTATGCCAGATATTTTCAGGACGTACGTTCTGTGGCGGCCGTGCCCATACCCTACCAGCATCGCGCCATGGGAGTTATAAGTGTATCTTCCCGCGAGCCGCAGGCCTTCAGTGAAGATCAGCTTGCAGAATTGGAGAACCTGGCGGCCTCGTCGGCCAAGTTCCTGAGAAGGGCGCAGCTTTACTGGTCGTACGGACCGGGCCAGGGGCGCCCCTTTCTGATCAAGGGACTCTCCCCCGAGTGGCTCGAGGTCGAGCGCCAACTCGAGCAGGTCGCCCCGACCGACGCGCCGGTGCTGATACATGGCGAGAGCGGCACGGGCAAGGAGCTTCTGGCCAACGCCATCCACTTCAACAGCTCCCGCGCCCGCCGGCAAATGGTGACGGTCAACTGCGCCGCGATTCCAGAGGCCCTGCTGGAGAGCACGCTCTTCGGTCACGTCAAGGGCGCCTTCACCGGGGCGGCTTATTCGCGGACGGGGGAGTTCCGCCGGGCGCACGAGGGCACTTTGTTTCTCGACGAGATCGGGGACATGCCTTTGGGGCTGCAGGTCAAGCTGCTCCGGGTGGTCGAAGATGGCCAGATTCAGCCCGTCGGCAGCGACGCTCCGCCGGCACATGTAGATGTTCGCCTGGTCTGCGCTACCCATCGCGATCTTGCGAAGATGGTCGGGCAGGGCGGATTCCGTGACGACCTCTACTACCGCGTCAGCGTGGTCACCATGGAACTGCCGCCGCTTCGAAGCTATAGCGACAATCTGGAGTTGATGGCCGAGGTGTTCATGCTGCAGTCGGCGCGCAGGCTGGGCAAGGAATCCCGCCGCATCTCGGCGGAGGCCATGGGACAGCTCCGCGGTCACGATTTCCCGGGCAACGTGCGCGAACTGCGCAACGTGATGGAGCATGCGGTAATAATGTCCGAGGGAGAAGAGATCTTGCCCGAGCACCTGCCGCGCACGTTGCGCCGGAAACAAATCGCACACAGCCGGGAAAAAGGCGCGGGGCAAACGTTGCACCAGATGCGCGAGCAGTGGCTGGCCCCGCAGGAGCATCGTTATTTGACACAGCTTCTTGCCCAGTGCGATGGAGATGTGAGGGAAGTGGCTCGCATGGCCGGGGTGAACCCGGTGACAATCTACCGCCTGCTGAAACGCCGTGGCATTTCTCTGAAGCGCAGCTTTTCCTAGAAAATCACTACCATCGAACCTGTTGACAGCAATTTGTAGAATCCGGCGATGTCTCGTTTGTGCAGGACAATACAGCCCCAGGAGAGGTGGCGGGGACCATCATTGTTCCATTCATCGATCCATCCGTGGAACCCGATGCCTCCGCCTAGGCGGGTTTTGCCGTTTGTAGGCTCGCGTTGGGCCCAGTCCTTGGCGACTCGGGCCTGTGTGGACTTGTTGATAAGCTTGTTCCGCCTTCCCCAGGCTGCGTCGTAGCGGTTGGGGTAGTTGAACTTGATCCAGTGTCCGCCGTAGTAGGCGCCGAAGTCGCCGCCGAAATGGCCTTTATTCTTCTCGATAACAAAGTACATACCCTTGGGGGTCTTCAAATCTCCGCGGCGGCGTTTTCTTCCTTTTCCCTGGCCGAAGCTGACGTCGTACCCGGCCTTGAACTGACCCTGCTTGTATACGCGCATCTGGTAGGATTCCAAGTCGACCAGGACCAGGGTTTTTTCCTTCTGGGGCACGAATAGATTACGGTGGGACTTGATGAACAAGGTAGGGGATGCGTAGTTTTCAAAGATCCATTTCTTGGTCTTGTTCTGGGCACTCGGCCAGTAGATGGCCGGGATTTCTTCGTTCCATCGCAGTTCGAGATGCAGGTGGGCCTGGTAGAGTTTTTGTGGATCGCGTCCGATGGTGCCGATTATCTGGCGGCGTTTCACCGTATCGCCCACCTCCACGTTGACCTCGCCCAGGTGGACGTACAGCGAGCGGATGCGCTTTTTTCTGTGGTTTTCGTAGAAGAAGTGCTGAATCATCACCACTCGCCCCCAGAGGTTGCCGGCCTGATCGGCGTAGATTACTTTGCCTGCGGCCACCGCGTGCACGGGTTGGCCGTCGTCGGTGTTACCGCCGCCCTTGCCGTTCCAGTCCTCGCCAGGATGAATGCCCAGGTAGAACTTCTTGCCAAAACCCATGGCCACGTACCAGCCATGATGGGTTTTGCCCGTCTTGGCGTTTTTATAGCTGCCCCGGGCATTCCGGTTGCCCACCGGGAAGTCGAAACCGTCCGCGGGCGGAGTATCGGTATCGAGGTATTCATCAAAGACGTCGGCGGCAAGTGCGGCCGGCGCCCAGAGGAGCCAGATGACCAGAGCTGTTTTCATCACTTGGATGATATGATGCAGATCCCGTGC
This sequence comes from uncultured Myxococcales bacterium, assembly GCA_964640665.1. Classification (GTDB taxonomy): domain Bacteria; phylum Myxococcota; class B64-G9; order B64-G9; family B64-G9; genus DATKYQ01. The sequence continues at coordinate 86,452 of CAZXHT010000004.1, forward strand.
CACCAAGAAAGAAAAGGGGTCGGGTCATGTCATTTGACACTTATTGATTGCTTGCATCATGTTGTCACGAAGAGCTAAGTATCAAATGACATGACCCGACCCCTTTGGTGACCTGGATGGATCTGGGCCCGCTCCAGGTCCATGTCGGCCGGGATGACCTCGTCGTCATTGCGGCATACCACCCAGACTCCTTTGGAAAAAGCATCCTCCGCGTTCACCGCCAGCCGGTAGCCACCGCTGGTGACATTCGAAAAGCTGAAAAGCCCAGCCGCGTCGGTTCTGGCCGGGCCTGACTCCGTCGGCAAGTCCCATGTCTCTGTACTCAACGTGTAGAGTTGGACCAGCGCGTCGCTTTGTGGTCTGCCTTCCAGCTTTACCGTACCTCGAATTGAGCAGCGAACAACCCTCTTCACCGAATCGGCCGCGCTTTGATCTTTCTTCACGTCATCCTCAGGACCCAGGCCGAATCCCGTTTCAGGCATATCTTCTTCCTTGACTCCTCCATCCGTGCTTTTCGTCTCGATCACATGGAAGCTACCGGGCTTGGCCGATGCGCCCACCTGCCCGCCACTCACCACTCCATCGCTTCCTGGCTGGCGAGCGTTCGAGCCCCGGGAATCGCTCTGCCTGTCAGCAGGGTCGGACGTCAAACCTGCCCCGCTAGGCTTGACCGCATGATCGGCTGAACCGGGCTCTCGATCGTCGCTCAAAAAAACGACCAGCACAACAGCCAACAGCACTAAAGCGATCCCTAGTCCAAGGTAGGCTCCGTTTTTGCCGCCTGATTCCATCGCTTACCTTTCGAACTGGTGTTCATAGCTGTGCAACAGCCGGTAAATGTTTTTCGGTGAGTATATACAATAACTCCCAGCAGAATCATGCCCCAAAAATACTCTATTCCGGCGCTTCCTTGGTTCTGAATCGGCTTACGGAAATACCAGCTTGCCCAGGGTGCAGACCAGGATTGTTATCAACACGGCACCGATCCCTTCGAGCCATAAGCCGGTTCTGAACATCTTGGCCAATGTTGTGATCGCCGTAGTTTAGGGCCGCTTGCTTGCCGTCCATGATGCCCAGCCAGGGGAAGGCCACCAGCGGGATCAGCGAGGTGGCCGGGATGGGAATGGCCTCGGTTATCCACCAGATGACCATCAGAAAGGCCACCGCGGCAGTCCGCGCCCCGGCCGGCGACATCCCCGCTGGCAAGGGCAGCAGCAGCATCAGTGCGAATGCCAGAGGACCTGCGACCAATCCTATCTTGCGCGCTTTCATTTATTTGCTATCATAGATCCTGCCTGGCTTTTGGCAAGTGCACGCATAACACGGGGTGTGCCATGCTCCACGAGATCAAGAAGATCAATCAAGCTCCAGGTGAAGCGATCCAACGCTGGTTCTCAGACGCTTTCTTCGATCTTTTCACCTGGCACGCCGGCGCTGAGATCATCCGCTTTCAACTCACATATGCCAAGGGTGCCGACGAGCGCTCGCTCACCTGGGAGCGCGACTCGGGATACAATCACGATCGCGTCGACGATGGTGAAGGTCGCCTGGGCAAGCACAAGGCCTCGCCGATCCTGGTTGCCGACGGCCTTCTCGACAGTCGCTCAGTGGCCGGGCGCTTCAAGAACGAAAGCGTTGCTATCGATTCGCAGGTGGCCGCTTTCGTTCATGAGAAGATTCTGCAGTACGACGGGCAAATTTGACAAGCAGCCCCGGGGTGTGTGAAATCTCGGACATGGTGAACGCCGAAAACAAGTACATCCTGGCAATTGACCTGGGTACCTCGGGACCCAAGGTCGCGCTGGTCTCGGGCACGGGCGAGGTCGTTGCCAGCGAGTTCGAGCCGAACCGGTTGATCCTGCTTCCCGGCGGCGGCGCCGAGCAGGATCCCGACGAATGGTTCGATTCGATCAAAGCAGCCGCCAAGCGCCTGCTGGCCGCAAAGACGGAGTTGCGGGCCAAGGTCATGGCAGTCTGCTGCACGACGCAGTGGTCGGGAACCGTAGCGGTCGACGAGCACGGGCGGCATCTGATGAATGCCGTGATCTGGATGGATTCGCGCGGCGCGCCTTACGCTAAAGAACTTGCTCGCGGCTTTCCGAGCCTGGAAGGCTACGGATTGTTCAAGGTGTTACGCTGGGTCCGCCTGACTGGCGGGGCTCCGACGCGGTCGGGCAAGGACAGCCTTTCACATATCCTGTTCATCAAGCGGGAAAGGCCGGAGGTCTATCTGAAGACTCACAAGTTCCTCGAGCCCAAGGACTACATCAACCTGCGACTGAGCGGGCTTTTCGCGGCCTCTTACGATTCGATCGCCCTGCACTGGCTGACCGATAACCGCAAGATCGACGAGATTGCATACAGCGACAAACTGTTGGCCATGGCCGGGCTCGATCGCCACAGGTTTCCCGATTTGCGCCGCGCGGTCGACGTGCTCGGGCCGCTCAAGCCGGAGATCGCCTCCGAGTTGGGCCTCCCCGACGATGTCAAGGTGGTCATGGGAACGCCCGACGTGCAGTCGGCGGCGATCGGCTCCGGAGCAGTTGCCGATTACGCCGGACACCTGTACATCGGCACCTCGTCGTGGATTACCTGCCACGTGCCCTACAAGAAGACCGATCTCATCCATAACATGGCCTCGTTGCCTTCGGCAGTCCCCGGACGCTATTTCGTGGCCAACTCACAGGAAGTCGCCGGTGGTGCGTTGAGCTACCTGCTGGACAACATCATCTATCCGGACGATGACCTGGCCTGCGGCCCGCGGCCCGAAAATGCCTACCAGATTGTCGACCAGTTGGCGGCCAGCGCGCCCGCCGGGTGTGACAAACTTTTATTCACACCCTGGTTGTATGGCGAGCGAACACCCTTCGAAGATTCCAGCCTGCGGGCCAGCTTCGTCAACATGTCTTTAAAGACCACCCGCGCCCAGATGGTGCGCGCGGTGCTCGAGGGCGTGGCATTCAACACCCGCTGGCTATTGCGTTACGTCGAGAAGTTCATCGGAAAGAAATTCGAGCAACTGGAGCTGATCGGCGGCGGAGCGCGCTCGGATACTTGGTGCCAGATATTCGCAGACGTCATGAATCGACCCATGAGGCGAGTGGCCGAGCCGGTCATGGCCAACGTGCGCGGGGCCGGGTTGCTTGGCGCCGTGGCCCTGGGGCTGATTGCTTTCGAAGACATCCCGCGCCTGACGCGCATCGATCGCGTCTTCGAACCCGACCAATCGGGGCACGTGATATACGAAGAGCTGTTCGCGGCATTTATGAGCGTCTACAAGCGCAACCGCAAGCTGTTTGCCGGACTGAATAGAAAAGGCTGATAGCTTGTCAATGGAGCCGATGATGGATCTGAAGAAAGTCATGATCGAGAAACTCGGGCGTATCGATCCACGCTTCTTTGCCGCCTTGATGCGGCTGGCCAGAAAAGTCCCGTTGATAGAGAAAAAGCTCGACGCCGAGTATCAGCATCTGCTTTCGGGGATGGAGGATTCCGTAAAACCATACCGGGAAGATTTCGAAAGCCACGCGCAACTTCCGCTCGCGGGCTTGCCGCGCGATGAGGTTTTATCGCAGATGCAACAGATGAACGAGCGCGAAGAAGACCGCTGGAAAGACGGCCATGTCTCCGGGGCGGTCTACAACGGTGATGCCGAGCACATCGATTTCCTCAACCGGGTCTATTCCTTGACCTCGCAGTGCAATCCGCTGCACTCCGACCTGTGGCCGAGCAACTCCAAGTACGAGGCCGAAATTGTCTCCATGACCGCCAACATGCTCGGCGCGGGAGAGGCCGGTCCGGGGGCCGATGTCTGTGGAACGGTCACCTCGGGCGGCACCGAAAGCATCTTGCTGGCGATGAAGACCTACCGCGATCGGGCCAGGAAGCTGCGCGGGATCCGGCGGCCCAACATGGTGCTTCCGGTAAGTGCCCACGCCGCCTTTGACAAAGCGGCGCAGTATTTCGGCATCAAGCAGATAAAGCTGCCGCTGGGGCCCGATTTCAGGGCCGATGCCGGGCGGCTGAGGCGCGCCATCGATCGCAATACCATCGTGGTGGTCGGCTCGTCCCCCAGCTTCCCGCACGGGGCGATCGACCCGATAGCCGAAATGTCGAGCCTGGCGCAGAGCCGGGGAGTCGGATTCCACACCGACGCCTGCCTGGGAGGATTCGTGTTGCCCTGGGCGCGGAAGTTGGGCTACCGCGTGCCGGATTTCGATTTTCGCCTGCCCGGGGTGACATCGATGTCGGCCGATACCCATAAGTACGGCTTTGCCGCCAAGGGCACCTCGGTTGTGCTTTACCGCGATCCCGAATTGCGCCGCTTCCAGTATTTTACCGCCAGCGAATGGCCGGGCGGGATGTATTTCTCGCCGACCTTCGCCGGCAGCCGGCCGGGTGCCCTGAGTGCTGCTTGCTGGGCGGCTCTGCTCAGCATGGGTGAACAGGGCTATCTGGAGGCGACAGGCAAGATTATGCAAACCGCGGGAGCAGTGCGTGCGGGAATAGAGAAGATACCCGGTCTGCGAGTCCTCGGAGATCCGCTCTGGGTGATCGCCTTCGCCTCGGACGAGTTCGACATCTACCGGGTGATGGATTTCATGAGCCGGCGCGGCTGGATCCTCAACGGCCTGCACAAGCCGCCGGCTGTGCACCTGTGCGTCACCCTGCGTCAGGCACAGCCTGGCGTGGCCAAACACTTTTGCGAAGATCTCGAGGCGGCCGTCGAGCAGGTCCGATCGCAGCCTGCGGAAAAAGGCGGGCTGGCCCCGATCTACGGCCTGGCTGCCAGTATTCCCTTTCGCACCGAGGTGTCGGAACTGCTCGGACGCTACATCGACATGCTGTACAAAGTCTGATCCTCTGTCTGTATGGGCTTGACCGCGCGAGCCGGAAGCGCGAATCTATAAGTGTACCGGAAAACCACTGAGGGCTCGAGATGATCAAGACCATCGAAACATTCATTGTGGCTATTTTGTTCTTTGTCTTTTCGGTGGGGCTGACGGCCTGTTCCAGTGATACCTCGGGCGGACAAGACGCCGACGGTTTCGCTGACGCCGATGGGCGCGACGGCGGCGACCTGCCGGCTGACGCCGATGCCGGGCAAGACGGGGCGGACCTGAACGTCGACCCCTGCGCCAACATGAACTGCCCGCCACAGCAACACTGCGAGAACAACGCCGGAGTCGGTAGCTGCGTGGACAACACCTGTGACTTTTTAGATTGCACAGACACCGAGGAGTGCCAGGAGCAACCCGGGGGCGGGGCGATCTGCGTCGACATTTCCTGCGGCTCGGATCTCGATTGTCCGCTTGAACGCTTTTGCGACGGCGTCAAGTGCGTCGACGACATGTGCCAGCCGGGCTGCCGCGAGTGCGCGGGCCAGACGCTCAGGACATGCCTGCCGAACGGCAGCGGTTTCACGGCCCAGTACACCTGCGGAAGCGCGGGTTACTTCGGAAGCGTTTGCTCAGACGACGGGCAGTGCCACGCTTTTTGCACATGCGAGGACGACTGGGACTGCCCCGCCTGGATGACCTGTCAGGACGGCGCCTGCCTGGGGACGGGCCGTGAGCCTACCTGCCGGCTCGATCCGCAGCCGTTTACCAACGTTCTGCCGACGCCCGAGATCGTATGGGGCGGCACCCAGGCCGATCCCACGGCGATAGGCAGCCCGTTCGTCGATTCCGTCCAGGTGGTCATGACGCCGCTGGTGGCCAACCTCGACGACGACAACGGCGACGGTTTGATCAACGAAAACGATTTTCCGGAGATCATCTTCATTTCTTTTCGACTGCACGAGTTCACCTCGAACGGCGTGCTGCGAGCCATCCACGGCGGCGGGCCGAACAAGGGCGGAGACTTCTTCGCTACCTGCGGCACGACCGTTTGGCACGAGGGAGACGATCTCGGCATGGCCTGCTCGTACGGAAATGCCGACATAGACTCGACCACTTCGTTGGCCGTGGGCGATCTCGACTATGACGGCGTGCCCGAAATCGTGGCCGTCACCGAAAACGACGGCATCAATATCTACTCGAACAACGGCGAGCTGATCTCTACCAACCCGGCCGGAAGTCTAGGGGGGCAGAACCCGGCGGTGGCGCTGGCCAACGTCGACAACCAGGGTCTTTCCGAAATTGTCATCGGTCGCAGTGTTTTCACGCTGCAAGAGAACGCCGGCGTTCTCTCGGTGCTCGATCGCTTCCAGGGCGACCAGACTCATGGCACCAACGGCCAGGGCCCAATCTCCTGCGTCGCCAACCTGGCCGGCGACGCCAAACAGGAAATCGTCGCCGGCACGGTCGTTTACCGTATGCCTAATCCGCCGGCGGGAGTCACGGCTCAAGCGGACTGCAGTGGCGCCGAGGTGGATCCCGACGAAGTGGCCTTCTGCAACGGCCGGCTGCCGGTGCTCTGGGACGCCCAGCAGGTAAACGGCAGTGTCTCCCAGCGCGAGGGATTCTGCGCGGTGGCCGACGTGCTGGGAGTCGACCCGCAGCAAGACCCCGGGCCGAACAACCCACTGGACGGCAAGCCCGAGGTACTGGTAATCGCCAACGGGCGCCTGGAGGTCTTCGATGGGGAGAGCGGTGTCGAGTACCGCGACATCGACATCCAAAACGGCTCCCGCGGCGGCGCGCCAAACATTGACGACTTCGACGGGGACGGCTTTCCCGAACTGGGCACGGCCTTCGAGACGCGCTACGTGCTTTACGATTTTCAGCAGCCGACCGGCAACTGCCCGGCTTGGCCGGTGGTTATGGTCGAGGGCCAGCCGCGCCCGGCCGGCGACCCCGATCGCAGCCCCGGGGGCGCCTGCAGCGACGATTCGGACTGTACCGCCTCCGAGGCGGTCTGCAACAAGACCGTCGGACAGTGCGTGTGCTTGCACAACGGCTGGCAGAGCCGGACAGAGGACGATTCCAGCCGGGTGACCGGCTCGAGTGTCTTCGACTTCAACGGCGACGGCGGTGCCGAGGTGATCTACAACGACGAGTGTCACTTCAGGGTTTACAACGGGCTGGACGGTACGATCCTTTTCACGACGCCCTCCGAGAGTCGCACACGGGTCGAGTATCCCGTGGTGGCCGACGTGGACAACGACGGCAATGCCGAGATCGTCTTTTGTACCACGACCGAGTCGGGTTTCTGTTCTGAGAATCTCGACAGCCAGTACAACGCCGGAATAGAGGTCTGGGGCGACGCCGGCGACTACTGGGTGTCGGCGCGCCGCATCTGGAACCAGCACGCCTACCACGTTACCAACGTTCTGGAAAGCGGCGCCATACCGCTGCACGAGGTCGAGAGCTGGAAATCTTTCAACGGGCGCATTTACAACACCTATCGCTCGAACCCGCGCTCATACAATACCGCGCCGGATCTCACCCCGAGCGCCGTCCAGTTCTCATCGCCGGACGCGACATGCGGCCAGCTGTCATCCAAGCTCGATATAACCGTGCAACTCGAGAACGCGGGCGATCTCAGGGTCGGTCCGTCGGTGGTGGTGGCCTTCGAGGGCACATGGAATGACGTACCGCTGACCGAGGCCCTGCTCGATGGTGTCGGTCAGCCGCTCGAGTATGTGTTGCAAAACCCGCTCGAGCCCGGCGGCGTGCTGCTTTTTACCGTATCCTACGACGCGGCCAACAACCCCCAGGGCAGGCTGCCCGATGTGGTTCGGGTGATCGTCGACGCCGACGAGCGCGAGCGCGAGTGCCACGAGGACAACAACGACATCTCGGCGGACGTATCTCCCGGAGTGCAATCGGCCGACCTGCGGGTCGAACTCGGCGCCACAAACGCCAATTTGTGTCCGGATCCGACAGTCGAGATGACGGTCTACAACGACGGATCGCTGCCGGCCACAGACATCGTGGTGCGCTTCTACGCCGGAGACCCCGACCAGGGCGGCGCGCCGATTCACGAAGAGACCATCTCCGGCCCGCTGGATGCCGGGCAGAGCACCAGCCAGACCGTAATCCTGCCCAATTTTCCCATGTCGCGCCTGATAACAATCTATGCCGTGGTCGATCCCGACAACCAGATCTTCGAGTGCAACGACGGCGACAACAAGGCCGAGGGCGAACAGATCATCTGCTACGAAACCTGAGCCCGGCCCCGGAGGCGTGTGGTGCGCCGGTGTCTGAGAAAAATGACCCATGTTGGGGCGCTGGCCGTTGCCTTGATATTTGCGGCCTGCGGGCCTGGTTCGGATTCTGAAGACAAGGCGCCTTCCGACGATCCCGCCGATTACCTGGTGGACGATTCGCCAAACTACCGCATTGAGGTGTCGGAGCCGCGCTGGGTGGTGCCCTCGGATGGGCTGCCGGATGTAGTCACGCCGCAGGTTGCCAACAACAACGTGGACATTAATTTTTTCGAAGATCGCCTTTTCATGGCCTGGCGCACGGCGCCAACCCATTTCGCCTCGGACCAGGTCGAGATGTACGTGGTGTCGTCGCTGGACGGCGGCACGAATTGGGAGTTCGAGACGCGCATCGACATGAAAAGCGACATGCGCGAACCGCGCCTGATAGACGCGGACGGCCGCCTGCAGTTGATGTTCTTTCAGGCCGGTACGGACATGCTGAATTTCGAGCCTGTACGCATATGGCGTACTTTCCGCAGGGAGCTAGGCGACTGGAGCGCGCCGGAGATTCTGTTGGACGAGCCGGAGGTCCCCTGGGATGTCAAGAAGCGCTCTGGAAAGATCTGGATGACGTCCTACCAGGGCAAACACTACAGTCCCGATCCCGAGGCCGGCATACAGGTGCATTTCAAACAATCGACAGACGGGCTCAATTGGCGCCTGGTCGACGATGCTCCTTTTGTATACGCGGGCGGCGTATCCGAAGTTGCCTTCGAGTTCGACGCCGACGGATCGCTATGGGCCGTGACCCGCAATGAGGACGGGGACGAAAGCGGCTGGGGCTCGCACGTCTGCACTGTGGCGGCCGGCCGACTTGGAGACTGGGATTGTCCGCAGCAGACCGATCCCGAGCGCTACGACTCGCCCGAACTGTTCAGGCACGGTGACGATCTGTATCTGGCCGCCCGGCGGGACATCGGCGGGCCCTTCGGGGCGGACGGGGACATGACTGCCTATTCGTTGAGGCCCAAGCGCAGCGCGCTCTACAAGATCGACAAGCAAACACGCAAGGTGGTTCACCTTTTAGATTTGCCGGGCTGCGGGGACACCGCTTTTCCAAGCGTGCGCCGCAGCGGCGCCCATACCTTTCTGCTCGCCAACTACACCTCGCCGCTGGACGAGCCGGATATCTCCTGGCTGCAGGGCCAGACGAGTCCTGCAGGAACCCGGATCTACCTGTTGACCATTACTTTCGTGCCGGAATAAAGGGTCAGAGAACTCCGGAAGTGTGGAAAGAGCACGCCGCAGGAACCAAACGGATATCTCTCATTTTTTCCCAGGCTGCTTGTGCTTGGCGATGACTTCCTTGAAGTCCTCGGGTTTGGCCATAATCTGCAATTTCTGCTCGATAGCGCCCTTGTCGGCGGCGCCGGGCCGCTCTTTGAGATAGGTCTTGAAGGCGGCCACAGCCCTGGAAGGGCTGCCCGCGTTCTCAGGATCGTTGGCCAGCTTGTCCAGGTATAACTCGTACAGGCAATCGCCGAGCAGCAGCCAGACGAATCCTCGGTTGGCTTTCTCGAGCCGCTTCTGAAAATCGATCGCCTTCTGAAGAGGCGCCAGTGCCTCGGAGTAGCGTTCCAGGTGCCAGAGGATCTTGCCGCTGTTGAAGTAGGAGTTGGCTTCCTCGGGATCCAGTTCAGCCACTCGCGCGAAGGCAATGAGCGCCTCGTCGAAGCGATGCTTCTCGGCCAGGCAAATGCCGCGGTGGTAGTGCGCGGGAACGCTTTCGGAGTCTTCATCCACGGCCTCGTCCAGCTTTTCGAGCGCGCTGTCGAACTTGTCGCTGCCCATCAACTCCTTGGCCTCCTCGGTCAGGCGCGTCGCTTTGTCGGTGAAGTAGTAGACATACCTGACCGTGACGGCGATCAGCAGGGCAACGAAAATAACCAGGCCTACCTTGACCTTGCCGGCTTGCTTAGGATGACGTCGCAAGAGATTCTTCTCCTTCCCGTCTGAGGTTTTTAAGGTGCGCCATGATCTGCTCGGCCGCGCGCACCGAGCGGCGTTGCCATTCGGCCGCCAGTGCGGCTTGGTCCTCGGCCGACAGGTCGCCCGGGCTGCCGGTGCGCCTCTCGCGCTCGGCGGTCCCGACGGCCAGTACGATCCCGGCTGCGACCGATACGTTCAGGCTCTGGCTGAATCCGCGCATGGGAATCCTGAACCTGCCGTGTGCGGCGCGGCACATCTTGTCGCTTGCGCCCTCGTGCTCGTTGCCGAAAACCAATGCCAGGCGGCCCTCCCAAGGCAGCTTATCGATTGTTACGGCGGCAGGGTCGGGATCGGCGAGCCAGAGAGCGAAACCCTGAGCCTGCAATGCCGCCAGGCACTCTTGCGGTGCCGGATAACGATGAATATCGAGCCACTTCTCTGCTCCCTGGGTAACCTTGGGGCAGATCCCGAAGCGCGCATGCGTTTCGATCACATGCAGATTGAGCAACCCGAAGCCTTCAACCGAGCGCACCACCGCGCTCAGGTTGTGCGGATCGTGCACGCCGTCGAGTACGACGGTCAACCCGCGGGTCCGCCGGGCGGCCGCGGCAGACAACCGCCTGACCCGTTCGGGAAGCATGAAACGTTCGAGAGATGGCATGTCGGCCATAGTCTGAAAAAGATGCCAGGGAGTGGTTGCTTCTGTCAAGCTGAAGCATGTTCTTGCCCTTACGGGTGCGAGTGCTGCATAATGAAAAAAGCATGAAATCCGTTGTTGCACAGGCGATGGTGTTTGCCGTTGTCGCACTGGCGTCGAGCATGCCCAGCGCGGCAGGCGGACAGAGGGGCTCCGGCAAGATCGGGCAAGCCGAGTCTGACTTTGCAAACCTCGACTTCGAGGGCGCGCTTACGAAGCTTGCCGATGCCGAGTTAACGCCCGGCAACAGCCGGGAAGAGCTGGTGCGGATATTCTCGCTGCGCGGACTGTGCCTGATCTCACTCGGTCGCGAGCAGGAGGCTGGGCGGGCCCTCGGCGCCGCCTTGTCGATCGATCCCGGCTTCAGACTCGATCCCGACCTGTCGCCGCGTTACCAGGAACCGTTTGGCAAGCTGCTCGATTCGGGCGTCGCGCCGCTTTCCGTGGATGTCTCGCTGCCGGATCGGGTGGTATTCGGGAATCCGGTGCCGGTCAAGGTGAAGTTGAGCGCCGACCCGGCCGGCCTGTCAGGCAAGCTGGTGTTTCGTCACCGGCGCGCGGGTGTGAAAAAGTACTCGACCATTCGTATCCGGCTGACTCTCGACAAGCCCATCAGCTTCTACCTGCCACCTGGCACCTGGGCCGTCGAGGGCACGTCTCCCCTGGAGTGGTATGCGGAGCTTCTGGATCGGCACGGCGGGAAGCTGCTGAGAAGAGGCGCAGACGATCACCCGTTGCGAGTGCCGGTCGAGGCCAGGAAGAAAATCGAACTTTCGACGGCGGGGCCAATTGGGACGCCGGCCCCGGTGGTCGAGTCTGCGCCGGCCTGGTACAGGCGCTGGTGGGTGTGGGCCATAATCGGCGGAGCAGCCGTGGCTGCCGGGGGCACCGCGGCGGCTATTTACTTGAGCAGAAGTTCTACCGGGCAGCGCGACTTCGTGCTGCAGATCGAGTAGGGGCGAGTACGACTTGAAACGACTGCTTGCATTTTGCCTTCTGACGCTGATTGCCGCGGGTTGCGCCCCAACCGGCAGCTGTCGGTTGACGATTGCTTTTCCGGATGACGACGCGCGCGCATTGGTGAGCGTGCTCGAGATCTGGGTGGTCGCGGGCTCGGGCGAGGACTGCAACGCCATGATCCAGGGCACGGCGACTCCCGGAGACCCCGGGCTGGATGTACTGGCTCACCTGCGGCTGGCTTACCCGCCGACCGCGCCCGCCGACGCGCTCGACCAGGTTCCGCTGGGGCCGGCCGCTTTCTTCATCGAAGGCCGCGGGCAGGGCGAAGAGATCTTCGTCCGCGGTTGCAGCACGGCAAAGGTGTCTGGCACGGGCACCGTCGAGGTGCGTGTTGAACTCGGCTGGGTCTGCAAACCGGTGGACGAGATCTGCGCGGACGCTATCGACAACGACTGCGACGGCGATACCGATGAGGGCTGCCTCGAGTGCCAGAAGGACTCGGACTGCGACGATCTCAATCCCTGCACGATCGACTTCTGCACCGACAACGAATGCCACCAGGTTGATTTTCCCAAGGACACTCCCTGCAGCGACGGCGATCCTTGCACGATCGGGGATGCCTGCGACGCGGGTTTGTGCGTCGGGCGGCAGAAAGACTGCTCGGCGTTCGACGGTCCTTGCAACCAGGGTGCCTGCGACACGGACATCGGCGAGTGCGGCCCGCAGCCGCGCACGGACGGCACCTCATGCGACGACGGCCAGTGGTGCACGGAGACGGATTCCTGCCAGGCCGGCGCCTGCGTCGGACAGCTTCGCGACTGCGACGACGGCGACGACTGCACGGCTGATAGCTGCAACGAGGGCAGCCAGTTGTGCGATTACGTTCTCGTTCCGCGCCCCGGCGCCGAGGGTCCGCCTGGAGATCCGAACTGTGGCAACGGCGCGGATGACGATTGCGATGGTCTGGTCGACGGCGCGGATCCCAACTGCTTGGGTTGCACTTCAGACGCCGATTGTGACGACGGCAATCCCTGCACCGCGGACAGTTGCGAAGGGCTCGAATGCCTGAACTCACCCGTTGCCGACGGCACGGCCTGCTCGGACGGCCTGTACTGTACCGTCGCCGACGCCTGCAACCAGGGCAAGTGTCAGGCCGCTCCCCGTGACTGCAACCAGGGAGCCGCTTCTTGCAAGCTGGGCGTCTGTCTCGAAGACGAGGATCGCTGCGAGCTTAGGGACGAGGCCGACGGAACACCGTGCGCAGACGGCCTCTATTGCACCGAGGGCGACCAGTGCGCGGCCGGAGATTGTATTGGCGGACAGCGCGACTGTGACGACGGCGATGTCTGCACCGGCGACGGTTGTGACGAGGACAACAACCGTTGCCGGAACGAGCTTGAACCCGTCCCGGGAGCCGAGGGCCTGGCCGTCGGCGATAGCTGTACGAATTCTCTGGACGATGATTGCGACGGCCTGACCGACGTGCTCGACCCGGATTGTATCGAGTGCAGCGCTGACGGGCAGTGCGACGACGGTAACACCTGCACGGCCGATAGCTGCGACGCGGGCAGGTGCAAGAGCGTTTCGGTAACGGATGGCAGTGCTTGTGATGACGGGCAGTATTGCACAACGGGAGATGCTTGCATCGCCGGAGCATGCGCAGGGGCATTGCGCGACTGTAGCCAGATGGCGGACGAATGTCATGATGGAGTCTGCGACGAGGATGCCTCCGCCTGCATAGCCCAGCCGATCGCCGATGGGACAGCGTGCGATGACGGCCTCTACTGCACCCTGTCCGACCGCTGCCAAGCTGGGGCCTGCATCGGATCTGCACGCGACTGCGACGACGACGATGCCTGCACTGCAGACGACTGCGACGAGGACGGTGACGCCTGCAGCCACGTCAACCAACCCAACCCCGGGGCCGAGGGACCGCCGGGCGCGGGCAACTGCCAAAACTTGGCCGACGATGACTGCGACGGGCTTACCGATCTGGAGGATCCCGAGTGCTACGACTGCCAGGCCGCCTCCGAGTGCGACGACAACAACCAGTGCACCAGCGACGATTGCAACTGGGGCGTCTGCGAGCACACGCTCTTGCCGGATGGAACTGGCTGCGATGATGGGGCATGGTGCACCACCGCAGACAGTTGTCAGGCCGCGGCTTGCGGCGGTGCACCACGTGACTGCAGTTCGCTCGACGACGCCTGCCATAGCGGAACATGCGACGAGCAGGTCGACGCCTGCATCGTAGCCGAAAAGCCGGACGATACTCCCTGCGACGACGGACTTTTTTGCACGCTGGATGACGTCTGTGCCGCTGGCGTCTGTACGGGGGATCATCGTGATTGCTCGGGGCTTTCGGATGCCTGTCACGATGGTGTTTGTGACGACGGCAGCAACGCCTGCGTGGCGATCGAAAAAGACAATGGTACACCGTGCTCCGACGGACTGTATTGCACAACCGGCGACCAGTGCACAGGCGGCGCTTGCTCGGGAGACCAGCGGGATTGTGACGATCTGGATGTTTGTACCATCGATGCCTGCGACGAGGACAACACTGTCTGCACCCACACTTTAAACCCTCAGGGCAACGAGGGGCCTCCGGCGGGCGCGGACTGCATAAACGGCCAGGACGATGACTGCGACGGGCTGACGGATATCAGCGATCCCGATTGCTACAGTTGCAGCGTCGATCCCGATTGCGACGACGGCAACCTTTGCACTGCGGACAACTGCACCGGGCACGTTTGCCATAACAACGCCCTGGCTGACGGCAGCGCCTGCGACGACGGCGTCTGGTGCAGCGAGGGCGATCAGTGCAGCGGCGGTGTCTGCGGCGGCAGCCTGAGACAGTGCCTCGCCCAGGAAGATGCCTGCCACGACGGGGTTTGCGATCTCGGCCTGGATACATGCACCGCGGTCGAGAAGCCCGACGGCACGCCCTGCGATGACGGGAACTGGTGCAGCATGGCGGATTCCTGCATGGCCGGGGTCTGCCAGGGCTCAGGGCGAGACTGCGCCGACAGCGATTCCTGCACCGCCGACGGCTGCGACGATGTCGGCCAGAGCTGCACGCATACCTGGACAGCGCGGCCCGAGTTGCTCGACGGCTGCGGGGACGGCATAGATCAGGATTGCGACGGCATCGCCGACGGTTGCTGTCTGGCGGACGGGACTTACACGGCGGTATTGCCGAATGCGATCGGCCCTGACCCATGGTACGTGATCACGGCCGAGTTGAACGCCGACGGCATCCCCGATCTGGCCACCGTCAATCACGGCGACAATACAATCTCCGTGCTGCTAGGCAACGGCTCGGGCGGACACGGCGACGCTACATTCAGCATCACAACATTCGCCACCGGCATCAACCCGTATGGACTGGCGGCGGCCGACCTCGACGGCGATCACCTGGTAGATATCGTCAGCGCCAATAACAGCGGCAACTCGCTGAGCATTCAGTGGGGGCAGGGCGGTGGCGCTTTCGGCCAGCGACAGGATATCTCTTTCTTCCCTGTCGGCGCTAACCCGGTTCAGGTCGTCGTCGGCGATTTCAACGCCGACGCTATTCCCGACCTGGCCACCGCCAACTGGGGCGACGATAGCGTAGCCGTGCTGCTAGGGCAGGGCACTGATGGAGTAGGTAACCGTAGCTACACGGGGCCGGTCTTCCACGAGGTCGGGGCGACGGGCGTCAGTCCACGGGCGCTGGTTGCGGGGGATTTCGACGCAGACGGGATTCTCGACCTGGCGGTGGCCATGTGGAACTCGGGCAAGCTATCGGTTCTTTTCGGGGGCGGTGCCGGCGGCCGGGGAGACGGCAGTTTCGGCCCGCCCGCCCGTTACGATGCCGGCAACAGCCAGGTCAACATTTCGACGGACGATTTCAACGCCGACGGGGTTCTCGACCTGGCAGTGGTTGCCATGAGCGACAACGCTGTCAACATCTTGTTGGGTGCAGGCGCAGACGGGCGCGGCGATGGGACGTTCCTTGCGCGCACCGCCTATGCCACGGGCAGCACCCCGGTTTCGGTCTTTCCAGTCGATCTTGACGCTGACGGTATTTTAGACCTGTTGGTGGCCGAGTACGGCACCAACAAGGTGAGCCTGCTGCCCGGTAACGGAACGAACGGACGCGGCGACGGCACTTTCGCGGCGCGCATGTCGTACTCTGTCGGCAGCCAGCCGACGGCGGCTGTCGCGCTCGATTCAAGCGGAGACGGCATCCTCGATCTTGCGGCCTGCAACAACGGCCCGAACAATGTATCGCTGCTCGTCGCAGGTGGCTCGGGCGGCCTGGGAGACGGAACGTTCGTCGTATCGAGTGTCATCGACTGCGCGGGCTTCCCCGGCTCGCAAGCCCTTTACGACATGAATGCCGATAACATCCTCGACCTGGCGCTCGTGCGTTCGGGCAGCGCCGGGATCTCCATCTTTGCCGGAGACGGTAGCTCCGGGCGCGGGACGGCCGGCTTCACTCCCGGCTGGTCGGGCACCACCGGCAACTCCCCGGCCTGGATAGCGGCCGCAGACAGCGACGGCGATCGGATCCGCGATTTACTGGTGGCCAATCGCGGCTCCGGCAGCGCCGGCATATTCGTGGCGAATGGCACGAATGCCAGGGGCGATGGAACCTTCGCCTCCCAGGTGACCTACCCGGCGGGCGCATCCCCGGGAATGATTGCGCTTGCCGACCTCGACGCAGACAGGATTGGCGATCTGGTTACTGTAGACGAGACGACCGGCCTGGGTGTGCGCCTGGGAGGAGGGGCGGACGGCGTGCCCGACGGCACCTTCGGTGCACAGTCCAGCTACGCGGGTGTGGGCACGCCGGTTTCCTTCGCTTTAGGCGATGTCGACGGCGACGCGATCATCGACGCCGTGCTGGGCAGCGGTTCGGGCTCGGCGGTTGCAGTTCTTGTGGGTATCGGCAGTAACGGCGCCGGTACGGGGGCCTTTGCCGCAGCGATCGGCATCGCCGTCGGGCAAGAGCCCGTCATGCCACTGCTCGTAGATCTTGACCGCGACGGCAATCTCGATCTGGTCGTCGCCAACCGCGGGTCGAATTCCGTAAGCGTCCGCCCGGGCGCGGGCGACGGCAGCTTCGGGGCAGGGGCGGATTACGCGGTAGGCACGCAACCGGTGGCGCTTGCGAGCGGCGATTTCAACTCGGACGGGAACCTGGACATCGTTAGCGCCAACTCCGGCGGCGGGAGCCTGAGCCTTCTTCTGGGGAGTGGAGATGTAACTGTAATGCCGGCCGTGCAGATCGTGGTCGGCGGTTCCCCGTCGGCGGTGGCGGCGTGCCAACTGGATTGGGACGGAAGGACCGACCTGGTAGTCAGCGACTCGTCGGGTGGCAGAATAATCGTACTCAGGGGCAAGGGTGTCTGCACGGTACCTTGATCAACCCACCCTGTGCCGCCGAAAGAATGCCCATTTTTACTTGATGTTTCTCCATATTTCATGCAGAATGACTACAAATGTAGTAGAAAGGTAGCAAAATGGCCAGCCTCCAGATACGAGATGTGGATCCGCGACTCCTCAAGCGCCTTAAGGCTCTGGCCGAACGTGAGCACAGGACTCTCAGTCACCAGGTGCTCTTCGTGCTCGAGCGATTCCTCGAATCGCCCGGTTCATCCGGGCGCGATCTGACCGCTGCCGCCACTCGCCTGCGTGATTTTTGGTCCGGATCTGCGGCCGAGGCGCCCGAGCTTCCATTACCAGAAAGGCAACCTGTGTCCAGGCGACAGTCCACGGTCAATCGCATTCTGGACGGAGATTGAAGGCGTGGCGATTTGTTCCTGATAGATACCGACATCCTCAGCTACGCCGTGCGCGGCGATTTCGACGTGCTCGACCGTTTCGAGCGGGCGGGAAGGACACCGCTTCTGATATCTTCGATCACCTATTACGAAATCCGTTTCGGTATCGAGCGTTGCGCCGGCCGCCGGCGACTACGCCTCGCGTTCGAGTCGATTTTTCCATTGATCACCATTTTGCCGCTGGATGGCCCGGTGGCCGACCGAGCAGCCATTATTCGTGCCGAACTCGAATCGCAAGGATACGTCATCGGACCGATCGATCCCCTGATCGCCGCCACGGCAATAGAGCATGACCTGACACTCGTGACCCACAACACATCACACTTCGAGCACGTCAAGGCGTTGAAGCTGAACGACTGGAAGAGCTGAGATCGGCGGTAGCCTTCGGAGATCTCCCCCTGCGTTTCGCAACATTGTCAGCGGATCAACCCCAGCCTGCTCATCCAACCTGCCTTGACCGAGATCGCTTCGTCCGGACAGACTTCCTGGCAGCAGAAGCAGCGGATACATCCGTCCAGATCGATGCTGATCATCTTATCGCTCTGCTCCGGACCAGCCGGTATTCTTGTGCCCCGCGATACCAGGGACATCACCTCCGGGGGACAGTGCTTCATACACTGCCCGCAGCGCGTGCAGCGGGAGTGATCGATCAGCGGCCGAGGCGAGATCGCACCCCGGCCGAGGTGTCCGATAAGCGTCGCCATGTCGGCTTTTGCGGGCCGGGCGGGTTTGAAGTCGTGGACGGCGAAGGAATCCGGCGAATCTCCGTGGAGTTCTATCGCATCCTGCGAGCCGGTTGCGCCTGCAACCCTGAGCGTGGGCACACTGGATGGATCGAAGCCAAGAATTCCGGTTAGCACCCGGTCAAGCGCCAGGCCGTCGGCCGAGGCGGCCAGGAAATCGAGTTTTCTGGCCCGGCCGGCGCTTGGCCCGTTGCCCTCCATGGCCAGCACACCATCAACTATGTTCAAGGCCGGGCCGACCAGCCGGTAGAGATCAACCAGCATCCTGCCGAAATAGTCATAGTCTTTTCCGGCCATCAGGTGCCACTGGCTCTTGCGCAGCCCGACCACGGCCCCGAAGCAATTCTTGACCGCCAGCGTGAGCGTCATCTGGGCGTGGGTCTTTACCTTGGCCAGGTTGACGATCACGTCGGCTTCCTTTACCTGCCTGGCAACCTGATAGGTTTTGAAGACCGCCTGCGGGTGCTCGGCCTTGACCTCGACGGGTTCCGTGAAATCGACAACCTCCACCGGCAGATCCCCGAGAAGTTCGATCAGCCCCAATTTCCTGGAAATACCACGTGCCCTGCCGATCGACGGGCTGTCTCCCACCATGACACGGCCCGCCCCGGCCTCGATACACAGGCGCGCGGCGGCCGCGATCACGCTGGGGTGAGTGCAGACTGCCCGATCATTGGGCTTGTAGGAGAGGTAGTTGGGCTTGAGCAGCACCGTCGCTCCATGCGGCACGAATGCGGACATTCCACCAAGAGGTTCGAGCAGGCTTGTCATTGCAGCCAGTACGCCCTGGGGATTGTAGTCGGGGCAGCGCGCCAGCGAAACGGCGCCGCCGGGCTTCCAGCCCTCGATTACGGTAACGGGTTTACCAGCGGAGCCCGCGGCCGGCGATGTCTGGCGCATGATGAAGCGGTAGACGCCGACGGCAAGCAACAACATGACCAACCAGTAAGGAACAATCGTAAGTGGCCCGAAGCTTCCCCAACTGAGAATCCCGAGCCGGCGCAGGAGAAAGTGGTCGATCGCGGCGCCGCCAAGGGCGGATCCGGCCACCAGGATCAGCCGGGCACTGGAAGATGCGAGCCTGTCAAATAGAATTATGAAAACCATGCCGCTGAAGATCCAGGCAATGCTAAGCGAAACCGGAACACCAAGCAGTTCGAACGCTCCCCGAAGGTGCCACAGTCCGCCGTGGCCTGCGAACACGGCACAGACGAAGTCAGCCAGCGCGGCGAGCAGACCTGCCAGGATGGCGCCGGACCTGGCGCTGGCGTCCGGGCGTGCGATGATCACAACGCCAAGGCCGGCAACGATGGCCGCCCCCATGAAGATCAGACTGTAAGTATAGCTGTCCAAATTGTGTTGACTTACCAGACGTTACAGCGTTCGGCGCGTACCATGTTGTCACCCGCCTTGCAGTTGAAGGCCTTGGCGAAATCCGGCAGGTTCGATAGCGGACCATCGACCCGCCACTTCGGCGGTGAGTGTGGATCGAGCACCACCCGGCGACGGGCCTCCTCGGGGCGCATCTTCGCACACCACACCTGGGCGGCGGCCAGGAAGAACTGTTGCTCGGCGCTGAAGCCACCGACCGGCGCCTCGGGAGGCTTACCCTTGTGCGAAGCCCGATAGGCGGCCATGGAAAGCTTCAGGCCTCCGAGGTCGGCGATGTTCTCGCCCAGGGTCAGTTTGCCGTTGAGCTTGACGTCATCCACCGCGACATAGCTTGAAAACTGCGCCTCTATGCAGGCCGTGCGCTGCTCGAATTTCTTGCCCACAGACGGGCTCCACCAGTCGTGCATGTTGCCGGCGCCGTCGAACTTGCGTCCATGGTCGTCGAAGCCGTGAGTCAACTCGTGGCCCATCACGAATCCGATCGCGCCGTAGTTCACAGCGTCGTTGGCTCCGCTGGTGTAGAAGGTCGGCTGCAGGATGCCGGCCGGAAACACCATTTCGTTGAGTTGTGGATTGTAGTAGGCGTTCACCGTCGGCGGAGTCATTCCCCACTCGCTGCGGTCTACCGGCTGGCCGATCTTGGCCAGATCGCGCCGGGTCTCGAAGCTAGTTGCCGCAAGCAGGTTTTTCAGAAACGATGCCCGGGTGACGGTCAGCGAGGAATAGTCGCGCCATTTGGAAGGGTAGCCGATTTTATTGTCGATCTTGGCAAGCTTTTGCAAGGCCTTTTGCCTGGTGGCCTCGTCCATCCAGTCAAGCGTCGTCAGGTTGGTCTGCTGGGCCCGCTGGATGTTGCGAATAAGCTGCAGGGCCTTGTCCTTGGCGTCACCTTTGAACCAGCGCCGGACAAAAGCTTGACCGAGGGCCTCGCCCAGCAGGCGATCGGTCATCCGGGTGCAATGTTTCCAGCGCGGTTCGAGGGTTTTCTGGCCGGTGAAGTTCTTAGACTGGAAGGCGAAGCGCTCGTCAACGAATGCCTTGGGCAGCGCCCGGGACTGGGCCATGCCGTCCAGCACCCGCCAGCGCAGGTAGGCTCGTAACGTCTTTAGCGGTGTTTGCTTTGCCAGTATTCCAAGCTGTGTCATGGCCTTGGGTGTGCTGATTGAAAAATCATCCACTTTCGGCGCGCCGAGCGCCGCCAGGTACGCCTGCCAGTCGAAGGGGGCGCTCATCTTCTGCAACCCTGCCAAATCTCTCGGATTGTAGATCCTCTCCGGCGAGCGCATCTCGGTTCGTGTCCAGTGGGAGGCGGCCATGGTCTTCTCGAGTTCAAAAACGGCTTCGGCCTCGGGCTTGGCTTGTGCAGCCTGTATGCCTGAAAGAGTCAGCATGTGCTCGAGATAAATCTTGAAGTTCTTGCGGATCTCGGCGCTTTTGGGGTCGTCCTTCAGGTAGTAGTCGCGATCGGGAAGCGACAGTCCTTCCTGGAAGATGCCGGCAATCACCAGGGTCGAATCCTTGAAGTCTTGCATCGAGAAGAAGTTGAACATGGCTCTGACGCCTGCTGCGTGCAGCCGGCCGACGGCGCTGGCCAGGGAGGCCTGATTTTTAACTGCATCGAGCTTGGCCCACTCAGCCGTAAGATCGGCGAGCCCGGTCTTTTCTATGCCGGCCTGATCCATACAGGCGGCGAAAAAGTCGCCCACTTTGTCACCAAAGCGATCCTGCGGCTCGTACTTGCCGGCCGCGGCGGCGGTCAGGATATCGTGCAACTTGTTCAGGTCGCTTTCAGCAAGTTGGTCGAAGCGTCCCCAGCGCGACTTGTCGGCCGGGATCTCGTTTGCCGCTATCCAGCCGCCGCAGGCGAAGGCATAGAAGTCGTCGCACGGGTCGGCCTGGCGATCAATGGCAGTGACGTCGATGCCGGGATCGGCAGGCTTTGGGGCGAACTCCTGTTGGCCGGCAGCCGCCTGTGGAGATGGCGCGCTCGGCTGCGAAGTGGCGCAGGAAGAAAGAAATAACTGCGAAAAGGCAAATATCAGGAAAATTCTGAACATAATAGACTCCTGGAAAAGGTTCGACGATCGTTGTTGGCGTACCTCAAACTGGCGCCGTTGTCACGCTTGCAGTCTGGTCATTATCTCATCGCCAATCAGTACAGGACCGTGGCCGGGAAAGACCGCCTGGATCTCGAGCGCCGAAATCCGAGCCTGGGTGTTGAGATAGGCGGCCGGGGCCGACATGAGAGTGTTCCACTCGCCGCCTTGGAAGTTGCGTACCGTGTCTCCGGCCACCAGCAGGCCTCCTGCTGAATGATACAGGCATATGGCGTCGTCGGAGTGGCCGGGTGTCTCGAGTGCCACCCAGCCCGGCAACCCGGGCACCTCCTGGCCGTCACGCAAAGTGGCTGTAAGCGGCGCCCTGAATGGATTGCGGCTCCAGGGAAAGCCGAACCTGAAGCCGCCGGGAATGTCCTGGCGTGCGAACAGCGGAAGTCCCTGCCAGAGCCATACCAAAAATCCCATCTTTATTGGCACCCTGCGGATGAACCTCAGACGCCGGCCGGACTCGACGTAAGTGCGCGCCACCTGGCCGAGGCCGATGCCCGCCCCGAACCGTTTCGCGGCCGCATCGATGCCCATGATGTGATCAAAATGCAGGTGAGTGGGCACAACCAGGCTGACCGGCTTTCCCAGCCATTCGACAGCCGCCGCGATACGCGGCAGATCTGAGATCGAACCCAGGTCTGCCAGCACCAGGCTGTCGGGCCCTTCGATGATCTGAGTGACGCAGTAGCGGCCGGGAACCGAGAGCACCCTGCCGCCGCCGGCTTCGACCAGCGTCAGGCCGGCAGGTCCGGCCGGAGTGAACCAGCGGGCCAGCACGGGCGGCCTCGGATTCGAGAGCGGTGGAGATAGTATTTTGAGCGCAGCCAACACGTCATTGCCTCCATCGGTCAAGCGCACAGGTCAACTTGATCCCTATACGAATGGGAAATAGGATGCAAACGGGAGACATTTGGTGGAAGCGCGTTATAAACGTATGGTTTCAGGCATGCGGCGCAAGTCCGAGGAGGGTGCTACCTATGGCGGCGGCCGGTCCTATGTTCTCTATATCATCGAATGCAGTGACGGATCGTTCTACACCGGGGTGACCAATGACATCGAGCGCCGGCTCGGCGAGCACAATGCCGGCAAGGCCTCCAAGTACACACGCACCCGCCTCCCGGTCGAGCTGCGCTACACGGAAAACTGCGCAGACCGGGCCGCGGCCCTGGCGCGCGAGTGCCAGGTGAAAAGGCTGTCGCGTAAAGAAAAAGAGCGCCTGATCTCAGGCTAATAAAATCACTAACTGTCTGCTCAAGATATTTTCTTCGCGTTGCTTGCCATCGCAAAGCACTCACGATGAAAATCGGCATCCATCATGATTCAAGCGTGGTTGTTTGACAAGAGCAATCCGTGCTGTAGAGGTTTTCAGTGATTACCGGAGAGATCGCAGAAACACCTCCCCCCGGCCGGTAGGCCGTTTTTGCCGTGATCGATTCTCAGAGTATACTACGAAATCATTGGGTTATTTTATGGTGTTCGATCAGTTTCGGGATAGGAACTTGGCTAGACCCGTTGCGCCTCACCTGATCAGAATGAAGTGGGCGGTGGTCTTCTTACCGCTTTGAACCGTGACGGTCTTCTCGGCAGGCTGGTAGCCTTCAAACTTCACCTCGACCTTATAGGTTCCGGTTTTTACATTTCCCTCGACCGGAGTCACCCCGGCTCTCTTGTTATCGATCAACACAATGGCTCCGGGTGGCTCGGTTTCAATTGACAATCTGCCTAGTGGACTCTTTTTCAGATTGTAAGCGACTTCGATCTTTTCTACGCCGGTGATCTCCACGGTCTTCTCGATCTCAATATAGCCTTCCAGGGTTGCCTTTACCTGGAGCTTGCCGATCCGCACATTAGTGGTCAGCGGTGACTTGCCTGCTTCCAGGCCGTCGATCAAGACCGTGGCGCCCGGCGGCTCGGTGCGCACGACCAGGGTTCCTGGACACAGGTCGCGCAGCAGTTCTTCCGCCTTCGGCTTGTATGGATTGTTGTCGGGGTATTTCCCCAGGAACTTCTTCAGCACGGCCACCCGGATCGTATGATCCCTACTGCCATCTATAGCGATCCTCTGGACCTTCTGCCATGTCGTGTCCAGCTTCTCTCGGTATTTTTCCTCTTGCTCTATATCGGGCGCCACCTTGTTCAGGAAAGTGTTCAGATCGTCCTCTTTCTCCGTCGGAGGAGACTCTGCGACTTCCGTCGACTGCGGAGCCACCTCCGCAGACGGTGAGGTAGGTAAGGTCTCGGAAGTGGGTGGTGCTGGTGTAGAGGGGGGTGCTGCCGGAGCGGAAGGAACGCCGTCTTTTGTCGAGACGGCCTTTGGTCCGGGTAATTTAGTCATATCCGGCGCATAAGGGGCGCTGTTTTCTTCGAACACGCCTCGGGGGCCTGACAGGACGTCGGCATCGCCGAAAAGAGAAATATCTTTATACGCCACGCCGCTCTTGGAATAAGCGATACCCCGACCTGCACGCTCCTCCCATGTCAGCGTGATCATCGGATTGCTGAACAGGCTTCCGATGTCTTCCAGGGCTTGGAATGTAAGACCGAGTGAGATGCGGCCGGTAGCTGTCTGGTAGTACAGGTCGCCGGAGGGAATGAACGGAACGGGAGCGGAGCTATTCACAGTCACGGATCCAACGTTTACGGACGCCATGGAGTAACCGCTGAAACCGCCGAGTTGGGCCCCAAAATGTTGTCCAATGGGAAAGTCCAGGTTCGCCCTGGCTCCGATTTGTATAAATGCCATATTGATATCCGACATGATCATTATAGTTCCCATGAGCTGCGGGCCGGCGAAAATGGTCAGACCGGGCGAGAGCACGTTGCCATCGTCGTCGCGGTTCATTCCGGAATATCCTAATCCAGCATAAAGCATTTCCGTCATAATGAGTGCGGTTTCGCCTGACATCCTAAGGCCACCTAAACCAACACCATATGCGAATGTCGAGTACTTGTTTATTGTTGTCTCGGAATAGTTAGCAAATGCGCCTTTGGCGTCTCCTAACATCAGGGTTACGCCCGTGTATGTGTCTTTTTCCTTGGTGCCCCACATGACCCGGCCTGTTGCCTCCAGACCTTCGCTGGACGGCGCCATTGGCAGCAAGGGCCCGTGTTCGACCGGCTCGTCGATAACAGCCGAGTCCCCTAGAACCGTGACATCAGCCCCCCCAAGGAAGGCCATCGCCTCGGCGTGATATAGCAAGTGGTCCGTCAGATCATACAGCGCCCGCGTGTACAGGGACATTACTGCCGAGCTGTCGCCGGAGGGGGCGTTGATGGAATGCTCCAGCCTTATCAACTTGGACTTACCCGATCTCAGCAGGATGAAATCCGCCGCCAGGCCCAGGGATACTTTTTTCGGCCTGATGAGGCGGGCATTCTTCACCAAGAGCACCACCGGTCGGGAATCGTCTCTGGACCCCTGGCCCAGTCTTTCCCTGAGCACCTTCTCCAGTGCCTGGTTGGGAGGCAGGGAAAGCGTTCTGGCATCATATTTGATCAGGCCGTCACCGGCCTCCTCGACTGGAGCCAAGTACACCTGGTTCCAGGCCTCGGGCGTTTTGGAAGCCTCCCGCTTGTCGACCGGCAGCAGCACATAACCTGCACAACCGGCAAGCCATGCCGAAGCCCCTAGTAGAACAATTGCTCGAATGACCGACTTGCACGTTTTCACGGCAATAACACCTCCGTCGGGAAACAGAACATGAGAGATCCGGAAGCTCTCTACGGACCAGAGGGCCTATTCGCGTCTTTTTATCTATTTGTGCTAGAAGCACAGGAGAACACCCAAAGACAAGTCAATAGCCAACTCCGGATCCGTATCGCTGCCGCCGGTAATAATGATTGGGTTTGTGAAGTAGCGCCCGGCGGCTTTCAAATACAGCGAGAACTCGGGCATGAAGTAATACTCCAGACCGAGCACGGCGTCACCGCCAAGTCCAATCGGAGGGCTCCCCCTGTGACTCTCGCCGACCGTGTAAACACCGACGCCACCCCTGAGGCCCATGGTGAAAACCAGACTATTTGCGTACCACTTCTTCTTGACTCCCGCCAACAGGTGAATCAGGGCGACCTGGTCACCCCAGGGAGCCTCGCCGAGGAAAAGAACATCGCTCTCGAAAGAAAGGTATACCTCGGGCAGCTCGACCCAATCGGCTATGTCCCAGTCGACGAAGAAACCCGCACCGGGGTACGATGTCATTCCCTGCTCCTTGCCAAGCAGATCGTACAGCCCTAGCTCCAATATGCCGTGTAGGCCCATGGACAAGCCTACCATCGGGTGCTCGACCAGCAACTCCCCGCCCACGATGCCGCGACTTTCCTTTATTTTCTCGGCATAGCTAGGGGTCCCGGCACCCGTCCCCCTGGCATGGCCCACCTTGCGTACCTTTACGTATCCCAGGTGGTAAATCTGTCCGGCCATACCGAATTCGTTCACATCGTAGGTGTCGTCCAACCCCACTCCTTCCGCCTTACCAAGCATGAACTCGATGCCGTCGCTCAAGACGCTGATTACCGGTGTGAGCAGTTGAAAAACGGGAATCTTTTTCATCTCCTTGGACAGCCACTTGCCAAGGTCGCCGGCGGCCTTTTCGACGGCCGCAGCCGACGTGTAGGAATCCATGTCCGATAAGGCCTTCTTGTATTCAGACAGCTGTTTCTTGTACGCCCCGATCGTCTGCATGTCTGAGCCGGAACGAGGCGGTCTGGGGGGAGTCGGATAGGCGAAAGACGCTTCGGCGGAATCGACTTGTATTTTCTTCAGTATCGAGTAGCCGGGCTTGATATCGTCCAGGAGATTCATATGGTAGAAAGTAACAGTTGCGTTCAACTCGGTCTTCATGCCCGCTTCGCCCGGCACGCACCGGTTGGCCAACGCCAAGACAACGTTTGTCGAACAGACGTATTTTCCCACGCTGAACAGGGTGACTCGAACTTGATATGCGTAGGCCGAATTCATGATACGTTTCACATCGTCGGCGTATACCCTGGCCGCCTTGAACCTCGTATCGAATTCCGCCTCAGAGGCTGAGCGATCCATGGCTCGCCTTTTTACGTAGTCACGCAACTCGCGAATGAACTGATCGATCGTCTGCGTGCTGGATATCTTTACCTCGTTGTAGTCGAACCTCTCGATTTCAATCTCTCTGCGTATGGCTCGTTCGATGGCACGCAGGTAGGGTTCGTCGACGATAACCCCCCGATCGGCCTTGATGCCTAGATAGCTTATGGACTTGCGCAGGTACTTCGCCTGCGTCTCGTCGTCAGACAGCTTCTCGATCTTGGTCTCGGCTCCCCGGCAGGGCCGGGAAACGGTCATGATTCCGACGCTGACGAGAAAGGACAAAATGAGTCTTGACATGTCTTTCTCCGTAGAGTCTGCACGACAAACCCATGGTTTTCCTGATGCCACATCGCCGGCTGAATGTCAATCGAGTGAAACGGGTTTGATCGATGCCAGTGGTCACGTTAGTGTTGCCAGCCTGTGGGGATTTGTATATCGTTATTCCTGAAACAACTCTTACAGGCTAAGCATGCGGAAAATAGACGCTTCAGCCGGGAAAACGGGGCAAGTTGGACGTACCGTCTACGTTCCAGACGGCGAGAGTTACAAGGTCCTTTTGAGCAGTCGCTTGATGGTCGTCAAGGGTGACGATCATGGTCATGAGTTGACGGTCGAGAAAGAGCGCGTGACCATCGGGCGCTCGGCCAGTTGCGATCTGGTGCTAAGCGATCCTGCGGTCTCCAGCCTGCACGCCGAATTAATCACCGAGGAACATGGGCGGCTGGTCAGGGACTTAGACAGCAAGAACGGCGTCTATTTCATGGGCCACCGTGTCAACGAGCTATACCTGCAACCGGGATCGTGCTTCCAGATCGGCAAAGATCAGCTACGATTCGATCCGCTGGACGAAGAGCGCAAGATTCCCTTCAGTCGCCGCGATCACTTCGGCCAGGCACTGGGGCGTTCGGTGAAGATGCGCGAGATCTTCGCCGTTCTCGAAAAGGCGGCCACCTCCGAGCTGCCTGTGCTGCTGTGCGGCGAGACCGGCACGGGCAAGGAGTTTCTGGCTTCGGCCATACACAATTATTCGTTGCGCAAGAAGCGGCCATTCATCGTGCTCGACTGCGGGGCGCTGGCTTCGGGGACTGTGGAGAGCACTCTATTAGGGCACGAGCGCGGAGCCTTCACCGGCGCCGAGGATGCCCACCAGGGAGTTTTCGAGCAGGCCGACGGCGGAACGCTGTTCATCGACGAGGTGGGGGACTTGCGCCCGGATCTGCAGCCCAAGCTGCTCAGGGCGCTGCAGGAACAGGAGATCAAGCGGATCGGCTCCGTCGGGATGCGCAAGGTGGACGTGCGCGTGGTGGCCGCGACCAACCGCGACCTGCACCGGCTGGTGGACGAGGGCATATTCCGCGAGGATCTGCTCTACCGCCTGTCGGTGTTCGAGGTTCAGGTGCCGCCGCTGCGAGAGCGCCTGGATGATATTCCCTTTCTTGCTGAGCACTTCTTGGCGGAAGGGAACCAGGTTCGCGGGCAGTTCGGTCAGGATCCAGTGCGCCTCGACGAGGAAGCCCTCGATCTTCTCAACGCGCACCCCTGGCCGGGAAACGTGCGCGAGCTGCGCAACGTAATCGAGCGAACGGTCTACCTGGCCGAGGGGGAGGTCGTCGGACGCCACAATCTGATGATGGACATGCTCAACCCCGACAGCGGGCAGCTCATGGCATTGGACCAGCTGGAACCCTATAAGATGGCCAAGGCCCGCCTGCTTGCGAAGTTCGAGCGCCGCTACCTGATAACTCTTTTGAAGATCAACCAGGGCAACCTGACCCGGGCCGCGAAACAAGCTGGCCTGGTAAGGCACCACCTCAGGGACCTGTGCCGCAAATACGAAATTCCCTGTGGCCGCACGCATGACTGAACCTTAGGCCATGGACTAAGCCTGCGACTCGCAACGGTGTCTGGTACGCATCGAACACACATGGGGTTGCCGGCGGGCGATTGTCTAAAGAGCAAGTGATTGAATTTTTTGTGCAACATGTTCAAGATGCGTAACGACCCACCACCAGGAAAACTTCGCGGCCCAGTTCGGCGGATTCGATCGCCGCGGTGATACCGGCCATGCCGCCTCCCACAACCAGGACACTTGAATGTGATTCACTCATGAGCAGAAAGACCTCCGGCAGATTTCACGGGAGTGATCACTACCCGGAAAACTACCGATGATCAAGCCGACTCGGAATCATTGAAAAAAGGCATGACAAGGAGATGCAAACTTGGATATCATATTTGTCAGCAGTGGAACCGAATGGAGGAGTCAGTCAATGAATAGACTGATGGTCAAGGATATCATGAGCACCGATCTGGTTACCCTTGAAGAGGATGAGGATCTCGACCTGGCTGATAGCGCCATGAAGTACGGCCGCATCCGGCATCTGCCGGTGGTCAGGGGCAAGCGCCTGGTGGGTTTGATTACCCACAGGGACTTGTTACGCGCCCAGGTCAGTTCGCTGGCCGACCTGAGCCCGGAAGAGAACAGCGAAGTCAACGTGGGAATCAAGGCGCACGACGTGATGCAGGAAAACGTGACGGCAATCGGACCAGCCACTCCCATCCTGGAGGCTGCCAGGATTATCAAGAACAACAAGTACGGCTGCCTGCCGGTGGTCGACGATAAGAACCTGGTGGGCATCGTCACCGAAGCGGATTTCATCAGCCTGATAATCAGGGTGCTCGAAGACTGAAACAAGTCGCAACCTGACCTGCCGGGAAACTAGCCCGCAAGAGCCTTCTCTACCTCCGCGGCGATCTTTTCTCCGAAGTCGTAGCCGAACATCGCCAAGCTGTTTTCATACAGGGCCAGGAAGCGGTAGCCCTTCTCCGGCCGCAGCCGGTAGACGGGCGCCCGGTGGATATAGCCGGCGTAACCATCGACCAGAGACGCCGCCATCGTCACGGCGTACCCATATCGCCCGCCGATTTCGCGTAGTGAGTTAACCAGCGTGGCTCCCATCTCGTTGGCCGATCCGACCAGCAGAAAGTCTCCCAGGCGTAAGAGATGCACCGGCACTCCGCGCGGAAATGGCAGGGCAGAGGCCATAGCCCGCCTGAGCCAGTTGCGAAGAGGCGCGAGCAAGACGTCGGCCAGGCGTCCCGCGAGGATGTGACTCTGATGGGCAATATGGGGCAGGCGCAACAGCTCGATTTCGATAGGCTTGCTATCACCGCCGGCCACGGGCGCGAGCGATGCCAACGCTTTTCTGTAGCCCGAAAGCAAAAGCCCGCACACCAGTTCCATGTGGCGCTCGAGATCCATTGCGAATTCGGGAAACAGTATCGAAACCCCGCCCAAAGCGGCGCTTATGAAGATCGGGTCGCTGCCATCTTCTTCGAGGCGGCGACAGAACTCGCCGGGGTAGTCGCCGCTGATCGTGTGCGGCTGGTGTTCTGAAACCATCACCGGATGACCCGAGACGTTTATCAAGTCGATCGGCCTGCGCCCATCACGGACCAGGCGCAGCAGGACCAACAGGTCGTCGTGCGGGCCGTCCGCCTGACGGCGGCTGTACGTCAGGCCGGGAACCTCGGCCAGCGAGTGTTGCGCAAGAGCCGGCGCGAGATCTTTCAGCGCCCGGCGTGCCAGCGTCGACAATTGTTTAATGAGAAAATCGAAAACCTCTTTCCGAGGTGTTCCCAGGATATGGCGGACCGCCGGCGAGTTGAAGAAGCCGCCATAGGAAGAGTGCGTGTGAGTTGTTGCCAGGAAGATGGAACTCTCGTCGAGATCGGGCAGGGCTGCAACCAGGGTCTGATGGAGTTCCTCGCTGGGGCACAGGAGGTCGCAAACCAGGATGACGATTCGTGTGCGGCCGTCGTCGAGAGCCAGCGCCCGGGCCATTGGCCGATCGCGCAGCCTGGCGCCGATTCGCGGCTTGCGCGTGTAGGTTCCGATGAGTTGCAACTCTCCGGGGGGGACGATATCGATCCTGGCTGTTCCGGCCCGCAGCACGACTTTCAACCCGGCGCGCCTTTGGCGGACGCGGGTTCCACCAGTGTGGCCTTGGCGCGGCCGGCATAGCCTTCGGTCAGGCTGACAACCATGACGGTTTTGCCGACCTCGGGGCGCATGTAGCCGCAGGCTGTCAGCGAAAAGCGGATCAGGCGGCCGTCGTCGAGCAGGATGGTACCCAAACCGTCGGCGGCGTCGAAGCTCTGTATCTTGCCGTGGTACATAGCGGCCCTTTTATGAACAATATGGGGATAGCACAGTCAATTCCGGTTGTCACTATTGATGCCTCTTGGTATTCCGCGATAGCATCCATAGCCATGGATGCCAATCAAACAGAAATACGCCGCGAGAATTATCGTCCGCCGGAGTTTTTCATCGACCGGGTCGATCTGGACGTCAGCATCGAAGAGCAAGAAACAATTGTTTGCTCACGCTTGGCCGTGCACCGAAATCAACTCGCAGCCGGGCGAGCCGAGCGCATCGTCCTCGACGGTTGCTCGCTCGATCTTAGAAGCGTCAGATTGGACGGGCGATTACTCGCCGCGGCGGAGTACGAAGTCGATTCCGAGTCGCTTGCGATCCCGGTCAGCGCGGATGCATTCAGCATCGAGATCGAGACAGTCATCAATCCCGGGCAGAACACTTCGCTCGAGGGAATTTACCGATCGGGCGACCTGATTTGCAGTCAGTCCGAACCGGAGGGATTCAGAAAGATAACCTATTACCTGGACCGGCCCGATGTGATGGCTCGCTTCACGACCAGGATCACAGCCGACCGGGAGCGCTATCCTGTCCTGCTCTCCAACGGCAACCTCGAAGAAAAGGGAGAGCTCGACGGCAACAGGCACTGGGTGCTGTGGAGTGATCCATTTCCAAAACCCAGCTACCTGTTCGCGCTGGTTGCCGGGGATCTGGCCCACATTGAGGGTAGCTTTACCCGCATGTCGGGACGCGAGGTGACAATCAGGGTGTATGTCGAACCGCGCAACGCCGACAAGTGCGCTCACGCCCTCGAGTCGATCCGCCGGGCCATGCGCTGGGACGAGCAGACCTTCGGGCGCGAGTATGACCTGGACGTCTTCATGGTGGTGGCGGTCGACGACTTCAACGCCGGGGCCATGGAGAACAAGGGTTTGAACATCTTCAACTCCAAGTACGTGCTGGCGCGGCCCGAGACGGCAACCGACGACGACTTCGAGAACATCACCTCGGTGATCGGTCACGAGTACTTTCACAACTGGTCGGGCGACCGTGTTACCTGTCGCGACTGGTTCCAGCTGAGTCTCAAGGAGGGCTTCACGGTTTTTCGCGACCAGCTCTTCACGGCGGCGATGACCTCGCCGACGGTCAAGCGCATCCGGGACGTCAACATTTTACGCACACACCAGTTCCGTGAGGACGCCGGGCCGCTGGCTCATCCGGTGCGCCCGGAATCATATGTTAAGATCGACAACTTCTACACCCTGACGGTCTACAACAAGGGCGCCGAGGTTGTGCGCATGCTGCACACCATCCTGGGAGCCGATGTCTTCAGGCGCGGGTGCGACCTGTATTTCGAGCGCCACGACGGCCAGGCGGTCACGGTGGAAAACTTCGTCAAGGCCATGGAGGACGTAAGCGCCCGCGACCTCGCCCAGTTCAGGCACTGGTACGCTCAAGCGGGAACGCCGCTGGTCGAGATCGGTATACGTTACCTGGCGGACGAAAGACGCCTGGTCGTGCGTGCCGAACAGTCTTGCCCTCCCACGCCCGGGCAAGATCATAAAGAGCCCTACCATGTGCCCCTGGCGGTGGGACTCCTCGATCGACGGGGCCAGAGCCTGCCGCTGAGGCTGCAGGGCGAGCAGGCTCCGGCTGCAGAAGAAACCCGCCTGCTCGAACTGAAGCAGCCCGTCGAAGAGTTCGTCTTCGAGGATATTGCCGAAGAGCCGGTCCTTTCGGCGCTACGCGGGTTTTCGGCTCCCGTCAAGCTGAAGCTGGCTCGCAGCGACGAGGAACTGGCATTTCTGATGGCTAACGATCCCGATCCGTTCAACCGCTGGGACGCGGCGCAGCTCCTGGCCACGAGGTTGATCGGGCGCATCATCGACGGGCAGGCGGATACTGACTTTGATTTGTTCATCAGGGCACACAGGCGCAACCTGGAAGACAGCGACCGGGACAGGCGTCTGCTGGCGCTGACTCTCGAGTTGCCCTCCGAGGCTTACCTGGCAGAGCAGCAAGAGGTCATCGATCCGGCGGCGATTCATGCAGCCCGCAGAAAGATCCTGCGTGAGTTGGCCTTGCAACTGGATAACGAATTCAACTCGCTCTACCTGGCAAACAGGGACAAAGGGCCTTACTCGGCTGACAGGGAATCGATCGGCAAGCGCAGGCTGGCCAACACCTGCCTGGGTTACCTGGCGGAGACAGACAAGCCGCGGGCGATCTCGATCTGCCTCGACCAATTCCACTCC
The DNA here is from genome assembly GCA_964640665.1 of uncultured Myxococcales bacterium. GTDB lineage: Bacteria > Myxococcota > B64-G9 > B64-G9 > B64-G9 > DATKYQ01. The sequence goes on from CAZXHT010000004.1 coordinate 119,731, forward strand.
GCCGACAACATGACAGATGTCTTGGCGGCGCTTGTCTGCCTTGCAAACCACGAAGGTCCGGAGCGCGAGACTTTGCTTGCGGAGTTTTATGAAAAGTGGCGCACAGACCCTCTGGTCGTCGACAAGTGGTTTATAATTCAGGCCACCTCGCGCCTGCCCGGAACTTTCGAACGCGTGCTTGGGCTGGTGAGCCACCCGGCCTTCGACATCAAGAACCCCAACAAGGTGCGCGCGCTGATCGGCGCATTCTGCTCGTCCAACCCGGTGCGTTTCCACGATCCGGCCGGCCGTGGCTATGAGTTCTTGGTCGACAACGTGCTTACGATAGACGCATTCAATCCTCATATTGCCGCAAGGTTGCTTACGCCGCTTAGCGGATGGAAGAAATACGAACCGGGCCGCGCAGCCTTGATGAAGGCCGGACTCGAGCGCATCGCAGCCAAGAGTGGAATATCTGAAAACGTCCGCGAGATGGTCGGGCGCAGCCTCGAAGCTTTAGCGGGAGGAGACGCATGAGAAATCCGATGACGATAGCCGGGCTGGCCGCACTATTATTTGCCGCCTGCGGCCCTGGGAACGGAGAAATGCTGTGTGACGAGGGCACCGGCCGCTGTAACGGGGACGTCATTGAAACCTGCTCGGGCGGCGCCTGGGCGGCCGGGCAGGACTGCGCCTTGCAGGGTAAGGTTTGCAAGGTACAAGGCGGATCCGCAAGTTGCGAAGGCAGCCCCCCCGAGTGCAGCCAGGGGCAATCCCGCTGCAGCGGCGATCTGATCGAAAACTGCGCGAACGGCGCATGGGTCGCCGGGATCGACTGCGCCGCGAATGGCGAGATTTGCAAACAGGACCAGACCTCGGGCGAGGCGATCTGCCGTGAAGAAGTCATTCCATGCACTGACGGGACCACCCGCTGCCTGAACGACATCATCGAGACTTGCGCCGGAGGCATGTGGATAGGCGGCCGCGACTGCAGCCTCGAGGACAGGGTTTGCGAGCACGATCAGGTGAGCGCTGAGACAAACTGTGTCGTGCCGCCCTGTCCCGAAGGCGACCGGCGCTGCTCGGGCGAAGTATTGGAGATATGCACGGCGGGTGCCTGGGAGACCGAGAAGGACTGTACCGAGACTTCCCAGAACTGCGTGCAGGATCCCGACGGCCGACAGGCCGACTGCGCCGGCCTGCATTGGATTCACCTGGCGGTGCAGATAGACGATCCGGTCGTCGTCGGGACTTCGCTGCAGCTTCCGATCGACGGCCCCTCGTTCGGATACGACCCGGCGACGGATCTGTTCGCGACCCGTTACGACCGAGATTTCAACGATCCGTCAAAGGCTTTCATCTGGACGCTGGACGGCGGCAGCGGATCACATTACAAGACGAATCTCGGCGGTGATCCCTTTCCCCAGGGCGAGAACTTCTGTATGGGCGGGGAAGACTGGTGCCAGCTGATTAGCTTTGACAGCGCTTCGTCCGAATGGGTTTTCGTCGGCCCCTCGGCATCGTCTATCATGCGCGTGGATTCTTCCGGGACGGCCAGCCTGGCCACCACCTCGGGCGAGCGCCAGCCGGATTCGTACATCGATCGCATACATCGTTTCGATTGGACTGGACGCAGGTTGTTGCTCTACGGTGCCACCGGTCCGATTTCTTTTTCGTCGAGTGTTTACAGCCTAGATCTCGACACGGGGGTCTGGAGCCGGGCCGTGACCGGCCTGCGCCAGGGAGACAACAACTGTCTGGCATACGTGGCCGAGACGGGCGTGCTCTACTCGTTCGGCGGGCGCGAGACCACCAACGGCGGCAACACGGTCAGTTTGTTGTCGACCTACGATGCCGTTGATCTATCGAACGGCGTGACCGTAACTTACGACCTGCCGGCAGGCATGGGAGCTCGCCAGGGCATGAACTGCGCCTACGACGACTCGCACAAGCTGATCTTCGTCTACGGCGGTTCGGTGGTCAACGACCGTTTCGACGAGATCCAGAACGACTACCACAACGACCTGTGGGCGCTAGACACCGCGGACGGCTCCTGGAGCCAACTGATGCCCGACACTCAACCGGGAACCTTCAGCGATCCCGACCAGTACGGAGACCATCGTTTCACGGGCGACGAGAGCAAGCCAAACTTCGGCATGAACCGCGGGCATATGAAATACGACGCGCACAATGACCGCCTGACAATAATGGGTGAGGTGCCCATCTTCACCCACGCCCAGGCCTACTTTCTGTACCTGGACGAGCTATAGATCCGCAGGGAGAAAGCACTCTTACGTGGTTTGACAAATTGTTCGTCTTACGATATGATGATCGAAGGTGTATTGGTAAGAAAGCGGAGGACGCCATGGCCGAAGTTACCGTATCGTCTAAGTTCCAACTGGTCATTCCCCGTGAGGCGCGTGAGGAGATCGGGCTCAAAGTCGGGGAAAAGGTCATCGTCATCGTCAAGGATGGCATCATCAACCTCGTTCCCAAACGCCGGCTGGAGAATCTAAGGGGTTTTCTGAAGGGAATGAACCCTGGAGCGATTCGCGATGAGGGCGATCGCGTATGATTGTCGTCGACTCCTGCGGCTGGATCGATTTCTTCATCGACGGCCCTCGTGCAGGCAGATACGCCAAGCACCTGAAGACGGGTGCCGACCTGATCGTGCCGATGGTGACCATCTACGAGGTTTACAAGAAGATCAAGCGCGACTCGAGCGAGGAAAGCGCCCTCGTTGCCGTCGCACGCATGAAACAGGGCAATCTTGTGCCCCTCAACGAATCGATCGCCCTACACGCCGCCGACCTCGGCCTCGCCCATGGCCTGCCCATGGCCGATGCCATCGTTTACGCCACCGCCCGCAGTGCCGGCGCCACCGTCGCCACCCACGACTCGCATTTCAAAGGCCTGGAAGGAGTCAGCTTCGTGGATTGATTCACTCAAGCTAAACCTTCAGGTTGATCCGCAGGCCCAACCCGTCCTGCCTCCGGCAGGTCTGCCACCCCCTTTAAGAGAGGCTTCTTGCTCGATTTCCCCGGATTTGGATCTAGAGCTCGTCCTCGGCCAGCACCACGATGGTGTCGTGCTCTGCGATCTCGATCTCCCGGCTCTTTCTGATGTTGAGGGTGACGCCGAAGTTCTTATCGGGGCTGTAAGCTAATTCAGCCTTACGCACGCCCAGGCAGATCTCATCCCTCTTCAACACCTGGCCGATCAGGTCGGCGAAAGTCAGCTTCCTTGGCAGTGATTCGAAGTACAGGGATGCCGGCTTGAGGTAGATCTCGCTGCCTTCCTCCTGGAAGATGTCGTCGTATAGCTCCTTGATGCGGGGTTCTTCGCTTAGCTGCGCGAAGATCATGGTGATCATCTTGTTGCTGATGATGAAGTCATCTACGTTGGTCTGGGTGATCAGCTCCTGGTTTTCCGAGTTGAGCACCTGGGTGATGATCTTGGTGTTGAGCTTGCGAACAGTGCTGTCTCTTAGGATCTTCCTCAACAACAGGAGGATCATCAGGGTCTCCGAGTCGGTCCGTTCGGCCGAGGCATCACCTTCGCTCTGGGAGAGAATGATCACGTTGTCGTATCCGAAGGGCTTGATAGCCTGCAGGTCCGTAAAGGACATTGGGTTGCTGTCGATCAGATTGATTTGCAGGCCGGCGTTTTCCTTGAGCAGCTTTTGCACCTCGGCGATGATTGCCTCGGAAGGATGGTGCACTACAATGTCGACGGTGGAACCCATAAGTAAATAGTCGGCGTACTCGCTGACTACGATGTGGGCTATGCTGTGCCACCCAAGAATGAGTTCTTTTTCCTTGTGTTTTTCCAGACCGACATGGGTGTAGGGCAGGTCCCGGGGCCGGGCAACCGGTTGTCTGTTGAAATGGATACTGGAATCGTCCTCGGCCAGTATCAGGATCTCGTCCCCATCCTCCATCAGCTCGTCCTTGTGCGGGCGCATCAACAACGAGCCGGAAGCCTTGCGGACCCCAAGGGGCACCCCATCCGGAAAGTGGAAGATGGCATCGTAGAAGCGGATCCCGCCCCAGTCCGCCTGGTGGAAATAGAGCTCGCCTCCGTCGAAAGACAGGATCTCGTTGTAGACCACCGCTAACCCGCTGGTGCGGGAAGTCTGAACCAGGATTTTTCCCAGGATGTCCCAGGTGTCCACGGTGGTGATCTGATCGGATTCGAAAGTGCTGACCAGTTCCCGGTTGGCTTCCTGGAAAAGTTCGGCGACGATATTCAGCTTGTTCTTCCCCTCCTGACAGACGATTAAAGCCAGGATGCTTTTAATGACCTTGGCATCCGAGATTTGCTTTTCTTCTTCAGACGCCCCCTGCCCGCAACCGGCCAGCACGATGGCTGATTTGGCCCGGGAGGCGCTGACCTTTTTAAGGTTGGCTAGCTGTGAAGTGAATCCGCTTCGGGTAATCACCTTGGTGGTCAAGGTGTCCGAGATCAGGGTGTTGATCTCGTCGTCCATCTCGACCTTGTCCTTCTCGGCCAGAATCACGATGCCGGCTTTCTTTTCGCTCTCGTTGGCGATCACCAGCTCACGGATGATGTCGACGACTCGTTCGTTCCATCCCAGGATTAAAGTCTGTCCGGTTTCCACAACCCGCGAGCGCCCCTTGCGAAACTCCCAAATGGTGCTCTCGAGCTGAGTGGTGATGAAGGCAATCAGCATCGAGAAAATGACCACACCCAGGAGGCCGCCCACAATGGTGCTGAACTTGAGCCAGCCCGATGCCTCACTGTCCACGCCCATGTTGCCCGGGTCGGTCATGGTCAGAAACACGTTCCAGACGTGCCCAAGCATGCTGTCGAAGGTGTCCGAACAGGGAAAGATAATCAAGATTGCCCAGCGCAATAAAATGACCGCGCCCATACTTATTATGAAAAGAACCAGCAGGCTGAGAAAGATCGACAACCCTCCCTTGGCCATGAAGTTCTCGAAGCGATAACTGAGCCTCTCACGAAAGCTGGAATTCATCTCAACTATTCTCCATGTCAGCAGCTGCGTTAGTTCTCACTTCTGACGGCTCCCGTTTTTTTTCTTGGGCTTACCCTTTTTCTTACCGTGTTTCCGTTTTTTCTTTTTTTTGGGTTTTCTTCCAATCTGCTTGAAGGTCTTTACCAGGTTCTTGATCGTCACCTTCCAGGCGGCCGGACTGCTGCCGATCGAGAGGGAAATAGGACGGGTTAGTTCCTCCGGCGCGACGATATACAGGCGGCTGGCTAGCTGAACCGCTTTTCCATCACGGCCAAGCGCCAACAAGACTATCGCATCCGCGCCGTAACTGTCGGCTATCGCACGTAGTTGCCTGCGCTCGGACCCGCCGAGTTCGTCCCTGGAAAGCGCCTCGTCGGCTAGATCCCCGACGTCGCGGTTTGAGAAAACCGTGAAAAGCACGGCGGAGATCGACTCGGGCGGAACTGTATCGGGCAAGTTCATGGTCCAGGTTGCGTGCCCGGCAAGCTCCATGCGGATGAAGTGCATGCCCGGGAAGAGCTTGGCACCTGTCAGCGGGGTCGTGCCGCGTTTGACCCCGTCGATCACCACGCTTGCGCCCGGCGGTTCGGTGGTAAACGCGACCTGGTGCGGATTGCCGCTGGTGAGCTGACGTTTGGCCCGTTCGAAGGCATCCGCCTGGGCGGGCAGCGATTTGTAGCCCTCCAGTGATAGGTCGGGTCGAAAAGAGATTGCCTGGCGAAACTCGGCCTCTGCCTTTTCCAGGTCTTCCTGGGATACGTGTGCCAGGCCGGTGAGTATGAAGACGTCGACCAAAGCGTCCTTGTCGAGCCAGACGCCGCAATAGGGCAGGTAGGTGTGCGCCTTACGCAGCAGATCGAAGGATCTGCCGAACTGCAGGCGCGCAATCGCGTCCTTGGCGTCCCGCAGCGTGTTTCTGAATGTTTGCACCGCCTCGCCCGAGACCGTATCGAGCGCTCCCCAAACGGCTCGTCCCAGACAACGCCCGAAGAGGACACTGACCTTGTAGCGCCGGCGAAGTTCATTTGCCGTGCTCGATAAAATGAGGTCCTGCTCGGCGGGAGAAAGATCCCTGACAGGCAACTGCAGTACGGCCACGGTTTTGATCTTGCGTATCTTCTCGGCCGCCGGCCCGGGGGCGGGCGGACCGCCACAAGAGGCCGCCAGCAAAAAGCACAGTCCAAAAACCAGGGATCTCAGCGCCCTCATTTTTCGCCTCCGTCGCTTTTGCTTGATGATAGCACGTCATTCACCTCCAAGTGAATGTGATCCTGGTGGCTTGGGCTGTTGTCGGGCGCCAGGATCACATCAAAAATATGTGAATCCCGCAAGCGCCCGAGCAGCTTTCTGAGAAACTTTTTCTTGTCGCGCCGGGGTCCGTTCCAGTCTCCGGCAACGTTAACCGGCTCTGCCTGTGCGCGCTCGAATCCGGTGATGTCTATGGCCAGGCCCCGGCCATGGCCGCTCAGGTGATGGGTTCCCGCCACTCCACGGCAGACGAAGGTCCCGTTGTGTTCCACCTCGACCACCTCGAGTCGGGCAAGCAGCTTAGACAGCTTTTCGACTGCCAGTGCCATGCGGCAGGCGACCAGCAGATGATCGGCGTAGATCTGCCCCTTGTGGCGAAAGTCGACGCCGTGGATTGGGCTGGACAGCAGCACCGGTGTATCGATCTGACAGGTGGGCTGATCGGGCGGCGAGTCGCCGGATCGGGCCGCGCGGCTGGGCGCGTCAGCCAGGTCGGGACGGGCATAAGCTACGTCCAACTTGTCCAGTTTGCGCGTACAGGCCGTGGAGGGAAAGGGGGTGCCGCGATCCGGGAGGCAGACCATCCTGACAATGCTCTCACCGATTCGCTGCAAGCTGGTACAGATGTAACCGGGGCGACAGCCGGTCTTCAGGAGGTGCAGGTTGCACTGCGGGGCGCAAATGCCGGTTCGGCCGTAGGTTGGGTCTTCGATACAGAAAGTCGGGGAGTAAAGCGCTCCCTTGCGATCAGGGCAGATATGCCGGCAAAGCTGCGAACAGCAGCCTTGCGGAAAATCCTCTTCCGGCAGCAGGCAGAAGCCTCCGCTGTAATCGCAATCGCCGTCGGCTGAACAGGCCGCGCCAATCCAGCCAGGGTTAAAATTCCTGTCAGCCGCGGAAGCCGCGGCCGTCCCGGCGTCAACTGTCGTAGGAGGCGGATTTGCGTTCTGTGTGACTTTGCCTCCAGGGATTCCGGATTCGGGCAGCGCTTTTTGCCAGATGAACCAGGCCGTGCCTCCAATGACCAAGAGTACAACCGCCAACAAGATCCGACCCCCACGCGACATTTTGCAGCCCTCCTGGCTTGCAACTATTAGTGGTCGTCCTCTTGCTTGTTGGAGTGCTTGCGATCCATCTCGGCGTCCTCCTCGTGCAGGTATTTTTCATGCAGACCGCCAGTGTGCTGAATGAAGTGGTCACCGCTGAGATCTGAGCGTTTCCTGCGCGGCACGCCGGCGCACTTCACACAGGTTGTCGTGCCAGGCACCGCCTTCAGGCGTTTGGGAGGAATTGGAACGCCACAGTATACGCAGAACTTCTGCTTACCCAAGGCGACCCCTTCGTGCGTTAGTTGCACTGTCCGGCGCTGCAACCTCCGGGGCAATTCTGGCACTCGGCGTAGGTTTGATCGTCGGTCGTGCAGATGTCGTCGGCATGGCAGACGTCGATCGTGCTCCAGCCATCCGGGGTCGTGGTTCCGTTGCAGTATGCCGAGTTGCCGCTGCAGTACTGGCGGACGGCGCGTTGCTGGGCATCGGCCCCGCAATCGGTGCCGTTGCAGCGATAGTCGGTCCAGGCGTCGCATTGGAAGCTGGAGGGCCGCAGCTGGCCGTTGTCGCAACAGGGTTCATCTGTGCAGGGCGTACAGGCCTCGCCGCTGCAACCCAGTTCGCAGGCCTCACACCATGAGCCGTTTTCGTCGACCCGGCACAAGGCACCGTCGTCGCAGTCATCGACCGTGCTCCAATCGTCACGCGTAATGGTCCCCTCGCAGGCGGAGGAAGATCCGCTGCAGTGCTGAATGGCTGTGAGTTCCTGGGCGTCGGCCCCGCAGGCGCTGCCGCTGCACTGGTATTCCTGCCAACTGTCACATTCGTAGCTCGAGTCGCGCAATTTTCCGTTGTCACAGCAAGGCCCGTCGGTGCAGATCTCGATGCAGGCGCCGTTTTCGCACCCATCGGCGCAGGTTGTGCAGCCGGCTGCCTGGTCGTCGGCCCAGCAGACGTCGGTGAGATCGCAAGCGGTCAGCATGCTCCAGGCGCCCTGGCTGATATCCCCGGCACAGACGACGGTCGTTCCCTCGCAGGCCCTGGTTACGGTGCGACTTTCTGCGTCGGCGCCGCAATCGCTGGAAGCGCAGCGGTACTCCGTCTGGCTATTGCAAATGGTGCCGGCCGCGGCGATGGTGCCGTTATTGCAGCAGGGTTCGTCTGTGCAGTTGGTGCAGGCACCGTCCCGGCAGATGACGGCGCACTGCGTGCAGCCGGCCCCGCTCTCGTCGGACCAGCAGGTCTGGCTGTTGCTGCAGTGTTCGACCCATTGCCACATGCCCTCGAACAGCGACCCGTCACAGGCCGTCGAGACTCCCGAGCAGGCTTGCGTAACATTGCGTTGCCGGGAATCGGCTCCGCACTCCGTGCCCATGCAGCTATACTCGGTCCAGCTACCGCACTGGTAAGTTACCGGGCGCAGCAGGCCGTTATCGTCGCAGCATGGGCCCGCCGAGCAGGCCACCGAGCAAACGCCGGAGTTGCACTTTTCTCCCGAGCGGCAATCCGCATCTTTATTGCAGAAACCGCAAACGCCGGCAGGCAGCAGGCAGCCCTGCCCGGCCGGGCAATCGTTGGGCTTTTCGCAAGCGGTCGCATCGCCCACGCAACCGGATTGATCGGGCTTGCAGCCATTGTTGCACTGATCAATAACATCTTCGAAATTGCCGCAGCTATCGATCCAGTAGTTTACGCCGTCAGTACATAGGGTGTGATCGTGCGAAGTGCAGTTTTGCCCGTTGCTACAGGCGAAAAAAACCGCGCCTACAGCGACTGTCAAGATCAATGCCGTACCCAGCTTATTCATCATGTTATACTCCCATGGCCCCGCGAGGTTGGTTTAATCTACCTTATTCACTCGATTCGTCACCTTTGTCAAGGCATATTGGGGACGAAAAAAAATCATCTAATCCGTTGTAGGGAGCATACCAGTTGTGCTAGTTTGAAAAATCGTTGGTGGATCGAGAACGGCAGGCATCCTTTCGAGGCCACGATAAGGAGAACGCAAATGCTTGATGGGCAGAGAAGAAAGGAACCGTTTTTACGGCCTTGGCCGGTGGCGTTGCTGATGTTTCTTATGGCGATCGCGACGGCTCCCGGGCTTACGGCAGGTGAATTCGATGCTGACGAGTCCATTTCCAGCAGTGAAGGAAAGTCTCGGGCTCCCTGGCGCGGTTCGGCTTTCAGCTATCGCAATTCCTTCAGCGCATACAGCCTGGATCCTTCCGCGGACCTGACTTACGATCCCTACTACGTGATGACATTCAGTTTCCGTCCGTCCTGGTGGTTCAGCGATCACATCTACGTCAGGGGCAACCTGGACCTGATGCGTGAAATTACCCACTCCGACATCACCACTTATTCGGGCGAGACACTCGTGGGAGATCTCACGCTGACGGCCGGTTACTCACGCATCTACACCATACCGATCGTCGGTGTGGACATCTCGGCCGACTTCGTTCTTACAATGCCGACCAGCAAGTCCTCGCAGGCGCACACCATGATTCTCGGCCTCGGGCCTGGATTGCGGTTGTCGCGCAGGTTCGACTTGCTCGGCGGGTTGAGCATCGGTTATAGCCTGCGCGCCAGTCCCAGGCTGCACCGCATGACAACCGCCGAGCGGGAATCGGCCTTGATCCCGGGTTGCATCGGTTCATCGGGAGGCTGTGATTCCTTTCTCAACACGGGGTTGCGCAATTCGCAGTTCCGTCTTCAGCAAATCTTCAATGTTTCACTTGGAATCCTTCCCTGGCTCGACGCCTCGGTCAGCTACGGGCTGATCATAGACTGGCTCTACGGCATCGATGAAGACGATCCGCAGGTAAGCCTGGTTACCGTGGAGCCGCAGGATCGCAGGTTCGCTTCACTGTTCGAGGTGCAGGTGTCATTCAGCCCGTTGGACGCGCTTCAGGTAGGGCTGGGATATTCGACGGTCAACCCGCAACTGGCTCCTGATTCGACTTACTACAATCCACTTTTCAACCGTTACTCAACCATTTTCGTGGAACTGCAGCTCAGCATAGAGGGGCTGATCTCGCAGATCACGAACGACTAGCGCTCGTCCAATGTTACCTTTTTTCTATGACGAGCACTACGAAATCATTGGTTTTATTTTGGTATTCGATCAGTTTCTTGATGACAACTTTTAGCAAAGGATGATTGACATGGCTCGAAAGATGACCTCAGTGGCGCTTTTCGCAGGTGTACTTATTACCATGGGGGGAGCCGCCATCTTTGGCTGCGCAGGAGAGAGGGACCCGGTTGACCGTGTTCAACCCTATGCCCTGAAAAAATCTTTGTTCGTTGGTGAGGATCTGCAGAGTCCCGTGGACAACCCCGAATTCTGGCAGCGGTCAACAATGTTGGATGTTGGTGGATACGGTGCCTCGCAGGACCTTTTGTTCGCCTCGACCATTGCCCCGGAGCTGTCGCGCATGAAGTGGCAGATTACCGAAGACACCTTGTTTGGACGCCTGTCCTACGAGCGCATCGAGGGCTCCGACGGCAAGGGTGCCGGCAAGGCCGTTAACGACGGGACGATAGTCGTGGCCTTCAGGATCAAGAAGCATTTCGACATCGTCATGGCCTACAACCCGACAACCGGTGAGAAATTGAACATCCGCGAGGAAAACTCCGTGGATCGTCCCTGGTACGAGCGGGAGTTCATGCGCGTCGACTGGTCGAAGAACCTCAACACCGATGCCTACGATTTCGACATGCTGTCGCTTCTGGGCGTCTACGGAGGGTACTCCTATGAGTCGTTGACCATCGACGTCACAGACCCGGCCGATCCCAACGCGCCGGTGTTCGACCTCGAGAACGGTTACTTCGATGTGACCAACAAGGCCTTCGCCAAACCGGGCCTGGTCGATCTCGGCTTTTGGGGTTACGACATGCAGTTTCCCGCATGTTTCCTGCCCTCTGAGATATCTGGCGGTACCGCTCCGGTAGGCACCTGTAATCCGGTCGAGTTGACAATCAGGCATTCATTTCGCAAGGTGGTCGACACCGATTACGAGCCTGAAGACTGGGACGGATACCAATTTCAGTCCTACGGCGTTTTCACCACCGAGCGTTACGGCTACGCCCGCAACTACGGCATGAGCGACGAAATGTGGCACCGTATGATCAATCGTTTCAACATCTGGGAGCGCAGCCACTACTACTCGGATCCGGCCGCAATGACTGGTCCGATCGAGTGCTTCACCCCCGACACGACGCCCTTCGGCGCCGATCCTCACCGGGACGAGGATGGCAACGGGACGGAAGACGAGTGTGAGACCGTCGGCGCGGGTTCGCGTTGCGATACCTTCCGACAGCGTTGCACATTGCCGTTCACCCAGCGCACGCCGATTACTATCCCCTGGTACGCGACCGAAGGCAGCAACCTCGTGTATCACGACGCCTCCGAGCGCGCAGCCCATGAATGGGATGTGGCTTTGAGAATCTCGGTGCGTGCCGCTCAATATACCGAGTGCAAGAGCACCGGCGGTGCCAACTGTCTCGATCGCTTCCCGATTTTCTTCGGTCAGGAGGACGACAACGTTGACGCCGTGCGCTTGGCATGGGAAGTCGACTTGTGCCGAAACAACCGCGGCATCCATGCCGGCGAGGACTGCGACGTCTTGGCAGAGACTATCGGCAACCAGCGCGGCGTCGACCCGGCGGTGATTTCGATCGCGCGCATGCCCGAGTTGATCGTGTTTTGTCACAGCCCGGTCGAGGCTAACGATCATCCGGCTTGCGGCGAACCGCGCTTGCCCGAGGGCATCTCCGCCGCCGATTGCCAGCAGGCCAAGAAAGAAGACAACCGGGAGTTGATGGCCACTTGCAGCCAGGCAGTATCGGCGCGCTTAGGCGACCTTCGGTACCACCAGATGTATTTGCTCACCGAGCCCGAAACTCCGTCACCGTGGGGCATTACCATGGTAGCAGTCGATCCGCTCACCGGCGAAATGGTGGCCGACAGTATCGCCGTTTGGACATTTGTCAATGACTTCTATTCCCAATTTTATATCGACCTGTTGCGTTATATCAGCAAGGAACTGTCCACCAACGATATAACCGAGGGTACCTGGGTGCGCGACTGGTCGGCTGCTGCTGCGGCTGCCGCCACGGGCGGTGCCATGCCTCGCCTGACGCGCCAGAAGGTAACCAAACAACTTGCCGAGTTTACAGGCGGCAGTGAGGCAATGGTGGCCCCGTTGCTAGAGGGTCAGTCCCCGCGCTTATCACCCGAGGTGATGGCGTCCGCGCGCAAGCTATACTCGGAACTCAAGGGGGTCAGGGCCTCGCTCAAGGCGACCTCCACTATGGCTCCTATTTACGCAGCGCGCCGCAGGGCGGCCCAGGGGACTCAGTTTGAGGCCGAATTGATGACACCCATGGTACAACAGATGATGGGAGTTGCCGGCATCCCCTTGAGTGACAAGGTGATGGACCTGGTATCGCCTCTCCGTGGCGGCAACCCCGGTTTTCAGCGCGAGCTTTACAACCAGAAACAAGAGGCGCTTGGGAAAAGAGGCGCTTGCATACTGGATGCTACGATGGCCAGCGCTCCGCTGTCGCTTACGGGTCTGGGCAAAGTCATGCAGGAGAAATTCGGCAGCTTCAACCGCTCGGATTCAAAGGCGGTGCAGCAGGAACGCGCCGAGCGCATGCGCAGCTACCTGGCCAGGTGCTTGCACTACACGGTCATCGTCCACGAAATGGGACATGGAATGGGCATGCGGCACAATTTTGTTTCGTCAGCGGACGCCTGGATGTACCGCCCGCAGTACTGGCAGTTACGCACCAAGAACGGCACGGTGACGACCGAGTGCACCGAACTTTCGCCGGACGGCGAAAACTGTGTCGGCCCGCGCTATTACGATCCGGTTACACAGGAAGAGGAGGACAACCTTATCTGGATGTGGATGCACTCCTCGGTCATGGAGTACCCCGGTGAGGCTACACAGGATCTACTCGGTTTGGGCGTGTGGGATTTCGCTGCCGCCAAGATGTATTACGGTGGTGTCGTGGCTGTCAATCGCGACCCGAGCTACGCGGTTGGTAGCAGCCGGGCCGGGCTATACTTCGACAAGATGGACAACTTCGGTGGTATCACCGGCATCCAACACCAATTGAGCGGGAACCAATTCAACTACTCGCAATTGCAGAACAAACTGCGTTTGATCTCCGGCTGCGAAGTGGTGCCCGATCCGAGCGTCTTCAAGCCGGGAGACTGGAACACCGAGAAGGACGGGGTCTGGTCGCCGTTGCTGGACGGCCTGATCGTCAAGGTAAACGGCCAGTATACCCGCTGCAAGCAGGAAAAGGTCGACTACGCGTTCTGGCGCTCGCTGCGTACCCCGTCAGAGGCGGAGCTGAACGGCAGCTATTACCGGGGTGGGCCGGCGATCGACAAACAGGGACGGATACGCATGCCATATGGTTTTGCCACCGACAGCTGGGCCGATCTTGGCAACTTGAGCGTCTACAGGCACGACAACGGCGCCGACGCCTACGAGATCTTCAACTGGATGATTACCCAGCAGGAGGTCTCGTATATCTTCGATAACTTCCGCCGCGGTCGGACGGCTTTCTCGGTTCGTTCGGCCGCCAACAGGAGCCTCAGTCGTTACAACGGCAAGCTGCGCGACGGCGCCAAGGGCCTGGGTCTGATGAAGAACATTTACAAGGACTTCTCACTGTCTTCGGGCCTTGATGCGGACACCTTCTGGCCGCTGATTGCCAGTTGGTACTACATGGACAACATCATTGCCTCGACCCAGGTGTTCGATCACTTCACCCGCATGCTCGACAGGCCGGAAAGTGGCGAGCACTTCTTCCTCGAATACGGAGACCCGGTGTTGCGCTCGACAAAAGACTCCTGGGCCAACCCGGGACCCACCCAGGTTGTGATTCCCAACGGAGCCACCGGTTACTACGGGGACATCGGCATCGGCGGCAAGCTGGTGGAGAACCAGCTCTCGACGGAGAACGGAGAGTACGATAGCGAAATTACCGTCAACGCCGGGTCCTACTATGAAAAAATTGCCACTGCCATGTTGATGACCGAGTCGGTCGATAACTACATCAGTTCGTCGCGTTCCGACTTCGTCGATCCGCGCTACCGCTCCACCTCGATAGCCGATCTCTTTCCCGAGGGTTACCGGCGTTGGCTGGCCAACAACCTGACCGGGGACGAGACGATCAAGGGGCCCAGGCTGGTAGCCAACTCGGACGGCAACCCGCAGACCGACCTGGCCGGCTACCCGGATTCTCCCATCGGTTGGACCAGCTGGTGGACCGATGAGCCGCAGGTTTGTTTTCCCGCCGACGGCACGACGGTCTGCTCGATCTACGGCGCTCCTTCCACCGGGGCGCTGAACCCGCTGGCGCCGCAATACACCGCCGTCGTGGACCCGGAGGTCGGTTGGGAACAACAGAAGTTCCTGATCGCCTGGACAATGCTCTATTTGCCGGAGAACGAGAAGCACAACTGGCTCGACATGCTGCGCCTGTGGGAGCTGGGCGCCGACGCCGACCCGGAACTGGGCGACAATCGCATCGAGTTTCACAACCCGACCGGCAAGAGGTACGTGGCCAAGACTTTCGGCAAGGAAGTCGTTTTCGGCAAGACGGTGCAGCGCGGGATTGCCGCGCGGGTACTCGAGTATGCCAATGAGCTGCTCGAGAAGGCCTACGAGACCAGCGCCGGGCCCGACATGGACGGCGACGGCAATCCCGATTGGTACCTGCCTGTCTTCTCGTCCAGCACCGGCCAGCCGATCGTCAAGTACGATCCGACCATCATGTACATCGACGAGGACGGCCACGGACATCCCAACGGGCGCCCCGGCTGCGAGCCCACTGACAACGAAGATTGCAGCTGCTCATCCAACCGGGCGTGCGTGGAGCTTTCGCGCTACATCTCGATTCCCTCTTACCTGCGCGAGGCCTTGGATGCCTACCAGCTAGGTCAGCCAGGCGAAAGGGGCATCTACGGCGACTAACTCAGGGGGCCGATCTGAAAGTCAGAGTGTAGTTGGAACAGGTGGGAATGCCCGTGTTGGCCACGTGGACGCAGACGTAGTAAGTGCCGTCATTGTCAGACTGGCAGCTGCTTCCAGCACTTGAGCACTGGCTGTAGTAAGTCGTATCGTTGGAGCAAACCAACGAACCGCAGCCGCCTTTCCAAACGTCAAAATTTAGGTTGCTGATGGTTATCCGACCCCCGCCGACGGGTGGGCCTGCGTGGAACTGTCGCGCTACGTCTCGATTCCCTCCTACCTGCGCGAGGCCCTCGAAGCCTACCAGCTAGGCGAGCCCGGCGAGAGAGGCATCTACGACTGAGAGGGATCCTTGCCGATCAGCGCTTCGATTCGCTCCAACGCCTCGGGGATACCCTTGACCTCGGCCAGCGGCTTCAGGTGAGAAAGAATATATCTCAGGTCCAGCTTTCCCGTTTGGCGGTCTGCGATGCTTTCCACGTCGGCCCAATCCTGGGTCCGGTTGGCGAACCCCTTCATGACGACAAGGTCTTCGGCCGAACAGGTTCGTAGTGTCACACCCGGCAGGTATTCAAAGTCCGTGGCGCGGGCGACGGCCTCTTCCTCGAATGGCAGCCCGCCGAACACCAGGTCGATTCCAACTCCCGACTTCGACTGCAGAAGCAGGACGCGGTTGGCAAGAGCGAACTCGGCGGCGTCATGGATGCGCCCCCGGTAGCGGTCCAGGAGGGCATCGATGTAATGCTCTTCGTTGCCGTACCCGGTCAGCAGCGTGACGTCGACGTCGACCGTCAACCGGGGCCGCCCCCAGCGCTGGAGTGCCACTCCTCCGATGAAACAAAACCGCCAGCCGCGTTCGATGAAGAAGGACTGGAGATCGGCGGCCACCTGGACAAGCGTCTTCAAGCCCTAAGCCTCATGAAGTATTTCTGCTGTTCGACCAGCCCCGAGCCGGGCTCAGGCGGGTTGTTCAACAGAGCCGCCTGGAAGGCGTCCTCAAGCAACTCGCAAATACGCGCCAGCGAGTAGTTTCCGGTCTCGTCCCCACGCAGCCGCGCAAGCTCCTCCCCTGTGCGCCGCCAGCGCTCGGTCCAATCATGCAGGTTTTCGGCGACTCCGATCTCGCGCTCGTCCATGAAAACAACCCTCTATCTTTAGATGAGGATCTTTCGATGCCTCGCTTACGGCGCCGAGGTGAAGGTCAGCGTGTAGCTCGAGCAGGTGGCGATGCCGGCGTTGGCCACGTGCACGCAGACGTAGTAGGTGCCGTCGTTGTCGGTCTCGCATGTCGGTCCCAGGACGCTATGACAACGGCTGTCGAACCGCGTGTCGTTGGTGCAGACCTTGCTGCCGCAGCCGTTCTTCCAGACGTCGAAGTTCACGTTCGTGCCGCTGATGGTGATGGTTATCTTTCCATTGCCTTCGGAAGGGTTCGTGGTGGCGTGCGTGGCGTAGAAGCAATCCGCGTCGTTTACGTATCCAGTGCGATGGTAGATTACACCGGTGCCGGCGACCGACTGTGAACCGGAGATGGTGCCCAGGTTTTTGGCGTTGGCGCATTGGTTTAGCGTGTCGGAGGTGTCACCGCACTCGCAGCCGTTTGAGCCGTTGTTGTCTATGTCATAGTAGTTAGGGCTGCAGGAGCATGAGCCCGACTGGCAGTTGCCGTGTCCGCAGACAGAACCGTTGGGCTCGTCGGCCGAGCAGTTGTTACTTGGTTCGCTGCAGCCGTTCCAGCAATCGGCATCGCCGTAAGGGGCACAGGGGTCGCCGTTGTGCTGGTTGCAGATGCCGCCGGAGCAAGAGTCGCTGCCGTTGCAGTAGGCTCCGTCGTCGCAGGCCGAGCCGTTGGGATCGTTGGCGCTGCAGTTGTTCGCCCCCTCGTTGCAGGACTCGGAGCAGTCATTGTCACCGTTCGGGCCGGGGCAGGGGTCTCCCGAGCCGGTACAGACACCGCCTGAACAGGAGTCGGTAATGGTACAGAACTGCCCGTCGTTGCAGGCCGAGCCGTTCGGGTCGGCGGCCGTGCAGTTGCCCGCACCCTCGTTGCAGGACTCCGAACAGTCGCCGTCGCCGTCCGGACCGGTGCATGGGTTGCCGGGGTGCTGGCTGCAGGAACCGCTCGAGCAAGTGTCAACGCC
>CAZXHT010000005.1:0-77506 GCA_964640665.1 uncultured Myxococcales bacterium
CCGGGGCGCAGCAGTTACCGTCGCAGTCCACGTTGTCGCACTCGCACGTGCCCGCGTTGCAGGATGCATTGGCGCCGCAGGTTCCGCAGCTGCCGCCGCAGTCATCGTCACCGCACTCTCTGCCCTGGCAGCGTGGCAGAGATTTGAACGAGGCCGGCGCCAGGTCGTAGATGATCTCGCGGACCGTCTGGCTGCCTATGACCCGGTCGTAACGGTAAGGGAAGATGTACACCTTCCAACGCTGGGGGAGATCCTCGCTGCCGGAAAATTTTCCTTTGGGGGAGAGATAGGCGCAGTCGGTGCCCATGGGCTCGAGGGAGTCCGGTGCTCCCTCCAGGACCAGATCGTCGAACGTGGCGACGGTCAGGCAGTTGGCGTCGATACGGTCCTCGTCGCAGGATCCCCACCAACCCTCGGTGGCATAGCCTGCGCAGTTTGGGTGAGCGAGGTATCGATCTCTACCGGGCAGACGCAAGCCACCGCATCGATCCGACAGGTGTTCGATCGAATCTCCGGTGAAGGGTGCGTAGCCGCCGTAGAAATAGAAGTGCTCATCCATGCCCACCCCGGTGAAGATGGCCGGAATTTCCTGGTCGTGGTCGCACCACACGTGGGTGCCGGTGTAGGTCATCTGGTATTCCAGCTCGATATAGCCCTCGCGGGCGGTGACCCATTCTTCCCAGATCATCGGGGCGGCCGCATGAGTGTTGGTGAAGTGGCAAGGGTTCTCGTGCCGGAGGTAAAGGGTATCGTTCTGCCACTCGTGGTGCGCGACGTCGTTGCCAGGGCCGTCCCAGCCGCACTCCTCGGCCTGGGCCTGGATCGGGTTCCAGGGAGCGCCGTTGGACCAGCTTGGGCAGGGATATGTGCTGGCGCAGTTGGTGACGTGGGCACCTTGGGAATAGGCCCGGGTGATCGGGATCGAGGAGGGATTGGTGCAGTGCGAGCCGTTGTAGACCGTGAAACTGGCGGGCGGTCCCTCGGGCTCGTATCCCCAGATCGAAAGCTGGATAGCCGCGCCGCCGTGTTCCATGACGAGGTTTTTCCCCCAGTCGTCGTTGTAGAGCTGGAATATGGTGCCGCCGTAGGACAGGTTCACCCCGGCTGCAACCGTGTCGTTGGCCACCATGACGGTGTCCGACTGGCGGCTCCACCAGTAGGGCCGATTGTAGTTGCACCAATCCCAGTCCGAGTCGGAAAAAGCGTCGCAGGTTCCCGTCCACGAGCAATTGCCGACTTCCGGGTTATAACCGTCGGGCGCGCCGTTTCCGTCCACCCCGATGGCGTACACCCGGATTTCGTGCGAGCCTATGCCCAGAGACGAGTGAAACCAGTGGAAGGCATGGTCTCCCACGTCGGCGCGGTAACTGTCGGCCATGAACGCGGTGTAGAATACCCCGTCCATGTAGACGTGGACATGGATCGGACCGTCGTAGTCGGTATCCCTGGCCCAGCCGGCTACGGCAGAATCGTCGCACAAATCCAGGTGGCCCTCCGGAACGGCGGCCCGGACGCTGGAGGTCGATATAAGAAGCAGCGTTACGATATACGCTCTAAGCTGAAGTTCCCGACGAAGACAGGCAAAAATCTACAGTGAATCAGTGGGATAACGTTAAAACAGGGTGCACGTTACTGTCTACACCTTGATGGACTCCAAGAGGCGAAACGCCTCGCGCTGCTTGGCATCGGGCGTTGTGTAGATGACCGTGGTCAATTCTTCTTCATTGGCGCCTCGTCGTCGGCAGACGTTTTTCACGAGGTTACTCAAGTTGGCCAGCATGGTTTGGAAGCTGTGCACTTCCGAGCCATCGTCGAGTCGTCTGGACTGTGCTTTGCGGCGAGCCGATTCTGAACGTCTCGCAGGGGCCACCGGATCGCGGTGTTTCTTGGATTCGGTTTCATCGTCCGCAAAGAGAATCGGACGCCAAGCTTCGAGCATGTGCCACGTCACATAGTATGCCAACATGCAGAGGAGGATGTGCGCGCGAACCCTGTCCTCCAGGTGGTGACGAATCGGCCGAATGTAGAGATCGACGGTCTTCATTGAACGGAAGGCGCGCTCGACCTGACTCAGCCGCTTGTAGCTGCGGACAGTATCCGCCGCGCTGAGTTGCTTGCGAGGCAAGCTGGTTCTGACGATGTAGATTCCATCGAGTAGCGCCTCTTCTGCGACCTTCTGCTCGTCGATGTGGTAGTCGAAGCCGCCGTCGCGAATGTCGAGCACGAAGTGCTTGGCGACCTTGTACTTGTTGACCACCTTTCCAACTCGCACGCCAATAGCGCTTGCGGTCTTGAGCTTGCCCTTTCCTGCCATACCACGGACCTTATCGAGTTCCTTGGCTGTCGCGTCGAGCAGGGAGCGCCGTTTTTTCTCCCGCATTTTCATAAGCTCTTCATTTCGGCATGCGACCAACCTCTCACCCGGATAATCGGGGTGCTTCAGCTCGAAGAGGTTGCGATCGTCGAAGAGACCAAGCTGAAGATGACCCTCGACTATCAAACTGCGGATTGCGCTGCTCCTGAGCGCGGTGATCCAGTTCATTCCCTCGATGTCACGGAGGGCGTCGATCTGCTTCTGCGAGATCATCCCTCGGTCGCCGACCAGCACCACCGAGCCGATATCGAAACGCTCCCGAACCTTCTGCACTTGAGGCAGCAAGGTCTTTGGATCGCCTGTGTTACCCTCGTAGACAGACACCGACACCGGGCAACCTCGATCATCGGTCAGTAGTCCGTAGTTGACCTGGAGCTTGCCCTTTTTGCCGTCTCTGTTGTGACCGCGCGCCGCCAATGGACAGGTCACGCCCTCGAAGTAACTCGACGAGAGATCGTAGAGTACCATTCCGTCTTCTTCGAGGTGTCGCGCCGCAAGCTTCTTCTCGATGCGATCTTGTCGATCGAGAAGCCAATCCATTGCTTCGTAGAGTTCGTTTTCGGTGGCGTCCTCCACTCCGAGTTCACTCGGCAGCGTGGTGACTTTCCACCAGCGAGTAGTGGCCAACTTGCTTTGGGGCTCTATAATCTGTGCTGCGACCATGGCTTCGACGAGGTCACGTTGCCACGAACGCTTTGTACCAAGCAGCTTTGCGAAGCCGAGCTTCCGCATGGCGGTCCGCACTGCTCTGACCTGACCCTGTTGCCAGGAGTTGACCTTCTCGAAAAGCTCGTCGACAGCGACGAAATTCTCCCCCTTCAAGACGCGCCGTATCGCCTCGATTTGCTCCATCGGCAATTTGGAGAGGTTTGCGACTGTCCTCTTCTTTACCTTCTTTCCTTCGCGCCAGCCTTCGCGCAGAAGCACAGCGGGTGGGGAGTTACGGTTGGGGATGATTTCGATATACATGGCAACCAATATTGCACGATTATCCTTGCTTGTCAATGAAAAAGTTGCATATTACATGGGAACATATTGCAGATGATAAAACCACATATCTCCCCGGAAAACAAATAAATGTACTGTAAAATGAGGTTCAGACTATCGGGAACTTCTGTCTAAGTATTGGCATCTGTTCATTCCTTTTTCACTACATATGCCACTGAATTCCAAAATGGCGTAATAGCACGCGCCCGAATTTTAAGCAATGCCGGGGATCGCAAACGCAGGCTTGATCCGTCTTTTTGTTTCGATACGCGGGGTTACACAATGCACTGGCCATCGCGGGGGATTTCCGCGCTCGGCGTTGGCTTCGGGCGAGACCATGGCCTTTCCGCCAAAAGCGGTCACTGATTTTCGTGCACCACGGTGAATGGTCCTCGGTTGAGCGTTCGTGCCCGGTCCCGTCTGCATTGTGCTCCAGCGTCGCCAGGTTCTTCCCATCCTCGGAATACCGCTACCATTTGTGACCACGATGGCATCTTAAGGAAGAAACTCACCCGGCTATTCTGGCGACAAACTGTTTTTCGCGGAGTACGGGGGAGCTGTGTGTCCGAGAACGGCGAGGACTTAAAAGGAGACTGCAACGGTCACGGTATGTGCTATCCAGACGGCACTTGCCAGCAAGGCGTTTACTGGTGGACTTGGTCGTCCTGGAGCACGTGCCAATAGAGAAACCCACCAACATTGTGATGACTTTTAATAGTAGCGGAGGGACCCCGCACAGATTTTGACTCGATCACATCCGGATAAAGAGTACCTTGCGCAAGAAACATTGCTTTCGAACATTTGCGGGCCTGCTCTTCAAATACTCGAATGAGTATTTCACCGATTATCTTGCGCTTCTTTTCAGGATCGCTGACTCCCTTCAGAACCTCGGGGATATGGGTTATGGGTAACGGAGATCGAACTGGGGTCCCATTCTCCCCGGCCGGGCTGCCATGCTCCTGCCGACACAGTAGCGCGGCTCGATTTGCAGGAAACCTAGTGCTTGGAAAGGCCGCAGTCCGGGCAACGGTTCTCGCATAATGAGCGATGGGCAAGGCGGCATTTTTCTTGTTCGCGCTCGAAGCTGTCTTTGCAGGAAGACAGACAGTAATTCACCTGGTGCGCATTGCGCCGGCACCATTTCTCGCACTTGGCAAGATCCGCGCCGCAATCCAGCCCGCGCATTTTCTTCTTTCCGCAAACCTGGATTTTTTCTGCCATGCAACGTTCGACGAAATCCTTGTCCGAGTGAAGCTCGTAACATTTGCGAATACACGGCAACTGGATGTGATCTCGGCAATATTGTCTTGTCTCTTCTCCGGTAAAGTCACGGCAACCGTCACCGTCTTCTACGAAACCCCGGGGACAGGCGGCTTTTCCAATGCACTTTCCCGAACCCACTCCCCAGTCCTGCCCCGGCCAGCAACAATGTCCCGCGACGACCACCCTGCCCGCCCCGCAGCCTCGCTCGCAACCCGACCCTTTCCGCAAGAAGCCATTGGGACAAACCGGCTCTCCCAGGCAACGCTTGTTCACCAGGCCCCAGTCCTGTCCCGGCCAGCAACAATGACCGGCCAGGTCGATCTGGCCCGGGGGGCAGTGCGAGGGAGACGGCGCCGCGGCGCCCGGGGTTCCGCCGATGCGCCGGACAGCGCGATCGATGGCCTCGGGCAGCGCCTTGGTGCGACAGGCTGTCTTGATGCTGGCCGTGGCGTCGGTTGCTGCCCGGGCCAGATCGTACAGTTGCAGTGTAAAGCGACACTCCCCGCCGATGGAAAGAATGCGGGCCGAAACAATCTTCGTAGCGGCCAGTTCGCGTCCCATCTCGACCTGGCAAGCTTCGTCGTAACACTTGCGGTAAGATTTGCGCTTTGACGATTGTATCCGCTGCTGCACGGTGGCTCTGGGAACGACGCGGAATCGGCCGCCCTCTCCCAGGCGCGTGGCCAGGTAATCGGTGAGTTGTGAAAGAAAACCTGCACTCATCGATCCGGTGCGGTCTTCAATATTGAAGACGGCCAGCACCGGAGGCTGTGCAACGGGCGACCCGGCCGTTGCAAAGGACACAAGACAGAACAGTGAAAAAAGAAATATACCAAGTCGCGTTACATGCATGACATGTCCTCCTTGTATAAAGAGTCTAAGCAAGATGTGTGCCTTTATGTTAACCGATCCAACCCGGCGAAAAAACAACTAGTTGGTGTATACCAGGATTTGTCCGCTACCCGCCGGATCGTGAAAAACGACAACAGTTATTTCAAACTGGAATAGACTTCGGCTGTTTTGAGTCTTGATTGCCCGGCAGGTCTATGGTTCCATCACAGGCGGAGGAAAGAAATGCCCAGCCCGCTTTCCTGGATCGAGGTGGATGCGGAAGCGATTGCCTGTAACCTGCGCAAGTTCAAGCGCTTGCTTGCCGGTGACACAAAGCTGATGGCCGTGGTCAAGGGCGAGGCCTACGGGCACGGCATGGTTCCCACAGCCTTGTGCGCCCTGCGCGCCGGGGCGGACTGGCTGGGGGTCTTCAACCTCGGCGAGGCGCTCGAACTGAGACAGGAAGGCGTCCTGGCGCCGCTGCTGGCACTCGGCTACGTGCCGCTTGCCGATCTCGAAGAAGCGCTGGCGCTTGATGTGCGCCTGACGGTCTCCAGCCTCGAGACGATTTCGGCCGCCAAGGAAGCCGCCCGAAAGACCGGCAAGAAAGCCCGCTTGCATCTAAAAGTCGAGACGGGCACTTACCGGCTGGGTTTCGACGAGGTTGGTATCAAAAGCGCACTCGAAATGTTTCGAAAAGACGATCTGCTGGTCTTACAGGGTATACATACGCACTTTGCCAATATAGAAGACACCACCGAGCATGGCTACGCCAAGGACCAACTCGAGCGTTTCAAACACTATCTTGCGCTGATCCGTGAGGCGAACTTCGACGTGCCCGTGCCGCACACCGCCTGCAGCGCCGCGGCGATCCTGTTTCCCGACACCTACTTCGCCATGGTTCGGGTGGGCATCGGAATGTACGGCATGTGGCCCTCGAAAGAGACATATCTGTCCGCGCTGCAGGATGGCAAGGATCCGCTCGAGTTGCGCCCGGCCTTGACCTGGAAGACGCGGGTGGCCCAGGTCAAAAGCGTGCCCACCGGGGCCTATGTAGGCTACGGCTGCACTTATCGCACGACGCGCGAGACGAAGCTGGCCGTGCTGCCGGTCGGCTACGCCAACGGCTACGATCGCCTGCTGTCAAACCGCGGGCACGTGTTGATCCGCGGCCTACGAGCGCCAATTCGCGGCCGAGTTTGCATGAACCTGACCATGGTGGACGTGACCGATATTCCCGGTGTTTCTCTCGAGGACGAGGTGGTGCTGCTCGGCAGGCAAAACGCAGAGGAGATCGGCGCGGAGCAGATGGCGTCCTGGGCACAGACCATCAACTACGAGATTGTCACCCGGGCCGACCCCTATGCCAGAAGAACCTTCATCGCCCAGGTAGATGAGTAAGAAAAGGCGACACAGATGACTCTTCAGCCCGTTCACCCGGACGCCGAATTCGCAACCGGCATTGAGAACCTCGGGCCGTGTAAGATCGCCAACCCGACACGCTACAGGCGCTTCACCACTGACGACCAGCGGGTGCTGTATGACAAGAGCGCCAGCGGCATTACCGGAAAGATCAAGGCGGGCAAGACCGTTTTGAGTTTCGAGGAAGCCGGGCCGCGCGAGAAAATTTTCTTCGAACCCGAAGCCACGACGGCCGCGGTGGTCACCGCCGGCGGCCTGTGCCCCGGCCTCAACGATGTCGTTCGCTCGATCGTGCACGAGTTGCACTTCAACTACGGTGTCCAGCAGATCAAGGGAATTCGTTACGGGTACGCCGGGCTCAGCCCCATCTCGGGCTGGCCGATGATCGACCTGACTCCCGACGTGGTCAGGCACATCCACGACGACGGCGGTACCGTGTTGGGCAGCAGCCGCGGTCCGCAACCGGTCGACCGGATGGTAGACACGCTCGAGCGAGAACATATCAATATCCTCTTTACTATCGGCGGCGACGGAACCCTGCGCGGAGCCCTGGCCATAAAGAAACAAATCGCCCGGCGCCGTCTGCCTATCGCCGTGGTCGGCGTGCCCAAGACGATCGACAACGACATCGATCTGGTCTCACGCACTTTCGGCTTCGACACGGCCGTCAGCGAGGCCGTCGAGGCCATCCGCTGCGCCCACACCGAGGCCGAGGGGGTGCTCAACGGCATCGGCATAGTCAAGCTGATGGGCCGCAACTCCGGCTTTGTCGCCATCAACGCCGCCCTGGCCGAGGGAGACGTCAACTTCGTTCTGGTTCCCGAGGTGCCCTTCGATCTCGACGGTCCGCACGGATTCCTGGCCTGCCTGGAAAAGAGACTCAAGGCGCGCCATCACGCGGTTATCGTCGTGGCCGAGGGAGCCGGCCAGAACCTGTTCACTGACGATCTCGGCCGCGACCCCTCGGGCAACCGGCGCCTGGGAAACATCGGCCTGCTGCTCAAAGAGCGCATCAAGGCCCACTTCGCCGGCAAGCAGATCGGCGTCAGCGTAAAATATATCGATCCCAGCTATATGATCAGATCGGTCCCGGCAAACGCCAACGACTGCGTCTTCTGCGTTTTCCTGGGCCAGAACGCCGTGCACGCCGGCATGGCGGGCAAGACCGGCCTGCTCGTCGGAAGCTGGCACAACATGTACGTCCACGTTCCTATTGCATCCGCCATCGCCCACTGCAAGTGCGTCGATCCGCAGGGCAACCTGTGGCGCAGCATTCTCGAGGCGACCGGGCAACCGGAAAGCATGACGTTTTTGAAATGAAAGCCTACCTGGTAAAGACAGGCGTGCTGATCGAGCCCTTCGGCGATGAGGTCGGTGAGGCGTATATGGGCGGGCAAAGCCTGGCCGAGACGACAAGCTCCGCTTTGCGCTGGGCCGATCTCGAGATCGAAACCGCAAGCTCGTCGAGCGATTTACCGCTTTCCGGCGACTACCTTATTCTGCCGGACAGTTTATTTCTCACCCGGCGCTGCATACGCGAGTTTCTCGGGGCGACCGCGAGCTTGCGGGAAATCTCACGCCTGGCGCTTTTGCGCTCTGCCGCCACCGACTACTCCGCTCCCTTGCAAGACACAGCCGAGAAAGACGACTCTGTCGCCTACGACCTGTACCGTTTCCGCGGCGCTGAGATGCCGCGCGATCTCTCCTGGCCCAATTTGAAGATCTTTCTCGCCTCTCGATCCCGCCTGGCGACCCTGGATCCCAGGCCGCGGATTGAGCAACTACCGCAGTCGCGTCCCGGCCCGCCCTGGACGACACTGGAACTACCGCGCACTACCTTGCTGGCCGCCGAGGTGCGACACTGGACCCACCTGGTCTGGATCAACCACCTGCTCCCCTGGGTGCGGCTCGAAGAGCACTGGGAGGATCGACCCGGGCTGAAAAGGAGCCTTCGCTCACGGGGCCGCAATCCCTACAAGCGGGCGGCGCGCCGCAGCATCATCGGCGCGAACTGCGACATCCATCCGACCGCCTACGTCGAGGGTTCGATCCTGGGTGACAAGGTCAAGCTGGGCCCCTTCGCCAGTGTTCGCGATTCGATCATCGGTCCGGGCGTGGAGATCGCGGATCTCACCAAGTTCAAACGCTGCGTGGTAGGTGAGGGCTGTCACACGCTGAACGATTCGTATTTCATCGGCTGCACTTTCTACCCAGGCTCCACCCTGGCGAGTTTCATGCTGCGCAACTCGGTTCTCGGACGGCGGGTGTTCATCACCTCGGGAGTCATGTTCTGGGACGAGGCCATCGAGGCGCCGGTGTCGGTCAGGCAAGCGGGTGGCGAGGTCGACACCGGGCGCTGGCAACTGGGAGGCTGCGCCGGCCACGAGTGCGTGCTGGGCACGCGGGCCATCTTCCTGCCCGGGCGGGCCGTGCCCAACCGCACTATGATAGTCATGCGTCCCGAAGAGGGTGTCGTCAAGCTGCCGCAGTCGGCCGAGAGGCTCGTCCCGCACGTCTACCACCAGGGACGCATCCGCAAGATGGCCGAGGTGCTGCCTGGCTACGAGCCCAAGGAGATCGAGCCATGAAGATGTACATCTATCACAGCGGCACGGCGCTTATGCCCTTTGGTGATGACGTGCTCGAAGCGCAGCTGATGCTGGGGACGCTGGCCCAGGCGCAGGAGCGCGCCTGTGTGCGCCACGGCGTCGAACTTGTGAGAATAGACAAGCCCTCGGAGGCGCTCGACAGGCCCTGCCTGCTGGCCGCGGACTACGTATACTTCAGTGAAAAGGCCCTGGGTGATTTCCTGAAAACGGCCGCTGAAAAGAAAGCCTCAGCGGCCGCGCTGGCACTGAAACGCTGCGTCTCGGTCGAGCACACTCTGCCGCTACAAGACGTGGTCCTGAATGACTGGGAAGACGATCGCGGCCAGGTGGTATACGACCTGTGGCTCGTGCCAGAAGGACCGCTCTCCGACGATCCCGGCCTGGTGCGTGCGGCCCTGGCCGAGCGCTGTCCGGCCCTTACGGTGCCGATGCGCGAGGTAGTGCATGCCGTCAGGCTGCCGGTGATCGACGAGCAGGAACGCTATTTCAAATATCCGTTCACCTCGACGATCTGTTGTCATATCTCGCACTGGGCCCACCTGCTGTGGCTTTCTCAGTTGGCCCTGGGAATCGCCTGGAACGACTGCTTCCGCAACCACAAGCTTCGCGCTGCCGGCAAGGCCATCTGGGCGGTGTTGCGCAGGATGTCTTTCAACAAGTGGAAGATCCTCTCGGGCATGAACCTGCGCGGGCCCGGCTGCGACGTCCACCCCACCGCCTACCTTGAGTTTTCGCGCCTCGGCCGCAACGTCAAGATCGGCGCCGGGGCGTGTGTGCGCAACAGCCTGGTGGGCGACGACGTGGTAATCGCCGACCACGCTGTGGTGATCAACTCTGTAATCGGGAACGGCTGCTATTTAACCGAGAATTTCTTCATGGTGTCATCGCTGTGTTACCCGGGCTCGACGCTGGGCAACCTGAAGATGCAGATGGCGGTAATCGGGCGCGACGTCTACCTGCACGGCTGGTGCAGCCTGTTGGACGCCAAGTTCGTAGGCGACATCAAGGTAATGCATCACGGCAAGCGGGTGGGCACCGGGCGCTCGTTCATGGCCAGTTGCGTGGGACACCGGGCAGTGCTGGGAGCCAAGGTGTTGATTCATCCCGGGCGCGAGATCCCCAACGACCTGCTGATGGTATCGCGTCCGGAGGACGTAATCGCCGAGGTGCCGGAAAGCATCCCTCCCCGCACGCCGATGGTGCGCGACGCAGGAACCCTGGTGACGCTGGAGTCGCTGAATAACAGGCCCAAGACCTGAAAGGAGCAAGATGCGCCGCAAGTCATCAGGCACCTGGGCCCCCCCGCCCCCACCGCGCAGCAAGGCCTGGCAAGAAGCCACCCGCGACCGCAACCTTTCCGCCCCGATCCCCTACGATCCATCGGAGATCTACTCGCAGGGGCAGGTAATAGTTCACGCCGGCTTTGGAGTAGGGGTGGTAATGGGCGTCAAGCAGCCAAACAAGATAATAGTAGTTTTCAAAAACCGCACCAGGAAGCTGCTCATGGGCCGAAAATAGAGAAACGACCCGGACGCATGGTGTCTGGCAGCGAATACAGTAACTCAGAAGTCGTCCGGCCAGCGCCTGGCTGCATGGATGATGCGGAGTATCTCTATGCGCTTTCCATTGATACGATATGGAACGATATAGGGTGTTTCCGGGACAACCAGCTCGCGAGTATTGGCGACCCTCCCCGGTCTGCCGATTGCCGGATATTCCTTGAGGCTGTCAATCGCTGCAATGATCCGCCTGACCACATCGGCAGCGGCCCGGGGATTGTCCCCGGCGATGTATTCGGCGAGATCATTCAGGTTGGCCAATGCTGTCCGAGTCCACTTATGACGCATTCCTGCTCCACTTGGTGATCACGGCCTGCACTTCTGCATCGGAAGCGAATTTACCGGCATCGGCCTCTTCAACCCCGGCCTTGATCTCTTGGATCTGCCATTCCTGGAGCTCGATGTATGATCTGATGGCATCTGCAGCCAACCAAGACTTGCTTCGATCGGTAGCCTTGGCCAGTTTATCGAGACGTTTTTTTATTTCATCGGGCAACCGAACCGTCATTGTGCTGGTGTCCATGGAAATCTCCCTGTGCTATTATGTACACATTATAACACCAGGCAACCCTTGTCAATACATCTGTCTGGCCAGAACCTGCTCATGGGCCGAAGTAGAGCAGGGTGCGGCCTTCGAGACGCTTGAAGCCCAGCAGGCTTGCGGCTCCGGGAACCATGGGAACTTCCAGGGGGCCTAGCTGCGAAAGGAGTTGCCGGGCTATTCTGGAAAGCGCCTCGTCCGCCAAGGCTCGCAGGCTGCCGGCCGCCTCGGTCAGCATCTCGGAATAGTCTATCGACAGCTCGCCCACGTGCGTTTTGACTAAATCCAGGAAGACCTGCGTTCCCTCGATACGTGGAGCCAACTCCAGATTCAGATCGGCGGCGAGACCCAGCATGCGCATGTCGCTGCCCTCTATACTGACGTAAAGATCAATCGCCAGTGAAGGCAGGCTCAGAGACAGGCGCGCCAGGCTTTCGCCCGCGTCCGGATCGGCCGGCGCGAAAGCCAGCTGCGGTTGCCCGCCCGGCCAGAGTGCTACTCTGACCGCGCCAGGCGGACCCCAGGCCGCCAGGGAAGGAAACAGATCCACGAGATCCATCGTCTGTAGATCTCCGTCAGCGGCGTTGCGGCAAAACAATCCGCCGCGCCATGCGGCGGTGAATGCCTGCTGCAGAAAATCGTCGCTTATCGAGATCGCGCACTGGTATTCGTCGCCCGTGCCAGGCACTCTTTCCGCAAATTCGGCCGGCAAAAGCTTTGAGCCTGGAAAATCGGCCGCCGCCGCGGGCACGCAATCGGCCCGCGTGGATTCGAACCCGCCGGCAAGACCCACCCGGCTTCCTTTCGGCGAAAAAACATCCGCATCCGCGCCCGGCCAGAACTCGAAGTGCAACCTGCCTTGATCCGTATCCCTTGACGTTAGTCCTGCGACGCAGCCGGCAGCGGCGGCGTCCAGGCCAAGCGTACTTCCCAGCGCCTCGGACAGGGCGTCCGCCAACAGTGTGCTTGCCTGTAAAACGGCGCCCGCGACCGCCCGGGAGACGGCCAGCTCGACATCCTGGCTGCCGTAGGCCGGACAATAGGGATCCATCGCCGCCGAGACGGGCTCGCCGATAAGCTCAAGCTCGCCGTCTATGAAGATCAACGGTTGATTATCGTTACCCTGCCCAGCGACAAGTCTCACCGGGACAACCTGCCTGGGAATGGACACATGTATCTCGCAATCGCTTGTAGGCTGCCCCCCGGTGAATATCCCCAGGGTCAAAACGGGATCCGAGACATCGACTTCCAGGCTTGCTTCCAAAAGCCCTTCCGAGATCATCATTTCGATCGCAGACAGTTGCAGAGAAAGCTCCGACGGATCCGTCTCGAAGCTCGAGCCGTCGAGCGAGCCGGATACGGCCGGGATAACGGCACCCTGACTGTCCGCTCCGTCCTGTTCGAGAAGCCCCATGGCCAGAACCGCAAGCCGCTCACTGGAACCCTGGGGGTAGTGAAACTCGATCACGTCGGTACCGATGGCGGCTTTTGACAGATCTCGTTCAGGAGAATCGAGACGGCAGCCGGGAAGCGCGAAAATCAAAAGCGCCAACAGTAAACCAACGCGGCTGCGGCAAGTGAGGCTCACCGGGCACATCCCTTACCGCCGGCCATGAAATCGAGATCCGGCGAGAAGATCTGCGCCTGGAGATCGCCCTTGGCTCCCCGGGCGTAGGCACAACTGACCGCGCGCGGGCCCGGTAGCAGATTGTTATAGAAACCTGTCGCCCCTTCGAAGGC
This sequence comes from uncultured Myxococcales bacterium, assembly GCA_964640665.1. Lineage (GTDB taxonomy): Bacteria > Myxococcota > B64-G9 > B64-G9 > B64-G9 > DATKYQ01. Next base: position 13,327 of record CAZXHT010000005.1, read on the forward strand.
GACTACCTGCGGGGCCCCGAAGCCTCCCTCGCGGTCGGCCACAGAGAAAAGCAAATCGAGATTGGCCGCGTCCAAATACAGCACGCGCGGCAAGCCGTCTGCGCCGAAGGCCAGTGAGCAATGCTGTCCCACCGGGTAGCGGCGCACGGCGCCGCTGGTGTCGGCTACCCTGCCGGCGTTCACGGCGACCCTTGAAAGAACTCCGCCTTCGTTCCAGGCATACATCATGCTGCCCGTCGTGCGGTCGTCGTAGGCAACCGCCATGTTGCCGTCGCCGTCCAGCGCAGCAGACAGCCAGTTGGCAACGTCGGGACCGGGATCGACCAGCAAAACCGTCCAGCCTTCCTGCTGCCGGCCGGCCACCTTCAGCGAACCGTCGTGAACGTCGCGAAAGGCCACCCACTCGCGATCGCCTGAGTCGAGCACCAGTGAGACGATGCGTCCGACCTCGCCGCCGAAACTGCCCGGCCAGCCGCCGCGACCCGCATCCAGCGGCACCTTTTCGAGTGACCAGCGTCCATCGGACAGCTTGCCTGCGACTTCCAACTCGCCGCTGCTCTCGTCCCAGAAGGCGATGTGCGGCATCCCCGTGGAATCGAGACGCAGCCAGCAGGCGCGGCCGTAAACGTCGTCTTCGCCCGCCGGATGCGGGACGGTCACCACGCTCCAGCCCGCGGACGATTTCCTGGCGTACTTCAACTTGCCGTGGGTGCGATCGAAGTAGGCAACGTGCGGGCGATCGAACACGTCCAGGTCGAGCGAACTGTACAGCCCGACGTCGTCACCCAAAATATCCGGCGCGCCGGGTTGTCCTCCCGATCCCGTGGTGCCGTCCACGTACTCGCAACTGGCCGTGCCATCGGGCAGCAGCCGTCCCACCACCAGGTCGCCGTACTCGCCGGCGTAGGCCGAAAAGACGATCTGCTCCGAGGAATCGACCGCCGCCGAAAGGAAGCGCCCGAAATCCCGGGGACAGTTGGGTGGGCGGGCCTCGACGCAGCGGTTGTTTTCGTAGTCACAAACCATGCCCGCCGGGCACCCCCCGCCGCAGACATCAACCGCCGGGCTCGCGCACCCTGCCGCCAGAAATCCAAGGATGACACTGATTGTAAGAGCGACTGCGCGCACTGCTACCTCCGGCAAGCTCCCCGGTTCTATTGATTATAGATCGAAAAGGGCCGCCGGCGCCAGCTTCGGTGCCCCGGGTGCAGTAACCCGGGTCAGCGCACGCGGAGATCGATGGCCGAAGTCCAGGGATCGGTTCGCAGGTTGTGCTTGAAGTTGCTCACCTGGGCCAGGTCGCCGGCCTGGTTCATGATCTGGTCGGTGAAGAACCCGTAGGCTCCGACGAAGGCGTTTTCATCGAGCTTGCGAGCAATGATCTCCACGCTCCAGACGCCGGCGCCGTTGCGGATAGCATAGTCCAGATCGGTCGTGTAGCCGTCCTGGTATGCCACTCTGACGTCACCGGCCGCGTCGACCGTGATGCTTGCGTAGTTGCCGACCCAGTGGAGATCCCCGACAGCGCCGGCCGCATCGGTGGGATCGCCGCTCGCGTCGCGCGCGCCAAGGTCAATCAACTCGACCTGAGCGCTAGCGACCTGCTTGTCGGGGAAGGTCATGTAGTACAGGTCGCCCAGGTCGGCGTCCTGGTAGCTCAGGTGAACCACGTTGCCCGGCACCGTGACAAACATGCTGACATCGGCCCCCAGGTTGCCCAGATCATTGCCACCGGCGTCCTCTCCCGCCAGGATGACCGGGGGATCGAAGTCGTTGGCGCCCGGGTTCCACCAGACCAGCATCAGGTTGCCGCGCAGGCTATCGTAGTAACCCACCACCGGGCTGCCGTCGGCATACAGAGCCAGGTTGCAAAATACTCCCACGCCGAGCGGCAAATCTTCGAGGGACGACTCGGAGGCCTCGGTCTGGCACTCGCCGGCGACGCACACCTTGTCGGCGGCGCAGCCGTCTCCGCCGTTGCAGTTTGCCGGATCGTCCGGAACCACGCAGGCGCCGGTATCGGCCAGGCAGGCCTCGCCGGCGTCGCAGTCGCTCGGCTGGCAAGGCACCGGGGCCGCATCGGCGATATAGATATCCCAGTCGGCGTTCGAGGCGGGCGACGGGTTCTTGGCCCTGGCCACCTTGAGCATCGAAGTCAAATCTTCCTTGACCGTCATATAAGCCACCACCGGCCGGCCGGCCGAGTCGAGCACTATTGACGAAAAGCGCCCGGTGATCCCGGCGTCGTCGACCGTGTGGACCAGGAAGCTCCCGTCGGCCTGCTCTGCCGCGTACTTGAGCGCCCCGTTGGTGCGATCGAAGTAAGAGATACGCGCCCGCCCGCCGTTGCCGGTGACGATATCGGTGTCCCAGCCCACGTCGTCGCCCGGCTCGGCTATCCCGCCGCGCGGACCGTCCGCGGCGCCGACGCAAGGAGCGTCGGGCGGCACTCCATCTATAAACCGCCAACTGACGGTCGCGCCGGCCTCGGCCGAAGCGGCCACACCGAAGATCAAATCACCGTAGGGCCGGCCGAAGTAGCCGGACAAGACCGGGATACCGTCGCGATCGAGCGCGATGGCCGAATGCTGGCCGGCGAAGGCGTCCGGCAGGGGCGGCATCGGCTCGCAGTGGCAGTCGGCCCCGCTTATTACACAGTTGTCGTCATCGAGAGTGCCGCCCGGATCCGAGTTTATCTGCTCGCAGGCCGGACAAGTCGTATCGGGGCACGGATCGGGCAGTGGATCGCAGGTGCGTGTCGCCTTGCAGCAGTAGAGAGGCTCCTGGCAGGGAGCGCCGCAAGGATGTGAGCAGACGCAGGTTCCCTGCTTGCACTTGGGCAGGTAGTCTTCCTCGGTGCACTCGACGTATAGTGCAAAGCTCGGATCCTCGCACTCTTCGTCCGTTTTGCAACGGACGTAGTCGCAGTTCCGGCAACCCAGATCGGGATCGAACTCGGCGCAGTAGCGCGGCAGATCTCCGTCGGGGGGACAGTCGTCGTCCGACTCGCAGGCGAAACTCGTGCAGCACTTGTCCACGCAGGCCATGCAAACACCGACATCTTCACAATCGGAGTCGCGGCCGCAGGGGTTGACACAGGGCTCCGGGCAGTCGTCGGTGGTGCACTTGTGATCCTTGCAGCACTCTCCCGCGGCCTGGTCACAGTCGACGTCCGCTGTGCAATCCCAGACCACCGCGCCGCCGCAGCAGCCCTCGCTGCAATCGATGCCGGGATCGCAATCATCAACGCTTGTGCAAATGCGATCCGGCGGGCACTTGAAGATAGTGTCGTTGCAATCGCAATCGACCAGCGAGCCTACGGCGAAAACGGATATCAGAACTAAAAAATGTATTCGTCTCACAAGGCCGCTCCCTGCCGGCGACTCCGGCACAAATGGGCTGATAGATCATTATGCACCGAGTTGGTGGCTTGTGGCAAGAGGCTCAAGGCGTCTGGTAGTTGAGCACCAGAAAGACGGCCACGTCGCTCTGGCTCGATCCGTTGTTGGTGTAGGTGACGGCGAATTTACGCGAGCCGGTGTTGTAGATATAGGCGGTCACGCCGTTATCAGTGACGGTGTTCGAAGGCGCACCCAACTCCATCTCCCAGTCGCCCTTGCTGGTTCCCAGGCCGTGGCCGGCAGACGTTTTGCCGTAGTAGGGCAGGTAGAGCGATATTACAACCAAGCGATCGACTATGTATATGCCCCCCAAGATGGTGCCATCTCCGCCGATCAGCTCGATCCCCAGGACGCGGTAGGAGTCGATGTAGAAGTCCACGTTGTACCCGCTGATATCCATGTTGAAACTGTAATTCCAGTCGGGCGCGCCGAGTATGCCCTGATGCACGTCGCGTTTGGAGCCTTCAGTGTAGCCGTCCCCGCATTCGATGCTCGTGCCTCCGAAAATGAGCCTGCCCCCGGCCGGGTCGATCGTCCCGTCGGGTGGGTGCGGGTAGGAACGCGTGACCGTCATCAACCTGGCCTGGTCGAGGTTGTTGTAGCCCACGAAGAAACCCTGTCCGAAGTAGTACTCCATCTTGCCGCCGGGGTACTGGCCGTAGGGCGGAACGATGCTGGAGCGATCGGGGCTTGCAAAGCGGCCCACGGCATGAATTTCGTTCAGGGTCGAACCGACCCCAAGACCCTCGATCGTCCTGGCGTTGAGGCCCTCACCGGCCGCGACTGAGATGATGTGATCCTCGTTGTCGAACTGCTGGTTCGGAGAGGCGTTGGAATCGATACCTGTTGCCGACATGGTCTGGCCGAGAAACGCGAGCGTATAGGTGGCCGAGTCGACGGTCGTCCCCTGCTCTCCCAACTCGGTGCGCACCTGGCCCAGGCTGAAGAAGTTGCTGCGGCTCTGGCTGACCTGGATCGGTCCGATGCCGGTGCCGGGTGTGATTATCCACGGTGGTCCGGGATCGCCCCCGGGATCGGCGCCTGGATCACTACCGGGATCGCCGCCCGGGTCACCGCCCGGGTCACCGCCGGGATCGCCGCCCGGGTCGCCGCCCGGGTCGCCGCCCGGGTCGCCGCCGGGATCGCCACCCGGGTCGCCGCCGGGATCGCCGGCGTCAGGCCCGCCCTCGTGCGCCTCGTGGCAAACCCCGTCCGAACAGACGAAGCCGGGACTGCAATCGTCGTTCGTCACACACGCGGTCGAACCATCGTTCGAGCAGCCGGACCAGGTAAACAGGGCCAGTAAGCCGAAGGCCGCTGATAACAAAAGGCTTGTCTTTTTCATACCTCTGAGACTACCACAACAAGCTATTTTTGGTCTCATCTTTTTCATTTCCAAAATACCCGCAGAAAAGTTACAAAGAGCAATCACATCTGGAGGGAGGAATCACTTGTTCAGGGAGGCGGTAGGCGATCTCAACCGGCTGAGACAAATTGTTACTATCGTCGTCAAGCACGGCTTCGGAGATCTCTTCTTCCGGGCGCGCATCTTCGAACGGCTGAAGATCCGCAAGCCGCAGACCGAGAATGACCGGGCCAAAGCGCCGGCCGAACGCTTCACGCGCATGCTCACGGAGTTGGGTCCAATTTTCATCAAGATGGGCCAGTTGCTCTCGACGCGCCCCGATATCCTGTCGGAGGAATACATCCAGGCGCTGGCTACCCTGCAGGACAATGCCCCGCCCTTCGCCTTTCAAGAGGTAGTGCGCATCATACGGGATGACCTGGGGGCGGACCCCGAGAAATTCTTTGCCGCCATCGAGCCCGAGCCGCTGGCCTCAGCCTCGATCGCCCAGGTGCACCTGGCCACAACCAAGGACGGGCGCGAGGTCGTTGTCAAGGTCAAGCGCCCGGGAATCGAACAAAGCGTCCGCAGCTCGCTGGACGTGCTTTACTACCTGGCTCACCTGGTCGAGGCCGTGGTCGAGGAGAGCACTCTGTACGAGCCGGCCGAGGTGGTGCGCCAGTTCGATCGCGCCATCGGCTTCGAAATGGATTTCGCGCGCGAGGCGCAGAACCTGCGCGCCTTCGCCAAAAGCTTCGAGCAGCGCACCACCATGGTTATTCCCGCGCCGCTCGACGATCTCTGCGGCCCCAACGTCCTGACCATGACGCGCCTTATGGGTAAGCGGGTAGCCGATGTGGAGCCGGGGAGCGAGCTTGCCCGTCGCGCGTCCATGAACCTGATCGAGGGGTTTTACCAGCAGGCTTTCGAGGACGGTTTCTTCCACGCCGATCCGCATCCGGGCAACCTGATAGTCATGGAAGACGGGCGGGTGGGACTAATCGACTTCGGCCAGGTTGGGCACCTTTCGCGTGGCCAGCGCTCGACGCTGACGCTACTGGGACTGGGCATCGTGCTCAAGGACGCCGACACGGTCTCGCGCATTGTCTACCGGGTCGGCTCGCAGAGCCGGCGCGCGGATCTGGGCAAGCTGAAAGAAGACATTCGCGAGACGCTGGAGGACGGCCTGGAGGAGAAGTTGGGCCAGATCGACTCCGGCCAGGTGCTGGGCCGCCTGCTGGATCTCTCGACCCGCCACCAGGTGCGCATTCCGGCCGAGTTCACCCTGGCGGTCAAGGCGCTGGTCACCATTGAAGGCATCGTTCGCAAGCTCTACCCGGAAATGGAGCCCGGCCAGGTGGCGGCGCCCTATGTCAAGAAGCTGCTTGCCGAGCACTACTCCTTGGACGACCTGCGCGGAGGCGCAGGACGCACGCTGTTGCAGCTTTCGAACCTGCTCAGCGAGGTGCCCCAACAGGTCTCCCAGATTCTAATGGACCTGGAGGGCGGCCGGCTGGCGGTGCAGGTGCGCGACCCGGAGAGCGCCCTGTTGCGCAGGACATTACGCGCTGCGGGAATCGATCTTTTCTGGGGGCTGGTCGCCACCGGCCTATTGATCGGGGCGCTACCCGCGGTGCTTTCGCCCGATCCGACTCCGGCTGCTGCAATTATCTGCCTGCTGGGCTCCGGCCTGATTGCCACCATTGTCACCTTGCGCTACTTCCTGGCCCCGGCCATGAGAAAGATGCGCATCAGACCCTGGCTCGAGCGACGCTGGGGTGACCTCGAACGCCGCCGGAATAAATAAAATTTCTCGCCCAGCCATTTACTTCAGGGTTTGCAGGCGTTTTTGAGCCCTGCGGATGTTTTCCTTGGCGCCCCAGTTGTACGGGTCGTAGCGGACAGCCATTTCCCAGAACTTGACCGCTTTTTGCAGGTGTTCGCGGGCCGCGGGTGTGTCTTTCTTCCGGGCCGCAAGCAATCCCAGCGTGCCGTGTCCCACCCCCAGTTTGTAGAGCACCTCGACCTTGTGGGAATCCAACTGCAAGGCTGCCGCGTATTTGGTCACCGCCGGGGCATAGGTCTTGGCCTCGAAAAGCGCATCGGCCTTTTTGATCAGGGCGGCCACCTTTTCAGCCTCGCCACCGACGCGCAGCCCAACCGGTATCAGCCTGGGAATCTCGCCCGGGGCCGAGACGGTTTTTTCGGCGGGGGGCTTGGGGGGCTTGGCCTGCTTGGCGCGCTCGATCACCACCCGTGAGTATCCGGCCGAGGGATCTTGTTTGCCTGGCTCGGCCTCGGCGGCCGGTGGAGCCTGGGACTCTCTCAGGGTCACCCCCCCGATCCTCTTGAGAGGCATATCGTCTACCAGCATGCGATCCGTTCCCCGGATCCGGCCCGAGAAATTTCTCAAAAACTCGAACTCGGCCATGCCCTCCTCGCGCACGAACAGCTTACCTGAGATTTTCTTGGCGCCGATCTTTCCCTTGTACATGTGCTCGAGCTTGTAACGCTGTCCCTCGAATTCGGGATGCAGAACGCGGTAGAAGGTGATCGCCGACCCGGCCTGCTCGACTTTGAAATTCGTGTCCCCGGTGTTCAGGGCCTGGTAGGACCACTCGCCGGCGAAGATCCCCTCGGCCAAGGCGCGGGGAACTCCGGCCAGCAGGAACAGGACAGAAAAAACAGCAAAATATCTCGGCATCTGAACCCCCTTGGGCAAAGAGACTTCGTCGATGGTATCATTTCGTGTGAGCGGTGCCAATTGCTGGTGCCGCCCGGCCGTATTTGCTACTCTACTATCCGACGCCTGAGAAGTGGAGAATATTCGATGATCTCTCTTTTCGAAAACGGGTTGCTGCGTGGGGCGGGCGCGATTTCTTTGGCCTTGCTGTTCGGCTGTGCCGTAAACCAGGGCTGCCGCGAAAAAAAGAACCTGCCGCCGGTCGTGGTCTTCGAGGGCCGCAACGGCGAGGCTGCCCGCGTCGACGTCGAAGTCGTTTCTAACGACGAAGACCGGGCGCGCGGACTGATGTTTCGGCGGCAGTTGCGACCCGACGCGGGTATGCTGTTCGTCTACCAATTCGAGGACAATCACGCCTTCTGGATGAAAAACACCTATATCCCGCTGGACATGATCTTCATCGGCGCGAACATGCGCGTCGTGGGTCTGGCCCGTAAAACCCGGCCGCTGACCTTGCAGCGCATCCGGGTCGAGATGCCCTCGATGTTCATCCTCGAGGTCAACGCCGGCTACGCTGCGGCCCATGGAATTTGCGAGGGCACGCATGTCGGCTTCGAGGGCATCGAGACAAATAACTGAAGGGGGATCCAACATGTCGAGGCGCAAATGGGTAACGATCATCGGGCTGGTACTTGGCCTGCCCTACCTGGCGCTGGGAACGCTGGTCGTCCTGCGCAGTTCCCGGTGGGCAGATCCAGACCTGGCCGCCCGCGACTTCCTGAATGCGCTGCGCAAGCGCGACGCCGTGGGCATCTATCTCTACGCCGACATGCTCGGCCCACGGCTTTCCGGAATGATGGAAAAAAGCGACCTTGCCGAGGACGAGAAGAAATACCTGTGGGCCAAGGATTTCGGCAGCTGGCGGGAAGAGTTCGAAAAGGGCTCTCGTTCCATGGATTCGCTCAGGCAAGAACGGGCGCTAATCTCCCCGGAGACGCGTATTTCCGCGCTGCATCCCGACAACTTCCGTGCCGAGGTGCGCAGTGGAGAAGATCTCAATCTGGTTGCGTACCACGACGTTCCCGGCGAGTGTTACCATTGTTATTTCAAGCTGGAGTTCCCCTCGATCGAACAGGCACCTCCGGTTGATCTGTTGCAAAACATCCAGACGGCCAAGCGGCGGCGCATCAAGTCGGTAGTCGTCCGGGTTGAGATCAAGCGGCGCCCCGAAGTCGGGCCAATCGAGTCCCTCCTGCTGAAGTGGCTCTGGCTGGACAAGATCGCCTGGCTCTTCCCAACGGGCCTGTTCGGCGCGCAAGGCGACCCGGCCAAGCTCTGGAGCGCCCATCTGAGCTTCAACGTCGATAAGCTGACCATGGAGGCGTTCTGAATCTTCAGGATTCTTCGCGACCTAATAGTTTGTTGAAGAGCAGGTCTCCCAGCGACTCGCGCATCATACTCTCGACCATCTGCTCAAACTCGCTGCGCTGGTTGTCGTCGCTGTAGATGAAGCGGATACCCATGCCCAGTTCCTCGATCTCGGGGTGCGCCTTTTCCTCCAGGGCGTTTATCCAGATGACCGTACCCTTGATCTCGACCGGCTCGGCCAGGGTGGGTATTACCAAGCGAAAAAGAAAGGCCGTGCCCACGGGCAGGGGCCTGTCGGTCTTGATGAAGGTGCCGCCCTTGGAGATGTTCTTGGTGTAATCGGCGAAGAAGGTGTTCATCTTCTTGTACTCCACCTTCAACTCGATGGGCGCGCGTATATGCTCGCGTTTATCCTCGCTGATTTCGTCGCTCATCCAAACACCCGCACGGTTGAAATCCTCAACCCGATTTCACATCGTAGCCCGGTCGGGGTCGGCCGTCAATTTTTTGCGACCCGGACAACGCCTGTGCTAGACAACATACATGAGCGCCGCCGAAATGAAGCTTCCCGCACCAGCGCCCAATCCCCGACCGGGCTTGGCGCTTCCCGGGCCTTCCTTCTGGATCGCCGGGGGACTGCTGGTGATGTTATCAGCCATGTTGGCTTTCACGCCGCTGTTCAATGTTCTGGGCTACGAGTTCTGCGCTGCCATTTCGGCCATGGTCTCACTGACCGCCGGACCGGTAGCCATCGGGGTGGTCCGCAGGCGCCCCGCCGTCATGGCCAGCGGCACCCGCCCGGGACGCGTGGCCGCCTGTCTGTGCCTGAAGGCTATCGCCTATAATCTCGTAACCCTGATCGCACCGCTGGCCGTCATTTCGCTCAACGCCCTGCGGGTGACCAACTGCAACCTGGCGATCGGGCTTTTGTTCTACCTGCTCCTGCCAACGGCGACCGCCGTAGTCTGCTCGATCTGGGGAACCGCCGTGGGTCTGGGAGTGCGCTGGCGCTTCGCCGGCGGTGCCGCCTATGCCCTGGTCTGGCTGGCAGTGGCCTCTTACAACGCCTGGGAGTTCTGGCGCGGTCCGCAAATGGACTCATACAACCAGATCATCGGCTGGTTGGCGGGGCCCATATTCGAGGAGGTAATCGAGCCCGGAGGCGCACTGATCTGGTCGCGCATCTTCGGGTTGGCCTGGGCGCTGGCCTTCCTCTCGATCGTGACCACTTTTTTCGATCCCAACCTCAACCGCTCCCGGCCGGGTGTCTTCTTTCGCTACCGCAGGGTTGTCTACTTTTCCGTCGCCCTGGTTATTGTCGGCCTGGGTCTCAAGCTGTGCGACACACGTCTGGGTTTCGGACGTTCGTTGTCGGCCGTTAAGGCAGTACTGAGCGATGTCACGCTGACTCCACATTTTGCAATCCACCACTCTCCCGGCCTGACCGAAGAGGAGACGCGGCTGCTCGCCGAAGACCACGAGTTTCGCTTCCGGCAAATCGCCGCAGTGCTTGGGCGGCAGGATCTGCCACGCATAAACAGCTACGTCTTCCCGTCGGCATCTTCCAAGCGCAAGCTTACCGGCGCGGGCCGCACGCAATTCGCCAAGCCCTGGCAATTTTCCATGTTCCAAAACGCCGCGACGTTTCCCCACCCGGTACTGAAGCATGAACTTGTGCACGTGATGGCGGGGGGATTCGGTTCATGGCCTTTCCGGGCCTCGGCCCGGGTGTTTTTCTGGCAAAACGTGGGCCTGATCGAAGGCCTGGCCGTGGCCGTGGACTGGCCTGCCGAGAAGTACGACCTGCATAGCTGGAGCACCGCCCTGATAAAAACCGGCCTGGCCCCGGATATCAACTCGCTTTTCGATCCATTGGGTTTCTGGACCAAGGCCTCGCGGCGCTCTTACACCCTGGCCGGCTCGTTCGTGCGCTACCTGCTGGATCACTATGAATTCGCCATGTTCAAACAGGCCTACGGTGCCGGCACCCTGGATAGGCTCTTCGGCAAGCCGGCCACGCGGCTGATCGACGAGTGGCTGGCGTTCTTGAACGGAAGCGAACTGGATCCCGGCATCGTCGATATCGCCCGTCTGCGCTTCGAACGCCCGAGTGTTTTTTCACGCAAGTGCGCCCACGAGATCTCGGCGCTGAGATCCACTATCGCGGTCGCCTTCGGAAAAAAAGACTACAAGCGGGCCCGCAGCGCTCTGGAGAGACTGCTCTCCCACCTGCCCGGCGATCCTACCGGGCTGCAGGCGCTGGCCGAGGTTTGTGTGCAGCAAAAAAACTTTCCCGAGGCAATCCGCTATCTCGAAGACCTTGTCGGGCGTGAAGATCTCCCGCGCACCAGGCGAATTGCCGTCGGCGGCCGCCTGGGAGACGCGCTCTTTCTGGCCGAACGTGGAGCCGAGTCATCACGGCATTGGAAAGCAGTGCTCGATGCTCATCTGGGCGACGACAGCGATCGCCTGGCCGCTGTCAAGATCGCGGCCCTTAATCGAGGGGAAGCCGGCGCAAAGGTTCTCGGCTTCCTGGAAGCCGGCAAGCTGGACATCGCCGGCCTGCTCGACTTGCGCGAGGCGGCGGCCCTGGATCCCGGCTGGGGTGCCGCCTGGTACTTGATCGGCCGACAACTTTTCAACCAGGGCATGTTCGAAAGGTGCATACCCTACCTGGAGCGGGCGGGAGAACAGGGTTTCTCGCACCCGGCCCTAGCCGCGGAGAACATGCGCTTGCTGATCTTGGCCAATTATCGTCTCGGTAAACTGAAAAAGGCCGCTACCATGTTGGCGGTGCTGACGCAGTTCCCGCGTCACCCGGGGGAGCTGCTGCGGACGCGGGATTGGCTTGCGAGAATAGACTTCGACCGCTCGGCTCAGCGCCTGTGAATCACGTACACCTCGGGAAAGAAGCTGGCCCGGTTGGGGCCGGTGAACTCACGCGTGGTTACGCCCCTGAGCGTCCCGTCCGTGCTCAGGAACCAGAAAGTGTACGACTCGCCGCCCTTTTCGACGCGGTTGATCGAGATGACCGTTCCCCATTCTACGGGCACCGCCTGCCCGAACTCCAGAGGCTCCCAACTCTTGGGCGCCGCCTTGATGTCCTCGGGCGGCGGCGGAATGTCGTCGCTCTCGGCAGCCAGGGCATCTACTCCCATCTGTAAACAGATGACCAGAATAGCACCCGCAAGTACGGCCACAAGCAGCATTGTTTTCTTACCCATCGAAGACCCTCCTGAACTGTATGTGAAAAAGCGCCAAATGATATTCCAGCCCGTGCGACTATTCAACATCGGTGTTCGAAACACTTGACTAGTTCATCGAAACCTTGGATCTTGCTGCTGTAATTTTTGCAGGGGTAAAAGAATGTCCGAAGACGCCGGCCGGCACGAGCAAGTGGTTTTACAGCCGCTGGCCATGCATGATCACTACGGCCCTTTTTTACGTTCCTTCTTCGCCCGCTATTTCAACCCCATCCGTTTCCCCGAACAGGCCGTCAAGCGCATCCGCGAGCTTTCAGCCGAGGGTGACATAATCTACCTGTCCCGTTCGGCTAACCTTCTGCACTTTCTGTATCTGAACCACGTTTGCAACCGCCATGGGTTGCCTTTAGCCAGGTTCGTCAACGGTGTCGATCCCACCCTGCTGCAGCCCATCGGCCGATTGCTCGATCGCATGCGCACATTGGGGGCCGAGAGCGATGAAGATCTCGAGGAGGAGGGTGAACACCTTTCTCGGAAACAATTGACCGGCGTGCTCAGGCAGCACGGTGCCGCAATGCTTTTTCTCGACCGGCCTGCAACCATTACCAGTCCCGAGCAAGACGGCGACGAGCAGTTTATCGAAACGCTGGTGTCGACCCAGCAGACACAAGATCGACCGATCTATCTCGTGCCGAACCTGATGTTCTGGAATCTTCACCCGGGAAAGGAATCCAAGGCGCTGACCGACGCCGTGTTCGGGCTGCAGGAATCGCCCGGCTTCATGCGCTCGCTGTTCATGCTGCTCGGCAACTACCGCAACACTTTAATCAAGGTGGCCGAACCGATCAATCTTCAGGATTTCATCGCCGGGCATTCCACGGTGGGTATCGCGGGGCAGGCCGAGGCGTTGCGGAGGCGTCTCGATCGCGATCTATCTCTTGAGGTTTTCGACGTTACCGGCCCCCGGATCCGTCCCCCGGCAGATTTCAAGCGGGCCATCCTGCAAGATCCCAAGATCATCGACGTCATCTCCTCGCAGGGTGATGACGATGACGCCAAGGTCGAGGCCTTACGCAAGAAGGCTTACGACATCCTCGACGAGATCGCGGCCGAACCCAGGATCCGCTGGCCGATAATGTTCGACAAGGCTCTGAACTTCATCTGGCGGCGCATGTACGAGGGTATCGTCGTCAACCAGGAAGACTTCGAGAAAATCCGGGCGGCCGTGCGCAAGTCGCCGGTGATCTTCTGCCCCAGCCACAAGAGCCACGTCGACTACCTGATCCTCAGTCAATTGTGTCTCAAGTACGCCATTCCCATGCCGCACATCGCGGCGGGCATCAACCTGACCTTTTGGCCAATGGGACCCATATTCCGCCATTCGGGCGCCTTCTTCATGCGACGGTCGTTCAAGGGAAACCGGCTCTACCCGACGATTTTCAGGACCTACCTGCGCTACGTCATGGCCGAAGGGTTCCCGATCGAGTTCTTCATAGAGGGCACGCGCAGCCGCACCGGCAAGTTGCTCAGCCCGCGCTTCGGCATTCTTTCATGGTTGATTGAGGCCTTCCAGGAGGGGGCCGGCAACGATATCCAGTTCATTCCGATCTCGATCGACTACGAGAAAATCGTCGAGAGCGGATCCTACGTCAAGGAGCTTTCCGGCGGAGACAAAGAGAAAGAAGACGTCGCCAGCCTGGTAAAATCGTCCAGCCACCTCAAGTCGAAGTACGGCAAGATCTACGTGCAAGTGGCCGATCCCATATCTCTGGTTGAACACATGCATCAACGCGGCCTGGACGCCGAATCGTTGAGCGACGAAGAACACCGTTCGCTGGTGCAGGAAATTGCATACCGCGTTCTGTACCGCATTAACGAGGTTCACACTGTTACGCCGTCGGCGCTTTTGGCCTTCGCGCTCCTTACTCACCGCCGGCGCGGCATGAGTCAAGGCGATCTCGAGAAACGCGCCCGCTGGGTGGCCGACTGGATCCGCACAAGCGGGCACCAGCGCTTCTCCGCGACTATCGACGATTTCCCCCGCGGACTGGCCGAATCGGCTGCCCGTTTCGCCCGCGACGGCCTGATCTCAATGCGTCACACGAGTCAAGAGCTGATCTACTCGACGATCGAGCGCAAGCGACTGGCCCTCGACTACTACCGCAACAACATCATCCATCATTTCGTGCCGGCGGCCATCTTCACCCTGGCGATCGAGTCGTTCTCGGTGGAGGCGGTTCCCTTCGACGCCCTCGGCCCGCGCATCCGGGAGCTTTCGCGCCTGTTCAAGTTCGAGTTCCTGTTTCGCTCCGAACGGGATTTCGAGGACGTGGTGCGCGGGGCCTTGGCCAAACTCGAGCGCGAGGGCGCCGTGAGGGAAGAGAACGGCTTCGTGCTCAAGGTGGCCGAAGCCAATGACAAGCGCGCTTTGTTCAAGGCCGTGCTCGAGCACTACGTCGAGAGCTACGCGCTCGCGGCCGGCAGCCTCTCGAACTTGTTGGCCGGCCCGCTGCCGCAGAAAGACTTCCTTTCCCGCACCCTGAGCACAGGCCAGCGCCTGTTCGCCCGGGGCGAGATCGAGTTTTTCGAGTCAATCAACCGTGATGCCATCAAGAACGCCATACTAACCTTCGCCGATCGCGGGATACTCAAGCCCGGCCCCGTCGATGGCCGCCGAGGCCCGCGCCTGGAACTACTGCCGCCATACGACAGCCAGGAAAAAATCGACGAACTGGCCGCATCCATAAAACGCTACCTCTAAAATCTAAAAGTTTCTACTCCATAACTTGTTCAGCGCCGAACAGATTGGCGGGTCGCCGCTTTGATCTCATCCGCAGAACCCACAGGCAGCAGCTTACCCGTTTTCCACGGGCCGCGGGCAATAGACTGGCACGCTTCTCCAGTCGGGCTAATGTCTCCTTGGCCTTGCGCAAGTCGCTTTGCAGCTTGACTTCTCCGACCAGCAGCTTCTCTGTGTTGCCGACCGCGCCGGCCACCAGATTCAGTTCCATGGGTTTTCCGTCAAGGCCGCCTCCCCACCACTTCGAGGCGGGCTTCCAGCGCTGACCCAGAACGGGAGCACGCGCCACGGAGCGGCGAACCATTTCTTCCCAACTTGAGGCCAGGTGATGGCTCCAGGCGACCCGTTGTTCATCCCAGACGATCTGCGCCTGGCCGGCTTCCAGGCGTGCCCGGTGACCCTCGACGAAGCGATACCAGAAGCGCAGGAACGGATCCGCTATCTTGTATAAGCTGCGCTTGGTATCTTTCGTGGTGCGGCCGAACGGCACCTCCCGCGCAACCAGCCCCATGTCCATGAGAACCCGCAAGGGGCGGGACAGGGACGTGGCCGGCCGCTGCAACCTGCCGGCGATCTCGCTCATGCGCCTGCAGCCCTTGCCTATCAGGGCCAGGATCGATGCGGCTTGCCGGGTGTCGCGCAAGTCGTCGCGCAAAAGACGCTCTGGTTCCCGGTGGAGCACGCCTAAAGGGCTCAGCACCAGGTCCACGACCGCCCGTTCCAGGCTACCCCGCTCCGCCGCCAGTTCCCAGTAGCGCGGAACTCCGCCCCAGACCGCGTAGTGCCGCACAGCTTGTTCGGCGTTGGCTGGCTTCAAAGCGGGCATGATCCAACCCGGCTCGAGCGGCTCGATCTTGAGTATTTCGTCCGCCCGGCCATACAGGGGGGCGCTCGGCTCCAGCAAGGCACCCTGCATCATGCGCTGGGATGAGCCGAGCACTATGACGTTCAGGTTCCCTTCGGCGAGCCGGTCTATGAACTTCTGTAGCAAGCTGGGCAGGGCGGGAGAGGCGGCAACCATGGATGGAAACTCGTCCAGAACCAGCGTCGCCCCGGAGGGGGCGTCTTTTTCGAAGCGCTCGAACAGTTCCGCCCAGCCGGGATATTCCACCCGAGCGAAACCGGGTATCAGGCGCGAGATTTCCCGGGCGGCGTCCCGCAATTGCAGGGCCTGCTCGCGGTCGTCTCCCGTGTAATAGGCCGCAAGACGTCTAGCGAGCGCCTCCCGCACCAGCCGCGACTTGCCGCACCTGCGGCGGCCGTACAAACAGATAAAAGACGATCCCCGCTTCTTCAGTTGGCGGGAAATGCGCCCAAGTTCTTCCGCACGATTCAGAAAAGGCAGAATCATATATATTATGTAACAGATATATTATTTTGCTGCAACATAATATTTCCAGGGGAGAAGCGCTGATCTTGGAAGCAAGGACGCTACCACGTTCCGGTCAGCACGAATCCCGCCCAGTAGGCCGGGTGGGGAAAGTAGCGGCGGACCGTTTGCTGGGCGTGGTAGAGGGCTTCCAGTAGGGGTTTGGTCCTGAAATTGCGGTAGAAGCGTTTCATCAATACGGCACTGGCCACGTCGGAGACTCTCCATAGCGAGGCCAGAACGTTCCCCGCCCCGGCGGCCAGGAATGAACGGGCAAACCCTACTATCTCGTCCCCGGCGCCTATCTTGCCGAGCGCCGTCCGGCAGGCCGAGAGCGTTACCAACCTGGCGGACAACGACATCGACAGCACCTCACGAGCCGTCAGGCGGCCATCCCGGCCCTGGCCGGGCGCCAACAACAGCGCGCTGGCCAACGGGTTGGCCGGATCGTAATCGCCGTGACAAGCCAGGTGGACTATCTCGCTCGCGGGCGCTTTGCTGCGCAACTCGGCCTCGGTCGCGGCCGGGCCGACGTATGCCCGGCCGCCCGACTGCTCGAAGCTCACCGCCCGGGCTTCCTTGGCGGCGAAAGGTATATCGACCGCCATACCCCCTAATGCCGGATCTCCGAAAGCAATCAGCGCTCCCGCGGGGCCCATCCTGTTCATCGCGCGCCGCAGGACGAGTTTCAAGACGCTCGCGGACGGGCTTTCGAAAATTCGCACTCGATCGGCCCAGTAGCTCTTTGGGTCGGGTTTCAGTGCCGCGAAGGGCAGGTAGTGCAGCGAGTCGTGCGGCAAGATGCCGACCACGCGGATCCCCTGAAGCTCGCTATCCACGGGCCGCACAAGCAGATCGTAGAGATCGGCAAGTTTTTCGTCAACCGGCGAGAAGCCCTCCATCAGGCGGCGCAGCCCCGTGACCCGCTGCGAAAGGAGCGCCTTGGAAATGTCAATCCGCTTGGCGATGATTCGATCCGATCGCAGCAACCACACCAGCGTGTCCTCTTCGGTCACGTAGTATGAGAGCAAGGCCACGTCGGCCGGCAGCATGGCGCGTATCTCGTCCGTGCCCGCCGGCTCGACACGCACGAAATCGATCAGCCCGGGATCATGGCTCCGCAGGCTGGAAAGCGCTTCTCCGTAGGCACGGCGAGCCTTTACGAGATCATCCAGCGCCCCTGCCTTCTGATCGCCTTTCAACCGGCGTACATCCTCGTCCAGGCGGGCGAGCCGCTCCTTGCGTTTTCTTACCTCGGCCAGCAGTTCGCGCGCCGCCGGCCCGCCGACGGCAATGCGCCTGTTCGACAACAGGTCTAGAAATCCCCGGGCACGCGAGCGCTCCGAGTAGGCAAAAGCCTCCCCGACCTCGCCCCTGGCAAGCAGCAGGTGGATCATGTCGCCGTAGAGTGCATATTTGTCGTCGAGAAAACCGCTTCGCATGCGCTCTATTTTCAAACTGGCGCGCATCTTCTCGACCAGCTCGATGGACTCGGCGAAATGAAGCCGGGCCCGGTCGAGATCCCCCCGGCGGCGGGCTATCTCTCCCATGGTTCGCAAAGCCCGCCAGACGACTTCCTTGAGTCCCAGACCGGCCGCCAGATCGTGGGCGGCCCTGGCATGCGCGAGGGCCGGCGCGAGCTTTTCCTCGAGAACCTCGAGGCGCGCGAGGCCATACAGGATCTTTACCTCGTTGAACCTGTCGCCGATGGTGCGTGTCAGCTCGAGCGCCCGCGCCAGGTGCTCACCGGCCTGATCGAGACGCCCCAGCATCTGCTCGACGATCCCGATGTTCCGAAAATCGTAGGCCAGTCCCAGAGAACTTTTCAGGCGCTTGTCGATTGCCTGGGCCTCCCGGAACAAAGACAGCGCCCTGTCAAGCTTGCCCTTCTCGCGGAAGACGATACCCAGGTTGTTGAGTTGAACGGCTTCTTCATCACGCAATTCCGCGCGCCGGGCCCTCTCGAGCGCATCTCCAAGCTTCTTGGCTGCGCCGTCCAGGTCGCCCATGCCAAGGGCGATCAACCCGCCCAGTGAACGCGCCATGATGCCCAGTCGCACGTCGCTCCCGGCCTCCGACAGGCTCAGCGCCTGCCGCTGGGCCTCGGTGGCGCGGCGGTACTCGCCCAGGTACCACAACCCCTTGGCCCGTTCCAGAACGGCTTCCGCCAACCCGTGGTCGTCCGCCAGGATGCGGTAGGCGTCCCCGGCGGAGCGGGCCAATCCAAGCGCCTCCTCGTAGGCGCCCGCCGCCAGTTCGGTGCGCGCGAGATCAAGAAGCACAGCAGCCGCGAGTTTCTTGCGGCCGGCCTTTTCTGCCAAGTCGCGCGCACGCTCGAACCATTCCCTGGCCGTTGCCGCCATATTGAGCCGCTTGAGATAGGTGCTGCCGACCAGGCGAGTCATGCGCAAGACCTGCAGATCGTCTCCGAGGGTTTTGAATCTTTCCAGTGCGTCCCTGGCCGCCGCCAGCGCTTTTTCGTAACCGGCCGATGCCTCCAACGCCAGCGCCAGCGTGGCCGTCGCCCGCGCGGCCTCGGCCTTCGATTTAGCCGCATCGAAATCGGCCACCGCCTTGCCCAGCCATCCAACCGCCTTTTCGTGGCGGCCGGCACGCGACTCGAGAACCCCCATGAACTGCTCGGCGCGAGCGACGAGCAACCTGTTGCCCGAAGACCGCGCCTGCGCAAGAATATCGCGCTCGTGCTCGATGGCCAGGTCGTAGCGGGAGAGATTGGAAGCGCTGGTAACGATGCCCTTGTTGACAACCGGTAAAAGTTCCGTCCGCTTGAGGTATTTTGCAAGCGTGCGAACCTCGAGAAAAGCGGATAGCGCCCGGGCCCATTCTTTGCGCCGGTAGGCATCCATGGCCGCTTGTACCGAACCGGCCAGCGCCGACTCGGCATATTGCTTGCGTTTGCCTGCCTCCAGCCCCGGGTCACCCCTCAGTTGTAACCCGGCCAGATCGCGCCAGGCCGTATCTCGCCCGTCGACCTCACGCAGGGCACGCGCCAGGGCGCGCGCCGGACCGTGGTCCACCAGGCTACTCAGCATGCGTTTCAGCACTGCCGCCGGCAGACCTCCCCTGTCCGCGCCGGGGTCGATCAAAACGGATGGAACCCGGGCTCCGAGCATGGCCTGTTCGAGCCCCGCCGCGAACAACCCGGCTCCGAGATCCAGTCCCGGCCCGGCCATGACCCACAGCCCCGTCCTGGTCTGCCGCGAAGCCAGCCGGCCAAGGCTGACACCTCCCAGCGAGCCGATCTTCGCGTCAGGCGCCAAGCTCGACAAGAGCGGCCGCCGCGGGGAGACCGTTACCGGAACCGACCAGACGACAAGACCGCAATCGCCCGCTGAGCCTACGGCTTTGCCGGCTCGAGCTTCGAACTTCAGTGATCCAAATATTTTTTCAATTTGTTTGCCGATCTCTCCGCCGGCCCGGCCCGTATGGCCTATCCACACGGCGCTCCGGAAATTCAGGTTGCGCCGCGATCGCAGCACGGGCAAGCTGGACGCCATGTACAGGTGAGAGACCGGAAGGTCGGCTGCCAATGCCTTGCCCGAGTAGATCAACCATTCGAACGGCAGGTGCAGGTCGTCGCTCACGACAATCAGGCATTCGATCCGGGCAAGCCGCTCGGCAAGCGGTTCAATGATCCATTTCGACAGACGCGCGCGGGCCTCGGCAGCTTTTGTCGAATCGGAACCCTCGATGGCCGCCACCTGCCTTAGCAACTCGGCACGACCTTGCGGAAGCCTTACGAGTGTCACTCCCTGTCTGTCAATCCAAAACAGCAGCAGGCGCCCTGGAAGAGCGAAACTCTCGACGATCGCCTCGCCAGGCTCCAGAATCGCCGAAAGTTTCTCGGGTGCAATGACCTTGGCGGCAAACAACGCCCTTAGCGCCTCGCTCGGCTTGCCCCCAGAATCTCGAAAACGCACTAAAGAGTCGAGAGCTTGCCGGGCTTCGCGCTTCTTCGCCTGACCATCTTCCTCTAAGCCGGTCGGGGTAAGTTCGGCCAAGACTTTTTCGAGGGCGTCTGTTCGCTCCTTCAGGCCTGTCAGAAAATCACGGTCTTCCTTTTCATCCGGCACGAGGTCTTCTGCGCGCACGCCGGCCAGGCGTCGCCGGGCCAGGAGACGCTCGACCAGTACCAGCGCCTCTCCCGCGGAGTTCCGATCGGCCGCCTGTGAGATCAGGCGGCCAAAGAGAATTTCCCGATCTCCGGCCGCCATGACGTCCACGTCCGTTCCGACGATGGAAGGAGGCAGGCGCAACAAGGATTCAAGGCGTCGACCGGGATCTGAACCGGTCGCTTCTATTCTCCATCCGATCCCAAGCAAAGCCAGGTCGGCCACTTGCTTGACAACGGTTTTCCTCATTTTTTCGGCTTCGTCCGCCTTTCCCTGGCGATCAAGAACCTGCGCCAGGTTCCAACCTGCAACGGCCCCGAGCCGCGCTCCGGCGCGACCAGGCACCCGAGCCGCCTCCTCGCGAGCCTTGCCGAAGGCATCGGCCGAATGGCGCAAGGCCGTGACGGCACTGGAAAGCTCGTCCAGCGCCTTTAGGTATCTGTCCCTGAAAGGCACGGGCAGCATCTCCCCGGCAGGCGCACTTCTATCGGCCACGGCCGCCCAGGCGGCCCCCAGGGCATTTTGCAGGCGCACGCCAAGGTCGGTTCGTGTTTCCCCTGTTTGGGCGGCTATCAGGGCTTGTCGCAACTGGTCGACAAGTTCCCTGGGATCCGCGGTGATCATACCGGCCAGCAGGAGATCTAGCCGGTTGACGTTGTTGAGCGCCTGTCCGTGCGAATTGGAGATACCCTGCGCCTGCCGCGCGGCTTTTTCAAAAAGAGCGGCCGCGCGACCCGGCTGACCCAGGTCGGCGAACAACGAGCCGAGTTGATTGGTCGCCAGTGACAGGTCCAACAGGAGATCAAGATCTTTCTTACGTGCTACTCGCCCTTGAAGCAGTGTCACCTTTTTCTGCAGCGTGGCCCGCGCCCGCTTCATGTCACCCGATTGGCGATAGATACGCCCCAGGAAGGTATGCACGAAATTCAGTTCAGCGGCGCGGTCGAAACCCTGGGCCGCTCTGGAGGCGGAGCCTGCCAGGCTGACTGATACACTGCTGCCACCCTGCTCGTCCCTGCTCGCGAACTTCGCAAGCAGCTTCTCCGCCAGGACAAACTCCCGGGCAGCCGCCTTCTTCTTGCCACCCATGTAGAGGTTATAGGCCACGTTGCGCCTGCAAGATGCCAGTCGCCTGTTGTCCTTGCCCAGTGCGTAAAGGCCGCAAGCGCGGCGAAAAGTCTCGGCGGCCAGGTCAAACTTGCTTGCCAGTTGGTAGGCGGCCGCCTGTCCGGCCACCAACCATGGCAGGCGTTTTTTCCTGCCAAGCTTGCCGGCCAATTCGGCCGCCTGCGAGAATGAATCTGCGGCTTGATCCAGGTGATCGGAGAGAAACGCGGAACGCGCGTATTGCTCGAGAAAAACCAGCCGCCGTTGCTTGTTGATGAAAGAAATGTTTTTTTCCACTCGCCGGCTGTAGAAAGTATGGGCTTGGCGCTGGTTACCCAGCGCGAAATGAACATTTCCGAGGTTGAGCAACAGGTCGGCTTCGGCTCGGGGATTGACCTTGACATCCATCAGGCTCAACGCGGCCTGGTAATCGTCGGCCGCACGGTGAAGCCATTCTTCGTCCGCGTTTAGCCTTGCGAGTTGCTCGTCGATCCAGCCCAGCGTCTGATGGGCAAATGGCGCCTGTGAATTGAGCAAAAGCGAACTATCGATGAAATCGCGGGCCCGGGAAAAGTTCTTGGGCGGATTGAAATATGTCAGCGCCAATCCGTACAGATACAGTGTAAGTGCATCATCCGGGCGCCTATCGAGCATGGCCTGGTAGTTGTCCATAACCTCAGCGGCCCGGCCGAGCTTGGCCATCAAAGCCATCAGCCGCCGGTGAGCCACGATATCGTCCGGCTGCTGGTTTATCAGTTTGCGGTAAACCTTGACGGCCATGCCGATCTCGCCTTTCTGCACGAGATCGCGCGCGTGCCTGCCCGCCAGGCTCTTGATCCGACGCCTGGCCATGACACGCACCCTGGGGAGAAACGGGAAACGCTCGAAAAGCTCGTTGGCATCGTCCAGCGCCTCGGCCAAATCGCCTCTGGACTCCGCCATCCTGGAAAGGCTCAAAAGAGCCCGTGTGGCGATTTGCGGCGCACTGCCGTTAAGCTTCACGGCCAGGCGATACGAGTTGCGCGCCAGTTTCATCTCTTTCGCCTCGAGGTGCAGGTCGGCGATTTCCAGTCGCGCCAAGGCCGGCAAGACAGGCAGTTGCGGCCAGGCGGCAACGATGCTCTCCAGGCGTTCGATGGGATCCTCGGCTATCAACCCCGCCAGGTGACCTCCGCGCATAAGGGCAATGACGCGCCTGGCTGCGTACAGTTGCACGCCGCGCGAGATGGCGCGCATTTTAAGAACCTGTAAAAAACTCCGCAGGGCGTCATCGGCGGCCCCCAGGGTCGCAAGCACTTCACCGGTAAGTCCGTGGGCCCGGGCAACCAGGTTCTTCTGCTGTGAGGCAAGCGATACCCGTAGCGCATCAAGCGCATCCGAGAATCTTCCCACCCGGCGCAGGATGTCGGCGCGCACCAAGCCGCTGGGCTCAGGATCGGCCCCGGTCTTGGCCAGGCTGGCTAACAGGCTGGCAGCCAGCGGACGGTTCTCCTCCTGCCGGGAAGGGCTCATGCCCAACGGGAGCCTTTCTTCCATACTGGCCGCAATGTGTCCCAGGAGAGCTTGCCCGCGAATATCGTCGCGCCGCGCCTCCCGTGCCAGGCCGGCATAGGTCTCGGCCGCCTGCGCATACCTGCCCCAGCCGAGAAGAGTGGCGGCCTCCTCGAGCACGCAGCGCCGGGAGTCGCTCGTCTCAGGATTTCTCGCAGCCGCCCGCCGCAGAACGAACAAGCGCCTGAGTTCCGAGTCGAACTCCCCGGCCGTCTCGATGGCCGCGTTGCAACTCGACGGCCGCGCCGTGCCGGCCAGAGGCACCGACCAGATATCGAGATCCGCATCGTTCCTGGATGCGTAGTAGACCCTGTCCCCGTAAACCGCGGGCATGATGTCGGCCGAGGTGCCCGGGGTAAGGGGCTGCGGTTCCCCTACCCGCGGCGAGGCGCTCTCGAAGTTGTCGAAGCGCACCTTCCAGATTGACGGGCGGTCGTCGACATCGATCTTGCCGTCCGCGTTGGTGTCATCCGCGAAACGCGATAAGACCACCCAGCTGTGCCCCTGCCGGGCGGCCCAGGCGGCGAAGCCCTCCGGCCTGCGGCAGCCGGTCAGTGGCACTTCTCTCCCGTCTGAGAACCTGTGCAGCCAGATGCAGGCACGGGTCGTCGGCCCGCTCCTGTCCAGGGAGGTGAAAGCCAGAAAGCGACCGTCCGCTGAAGGAGCCGGATCGAACCCCGGACGCGTGCAAAGGCGCACGATATCCCCGCCGGCCAGATCGAGCGCGAAGATTGCCTCGCCGCCGTCTTTCAGCATCCGAGTGTGCGCCAATCGGCCGGCGGACAGGAAAACCGGCTGCCGTTCGGCATAGTTCCCGCCCGTCAGGCGCCTGGCTCCGGATCCGTCGAGCCGCATGATGAAAATGTCGCCCTTGGCGTCCAGGCGACGGGAAGCGAAGGCGATCGACTTTCCATCGGGCGAGACGGCCGGGTCGAAGTCGTCCGCCGAGTGGTTTGTCAGCCGGCGCGGAAGCCCCCCACCCGCCGGACGAATCCAGATGTCCCGGTTGCCGCCCTGGTTGGACACGTAGACGAGGTCGCCCCGCGGAGTCGGCCGGGGAGACAACTCGTCGGCCAGGTGGGTCGTAACCTGCCGCGCCCCGGATGCACTGCCCGCGCCGGCCTCCCATACCGCCGCCGGCGAGCGCCCGGATGGAGGCGAACCCAAGCTCGCACAGCCACCCGCCAGCGATACGAACAATATGCAAACAGACACACACAGGCGCGCGCAGCACGACTCGCTGCGCGTCGAGCCGGTGCACGGGGCAACCACCACAGCCGGGTCAGACATTGAATTCGCTGATTTCCTCTTTAAGCCTGGCACTCTTTTCCGCCAGCGTCTGGGTAGCCTCGCCCATCTCCAGCGAAGCCTTGGCGTGGTTCTTGGCGATCTCGCGGATCTGCTCGACGGCCATCAGGATGCCGTCGGAAACCTTGGATTGGTCGAAGATAGCCTGGTTGGCACGGGTTGTAGACTCGTTCATCTCCGCCACCGCCGCTATGGCCTGGCGGTTCTCCTGCGCTTGCTGGTTGACTATCTTGCCCAGGGATTGGCTGGTCTTGAGGGTTTCTTTAAAGGCGCCCTGGAGATCGTCCCCCGCACGCGACTGCCGGGCGGCAGCCTCGGAGATGCGCGCGGCCATCTCGGCCACGTTGGCGATCTCGCTGGCCACTTCCTCTGAGGAACGGGACTGGCCCTCCGTGTTGCCCGCGATGGATTCGACGTTCTCGGCCGCCTTCTGAAAACTCAGAAGAATCTGGTTCAAGGCGTCGCCCGCCTGCTTGGCCAGGGAGACTCCCTCGTTGACCGTGGCCCCGCCGCCGCGCATGACCTTGATGGCCTCCTCGGAGGTTTCCTGGATATCGCTGATCATCTGCGCGATCTCGCGCGTCGAGGACCCGGTTCGCTCGGCCAGCGAGCGGATCTCGTCGGCCACGACGGCGAACCCGCGCCCGTGCTCTCCGGCCTGGGCCGCTATGATGGCCGCGTTCAAGGCCAACAGGTTGGTCTGGTCGGCGATCTCGTCGATCACCCCCAGGATGCTGCCGATAGCCTCGATGCGGTTTCCCAACCCGACGATGACGCTCGAGGCATCGCGGTTGGAGCTGACTATGCGATCCATGCCTTCGATCGTGCGACGCACCGCCACCGCGCCTTCCTGGGCGACCTCGATGGCCTTGCGGGCTATCTGGGCCGTGTCGGCGGCACTCTTGGAGACCTCGGAGATCGAGCGATCCATCTGCGCCATCGACAGCGCGGAGCGCTCGACGCCCTGGCTCAGTTCTTTAATGTTACTGGTCACTTCGTTGACCGAGGAACCCATCGTCTTGACGATCTCGCCCGTCCGCCCGACTGTCTCCTGCAGCCCGAGTGCCTCAGCCAACATGTGGTTGAAACTCTCGCCGACCTTCCGGGACGCCTCAGACGTCTCCTGGGACGACTGGGCCAGAGCCTGCAGGTTGTCGGAGGCGGACTGGATGTTGGCGTTCATATCCTTGATCGAGTCGGACGTCTCGTGAACCGACTGCGACTGGACCTCGGCCCCTGTGGATATCGCCGAAGCCTTGACCAAAAGTTGGTTGCAAGTCGAGGCAATCTGGCCGGCCAGCTCGGCTACGTCTCGCACCATCCGCCGCAGGTTGTCAACCATCATGTGCAGGCTGTCGCCCAGAATCCCGATCTCGTCGTCGCTTATCACCCGTATCTCACGGGAAAGCTCACCGCGCGCCACGTCTCTGGTCAGCGCCGCCATGCGTTTTATCAAAGTGCCGATATTGTCGGCGAAAAAGTAGCCGACCACGGCGGCAATCAGCATGGAACAAAGCGTGGTCACCAGGATCAAGAACAGCAGGTCGCGGGTGGTCTGGCTGAGCAACTCGGCCTGGATCGGCGCAATCGAAACCCAGGCGCCGTCTCTCGAAAAGGCATATGAGTAGACACGCCCCGAGGAGGGATCTTCGAGCGTACCGACCTTGCGGTCCCGGCCGGCCGCGATCACATTGGTGAAAACCTCAGGCGGAAGCGGTTTGGCCTGCGCGGAACGATAGAAATCGCCTTTCGGTTTACCGAAGTGAATGTAGGATCCCGGGCCCAGCTTCTCGGCCTCGTCGGAAAGGTAGCTCTCGATCTCGACCCTTCCCAAACCGGACAGAATCAAAGAACCGACATCGTTGTTGACGTAGACCAGCTTTTCCGCGAGATTGCGGCCCATTTCGCCGCCCAGCAGCCGGTTGGCGGTGAAGAAGCTCATGCTGCCCACCATCAGCGTGGGAACCGAGGCCAGCGAAAACCCGAGTATCACCAGCTTCAGCTTCAGTGAAATGACCCGGCCGCCGAGAACTCCTTCCTGCCGGTGACCGGCGATCGTTTCCTGTAGACCGGCGATCCACTTCTGGGTCAGCAGGAACAGGATCGACGCCAGGAAGAGCGCATCGAACAACCCGAGCATCAAGAAGTAGAGGTAGTGGGTGTGCAGGACAACGGCAGCCAGGAGCATCATGGCAACGGGCCCGATTAATCCCGCTAAACCGGCCTTCAGGTGCAGGTTCCTGGCGGCACGCGCCGAGCGCTCGAGAGCGCCGTCGGCTACCCGGCCGCTACCCGCGAGCGAGGAAAGAAAACTCAGCAGGGGACGCAGCGCCACCCGCAGCAGGAAGATGCACGCGCCGCAAAAAAAGGCCGCGCCGACCCAGAGCGTGACACCGAAAGTCACTGCTTGCCCGGAGTCCAGCGGAAAGATAAAGCGAGTAAAAATGTAGGAGAAAACCGTGATGAAAGTCCAAAGGCCCGCCACCCAGATGGTGAGCTTGGTCGGCAGGCGACGACCGCTGCTTTCCTGCTGCACTATCAAACCTCCTTGGCTGGTTGCCAGGCGAACCATCCGATTTTACGCCAACTTCCCGCAGTGTCAACGAAATAGCGGCATGCGCCGCAAGTGGCCTGCGGCATGTTTGGTAAACTGTAAAAAGATTTCGGGAAAAGTATTTGCCCGACGGCGGCGGTCAGCTCTTGCGTTTTATGGCCTTGACGATCTTGTCCTTGATGCTCTTTTTCGATTCGTCCGGCTCGATGCCGCGGGCCCGGTTGAGAACCAGCTTTTCGACCGATCTGACCCGCCTGACGGTCTCCGCGTCGCAGCCGGCCGGCGGATCGCCCACGGCGGCGGACGGCTTTTCACCCAAGCCGTGGCGCATCCTGATCACGTTGGCCTGGCGAGAACTCATCCGATCGAGGCCCCGGCGAACCTTTTCTGCGGATCTTTTCTTTGTTGTCGTCGTCCGTTTAGTGCCCGAGCCCATCGAACCCTCCTTGTGGCAGGCGTGGTAACACAAAAGCCGCGTGCTGTCTCACTTTCCGGCGTTACCAGTCGCTCCGTTCATGCTAAGACGATAGCCTCAGGCATCTGACCCGTCAAGTTTTTCACCCAGCTTATCGGCGAAGAGATCGGCTTGCTGCGAGCTTTTTACAGGCATCCGATAGACATACAAGGGATCGGCCCTGGGACCCAGCAAGAGCGTCTTTTCGGGGATACGGGCGGGCACTTCCCACAGATAGGAGACCAGGCATGCGCCTGGGCGCATCTCCTCGGCGCACTTCTTTGCCACCCTGCCCATGACACCCGGCATCAGGTAGCAGTAAACGACGTCGACATATTCGAGCTCGCAGCGGAAGAAATCGCGCAGGAAAACCTTCACCCTTTGTCCCCGGTGTCCCCGGCCCGAAAACAATACGCGCAGTTTGCCCGCCAGGGCAACCGGGGCGTTCATCTCGTAGCCCCGTCCGCTCGCGCCGCAAAGCCTGCACAGCCCGATGAGCGTCTGCCCGTCGGCGCAGCCGGCGTCAACGATCAGCTGTCCCTTGCCCGCGCCCGAGGCCGAGGCGATCTGCGTAAGGTGCTCGACAGGCGTGCGCACCACCGGCACCCGGGTCAACGCCAAAACGATCAGCGAAGAAAACAACAATAAAAAGGCCAGTACGATAAGACTGATTACGGCGATCCACACCCTGAAACCCGCTAGAGGCGGCAACTACCGGGCAAGTCAGCCCCGGCGCTAGCCATCAGAAGTGCTGTATAAGATTGTAATCGTCAAACAGTGGAATTCGTCATCGCTGGATTGTGTGACGGTGACGTCCTTGATGTCTTTCTCCGGTTCGGATCGCAACCACTCGGTGACCCGCCCGCCAATTCCTTCCCGCTCCTTGGCCTTGGTAGCAGTGAAAACCATCACACCGTCCATAAAAAGCCCCCTTCCTGAAAAAACGCTCCCACATGCCTCGGATATTGTCAAGCTGCGGAGTTGCCAATATGAGAATACGATCCTTGACAACATCGCTTCGGCATGAATGATGCTAACAGGATCACTTGCGGGGCCACGGAAGGAGACTGTTTCATGTCACGCATATCAGTCGCATTCGTTCTGTCACTGGTCATCGGGGTAGCCGGCGGGTGCGCCAGGCATTTTCCGCAGGTGGCGCTGGAGCAGGTGGATGCCGGCTTCACCCAGCGCTGCGCCGGCGGCCCGGGTGCGCTGGTCTACATGGACGAGCGCTACGACGACTACTGGGGCGGCGGCTACGACCCGACCTCTTACCTGTTGGTGGGCGAGGAGGGCGGCGGCTCGATCACCGCGGCGCCGACCAAGCGCATGACCGTCAGGCGCAGCGTAATCAAGATCCTCTCGAAGAAAGGCGCCGTGAGCGCTTCCCGCTTCAAAGTCATTCACTACCGCGAGAACGAGCCGCCGGTCGAAGTCCACCTGTGGATGGGCGACGGCACTCCCAAGAAGGTCAATGTCCAGGCCGTAAAGACGGGGGCGCTGGTTGACTGGCCCTGTGAGAACGGCTTTCCGCGCGAGACCACTTTCAGAATCGGGTCGCTATTGGTGGGCGATGTCGTCGAGATCATCCGCCCGATCTCGGGGCCCGATCAGCTCAGGTGGAGTTTCGGTAGCGACCAATTCTGCGTCTCCCGCTCCAGGGTCAGCTTCGGCCACAAGGACGACGAGTTCCGTCCTGATATGGACGCCAAGCTGGTCGACGCCTCGGGCGGGGTTAAGCTTGCGAGCGAGCCCAAGGCCTACCCGATGGTCTTCGAACTGCGCAAGGCGCTGATGCCCATCTCCCGCGAGCGGCTGCCTTTCGTAATGCTCAGCCCGCGTTGCCCGAACTGGAAGAACCTGCGCGGGCGCATCTTCCGCACCGCCCTGTGGATGGCCCGGGCCGGCGAGATAGCCGGCCACAAGAAGGTCAACCCCTTCCTGGTTACGCAGATCAAGGAAAACCAGAAGGCCCGGCGCATCCAGGCGACGGCCGAGTGGATGTACGACCGGGTCAAGGTGGTGCCTGACCCTTACCAATACTGGCTGCGCTGGATGCCCACCGAACCGGCACACAAGACGGCCCGCAAGAGGTTCGGCAGCGCCGGCGCCTGGTCGGCCTTGGCCTTTCGCATCCTCGAGGACGCCGGCCTGAAACCGCGCTTCGCCCTGATTCACACGAACCCGCTGAACCCCTTCGGGCTCGACTCGCCTACCGCGACCCAGATGGACACGTTGGCGGTGGTTGTCGACGACGAGACGGGCAAGACCCACTGGCTGGTGCCCACCCTGCATTACTCGGCCGAAGACCAGCCGCCCTCGGGGTTGCGCGGCCACAAGGCGCTGGTGCTGGAGCGCTGGTGGATAGATCGCGAGCAGGGCGCGGGACGCTGCGCGGCGGAGGTCGAGCTGACCTTCTCGTGCCAGACGTCGACTCCCGAACCGGTAGAGCTGAAACTCATCTCGATCGGCTACGGCGACAAGCCCAAACAGGAAAAAAACTCAGCCCCGCAATGAGCCGGCAGCGGCTCACGCACCCAGGCGGCGCAGCATCTCGCTGGCCCGGGCGGCCAAGGGGTCTGTGGAAAAATTCTCTGCCAGATAACGATACATGGCAATGCCCTGTTCACGATCGCCGAGCTTCTCGGTAAGCAGGCGGGCGGCGGTGAAGATGGCCCGGGCGGCCAGCGGACCCCCGGCGTCCCGCTCGGCGGCCCGCCGGCAGGCGTGGGCCGCCCCCAGTGAATCTCCCGAGCGATCGAGGATGTTGGCCAGGCGCATCTCCAACGGGGGATCGAGATTGGGCACGCCGCCCGCCGCGATCAATTCGCTGTAGGCTCGTGACGCGCGCTCGATATCCGAAGCCTGAAGGGCCGCCCGCAGCGCGAGCGCGGGATCTTCGGGCTCAAGAGATATCGGCTGCAGCGGCTCAACCACTCGCGGCTTTTCCCAGCCTCCCTCGGGGGCCGTGCCGTGGGGCACGGCACTGGGATACTCGGGAACCAGGAGATCGCGCGGGCGGCCGAAACCAAGCACCCGGCGGTTCTGGTAAACCAGCCGGCCGAGCACCATGGCGGTCATCAACGGAATGAACAGGCTGGCGCTCTGATAGACTACCCCCATGAATATCATCCGCGTGACGGAACATGGGCAAGTCAAGAGGTGTGTGGCCACGAAAGCTTTCAAGTACACGTTGGCCACCGACATCATGCCCCAGACGACCACCGTCAACAGATACTGCCCGGGGATGCGCACCACCATGCCGATGACATACAACGGGTTGAGCATCGCAAAGGTCGATTCGGAAACGGCCGCCGTGATCATCGCCCCGGGAAAGTAGATCAAACTCAGGAGCACGATGACGACCAGTACCGGATCGTGAAACATGGTGCTGGGGTACTTCAGCATGAAAAACAAACCCATGTTGTGATGGACGTAGAGCAACGCCGGCACCCAGAGAATCAACGTGGCCACAACGAAGCGCACGAAGGGCGATACAAGGTTGTCCCAGACATCGCTGAAATCGTCCGGGACAGGCAGGTTCTCTTCGCCGTAGGCAAAGTGAGTTATGACCAGGAAGTAATATCCGGCGTATAGACCCAGGGACAGGGCCCAACCGACAATTGGCATGAGTCCCAGGAAAAAGATACCGGCCCCCAGTGCCAACACCTGCATCAGACCCCTGGGGCAGAAAAGCGCCTTGAGAAAAGTCGCGAACATTCCCCAATAGGGAACGATCTCTTTTTCGGTCATGATCTGCTGGGCAACGCCGCCGCAATGAACACACCTGACGATCGGGACGTGCTGCACTTCGTCTCCAAGGGCGCAAAGCGGACAAAGAGCAGCCTGGCACTTCGAGCAAATCCAGGCGGCCCGGGCATTGGAATGGTGGGTACAGGTATGCATTTTAATCTATCAGTCGCGCTTGAGAATGTCTATCAGGTCGTCGGCCACTTCCTTAGCGCCGCTAGTCTGCAGTCTAACCCACTGGCCGCTGAAGGCGCTGCGGGCGAAATACTGCTTCTTGCCCTGCTTCGTCTGCCCGTCGGCCAGGACGACCTCGTCCGTCACCCGGCCTTCCTTTATGAATCGGATCTTGGCCAACACCGGCGGCGCCGGCTGTGGATCGGTATCGAGATACTCGTCGGCAGCCAGGCGGAACACCTTGCCCACCCAGGTTCCGAAGAGCGAGTCTGTCGTGTCGGGCTCGTCGGCCGGCGCCCACCTGTCGCGGTGCTCGAGCTTGTGTTTCTGCAGCTTGCGTTGCCCCCCGGAGGCCGGAGAGACAACATCGACAGCATCGCAATCTTTTTTCTTGAGTTCCAAAAGGCGCCGTTCAAGGAACCTGGGCGCCCGGATGTCAATGCCGCGCAGCGCCGCGGCCGAGACCAGATAGACCGGACCGTCCGGCAACCGGCGCACGTAGTTCGTGGCGTTGCCGAAGGTCTGCTTGCCGATGCGGTAGGACACCTTCTGCCCGCCGATCTCGATGGTCAGGATGCGATCGGAGTCTTGCAGGCCGAAGGCCTCGAGCTTGTCGGCACCCGGCTTGCCCAGATCTCTTTCGACATACAACGGCATCAGGCGCTCGAGTTGACGAGTAAGTTCAAAACTCGCGCGGTAGCTGGTCACCTTGTTCTCGGTAATCATCGGCGGTCGGGGAGACTTTTCTTCTCCCTTGGCCGCCGGCTTGCGCAGTGCCTCGCTCACCGAAAGCGTGAACCCACCGCCCTTGCGCGGCGTCATTGTCACTTTTTTTCGGGAGGCCGTAAGTTCCAAGCGGGTGAGATCGGCCGGCTTGGCGTCCAGCACAATCTTACCCTTGGAGCGCTTGACCTCGGGCGAGGCGAAGACAATCCAGGCAGCCAGCGCCACTACCAAAAGCGCTCCGAAGTGTACCAAGAGAGAGGTGCGCGCTTTCATCAGGCAACCCTCTTTTTCTTCCGTCCACGTCCCCAGCGCGTCGCGAAGCCGATCAGCAATATAATCAGCGGCACCGCGAACACCGTCCCGTAAAACCAGACCACGTCCTCGTCGCGGGTGTGGACGATCTTGACGTCCTCCTCGCTGGCCGGCAACCCGGGAACCCGTTCTTCGTCTGCCAGCCATCTGAGCACGTCGGCCATAAGCTGCATGTTGCCGCCGATCTCCGAGAAGCTAACCCGGAAGCCCAGGTAACGATCGGCGAAGACGTCGCTGTCTGAGAAAACGACAACCCGCATTTCATCCTCGGCATGGAGGGCCTTCTCTTTCCCGGGCTTCTTGGCAACGGCTTTCTCACCGGGCTTCTTGGCAGCGGGCTTATCGCCGACCGAGGTCTTCGCCTTCTCATCCCGATCGCCATCCTGCTTCTTTTCTATTTTCATGCTGACTGCCGCGGCCAGGTTGAAAACAGCGCTGCGCTCTTGCGCCGAGCGCCGCATGTCTCCGTCGGTGTCGGCCCAGGTCTTCGGCAACGAACGAACGGTGAAAACGATGCGCCTTGTCTTGGCTGCCGTCTTGGCCTTCTCGAGGTAGCCCGAGGCCGGAAACAAGACAGGAAAGCGGCGACTGTCCCGGGAAACTGTTGTCACCGACTGGTGCGAGGAGAACGAGCCTGTGACGATGTTGTAGACGTCGGCCGGCGTACGGTCGATGGGGACATAGGCCTTTTCGTTGGCCAACTTAACTGGCTTGTAGGTAAGACCGAGGTAAGAGAGAATCCCGCCGGCGGCCGTGCCGCTGTCCACGTCCAGCGTTATCAGCATGCGCCCGCCTTGATCAAGATAGCTTTCGATGGCCTGGGCCTCGCCGGGAAACAGGGGCGCCGTCGGATCGATCCACAGCACCAGGGCGGCGTCCGGCGGGACCCCTGCGGCCAGACCCTCGACCAGGCCGAGGTTCTTGACCGTCATATTCAAAGCCATCAGGAATTTCTTGAGCACCAGGACACCCGGGCGCACATCACTTGCACTCTTTTCCGGGCCGCGCTCGCCGTGGCCGCGGATCAGGTAGACGACATCCTTGTTGCGATGCAACTTAAGCATGGCCTTCTGAAACTCAGAATCCAGCTTGCGCAGGTTGCGCTTGGCGCGCTCGAGGTCGGCGCCGATGGTAATCTTCTGCTTGGACTCGCCGCGCACAAGGAGAATCGTGCCGTCACTGGAGACGTGGTGCTTGCCGGTCAGTTCCGGGTTCAGGGCTCGATCCACGATCTCGATGCTGAAATGGGACGACAAGCCTGTAAGTTCTTTGAAATAGGGCCGCACCTGCTCGAGGACATCGTTGGCGGCCGGGAAGAACAGCAATGCCCGGGTGTCCGTGTCCAGGCCGGCGATCATCGAGCGGCTGGCCTCGCTGGGCGTCGTGGTCTTGAAGTAGCTGAGATCGATGCTTTCGTCCTTGCGGTCGGCGATGGCGTTGAGCAGGAACAGTGTGCACAGGAAGGCCGCGCTCACGGCGCCGGAGAGTGCCGAGGCCCGGATGCGGCCTATCTCCAGCCCGCGGCCGCGAGCCATGGAAGCCGAGCTGACCTGCAAAAAAACGAGCGGCAACAGCGTGCAGAACATCAAGATCGGCCAGGCAATGCTTAGCACTTGCCGCGCCCCGACACCCTGGTCGCCCTTGCCCAACGGCGCGGGTCCCATGACCAGGTCGGATCCCAGCAGGTACAGCCCCAGGGCCGCCAGGCCGCCGAGGGCCAAAAGGCCCGCCAGTCGCTCGATGCGCCTGGAGACTCCCTCGGAACGCAACCAGGCGGCGATCCAGGCCAGGCAAGCCAGTACGGCGGCCGCGGCGCCCAGTCCGCTTGTAAGCAGTCGGCCCGTCCCATGACCGCCAACCAGGCGCTCGCCGATGAAAACCGCGATTATTCCGATCAGGTAAAGAATCAGCACCTGGGGGCCGCGCAGGCTTCCCCAGGGAAGTTTCTTTTTCCGCCCTACCTCCATCGGCGTGACTCCAGTGTACGCGTGGCCGCGAACAGGAAGAAGGAGGTCATCGACAGGTAGTAGACGATATCGCGCAGGTGGACCTTGCCCGCCTTGAAAGGCGAGAAATGGATGTTGTGAATCGCCAGGTAGGCGAAGATGTCGTTCAGCGGTTTATCTGCAAAGCGCCCAAGCAGCCAGAAGAGCACCAGCGGCATCCCGATACCCAGGGTGACGAAGACAGCCACGATCTGCGAACGGGTCAGCGACGAACTGAAAGTTCCGATGGCCAAGACGGCCGATCCGAGAAGCAACACGCCCAGGTAACCCGCGCTGACGTGGCCCCAGGAAACCTTGCCGTTGACCATGACCAGCAACGGCATGTAGACGGTGACCAGGGTGATCAGCAGGAGGAACAGATAGGCCCCGAAGAACTTACCCAGGATAATCTCGAAGTCCTTGACCGGCGAGGTCAGCAGCAACGGAAAGGTACCGGTCTCGCGCTCCTTGGCAATCAGCCCCATGGAGATGAAGACGCTGAAGAACATGGTGAAGCCGGACAACTCATGGAAGAACCCCGTCAGGACGTCGGCCGAATACTTGGCGCCGCCTCCCAGCACGCGCAGGTTGAAATCCAGGCCGACCAGCGCCAGGTAGAGCGCGGCGATGATGAACCCCTGGGGCGAGCGCAGGATGGATACGGCTTCACGACGGGCGATCAGGTAGACGTTTTTCACCGCTCGTCCTCCTTGTCGCCGGTCAGCCTGAGGAAGGTCGCCTCGAGCTTGTCGCTCTTCCTGGCCAGCTCGATCAGATCGAGCCCGCCCTGGACTAAAGCGCGACTGAGCAAGGCCCGGACATCTCCGGAAGCGTCGATGCGCAGATCCAGAGCGCCGTCGGCGCGCTTTTCGATCTCGATCGAGGTGACACCCGCGACTCCCGCCAGAGCCTTCTCAACGTCCGGCTTTTCTCCGCGCACAATGGCCATGAAATGCTGTTCCTTGCCCGCTCCCCCGGTTAGCTCTTCCTCTGTGCCCGAACCGACAAGCTTGCCGCGCTGCATGACCATGATGCGATCGCAGGTCTGGCTGATCTCGGTTAAAATGTGGCTGGAAATGACGACGGTATGCTGGCCGCGCAAACCGCGCACCAGCTCGCGCATCTCGACGATCTGGGCCGGGTCGAGGCCGCCGATGGGCTCGTCTAGGATCACCAGCGGCGGATTGTGAACGATCGCCTGGGCGATGCCGACGCGCTTACGATAGCCGAACGAGAGCGTCTCGATGCGCGCGTCGATCATTTTGTCGAGCTGGCAGCGGCGGGCCGCATCCTGTACCCGCCCGCCGATGTCGGTGCGCGGAATGCCTCGTATACCGGCGGCAAAACCCAGAAAGTCGCCGACCCTCATATCGTTGTATAGCGGAGGTTCCTCGGGCAAGAAACCTATCAGGCCGCGGACGTAGTTGGCCTCGCCGCTTACATCCCGGCCCTCGACCGTCATCGTCCCGGCCGTGGGAGTCAGCAGGCATCCCAGGATCCTGAGCAGGGTTGTCTTCCCGGCGCCGTTCAGCCCCAGCAGCCCGACACACTCACCCTTGTCGATCTGGAAGCTCACGCCGTCGAGGGCGTGAACATCTCCGAAACTCTTCTGTAGGTCGTTCGCAATAATCATAGTACCGGGCTGCAAAGTAAAAGAGCCGCCACGCCATGTCAAGCATCGCGTCCGCCCTATTTTGTTGACAATCAACTCTCGCCGGCCAGAGTATATTCCCCTGCGAGAGGAAATACCAATGAAGGCAGTAGTCGTTCTCACAAGCCTGTGCCTGGCGCTCGTCCTTTCGGGTTGCACGCTGATCGATTCGACTCTGACTTTGAAGTTCGAGCCCTTGACGGGAAAGATCTCCACGGCGCCCACCCTCATCCTGATTACTCGTGTCAGCGATCGCCGTGCCGATCAGCGAAGAATCGGCTGCAAAAAAAACGGCCTGGGCAGCGAGAGCGCCGACCTGTTTCTGGATGCTCCGCTGACTACCTGGTTTTCCTCGGTGGTGAAGACCGAGATGGAGCGGGCCGGCTTTCCCCCGGCCGGTCCGAATGACGCCAAGACCGTCAAGCTGGAGATCGACATCATCGACTTTTTCATCGAGCCCGACGTCGGCATGGGTATCCGCGTCTACGCCGTCGTCAACGCGGAGGTCACCGTCCGTTTTCCGGACGGAGCCGCTTATGCCAGGCGTTTCTCCGGCCTTTCGAGCGATTCGGCCATCGTGGTGACCGACGGCGATTACAGCGGACAGATACTGACGGCCATGAGCGTCTGGGTCCAGCAAGCCGTCGGCGAGACGGCCCGGCTGATTTCGACTCACTCTTCCGCGGCCGGCCTGGCTTCGACTTCGGCCTGGAGGGTGCTCGGATGATCGGGCGCATCGCAGGCTGCGCTTTAATGGCCGCGAGCTTTTCGGCCTGCGGCGGCCTGAGCCACATTCCAGATGTCAGGAGCGAAACCGACTGGCGCCCGCTAGCCGCGGACGGCAAGGTGGCCGATGATGCGCCGGCAACCGTCGCGACAAATACGGCCGGCGGCAGCATGGCCGGCGTGCGCGGCGCCTTCGTGGCCGTCTTCGACATCGAGGACAAGAGCGGCCGACTCAAGCCGTCCGAGATAGACGGTCTGACGGACTACCTGGCCAACAAGATAGCCGAGGGCGGGCTTTTTCACGTTGTTCCCCGCGACGAGATCAAGAAGCGCCTGCTGCAACAGAAGTCGAAAAGCTACAAAAAGTGTTTCGACCAGTCCTGCCAGATAGAGATCGGCCGCGAGATCGCGGCCCAGAAGACCCTGACAACGACGATATCCCGTATCGGCTCGTCCTGCGTGGTCACGGCCGCCCTGTTTGATCTGAAGAAGGCCGCCACCGACGCCACGGCATCCTCGCGCGGCAGGTGCGGGACGGACGACCTGGTGTCGCAGATAGAGAACATCATCGCCAAGTTTCGCGGCAGCAACAAGAAGTAATCGTTTCAGATGTCCCGGCAAACCTTGCGGTGCGGGATGCGGGCATCGAGGAATTCGGGCCCGTAGGCGGAAAATCCCTGCCCGGCGTAGAACCCGAGGGCGCGCATCTGGGCATCGGCTTCCAGACGCGCGATACCCTTGCCGCGGGCCAACCTGACAACGGCCTCGACCAGGGCCGCACCCACGCCTTGGCCGCGCCACTGTCTCACTACCGCCATGCGGCCCAGCTTGCCCTGCGCCGACAGACGCGCAGTGCCTATGACCTTGCCCCGGCCGTCCTCGGCCAGCAACTGATCGCAAAGCGGGTCAAGCCCGTCCCATTCCTCTTCGGGGTAGACGCCCTGTTCTTCGATGAAGACCGCCCGGCGCACGGAACGAATCGCCTCGCGCTCGGTATTCCAATCTGCCGTGCGCACCTTGAATCCCTTTGTTTTCAAGCTCACTTTCCTAAAAACTCGGGCGGGCGTTTCTGGATGAAACTCTGTATACCCTCTGTGAAATCCTGGCTCGACACGAGTTGGCTCTGGGCCCAGCCCTCGATCAGCAATCCCCGATCGATGTCGGCAAGGCCGTCGATCACCCGCTTGGCCATGCCGACTGCCAGAGGCGCTGCTTGCGCGAGTTCCGCTACCAGCTCCCGGCCGGCCTTTTGCAGCTCGTCCGCGGGCACAACACGATTAACAATTCCCCAACTAGCGGCCAGTTCGGCATCGATCTGCCGGCCGGTCATGATCAACTCCTTGGCGCGAGCCGGGCCGACCAGGCGCGTCAGGCGGGTCGTCCCGCCGACGTCGGGGATCAGGCCCAGGCGCGATTCGGGCAGGCCCAACCTGGCCCCGGCGGCGGCAATGCGAAAATCACAGGCCAGCGCCAGCTCCATGCCCAGGCCCAGGCAGTGGCCGTGAATCAGCGCGATTGTCGGCAACTCGAGCCGCTCGAGAGACGTAAGCGTGCGCTGGAAGTCATCGGTGATGGTTCGCATGCAGTGGAGCCAGTCGTCTCCGTACTGCCCGGGAAGTTGCATGAAGGAACTTACGTCGATGCCGGCCGAGAAGCCTTTGCCCGCGCCGCGGATCAGAACCGCCCGCGCCCCGGCGGCCCGGCAGGCTAAGCGCACTGCCTCGCCGAAAGCCGCCCACAGCTCGCCGTCTATGGCGTTGCGCTTCTCGGGACGGTTCAGAACAATCTCGAAGACGAGGCCCCGGCTTTCGGTTTTTACCAACTCCGCCATGATCACCTCCACTTGTGTTGCCATCTGTTCGCACGCCCGGCGGCACGATGCAATCGTTTTCCGCCACATTGACTCGCGGTCGTCCCGGTGAGTATAATAACCATAGGAAAAGTAGGGCCATCCGACAAGGGCAATCCGGACATGGCCGGAGCGCAAAGCCGCGCGTTTTTTCGAGAAAGGCGGGCTACCGAAGATGGTTGCAAGACAGAAGAAAAATGCCTTCAGCGCCTCCCTGGCAACGGTAATTTTCTTACTGGCCGTACCGGCGGCGGCTCAGTACCTGTACTACCAGCCTGACGGCACGGGCATACCGCAGGGCAACAACCTGCAGGGCTACCTTAGCGGTCAGGGTGAGAGCCTGGATGCCATCCAGGACGCCTCGCTGGTACCGGAGACTTTCTGCCCCGCCCTGCAACTCACCTTCACGCTGATAGCCGAGGGGGCCGGCTACGAGAACATCTTCGGCTGGTACAACGTCGGCGACGACGTCACCCTGTTTCAAAACCGCCACCCGGTGCTGTTCTCGGGCTACGACAACGGCTCTTCAGACCCCTGCGACGGCACCAACGCCGAGCCGATCCCCCCGGAGACGTCGTGTAACAAACGCACTGTCGTGCTGTGCCTGGATAGTGTACCCAATCCCGACTGGAAGGGCGGCCCGATCGGCTTCTTTTTGGTCTCGCCCGAGGGTGTCTCCGGCAGCAACGCCCACAACGACGTTGCTCCCGACTACGGCTGGATCTACTACTCCGAGCCGCGCCTGAACATCCTCGAGCAGAACATGGCCGATCCCTACTTCCACCACCTGGTCTACCAGTCCACCCTGGACCCAACCTCCTTCTACTTCGGCTTCGAAGATCTGTTTCGCGGCGGCGACAACGACTTCGAGGACATGCTGATTAAAGTCGAGGGTTTGCTGGTCTCGGCGCCCCTCGAGACTTGCAACAATACAGACGACGACTGCGACGGACTGATCGACGAGAACGTAACCGAGCCCTGCAGCACGGTTTGCGGGGACGGGGTGCGCATCTGCAACGCCGGCTCCTTCGGTCCTTGCAGCGCACCCCAACCCCAGACCGAAAGCTGCAACGGCACGGATGACGACTGCGACGGCCTGGTCGACGAAGATCTCGTCCAGGCCTGCTCCAACCAGTGCGGGGACGGGGTGGAATTCTGCGTCGACGGAGACTGGTACGGCTGCACCGCGCCGCAACAAGGCCCCGAGACCTGCGACAACATCGACAACGACTGCGA
The DNA here is from genome assembly GCA_964640665.1 of uncultured Myxococcales bacterium. Taxonomy (GTDB): domain Bacteria; phylum Myxococcota; class B64-G9; order B64-G9; family B64-G9; genus DATKYQ01. Next base: position 53,012 of record CAZXHT010000005.1, read on the forward strand.
CGGCGACATCGATGAAGACCTCAGCCAGCCATGCTCGACCGCCTGCGGCTCGGGCTTCGAGATCTGCCAAAACGGCTCATGGATCGACTGCACGGCTCCCCAGGCGACTCCCGAGGTCTGCGACAACATCGACAACGACTGTGACGGCGACACCGACGAGAACCTGGTGCTGTCCTGCAGCACGGCCTGCGGGACGGGCCAGCGCAGTTGCACTGCAGGCGTCTGGTCGGACTGCTCTGCCCAGCAGCCGGTGCCCGAGCGCTGCGACGATCTCGACAACGACTGTGACGGTCTGACCGACGAGCCCTGGCCGGACAAGGGCACCCCTTGCGAGATCTGGCAGGGGGGTTGCTCGACCTACGGAGTCTACATCTGCAACGACGACCATAATGGCCTGATCTGCTCGGGACAGGTGAACCCCTCCCCCGAGGTGTGCGACGGGGCGGATAACGACTGTGACGGCGCCATAGACGAGGAGGATCCCGATCTCGGCCTGCCCTGCGGTGACTGCGGTCCGGGCGAAAACCCTCCCTGCTATATCGAGCAGGGCGAGTGCCAGGCCGGCATCTTCTTCTGCATCGACGGAAACCTCGTCTGCCTGGGTGAGATTGAACCGTCGCCCGAGGAGTGCGACGGGTTGGACAACGACTGCAACGGTCTGGTAGACGACGGCTTCCCCGACGTCGAAATCATCTGCGACGACGGCATCGACAACGATTGCGACGGGATGACCGACGCCTTCGACAGCGACTGCAGCACAGCCTGCACCCCGGGCGAGCAGGAGCCCTGCGGCACTTCCGAGGGAGACTGCGAACAGGGCATCCGCACTTGCCAGCCGGACGGCAACTGGGGCGACTGCCAGGGAGCCGTTGGGCCATCCCCCGAGGTGTGCGACGGGCGCGACAACGACTGCGACGGCCTGATCGACGAAGACGCCGTACCCGAGATTTGCGACGACGGCATCGACAACGACTGCGACGGACTGGTCGATTACCTTGACCCGGACTGCGGCGAGTGCACCCCCGGCGAGGCGAGGCCCTGCGGCAACGATGTCGGCGATTGCCAACCCGGCCAGCAGGTCTGTAATCCGCAGGGGCTGTGGGGCGACTGCGCCGGGACGGTCGATCCCGTGCCGGAATCGTGCGACGGCCGCGACAATGACTGCGACGGCAAGACCGATGAGGGTGACCTGTGCGGCAGCTACGACGTGTGCCTGTGCGGCGAGTGCGCCTCGGCCTGCAGTTCGGGCGAGTGCCCGGCCGGTTCGGACACCTGTGTAAACGGCTGGTGTGTCAGCGACCCCTGTTGCGGCGTCAACTGCCCGGCCGGCGAGGTTTGCGATGAGGACGGCAGTTGTCAGGATCCCTGCGACATCTACCAAATCGTCTGTCCCGAAGACCAGGTCTGCAGCATGGGCGAATGCGTGGCGACAAACTGCTTTGCGGCGGGCCACGAGTGCCCAGCCGGTGAAATCTGCGTTGCGGGCACCTGTCAGCCGGATCCTTGCGCCTCGGTCGAATGCCCCGAAGGCCAGTACTGTCACCAGGGCGAATGCCTTGACGTCGCCTGCGGCGACTGCTCACCCGACGAAATCTGCCTGGACGGCGTCTGTACAGAAAGCCTGTGCGCCGGAATTCGCTGCGAGGCCGGCCAGGTTTGCCAAGACGGCGAATGCGTCTCGGATGCTTGCCAGGGAGTCTACTGCCCACGTGGTTCAACCTGCACAGACGGCCAGTGCGTTCCCGATAGCTGCCTCAATATCACCTGTCCCGAGGGAAGCACTTGCCGGGACGGCTACTGTGTGGATGACGGCTCGGGTAAGACAGACGGCGGAGACGGCGGCCCAGACAACGACGCCGGGGCCGACGGCAAGCCCGACGCCGGAGACAACGGGCAAGACGGCGGCGGGCCGGACACCGGCCCGCAAACCGCGGCAGACCTTGGACATCTCGGCAAGATAGGCGGCGGCTGTTCGTGCTCTTCGACGCACGCGGGCGGCGCTTCCGCTACCCTGTTTTTCCTGATCCTGGCTTTGGCCATGGGCATCAAGCGTCGCTGGGCGTTGCCGGCCTGTGCGCTTTTCGGCATGCTCTTACAAGCAGGATGCGGCGGCGTCAAGCCGGGCGCACCCGACGCTCAATTGAGTTGCACAGGCTCCGCCGACTGCAGCGAGGGCTACGTCTGCAGAAACGGTGAGTGTATCGTTCGGCCAAGCTGCACCGACCTCGACGAGGACGGCTTCTGCGACATACGGGAAGGCTGCGACACCTGCGACGACTGCAACGACAACCGGTCGGACATCTATCCCGGCGCCGACGAACTTTGCGATGAGATCGACAACGATTGCGACGGTGAGACCGACGAGGGCTGTCCTTGCAAGACGGGAGAAACACAAGCCTGCGGCAGCGACGTTGGCGCTTGTCGCAAGGGAGTCTCCGAGTGCATGGACGGCCAGTGGGGCCCCTGCCAGGGCGGCGTCGAGGCGGCTCAGGGCGAGATCTGCGCAGACGACCTGGACAACGATTGCGACGGGGCGGTCAACGAGGGCTGCGATTGCCGGCTGGACGACGGCCGGCCGGACGACAGTCGCCTGTGCGGCAGCAACGTCGGCGAGTGCACCAACGGAGTCCAGGGTTGTATCGATCAAGGCGGCGCCTGGCACTGGGGGCCGTGCCGGGGCGGTACCCCGCCCGGGATCGAGGTGTGCGCGGACGGCCTGGACAACGATTGCGACGGAGCCGTGGATAACGACTGCGTCTGTTCCGCCGACGAGTCACGTCCCTGCGGCGTTAACACCGGCATCTGTCACGCCGGCATCCAGCGCTGCTTCGAAGGTGCCTGGGGTCCGTGCGAGGGTGCTTCCTGGCCGCGTGACGAAAGCTGCAACGGCCTCGACGACAACTGCAATCATCTGGTAGACGAGGGCTGCGACTGCATCGACGGCACCTTCCAGTCGTGCGGTAACGACCAGGGCGTCTGCCAGCGGGGAACCCAGCGTTGTCAGGCCGGCCAATGGGGCGCGTGCGACGGCGAAGTTTCCCCGGCAGATGAGCTGTGCGACGGAAAAGACAACGACTGCGACGGGGAAAATGACGAGGATTTTCCCGATCTGCGCTCTATTTGTGAAGCGGGTCAGGGCGCCTGCGCCCGTCCGGGCATCATGATCTGCAACGCCGACCGGACGGCCACGGTTTGCAGCGCCACTCCCGGCCCTTCCGCCGAGGAGAGCTGCGACGGCATCGACAATGACTGCGACGGAGTAACCGACGAGGACTTTCCCAACGTAGGAGGACAATGCACCGTCGGGCTGGGAGAATGCGAACGCCCGGGCATCTACGTCTGTGGTTCCCACGGCGGTATGGTATGCAACGTCAGTCCGGGTCTGCCCGAGATCGATCGCTGCGACGCAAAGGACAACGACTGCGACGGCTCGGTCGACGAGAACTTCCCGCTTTTGGGCCTGCCATGTAACGTGGGTCTGGGCGAGTGCCAGGTGTCGGGTACCTACGTCTGCTCGACAGACCACCTGAACCACGCCTGCGACATCACTCCCGGCCAGGGATCTTCAGAGTCCTGCGATAATCTCGACAACGATTGCGACGGGATGACCGACGAGGACTTGCAGCAGGCGTGTACCAACATCTGCGGCAGCGGGACGGAGATCTGCGTGGCCGGCGGCTGGACGGGCTGCACCGCGCCGCTGCCGGTTGCCGAGATCTGCGATTACGAGGACAACGATTGCGACAATGAGACCGACGAGGATTTTCAGTTCGACAGCGACATGCAAAACTGCGGCGGCTGCCTGCTTCCCTGCGACCCGCCCCACGGCACCGGCGAGTGCCTTTCCGGCGCCTGCACGGTCATCTCATGCGATGACGGCTACCACGATCTCAACGGTAACGCCATCGACGGCTGCGAGTATGCCTGCGTTGCCGGAGGTAACGAAAGCTGCAACGGCATCGACGACGACTGCGACGGGATGACCGACGAGGAACCAGGCGCCCCGACTATCACCTGCCTCGACCAGGGGGTTTGCACCGCCATCCAGCCCAGGTGCCAAAACGGTTCCTGGCACTGCAACTATCCCGTAACCTATGAACAGAACGAGACGACCTGCGACAACCTGGACAACGATTGCGACGGGTCCATCGACGAGCCGTTCGCCGACAAGAACCAGCCCTGCTTCGCGGGCGAAGGGGTCTGCAGGCGAAACGGCGTGCGCCTGTGCGCGGCGGGCGGCCAGGGCACCGAGTGCTCGGCCGTGCCCGACTGGAGCCAGCAGACGGCCGAAGTATGCGACGCTCTGGACAACGACTGCGACGGTTCCACCGACGAGGATATTCCGCTGGCGGACGAAATGATCCAGGTAGACACCGGATCGGGCTCGTTCTGGATCGATAAGTGGGAAGCCTCGCGGCCGGACGCCTCCGGCACTGAGCGCGGCTACGACACCGCCTACGCCTGCTCGCGCGGCGGCGTGCTGCCATGGGACGACGTCACCTGGGATGAATCGGTGGCGGCCTGCGCTGCGCGCGGCAAGCGTCTGTGCACCGACGGTGAGTGGCACTTCGCCTGCGCCGGGGCCTCCGACCTGCAGTTCCCCTACGGTGACAACTACCAGGGGTCGACCTGCAACGAGTTCGACCAGAACCAGGTAGTGCTGGCCACCGGCCAGCTCTCGTCTTGCGCCAGTCCCTCGGGCGTGCTGGATCTGAGCGGCAACGTATCCGAGTGGGCCGATTGCGAAGACGCGCTCGACTGCCGCTTCGTAAAACCGATCTTCGGCGGCGACTACGACGATTCCATTGTCGAACTGGTCACCTGCTGGTTCCGCAACAACGCCGGCGCCCAGTATCACCAGGCCGGAGTCGGCTTCCGCTGCTGTCACGATTGAGGTTTTCGCTTAGATGTCGGTTCCCTCTCGTGTCTATATCTACCTGATTATCGGCACACTGGCGGTCAGCCAGTCGGGAAACATTATCCGCATCGGCGCGGCCCACCCGGTCGCTATCGCCGCCTGGCGCCTGGGGATCTCGACCGTGCTGCTTGCCCTGTTGGGACGCAGGCAGCTTCTGACCCTGTCTGGGCTGACCGGGCGGGAACTGATCATGCTGGCGCTCTCCGGTATCGCTTTAGCCGTACACTTCTTCACCTGGATTGCCGCGGTGCAATCGACCACGGTTGCCAACGCCGCCATCTTCTTCTCGATCAACCCCGTATTCGTTGCCCTGGCCGCCTTTTTTATCTACGGCGAGCGGGTGGGATGGAAACTGGTTGCGGCCATCGGCCTGGGACTTGCCGGTGTGGCGGTGATCGGGCTTGACGACCTCGACCTGAACCCCGAACACCTGGCCGGTGACATCTGGGCCGTGGCCTGCGCTGCGCTGTTTACCGTCTACTTCATGCTGGGCAAGCGTCTGCGCCGGGCGCTGCCCACCCATGCCTACGTCACCGGCGTCTACGGAGTTGCCGCGCTGGTGGGATTTGCCTGCCTGCCCTTCTTTGGCGAACCTTTCTTCGACTATGACTCGAGAACCTGGCTGTGCTTCGTACTGATGGCGCTGTTACCGACAATGATCGGACACACCGCCTTCAACAACGCCCTGCGCTACATCCGGGCCGGCTGGCTCTCGGCCGTCACCCTGGTAGAACCCTTGCTGGCAGGAATCGTGGCCTACTTCGCCTGGGGCGAGGGCCTGACCTACCGGGTGGCCGCGGGCTACCTGTTGATCTGTATGTCTGTGATCGTACTAGTGTTTGACCGGCCCGGGAATAAGGGCTCAGGTAATAGTGAAGAATAGACATTTCTGCTGTTGAAAATAATCAGAACTATGACTTTCCTGCCCCTGTTCTCGATCCGGTAGACTTCTCGCCTACGGACTCCAACACCAGCCGGATCAACTTCTCGTCGTAGAACGCACCGATTTCCATCAGCTTATCTATGTGTGGACGCAGAACGGAAATCACTCCGGTCTTCTTCGCCCTAGCCAGCAATCCCAGCGTCCCGGTCACAGACAACCCCACCGCCTCGGCAGCCAACCGGCCCTTCCTCTCGTCCATACATACCCACTTGATTCCTAGCTCCATGGCTAGCTGGATGACCGCCGCTTCGCCAACATCGAGCGTTGCAACAGCCAGCGCTGACAGCGGCTTGGATAAGGCCACGGCTTGAAGCCACGCTGCCCTAGCATCCGGATATCCCAGCGCCACGCCCTTGGCGATCTCCTCCATCACCTCTTCGGGACAAAAGAACTCCCCAGGCAATACACTCACCACTTTCAACAGGTTTGCACGGGCAAGAGTGATTAACGGGCCGGTGTCTATTACGATTCTGTCAGGCATTCTGGGCAAATTGCAGGTCTGTCTCTACATCCTCTGGTCTCAGGTTACTCATGGGCACGCCAACTCGCTTCAAGGAATACAAGAACTCCGTCCGCTCCATGTGGCACAACTTGGCTGCTTGACCAGAGGTGAACCTGCCCAACTCATACAGCTTGGCCGCTAGAAGGAACTTCGCCTCCTTGGAGAACTCCTCAGGTGAAAGCCCTATACCGAGCAGGATCTCGTCTCCGTACTCTATGGTCAGCTTCCTGTTCATCACGACCTCTCTAATTCTCATCATAGCCCATTTCCAAGGCCGTGTCTATTCATCATGCTTCACGAAGGGAGGAATCCATGACGCACTGCTTTACGACCGTCCAGCTGCTTGCCCTGCTGTCACGACTGACGGTCGAGTCTCGGCCCAAGTGAAGAATAGACATTTTTTCTGTTGCAAATAATCAGAACTATGACCTTCTTGCCCCTGTTCTCGATCCGGTAGACCACGCGCCATTCCCCAACCCTGAGCCTGCGATGTCCCTTGAGTGAATAGCGGAGCGGTTTTCCGTAATGCAGCGGTTGATTCGCCAGGCGCTGTTCGATGGCCTTCTTTATTCTCGCCCTAATTTTCTTCGGAAGAGCAGGGATATCCTTTTTGACAACCAGGGGGTGGTAGAAGACCAAATATGGGCCGTGCTCACCAGGCATCTTGGTGGGGAACCAGCTTGTTTTTCCGAAGTGTTTTTTCACGTTCCTCGGCCATTGTGCTCAGACCGAGATCCTCGTGGAGATCGAGCGCCTCGACCAGCAGCGACATGGCCTTTTTGGAAACGCTGGTCTCGTCTCTTTTAGCGAGCTTCTGAATGAGTTCATAGATACGTGTCTCGACAACAATGCTCAGCCTCGGATTTCTGGCGGCCATGGCATCCTCCGTGGTTCGGGATTAAGTGTAGCACTATTGCCGCACTTAAATCAAGTCTGTTTTCCAAGAAAGATCTTGTTCTACCAGCCGGGGTTGAACGAGACAAGCGCCTCTTGCAGGGATTTGCCGTACGCCTGAAAGCGCGTAAAAGGTCCGGCGACCTCGACCAGCACGATCTGGTCGCCTTCGATGAATATGGTCTCCTGCAAGATCCAGTCATCGGCTCCGTAGGGCAGCAGGAAGTCGAGCGTACAGCCCTCGATTCCTTTCGGGGTTTTGAAGCAATGCTCCGATTTCTTGGCATAGCCGCGCTCGATCATGTGGCGGGCGAGAGCGTCCTTCCAGAAGGCCATGTCCGCCTGCGGGTAGTTTTCCACTTGCCTGGCCTTGAGACGAACCCCGTCGGCGGTGATCATTTTGAAATCCGAACCTTCTTCGTATTTGACGAACCCGTCGGGCGTCGTCATCTTGAACGTCGGGCCGCAGGCCGATGCAACCAGCGAGCAACCCAGGACGGCGAACAGAATTTTCTTTGAATGGCGCATTTAGAACTCCGTGAGAAAACGATCGAGGTCCACCGAATTGAGCCACTGAAAAGGAGAATGGACGTAGACAACCTTGTCACGTTTGCGGAACCGGAAAGCCACCTCGACGGTTGCAAAACGCGCCTTGTCTACAGTTACCCGAAGCTGTCCCTTGACCTTTTCCAGTTCAATGACCAGTTGGGTCATGTTTTTTTCGATCTGCAAAGTCGCCTTGACGTTGGAATCGTCGAAAAAGCTTCGAAGCTTTTCCAGGATATCCTGCTTGGAACGCAGGCGCCCGTTCAGCTGCGCCAGTTTTTCGGTGATGTCCTCTCGTTGCATCGTTTTTTCTATCACCATCCCGTGGTTGCCGATATCCCGGATCAGGCCGGTGAACTTATCGGGCGGGACGCGAATGATCAGTTTTTGATCGGTAACCGCCGAAGGAAATCCACCCAGAGAATCGACCAGGGCGACTATCTTCTGGCGCACCTCGACCGGGTGTACGACCTTGACGAGCATCCGGGCGGAGAAAACGCATATCCGTTCTTTTTCCTTCTCTTCTTTCGCGTCCCGGGCCGCGCCCATTTGCAACGCTCCAATAACGACTATGAATATCGAAAAAAGGATTCGCCGGTACATGACGTGTATTCCTTTCACTCGACCCGGAAACTTCCGAGGGCCTTTTTGACATCATCCTTGTGCTTGGTATAGGCGCCTTCGTTGGGACTGAAGACTTCGACGACGTACAGCTTGTCTTTTTTCGCAACAACACCGACCAGGTAGTAGCGACAGGGCACGTCCCGGTCGCGGAAAACCCTGAAGGCCAGGCTGCCGGACGTCCCCGACTCGACCAGTTCTTCGTCGCGCCCTTCCATCTCGTGTTCGACGGCCTTGGCCCAGAAATCGTTGTCGCCAAGCGGTTCATTGTCGACCCTGCCCGCCCGCAGCGTGGTGGTGTCCGCCGCCTGGGCGCTAAACACGTCGTCCTTATCGAACAGCACGAAACCCGCGGGAACGTTCATCTTGATGTCGTTCTTGCCTTCCGTGATGGTGGTCAGGTGTGCGGCCAGCCCTCTGACCCATTGGAAGGGAGACTGGTGTAGCACCTCGCGGTTGGATTCGTTGACCGGCTCCAACTCGATGGTGATGGTGAAATAATCGATCAGGTTCTGCAAGGTGGAACGGATCGACTCCATGTATTCGATCTCTTCACTCAGGCGTTTCAGCTCTTTGAGAATCCGCAGCCTTTCCTCGACGTCCTGAACTTGCTTGAGCAGAGCCAGCAAACGGTCCCTGGCAAGTTTTACGATCCGTAGTCGGGCTGTAAGATCTGTGAACTGGGCGGTGACGTCCAGCGCCTTGACGTGCCGGTCGAGCAACTGGCCCACCGCGGCCATTTTGTCCATGATCGATTCGAAGCTCTTGGCCGGTATCCTGACCACCACCACCCGGGCTGTCAGCGATTCGACGTAACCGCCCGCCTTCTCGGTGATGGCTATTATCTTGTCGGCCGCGGCCAGGGCTCTCCTGACGCGTATTTTCAAATACCCTTGGTAGATGACTTTTGGCCTGATCTGCTGCTTTTTCGAAACCTGCGCGGCCTGTTGCCTGTCTATTGCCATCTGTCGTGAGCCGGCCATGCCCTTGTATGACAGGGAGCCGGCCGACTTCGTCTTGCCCGGCGCCGGGCTCTTGACTTCGACCGGAGACGGCATTTGCATGTAGGCCGATTCCCGCGAAGACATGCCCGCGCAACCGGCAACAAGTAACAGCAAGAGAAACAATGCGATGCGTTTCATGTTCTGGCTCCATCGGGCTACGTTGATTCCCGCTTTTCTAACATACAAACGCACTAGGACGCCACAACTTACACCCGTGATGTAGGTTATTGCCGATCTTTGGGCAATGGAGTCAATATTGCGAACAGTAGCAGACGCGACAGAATCAGTCCATGCGCACCCGGGCCCGATGCTTGCAATCTCGGACCCATCGTGCATCGATCACTGTATGAATATCCAGATGAACCTGTTCGGCACCGCCTGGTGCTTGTCTACAATCGCCGCCTCCTGCGGCGCCGTCGGCCTGCTGGTTGTCGCCCGCCGTGGTGTCCGGAAGAAGTGGCCCACTGCTTCGAGGTTTCTTTCCGCCGGGGCGCTGATCGAGCTGATCGGGCTCATCGCCGACCCGATTGTCCGCCTGAAACTCGGCGGGCCCGCCCAGCACGGCGATTTTGGCGTTACCCTGACCTACATGGTGCTGCTCGACGTATGGACCGTGATCGTTCCCTTGCTGCATGCAGCCGCGCTGACGATGATTGCTTTGGGGGTTTCCAGGATGACGAAGAACGTCTAAAGAGGATTGAGCTTCGTGTCTACAGGAAGAAACATACGCTTTCTCTGGATCATGCCCGCCGTGGCAATCCTGTTCGCCTCGGCGGTGGGCGTCTGGACAGGCATGGAGCACCGGCGCGTGCATCGGGATTTCAACCGGGTCTTCGAAGCACACGTCGAGTCGGTCGCCCGGCTGATCTGGGAAAGCACCCGGGGGGCCGCAAGAGCACTGGATGTACTGTATGCATTGTCCGAGGAATCACTGGCTCTCACCGCCCGGCTGATCGCCAGTGTCGACGTCGAGGATCCCGGCGAGAGGAAACGGCTGCTGTCGGGAGGGATACGCGCCTGGCTGATCGGTAAGACATGGAAGGAACTTTCCGGCGATTGGGGGCCGGTCGTCGAGGACGGCCGGGCCGGCTTCAAGCAGGAGATGAAAAACGCCGATGAAGCTGAAATCGTCGAGGGCGGCAGGGCGAACCGGTACGGCCTATACTGCGCGCGCTTCGGCGTTTCCGGCAAGAAAGTGATCGTCTGCCGGGATGCCGGGGAACTCGCCGGACTGCGGCGGGAGACCGGCCTGGGATCATTGCTTCGCCAGGTGATCGGCAAGGGTGTCGTCTACGCGGTCATCCAGGACGAGAAGGGCATGCTGGCAAGCTCTCCCGGCGCGGAGGTTTCCTCTTTCGAGCAAGATGCCGAACTCGGCAGGGTTCTTGCCGGCGACCGGCCCGGTATGGCTTTCCGGATGATCAACAGGCCCGCAGAGCCGCTGTTCGAGGGCCTGGGGCCGTTCCCCTTGCCGGACGGCACCACGGCGCTGCTCCGGGTGGGCGTGGATGCCTCCCCCATGCTGGCTGTTCAGGCGAGCATCGAGTGGCGCCACCGCGTGTTGTACCTGGTGGTGGGATTGCTGGTGCTGATCTCCCTTGCAGGAACCTGGATACTGGATCGCTGGGCGATTAGAAAACGGGAGACCGAGCGGATGCTGGCCGCCCGGGAGGAAGAGAGCCGCCACTGGCAAACCATCTCCCAGATGGCGCAGACGGTGGCCCACGAGGTGCGCAATCCCCTCAACACGCTCAAGATGGCTGCGCAACGCCTGCAGCGCGAGTTTTCCATTCAGGACTCCGAGCAATCCGACTACCAGGAATTGGTCGGCATGCTTCAGAGCGAGGCGGACAGGGTCAACCATGTTGTCTCGGAGTTCATGGAGTTGGGCAAGCCGCTGGTTTTAAAACTCGAAAACCTGCCTCTTTTGGAAATGGTCGAGCAGGCGCTGATGCCGCTGCGCGTACGCGCCGGGCAGGAAGGCAAGCGACTCGAGGCGGACGTGGCCGCCGGAAAAAAAGCACGTCTGGATCGCCGTCGCTTCGTCCAGATCGTCTCCAACCTGGTGGGAAACGCCCTGGACGCCGTTGACGAGGGCGGCCTGGTGCGAGTGCGGGCGGATATTGATAAAGACGGCCTGAACCTGGTTGTCATGGACGAGGGATCGGGCATGGACGCCCAGACGCTAGAAAGGGTGCAGAAACCTTTCGTAACGACCAAGGCCCGGGGAACCGGCTTGGGGCTTTCCATCGCCCGGCGTCTAATCGAGGCGCACAAGGGCACGTTCGAGCTTGAGTCATTGCCGGGCAAGGGGACACAGGCGCATATTTTCTTCCCTATAATACCGGAGGCATGAAGTGGCGGACGCAGACACCACAATTCTCCTGGCCGAAGACGACGAACCCCAGCGAAAAACACTGTCGGGCTTCTTGCGTAAGCGCGGTTATACGGTAATCGAGGCGGCCTCGGCCGGGCAGGCCGAGGAGCAGGCCGCGCGGCACGAAGTGGATCTGCTCCTGACGGATCTGCGCCTGGGGGGCCCGGACGGAATCGCGCTGCTCGAAACGCTCAAGGACCGCCACCCGGATCTGCAGGCCCTGGTGCTGACAGCCTTCGGCACCGTTGAGGACGCTGTCCGGGCCATGCGCGCGGGCGCCTACGACTTCCTGGCCAAGCCCGTCGATCTCGATCGGCTGGAGGCTCTGGCGGAGAAAGCACTCGAAAGGGTGCGGCTTGCGCGCGAGAACCGCAGCCTGCGCGAAGTGGTCAAGTCTTCCGAGTCCTTCTCGGAACTGGTCGGGGAAAGCGAGGCCATGCTGCAGGTGAAGGAGCTGGCGGTCAAGGTTGCGCCGTCGAAGGCTTCGCTGCTGATCCTGGGCGAATCCGGAACCGGAAAGAACATACTGGCCCGGGCCATTCACCGCAGTTCCCGGAGACGCACTAAGCCGTTTCTCGAGATCAACTGCGCGGCGATGCCCGAGACCCTGATCGAGTCGGAGCTGTTCGGTCACGAGAAAGGGGCCTTCACCGGCGCCGCATCCGAAAAGAGGGGCCGTTTCGAGTTGGCCGACGGGGGAACCCTGTTTCTGGACGAGATCGGCGACATTCCTCTTCCCGTACAGATCAAGCTGCTCAACGTGCTGCAATCGGGGCAGTTCGAACGGGTGGGCGGCACCAAGACCCACCAGGTGGACGTCCGCTTGATCACGGCCACCCACCGGGATATCGAGAATAAGATCCGGGAGGGGGTCTTCCGCGAGGATCTCTACTACCGGCTCAACGTGGTTTCGGTCACCATGCCCCCTCTCCGGGAACGCCCCGGGGACATACCTGTCTTAGTGGATCACTTCATCAGCAAGCACGCCGATCTTTCCTCCGTTCAGATCGAATCGGTAGCGCCGGAGGTTCTCGACAAACTCATGACCTGGCCATTCCCCGGCAACGTACGCGAGTTGGAAAACATGATCGAGCGGGCGGTGGTGCTGGCCGAGGGAACCGTGCTCGGGCCGGACGACTTCCCACCCCAGCTCAGCCAAGCCGCGCCCTTACGGTCCTCCCCGGCGGGTGAGGAAGATCTGGAGGGACAGGTCGCCCGCCTGGAGATTTCGCTGATCCGCGATGCGCTGCTGCGCAACCAGGGCAACAAGAGCGCTGCCGCCCGGGACCTGGGCCTCAGCGAGCGTGCCATCCGCTACAAGATGAAGAAATACTCGCTGACCTGATCCGACAAAAACGTCGATTGGACCTCGACGGGATCGTCGAAGCGGGCCAACCCGCCAACGTCCACCGCCCTCATCTTCCTTGATTTCGTGCTGAGTTCTTCTGCTGGCACGTTTCGTGCTGGTGCTCAGAAGGAACAATCGAGGGGTGGAGGAGGATCAGAGATGAGCCGAGAAATCAGCTTGTTCATTGTCGTGATCGGCGCCGCGTTCCTGGCGACGGCCTGTAGCCGAAACAGCGATCGTATCGACGGCCCGACGCCCTTGCTCGCAGACGTCCAACCCGATCTTCTCTGCGTGGAGCAGGCAGAGCACCAGATCGCTTTGAGCGGCGAGGGACTGGCCCCCTTGCTGATCGACACCGCGACCGGCGGCAACGGGATTGTCTTGCCCCGGATTTTCCTCCAGCAGACGAAGGACCTGACCGGGGCAACCGTCTCGGGCAAAGAGGTGGCGATTCCCGAAGAGGACGTAACCTGGGAAAGCCAGCGGTCCATGGCCGCGGTCATCAAGCCCGCCCTGGCCTTGGTCCCCGGCGTCTATCGCGTCCGGGTAGAAAACGGCTCCGGGCAGGAATACCTGCTTCAAGACGCACTGACCATCGTGCCTCCGCCGGTGTTGTCCGCTATCGACCCCGACCTGGTCTGTCTGGAACAGGGCGGGATCGATCTGACCATCAGCGGTACCGGATTTATAGATAACGACGGCGTCCTGCCGACGGTAAACGTCGGCGGCCTCTCCCTGCCCGCCTCCGGCGTCAACGACTGCCAGGATCTGGAGGGGCCTGCCGGAACGGTGCGCAGCTGCACCCTGTTGACCATCAGCTTGGCCCGGCAGTCGCTGGCCGAGGGTTCCCACGTGGTATCCGTAACCAATCCGGTTCCGGTCGACTGTACCAGCACCGAGACCGTCACCATCGCCGTTGTCCCCGGACCGGTCATTACCGATGTCACGCCCGCAATGTTCTGCGGCGACCAGCAGGACGTCGACCTGACAGTGACCGGTAGCGGTTTTCTGGACGTGGACGGGACAATGCCGACCGTTGAGGTTGGAGGAAACAACTATACAGCCCACACGGTCAACGGCTGCGTCGACGTGGAGGGAACCCTGCTCAACGCACGCTCCTGCACAGGATTGGTCTTCACGCTGCCCGCCGGGGCACTGACCGGCGGCTGGCAGGATATTACCGTCCGCAACCCGGCGCCGGCGGACTGCGACAACACCAGCAGCGGCAGCTTCTACCTGGTGGGCGCGCCGCAGATCACCAGGGTTTCGCCCACCACTCCCTGCGAGCAGAACGCATCGGACTTCACCATCGCCGGAAGCGGCTTTTTGGAGCTCGGCGGGGAGCAGCCGGCAGTGACCATCGAGGGTGTGGATGCGCAGGTGGCATCGATGGGCGGCTGCATTGCCATCCCGAACGTTCCGGCGGCCAGCCTGTGTACTTCCATGCAGGTGACCGTTCCCGCCGGGACGGTGGGGATCGGAGACTACGACATCACCGTAACCAACCCGGGTGAGATCCCCTGCAGCACCAACTTCACCAGCTACATCGGCCTGCCCCCGATCGTCTCGAGCGTGTCCCCGCTGCAGCTATGCGAGGCGGGAGGCACCATCACCGTCAGCGGCGACCGTTTCTTGGACGGCTCCTACGTGTCCATCGCCAGCTCCGGTCAAACCATCGACCTGCCAACCACGTTCATTGACGCGCAGACACTCCAGGCCACGATTCCCGATCCGACACCGCCGGGTTTGTACGACGTCAGCGTTACCAACCCGGACGGCTGCGCCGACACCCTGGCGGCCACCCTGGACATCACCCCCATGCCGGTGATCTTCTTCGTGGATCCGCCGGTGGCATACAACGGCATCAACCTGCAGGTGACCGTCTATAGCACCGGCATCCTGGGCGCGGTCACAAGCGTGAGCGTCAACCCCACCGGCAATCCGGCCAACCTGACCGAGTTGGACTTCAGCTACGTTCAGGCCAACCGGGTCCAGGCAGTGGTTCCAGGCGGCCTTGCGGCCGGCGACTACGACGTCTCGGTAACCGACGATCTGGGCTGCACCGGGACGCTGACGGCGGGCCTGACCATCGTGGAGGATCTGAGCGTGGCCATCGACCGGGTGGAATTGCCCTTCGGGTGGACCGAAGCGCGCACGGGCGTCAACGTCTATTCGCCAGACACGCCCGATCCCGGCATGGCGAACTTCGCGCCCACGCCGCGCTTCTACCTGAACCCGGCGGCAGCGGGCCCCGGGACGCTGGCCTCCGAGCTCAAGTACACCGCCTACGTATCGTCCACGCGGGCCTCCTCAACGGTTCCCGCGGAGCTGCCGGTGGGCATGTACGATCTGGTGGCGGTGAACCCGGACGGCGGCGTGGGGTACCTGGCCGACGCGTTCGAGGTGACCGCTCTGCCGCCGCCGGTGATCGACGCCTTGGCGCCGGCCAGCGTGGTTAACCAGGACGTGCAGGAGACCACCATCCTGGGGGCCAACTTCCGCACGCCGGAGTTCTCGGCGGACTGCCTGCAGCCGGGCGGCAGCACCGTTCCGCTGGTGGGAACCATCCTGCTAAGCGACGCCACCTCGATCCAGGTCTCCTTCAACTTCGTCACCCAGACCGTGGCGGACAACTCGATCTGCATCGTCAAGGTCACCAACGACGACGGCACCTACGCCCTGTACTCGGCGCTGGCTGTGACCAACCCGTCGTTGAACCTGGCCAACTTCAGCGCCACCTCGGACATGAACACCGCCCGGCGGGCACCGTGCGCCGTGGCCGGGGACGCCGCCCCGGGCGCCAGGTTCGTCTACGCCTTGGGCGGGGACGACGGGACAAACCAGGAGAGCACGGCGGCGACGTACTACGACACCGTCGAGACGGCCGCAATCGATCCCTACGGAGACCTGGGCCAGTGGAACGTACTGCCCTACAAGCTGCCCGCACCACGAAGCTTCCACTCATGCACCACCATCGGGCGCTACGTCTTCGTGGCCGGGGGCAACGGGGGCGCGGGGGCGGTAAACACGGTCTGGCGGGCAAAGATCCTGGATCCGCAGGAGGCCCCGGAGATCACAGACGTGGACCTGCGCGTGGATGCCGAGTCGAGTGCGGCTTTACTTCCCGGCCGCTACTCCTACCGCGTCTCGGCGCTGCGGCCGGCCGGGGATCCGGAGAACCCCGGCGGGGAGACGCTGGCCGGCGATCCGCTGTTGATCCAGACGCCGGACATCGACGAGCAGATCATCATCACCATCACCTGGGACGCGGTCCCCGGTGCAGACGGCTACCGCATCTACCGCACCCCGGATCCCGACCTGCCCGGCGGGAACGAGGTGCAGATCGGCGAGGTTGCCGGCACCGAACTGACCTTCGTAGACGACGGCACCACGGTGCCGGGAACCGGGCGGCCGCTGCCACTCGGTGCGCTGGGAAAGTTCTACAGCCTTGCCAATATGGTAACCGCGCGTGAGGGCGCCGGGATCGCCTGGGCGACCGACCCGGCCGCCGCCGACCGGAAGTATCTCTACATGCTGGGTGGGCGCGACGCCGGCGCCACGGGTCTGAACACGCTCGAGAGGCTGGACATCCAGATCCAGGCCGACGACACCCAGCAGATCGCCTCGCAGTGGGTCATCGGCGGCGCGGACATCGGGCCGGCCCGCTGGCAGATCCAGGCCTTCACGGCCGACGACCTGACCGCGCCGGACATCCTGGCCCCCGGGGAGACCTGGATATACGCCGGGGGCGGTATCCGGGACAACCTGCAGTTTTTGCAGCCGGAAATGGTGGCCTTGCAAGTGGAGGCCGGGGGCGCGCTGGGAGAGTCGGCCGGCACACGCTACGCGGTTGACGACATGCAACCTTTCAAGGCCGGTTATGCCGCGGCTAGCTTCAACAACCAGCTGTTTGTATTCGGCGCGACCCAAGGTGCGGCCAGCACGGAGTCTGCCTCGATCGAGCTGTGCCCGGTCGGCGGCGCCTGCTCGGGATCGATACCCGACCCGCCCGACCTGGCCAACTGGAACAACCTGGGGATCGACCTGACCGTGGCCCGATACCTGATGGGCGGAGTGACGGTGAGCGCGTTCATCTTCCTGATCGGCGGCATCGACGACGGATCGCCTCCTGCGCCGTTGGCAGCCACCGAGAAGACCATGTGGTGAGGAGGTACGATCATGAAAACCATAATCATCTGTCTGTTGGTCATTGGCGTTCCGGACTTAGTGCTGGGCGAAGAACCCGCGGCCCCGACCGACGAGTTGGCGCTTCAGAAGGGTGACAAGAACGTAATCAGCCTGGGCCTAAAGGGGGGAGTAGGGCTGCCCCAACTTGGTTCGGCGCTGGACACGACGTTCTGCATTCACCTCGAGGCGGCCTACCAGTTCCCGTTTTGGGGCTCGCGGCTGGGCCTGATCACCTCCCTGGGCTACACCCAGCCCTCCGCGACGGGTACCGGCTCGGATCCACGGCTGCCGGGAGGCGAGTATACCTGGGAGACCACTCAGCGGCAGACAACCTGGGACATCGGCGCGCTGGTCAAGGTGATGGAACGTACCAGTCCGTGGAACATCGGGATGGCTGTCGGAGCACGCATCGTGTTCCTCTCGACGCTGACCAGCGGCGAGGCAGGTGATGAGGCTTTCGGCGAGCACGACGAGCGGGCCACCATTCCGGGGGTGTTCACCGGGGCGCAGGGCGAGTACCGCCTGGGCCCGGGAGCCGTGTTTTTGGAACTGTCTATTGGCATGTCCTTCCAGGACCTGCGCACCACCGGCGACTTGACCGCCATGGAATTGGGAATTCTGGCCGGATACCGTTTCTCCTTCGCGCTGTAGTGTTCTTCTTGCCCCCTAGCAAATCGACAAGATCGTCGAATCCTGCTCGACCACATAGTCGAATCGACCATCACTGCCTGATGTGTGAAGCTGGACTGCCCCCTTCTTGCTTCGTTTTTTTAAAAAGACCTGATTGGCACGCTTTGTGCTTTATTTGCTTGCATGATGAGTTGGTTACAGCAAAAATCCAACGAGCGAAGGAGAAAGACCATGAAAGCCAAGTGGTGGATCGGAATCGGGTTGAGCGTGCTTTTAGGAACACCGTCTGTTATCGCCGGCGAACCGGAGGGAGAACCGGCCATGAAGAAGATCCAGAAGCAGGAGCAAAAACAGGAGCAGCAGAAAGCCCAGGAGCAGAAACGAATCGAGAAGAAGGACAAACTCCAGGCCCAGGATCAAAACAGAAACCGCTACAGGCACCGCAAGGGCAATAGCAAAGCGCAGGGCGACACGAATGCCGTCGGCGAAGGTAACAGCGGCGCAGAGAGTTCGTCCGCTGATTCCCAGCCGACAGTCGATCCCGCAGACGATAGCCTACTCGTCGACCAGAATGGAGACGGAATCGGCGATCAGGTACAAAGCCAGGACCGGGATAAAAAGGGCAATGGAGAGAAAGGCGCCATGAAACGCGGCCGTCACCGTTACCGCCAGCGCAAGTCCGTGGGAACCGCGGCGCAGCAGGGTGAGAGAAACCAGATGCGCGCGGGAAAAGGATTCGGGAGAGGCTTCGTGGACTCGGACGGCAACGGCGTGAACGACAGCAGCCAGAAAAAAAAGGGCACGTAAACCACTTCAACCGGGAGCGGCGGGAAGGTAATCCCTTCCCGCCGTATTTGTATTATGAATCTAGATCTTCTTTCAAAATTGGTTCTGGCTGCCTTCATCACCTTCGGCCTTTCTCAAGCGGCACGCGCCGAAGACACGCCTACCCCGAAATCCAGCATTGGAAAAAAAGATCAACTGAAGGACCAGAAACCAGAGAAGAAGCAAGAGAAAAAGCCAGAAAAGAAACTAGAGAAAAAGCTAGAGAAGAAGCAAGAACTTAAGCAACAAAAGAAAAAAGAGCAGCCCCGGTTCATCGACCGGAACGGTGACGGGATCCAGGACGGTCGGGAGCACCGCTTCCGGGGAAAGCATCGCCGGCGGGGCAAAAAGGGTTTGGATCAGGGAGACGACGGAGAGAGAAGGCATCGGGCGCGCGGGGAGTCCAGTGGTCGGCCCTAGCGGCCGTGGCTAGAGGGTGATGTGGTGAAAAGGTTTCTTGCATGTATTGCGGCCGGCATCGAGTTGCTGGTGTTGCATCCCGCCGGAGCGACCGACTTTGTTGCCAACCTGGACGTTCGCACATTAGCGAGCAGCAACGTTTTTCTAGACAAGTCCGATGAGTGGGATCTGCTGCTGCGACCGTCCGCCGAGCTTGGAGTCGACTTCTCCCGCTACTGGTCGGCGGGTTACACCGGCGAGCTGAACGCCTACACTAACCACCAGGATCTGCTGTCGCACCGGCACGAGGTCTACCTGTTCTTGAATCCGGCCTGGGGCCGGGACGGCGAGAATGAGCTGGCGCTGGAGGCCTCCGTGCAAACCCTGCGCAACCAGGATACCTACCAGGATCTCAACCTCCTCCTGCCTACCCTGACGGCCAAGCTTGCGATGGAGCCGCGTCGCTGGCTGCGCTGGAAAGTATCCGCCAGGGCCGCCTACCGGTACTTCTACGATGATAAGCCTTCCGACTCGCTGGATGTCTGGGCGCGTGCTGAGTTGAACTTCACACTGCCGACCCGCACCACTCTTTCTCCCCGGGGTTCCTACGGATATCGCCGCTACCTGCATCCGGGGCGGGACGCCGACACCCAGGACCAGCAAATCATCCTCGGATTGCACGTCAGCCAGTCGCTTTCGAAAACCTCCGGTTTGCAGTTCGATTACACCTACCAGTACGCCGTCGACGACAGCGGAGTCTTGAGCCGCAAGTTGACCATGGATCAGTTCACCTATCTTGGAGAGGAATTCCTCTACTCCGGACATCGGGCAGTTGTCGGATTCAAGCAACTGTTGGGAAAGTCTTCGGCGTTCTGGCTGGGTCTTCGTTTCGAACAGCGTGAATATGCAGGCTGGGAGGCTATCGATTCGAGCGGCCGGCTCACCGGGGAGAGCCGCAGTGATTGGAGACTGAAGCCCAGGGTCGCTTTCGAGTACAACTGGTGGCCGAAGAACAAGCCCAACGGCGTGCCGGATGTGAGAGTCAGCCTGGAGTACCTGTTTCTGCGTCAGTGGTCTAACAACGACTGGTACGATACGGCCGGCCACGTGGCGGGCGTTTCCGTGTGGGGATCCTGGTAGCGCCGCCCTATGCACGCCTCGTAACCCGAAGTCAGGGGAGCAACTTCAGCCGCAGCGCCCGCAGCCATCGTTCAGTTCGTAGCACTCGGGGTGATGGGCGGCTCCGCAGCGCGGGCAGGAGCGGCTGGAACCCTCGATCACATCGCCGCACACGGCGCAGCGCTCTGGTTCTGCGGTGCTGGGAGCCGCCCTTTCCTCAAAGACCGCTTGGCCTGTCACCTCGAGATAGGCTTCAAAGACCAGTTTGCCGGAGCTTGCGAACTTCAGAAGCAGGTCCGGTGCATCCAGCCAAGAGAGTTTCTGGATGCGCAGGGCATAGCGTTTGGTCGCCAGATCGATGTGGTCGTTCATCTTCAGCGATCGCAACTCGAACAGGGCCTCGCGGACACCCGGCGTAGCCAACATCGATTTCACCCTCTCGGGCGACGAACCCTTGATCATGAACCTGGCGTCGAAGATCTCGTCGCCGATCTGGATATCCTGCCCGCCCAGCAACTTGCCCAACTTGGAAAACAGGCGTTCCGGGTAGATGTGAAGCTCGAAGGGCGGATTGGATGAGAAGTTGAATATCAGGTGGGTGTAGTAAGTGGGGTTCTTGCCCCCGGTGGAGTAGAATTCGAGGCTGGCCGGATGGCCGAGATGCTCGAATGCCAGGTTGGGCTGCTTGAAAAAACTTCCGGGTATCACGGTCCCGCCCAACTGCACAGCAACCATTTGCAGCATTTTACGACGCTCACGGCGCTTTTTCGCATGGGCCTTGGATGCCGCGATGACGATGAAAATGCCGACGATCAGCCCCACCAGCATGAAGACAGTGGTAATGTGCGACGCGGAATGCATGGGCACTACTCCTTACACAGGCTCTCATTCTCATCCTTGCGTCCCGAGATTGTCAAAAAAAACGACCTGGTGCTAAACTCGCACCCATCTCGAAAGCAGGAGAAAAGTCATGAGGAGTGCGCTACTAGTTGGTTTGCTGTGTCTGGTTCCGACCACCAAAATTCTCGGGGCCGAGCATCCAGTCTCCGCCCGCCAGACAATGTACCGCCTGGTAAAGTTACTTGCCCGGCAGGATCTCGACCAGGCGAAAAACCTCACCGTCAGCGCCGACGACTACGCCTCTTTTTCGACCCGCCCGGTCGATCGTAAAGACTACCAGGCACGACTCGATGGTTTTCTGGCGCTCATCGCGCGCGAGCTTGCGGGCGGAGTGGAGTTCACGGGCGCGGAGGCGGCCGACGCCCTGATCCTTCCGGCCGGTCGCAAGACGAAGCGCGAGATGGTGATGGCCGTCATCCGGGCCGGCTTCTCGCTGCACGGCAAGCCGCTGCCAGGTCAACCGATGTCTTTTTTCTTTGTAAACCTCGATGGAAGTTGGAAGATGTTCCTGCGCAAGTGACACTGATAATGCACAGCATAACGTGGCACTAACGAATCAAAAAACGATTCGTAAATGCCACTAACACGGGAGGTCGAGATGGGCCTGCTGGATGGCAAGTTCGTGGTTCTTGGAGTCAGCGGCGGTATCGCCGCCTATCGTGCCTGTGAACTTACCAGGTTGCTTTCCAAGGACGGGGCCGAGGTACAGGTCGTGCTGACCGAGGCGGCGGCCGAACTGGTCGGTCCACAAACCTTCCAGGCTCTCTCCGGCCGGCCTGCCGAGGTAGGCCGTGGAGGCCGTCTTTCAGATGCCGGCATGGCGCACATTGATTTCGGCGCCCGCGCGGATCTGATTATCGTCGCCCCGGCCACGGCCAACACGCTGGCAAAGATCGCAGCGGGCCTTGCCGATAACCTGCTTCTGACCACGCTGCTTGCCAGCCGTTGCCCGGTGGTACTTGCCCCGGCAATGAACACGCGCATGTGGGAAAACCGCTTGACGCAAGCCAATATGTCGCTGCTGGCACAGCTCGATCGCATGCACATCGTCGGTCCGGTGAGCGGAAGCCTGGCCTGCGGAGAAGACGGTATCGGGCGGATGGAAGAGCCCGCGATTCTGCAAGAAGCGGTCCGAACGGCGCTGGCGGCACAAGACCTGGCCGGAAAGAAAATCATGGTAACGGCCGGTCCTACGCGCGAGCCTCTCGACCCGGTGCGTTTTCTTTCCAATCGCTCGAGCGGCAAGATGGGCTACGCTTTAGCGTCCGCCGCCGCGCGGCGCGGGGCACAGGTAACGCTGATCTCCGGCCCGAGCGCCCTGCCGCCGCCCTGGAATGTGCGCCTGGTGCCGGTTACGACCGCGGCCGAGATGTCGCGCGCGGTGACCAGCGCAGTCGGGCGCTGCCAGGCTCTTTTGATGGCTGCGGCGGTGGCCAACTTCAGGCCGTCTAAAATCGCTCGCCAAAAACTGAAAAAGGCCGCCGGCATCCCGCAAATTACGCTCAAGCCGACCCGTGACATTCTGTCTCAGCTTGGAAAGAAGAAGGGTCCCGTACTGGTAGGCTTCGCGGCCGAGACGCAAGATCCCATCCAGGCCGCCAAGCAGAAACTGGTGGCCAAACGACTGGACCTGGTAGTGGCCAACGACGTCAGCCTGCCGGACGCCGGCTTCGATGTGGACACCAACCGCATCCACCTGGTGGACAAACGCGGCACCGAGGAGCTGCCGTTGCTCACCAAGGACCAGGCGGCCGATCGCATCCTGGACCGCTTGGTCGATCTGCTGGGAAAGCGCAAGAAAAAATAGAGTGACTTTTCATCGTGGCCGGGATGGGCGGCGCAGTCTCTTGACCTCGTGTAAAACGCGGCTTTTCACCCGGGCCATGATCTTCTTTCGCGCCCCGGAGCGACGCTTCGCCTTCCAGACCACCCGGGCATGTTTTTGTTTTCTTGCGCTGCGGGAACCCGGCTTGCGGTAGGACTTCTTGCGGCCGAGTAGCATGGTTCCCGTTTCCGGATGATCTATCAGCTCCTGCATCGAGGGCAACTCGAGCTTTGCGTCGATGGCGTGCCTGAATAACGGCCTGAAGCGATTGCCGATCGCTTCCGGGTCATCCAGGTTGCCCTCCAGGTAGAGTCTTCTCAGCCGCTTGCGTATGTCGCGCGCTATCAGCAAATTGCGGTGCCCGGTCGGATCGGCCTGCATGCAGGCGGCCTTATTTCCATAGACCAGCAGCCCCCTCACCCGCTCCACCGACAGGCGTCGCATTTCCTCGACCTCTTCGCGCGGCAGCCTCATCTTTGTGCTCTTGGCATAGGCATCGACAGTTCGCTTCCAGCGTAAGATCTGACTGAACAACACTATCGAGTTGAATATCTGCTTGTTGACCCGGAAAGAAAAGAGCGGCCCGGTCAAGATGGCGCGCAGGTGCCGGTCGTGCTTTTTGAAAGACATGCCGGACAAAGAACGCGCCATTTCCCAACTCTCGGCGCTCATCCAGGTATCGAAGCGCATCTCCCAGTAAACATGCGCCGCCCGGCGCCTGCGGTAGTGCTCGACGACCTTGTAAGGAACGAAGTAATTATGGGCCACAACGTCCGCCGCCAGATGCGAAAGGTAGCCCCAGGCGAAGGCGCGGGTGGAGTCGCTCTCGGCCATGTCGAGAACCGACATGCCCACCTGCCAGTTGTGACAGTGAAGCTTATAGGGCGACAGGCTCTTGCCGACAGTGATATCCGCGGCGATGTTGCCGTACAGGAAATCCACGGGGAAGCGGCGCAATAACGCCGCCACGGCCGGAGCCAGCAGCGCCAGATCCCGAAGCACCTCAAGACCGAACTCGAGGTGCGCCGCCGGCCCCCAGGCCCGGGCGGGCGAGGGTATCAGCAGAAACAACGATGCCAGAAGTAAGTATATTGGCCAACGCATGACGCTTGTTCGCACCCGTCGAAGATGCTATATCACGTGGTTCGTGGGGTCAAACGGTCCCAGGAGAGTAAGTGATGGAAGACTCGGCAGTAACTCTTGCACAGGTTGTCCGTGACCTCGATGCCGGGCTGCGGCTGCTTCGTGATATCGGCGTGCGATACCTGGCCGCCGGACGGCCCGCGGAAAGCGCGGCCGCCGAGATTGAAAATCATCCCCGGACGGGGTATCGCTTCGGTGACGGCAGGCGCGCCAAGTGGGAGCAAGCGGCCAAGGCGCATACCGACGAGACGAGCTCGCCGGATACGACGGAGTCTTCAATGCGCAGGCAATCGTTTCTCTTCGGATCGCACGA
>CAZXHT010000005.1:77606-92323 GCA_964640665.1 uncultured Myxococcales bacterium
TTGCCTGGTGATCGAGGTAGACACCCCGGGCGGGGCGCTCGACGAAACCCAGGAGATCGTCAAGGCCATGCTGAGTGCGCGCATCCCGGTAGTTGTTTACGTCACCCCCAAGGGCGCCCAGGCCGCCTCGGCCGGCACCTTCATCACCATGGCCGGCCACGTGGCCGCCATGGCCCCCGGCAGCCGCATCGGCGCAGCCCACCCGGTGATGATGAATTTCATGCCCAGTCTTCCGGGCGGCGATGACGAAAAAGACAAGGACAAGAAGAAGAAGCTCGAAAAACAGAATGAGATCATGAACGAGAAAGTGACCAACGACACCGTCTCGTTCATCCGCGGCATAGCCAAGGAGCGCGGGCGCAACGCCGACTGGGCCGAGAAAGCGGTGCGTGAGGCCGTCTCGATTACCGCCGCCGAGGCCGTCGAACTCAAGGTGATCGATCTCGAGGCCGATACCCTAGACGACCTGCTCGAAAAGATAGACGGGCGCCAGATCAAGATCGACAGCAAGACCAAGGTCACCTTGAAAACACAAGGGGCTGTCATCGACCGCTGGGGCAAGTCGCTCAAGCAGCGCCTGCTGGGCTCCTTGGCTCATCCCAACCTGTTGTGGCTGCTTTTCCTGATGGGACTGGGCGGCATCGCCATGGAGTTTTACCACCCGGGCGCGATCGTCCCCGGCGTGGTCGGCGGCCTGTGCCTGCTGCTGGCGCTAATATCCATCAACGTCCTGCCGGTCAACATCGGAGGCCTGCTGCTGGTGCTGGCCGGGATCGGGCTTTTCATTGCGGAGGTTTTCGTGACCAGTTACGGATTGCTCGCCATCGGCGGCGGAGTGCTTCTGGTGCTGGGCGGCATCATGCTGGTGGACCCGTCCAGCCAGCCGCATTACATGGACCCCGGCCTGGGGGTCGACTGGAGCGTGCTGATCCCCACCGTGGTGGTGCTGGGGCTGGGCATGGTCTTTATCGGTTACAAGGTGATCAGCACCCAGCGCAAGAAGATCGAAACCGGCAAGGAGGGTATGCTGGGCCTTACCGGCAAGGCGCGCTCGGAGATCACCCCCGAGGGCGGAAAAGTATTCGTGCACGGCGAGCACTGGCAAGCGATAAGCAAGGAGACGATTCCTGAAGGATCGCAAATCGAGGTAATAAAGACTGAAGGCCTGATGCTTCACGTACGCAAGAAGAGCCAATAACCCGTTCAAACAAGGAGGGTAAGAAATGTATGTCATCGCGGTACCGGCAGTGCTGGTTGGACTGTTCATTCTGATGGGTTTCCGCCAGATTTACGAGTACCAGCGCGGGGTGATCTTCCGCCTGGGCAAGTATTCGGGCATGAAAGGCCCCGGCCTGAAGTGGATCATTCCCTTCGTCGACCAGTTGGTCAAGGTAGACCTGCGCATCATCGCCCGGGACGTGCCGCCCCAGGACATCATCACCAAGGATAACGTCACGGTGCAGGTCAACGCGGTGGTCTTCATGCGGGTGCTGAATCCCGACAAGGCGATTCTCGAGGTCGACAACTACCTTTACAACACCAGCCAGTTGGCCCAGACCACCCTGCGCTCGGTGCTCGGCCAGGTCGACCTGGACGACCTGCTGACCAAGCGTGAACAGCTCAACGAGCAGTTGCAGACCATCCTGGACGCCGACACAGACCCCTGGGGCGTCAAGGTGACCAAGATGGAGATCAAGCACGTCGATTTGCCGACCGAGATGCAGCGGGTAATTGGCCGCCAGGCCGAGGCCGAGCGCGAGCGGCGCGCCAAGGTAATCCACGCCGACGGTGAGTTCCAGGCCTCGCAGAAACTGGCCGAGGCCGCCGCGGTGCTGCAGAAAGAGCCCGCCGCCCTGCAGCTACGCTACCTGCAAACGCTGACCGAGATCTCCACCGAGAACGCCTCGACGGTGATCTTCCCCTTCCCGATTGAGTTGTTCAAGGGCCTACTGGGCAACAAGTAGTGCAGCTGAAGTAACCGTTACCCCGCTGGAATGTAGTGCGCGGACAAGCGCGCGCGCGGCGCGCGCTTGTCGAGCAGGCGTTCGGCCAAGCCCGTGTGCTCAGCGGGGCTTGCGACCAAAACCATCTCGTCCGGCCCCAGCGGAAGACCGACCTGAAAGGTACAAACTGGTTCCAGCAACCCGCTCGAAAGGCGCTCGCGCGTTTTGGCATCGCTTAACTGCCCGGCCAGGATGTCCTTTACAGCGGCGCCTGCGATCTCTATCGGGCCGCTCTTGATAATCGACGTCAGGCCGCGCGCCCTGGCCAAAAATGTCATCCGGGCAAGCACACGACCGGCGGCTAAGTAGACCGCCGGACCAAGATCTGTCCTGGCCAAGATCAGGCCCAGAAGCGGATGCGTGTTCTGGAAACTGAGGAAGAATTTTCCGAAGGCCCGCGCCATCATGCGCACGAGTTTAACAAAGCGCGCAGGGCCTAGCGGCTTGCCGCGATGATCGATCAGAAGATCGCCCTGGATATGAAAGTGCCCGCCCTGGGTCAGCTTGGCCCGGATGTGCTCGGGCACGAGCCTGGCCGGAAGCGCGACCTCGTCCGGAAGATCTGAAAGCGTCCCGAGATACGAGCGCAAGCCGTCCAGACCGATGCGACTCAAGAGCCCATCGGGCCCTTCTATGCCGTCATGCATGGCCGCACCCAGCAGGGCCGGAAACTCGTCTTGCCTGGTAAAGACGGGAAACTCCAGTGCGTCTTCGGGAAGATCATGCAAATCACGGGCGGACTCGAACAACCCCGTAAGCAGATCGCGATCCAGATCGGCTTTGGGGCTGGCCACCCGCTGGGTCGAGCGGGCCTCGACCAACCTGTCAAAATCGGTGGACACCAGCCCGCCGGGCCCGCACGCGGCGCCGCCAACGGTCAGCGCACGGCCCTGGCGCGCTGTCAGAACGCAATAGGGGTAGTGATCCCCCGCCGCGCAAGAACGCAGCAACTCGTCTATGGCCTCCCGCGAGGGTTCCGGCAGACCATCCCGGCGTCCGGCCAGCAATTCAGTGAGTAGCCGTAAGACCCGCCCGCGTGCCCCGGGCTCGATCGGGTGCTGCACCAGGCCCCAGCCATGGGCGCGGGCCGTGCAGCCTGCGGCGACCAGCCAGATGCCCAGGTCGATCGACTCGGCCCGCGAGGCCGGTTCGAGACCGCACAGCTTTGCGACATCCGAGAGGATCGAACGGTATTCGCTGCGGGCCAGCACCAGCAGACCGCAGCCCGGGTTTCTTACAGAAACCATCCCGGCCGCCTCGGCGGGTGCCAGCTCGATAGTACGAATCGGCTGCCAGTTTGTTCCCGACGGCGACCACAGGCCGTTGTAGGCGCAGCGCAAAAGGAGCGGCCGGGCTCGTTCCAGGGAAGGACAGGCCGGCAGATCGCCGCCGTCGCTCGCTGGTTCGATGTATTCTTCCGCGCCTGGGTAGCTTTCGAGTTGCCTGGTGACGACGCCGTCAGGCGAGATCCGCAGCCAGTCGCCGGCGTTGACGCCCGACAGCCTGGAGAAGTCCAGTGAAAGCTCGCGCTCCCGCGCCGCGTCGCGAACCGAGTCCAACTCGGCCCGCAAGCGGGCGTGTTCCTCGCGGAAGAAGCAATCCACCTCGACCGTATCCGCCCCGCTCAACCGACCCAGGACGCCGTTCTCGTCGTAGCTTGTCAGTAGCTCGTAGGCATCCACGATGGCAGACAGTCTAACGCTTGACGATCCGCAGCACAACGGCAAGAAGAAACAGCAGGCACAGGCAGCCGCCTGCCCGGCCTTGACCGGTCGCGCAGCTACAGCCCGAGACGGTCTCGGGCTCTGCGATGCAGCGGCCGCGGGGGCCGCAGACGAAGCCGTGCAGACACTCGCTGTCGATGAAACAATCGGCCAGGCAGCAACCATCCTTGCAATAGTGGCCGGACGAACACTGACTGTCATACAGGCAACTCTCACAGGCCGGCGAGTCGTGGGCTGGCCCCGAATCGGCTCTTGAATCGGCCGCCTGGCCGGCATCGCCGCCGGCGTCGGGCTGACCGTCGCCCGCGTCGCCATCCCGGCCGGTCCCACCATCTCCAAGTTGCGCACAGATGCCGTCGTCGCAGAAAAAGCCGGCTGGACAGTCGCCGTCAGACGCGCAGAGGATCACGCCGCCGTCGTCGGCTGCCCCGGAATCGGCCCCGCCGTTATCGGAGCCCGCGTCGGGGCCGGCATCAGGTCCGGCATCGACACCGCCGTCCTCGGCAGGTGTCAGGCAGTCGGCCCCGCGCATGTCTGTAAAGTGGGCGATGGGCGCGAACTTACTCGAGGAGGATCCGTGCCCGCCGACGATCAACCCCTCGCACAGGCCGGGCCTGAAGGCGATTGCGTACAAATAAGTGTTGCTCTCCGCCTGCCAGGGAGCGGCGTTGAAACCCGGGATGCTGACGTCGGTGAAATCGGCCGATGTGAAGGTGCCGGTATCACCGTTGAACTCCTGCACCGTGCCAACCATCGAGCTGGCCGAGACGGCCCGGGCGCGCCCCACCAGAAGCGCTCGCGAACCGTCAGTGTTGAAGGCGATATCGGCCAGCGAACTGCCCGGCAGATCCACCCGGGTCCAGACGCCGTCGTACTTCAAGGCGTTCTGGGCGCCGTCGACGACCACGGCGTAATTGTCGAACGGGTGATGGTCGACGGCCAGAGCGTTCGATCCCTTGTAGCGATAGTCGGTCGAAAGCAGGCGATTTTCCCAGGGAGCCGGCGGCCTGTAGGCAACCACCTCGGCGTCGTTCTGGCCGATGACGATCAGCGCCTCCTGGGCGTCCGGCCGCCAGGAGACGTCGTAGGGACCCCAGAAGTTGGCCGCCCCGCCCATGCTCTTGGTGCGCGCGACCGGATCGTAGTCGTAGGCGTACAGCACACCGCCCGAGCTGTTTTGCTGATACCAGCCGACTATCACCGCCGCCGAGCCGCCGGGCGTGAACTCGACCGCCCGCAGCTCCACACCGGTCTCGCTGCAGGCGCCGACAAGCTCAACCGTCTGCGCCACATCGTCCCAGCGATACAGGCGCCCCTCGTCGACATTGCCGTTTACGTAATGCCCGACGATCAAGGCGCCCGTTCCGTCGGGGTTGAAATCGATATGGAAGATGTAAAAATGATCGATGTCGGCAACCTGGCTGACGCTCCAGTCGGACGCGTCCACCTTGAGGATCTTACCCCCCGATTCCACGATCAGCGCGTAGTCGCCCGATGGATGAAAGGCCACGTCCGTAAGATGGCCGGTCGAGAACATCTGGGAGACATGATCGTAGTCGTAGTAGGCCCCGGCCGTCGCGGCGATGCCGAGCACAAGCAGGATAACGGGCAATTTGCGCATCTCGTCACCTCTTGCGTAAAGAATAGCAATATTTTTCGACCAAGTCACGCCGGCCGTGATAAGTTTCGCACCATGAACGTCACAATTCTCGGCTCGGGAACCTCATCCGGCGTCCCGATGATCGGCTGCGACTGCCCGGTGTGCAAATCGAGCGATCCGCACAACCGGCGCATGCGGGCCTCGGCGGCCGTTGAGCTGCGCGGCAAGGTTTTGCTGATCGACACCTCAACCGATCTGCGCGAGCAGGCCCTGCGCTTCGATCTAAGGCGGGTCGACGCCGTGCTTTACAGCCATGCCCACGCCGATCACATCCACGGGATCGACGAACTTCGGGTCTTCAACATGCGCCATTTGCACGAGATCCCCTGCTACGGCAACGCGGACACCGTCCGGCGTATCAAGAGTTACTTCGAGTACATCTTCGACAGCGGCGAGAAAAAGGGCTTCAGGCCATTCTTAAGCCTGAACGAGATCGAAGGGCCCTTGACTCTCTTCGGGGCCACGATCGTGCCCATACCGCTCTGGCACGGTGAACTGCCCGTGCTCGGCTATCGCCTGGGCGGCCTGGCCTACCTGACGGATGTCAATCGCATACCGGATTCATCGATCGAGTTGCTAGCCGACCTCGATCTGCTGGTGCTTGACGCACTGCGGCCAAAACCGCACGTCACTCATTTCAGTATCGATCAGGCGGTTGAAGTGGCCACGATGTTGAAACCTGAAAAAACGGTCTTGACCCATCTTTCCCACCTGGTGGATCACCGCACGACCAACCAGAACCTTCCCAAGGGAGTCGAACTGGCATACGATGGCATGCAGTTCGAACTGGACGACCCGGCTGGTTACCGGGAATAACGCGCAGGGCTCGTCTGTTCCACTTGGGCAGCCAGGCGAATTCCGGCCGAGGGTAACTATTTGTTTTTTACGAAAAAAAGTAAAAACGACGGCATGTTCAAGGAGGCCATCCTCGCCCACCTCGATGCCCTGTACGGGCTCGCCCTGCGTATGACCTCGCAGCCTGCCGAGGCCGAGGACCTGGTTCATGACACCTACGTGCGTGCCCTGCGTTTTCGCGACAAGTTCGAGACGGGCACCAACCTCAAGGCCTGGCTGTTCAAGATGATGGTCAACCTGTTCATCAACCGCTACAGGCAGGCGAAGCGATCCCGCTCGCTCACGGAAGGAGCCGAGCGCCACGATATGCTCGAACGCGGCTTCACCCGGGACAAGCTGGCCGCGACAACCGCGCCCGAGGAGTACTTTTTCGAAAAACTTTTCTCGGACGATGTCGTACAAGCGCTCGATCAGCTGCAGCACGATTTCAAGATGGTGATCCTGCTGGTCGATATCAACGAATTTTCTTACGCCCAGGCGGCCGACATCCTGGAGATCCCGGTGGGCACGGTCATGTCGCGCCTGCACCGGGGACGCAGGCTCTTGAGAGCGTCCCTTTACTCCTTCGCGCTTGAAGAGGGATACATCAGGACAAAAGATGCCGGCAGGGAACAACCGACCGACCTGGAGCGTTTCAGGGAAAGAAAGCGCCGACTTAAAGAACCGGCCGGTGAGTGACACAGGAGGTCATCCGGTGGATTGCAGGGAAGTCGACAAGTTTTTGCAGGTCTACATCGACGGCGAATTGGACGAAGCAGATCGCCGCCGGCTGCAGGAGCATCTCGACGACTGCGAAAGTTGCCGAGCCACGGCCGATTACGAACGGCGCTTCAAGCAAGCCGTCAAGGTGCGCTGGCCCAGGAGCGCGACGCCGGATTCCCTGAAAGAACGCGTCGTCGAGGGCATGGCCCAAACTCCCAGGCGGTATACCATGCGCAGGCGCCTGGTCTTCAGCTCGGTTCCGGCCGCGGTCGCGCTGGCTTTAGTGATCACTTTCACCTGGACGGTCACTTCTGGATTCTCTCCCCTGCTCAAGGAGGCCGTCTTGCAGCACTCCACCGAACCGCCGGTAGAGGTCAGCACCTCAGACCGTTCGACGGTAGAAGAGTGGTTCAGAAAAAAGGTCGACTTCCATGTGGCCTTGCCGCGTTTCGGACACTCCAGGGTAAGCCTTGTGGGCGCCCGGCTGAGTCACCTGGCCGAGCGGCAAGCCGCTTTAGTCAGCTACCGCAGTGGAGGCGATCGTTTCAGCTTGTTCGTGCTGACCGACACCGGAGGCGACCTGGACGGCAGGCGCTGTAAGAAGATCGAGTCGACTAAGTTCTGCATATCGGAGCAAAGGGGATACACCGTCGTCCTATGGCGATCCCGGGGGCTGGTGTACTCTCTGGTTGGAGATTCCGATCCGCGTGAAATGCTTAGGGTAATAGCAGCGGGAATCTCGCGCTGACCTACTCGCGATCCTCGATTTCGGCTTCCGAACAAGATGTTGACAGGCAGGCAAGTGTTCGAATACACTGGCTCATTGGGTATTTGAGCGGTCAATATCAAACAAGGGCCCTAAGAAATGACGAGTAAACGCATAATGGTAATAGAAAGCGATGAGACTTTTGCAACTTCGATCGAGTCCATGTTATCCGGCTACGACGTCGAAATGGAAGTAATCGCGGACGGCAAAACGGGCCTGCAGACCGCCAAGCAGAATCCTCCGGATATGATCCTGCTTTGCGTCGAATTGCCGAAAATGAGCGGCTACTCGATCTGCAACAAGCTCAAGAAGGACAAGAGACTGAAGTCGGTTCCGCTGATCATAATGTCTTCTGAGGCGACCGAGGAGACCTTCGAGCAGCACAAGAAGCTCAAGACGCGGGCCGAAGACTACATTATCAAGCCGTTTTCAGCTGAACAGATCTCGGAGAAAGTCACCACCCTGGTCGAACTCGATATCATCCAGACCGTCGATGACGAGTTGATCACCATCGAAGACGACGAAGACGCCATCATCATCGATGACATGCCCGACCTCCAGGACGAGAGCATCGACATCGACGAAAGCGATGATGCCACCGTCGTGATGGACAGCCCCCTGATCGAGGGCGACTCCGATCTCGATAACTTCGACGATGTTTTCGACGAGATCCATGTCGGCGACGACGAGCAGGCCGAGCAAGCGAAAACCGCGCGCGAGGACGACGGCCTTACCGATTTCGACGACGTGCTGGACTCGATCAAGGAAGAGGAAGAAGAAGATGAGGATGAAGAAAACCCGGCCGACCTTGCCGGGGAGGACGACCTGGATGTCGCGGATCTCGACATCGAACTGCCTGTAGACGACGAACAGGAAGAGAGCCACGAGCAAGTTGCAGATCTCGGCCAAAAAACGGATGCCGAGATCGAGGCCGAACTGGTTGCCGATCTGCAGGTGGACTCCGAACTGGAATACGCCCCGGAGCCCGAAGAGATTCCTATCTCCGAAGCGACTCCCGAGATCGAAACCGCACCCGAAACACCGCCGCCCCATGCAACAGCCGATCCGGTGCTGACTACCAAGTTGCAAAACGCCGAGGCGGAATGCATCCACCTGAAGGAAAAGGTTTCCAAGCTCGAGCAGCGCCTCGAGGAGGCCCACCGCTCGTACGAGAAGCGCGAGACCGAGTCGGCCGCCTTGAAGAGAGACACATCCAAGGACAAGGAGTTTCTTGTCATCAAGAGCACGCTCAACACCAAGGACAGAGAAATCCTCGACCTCAAGGAAGAAATCAACCAGAAAGAGCAGCAGGTTCTCGACATCAAGGAGAAAATCGGGGAGCGCGACGAGGAAATCGAAAACCTTCAAGAAACGATCGCCAAGCGCGACCGCGAAATCAAGGATATCTCAGATCGCCACGATGACATGCTCCAGCAGAAGAACGAGTTGCAGGAACACCACGAAGGCAAGATGGCGGAATGGGAAGATCGCTACACATCGGAGTCGGCCGATCTGGAGCACAAACTCCAGGTTCAGCAGGAAGAGCATGAGCAGGCATTACAGGCAGCCGACGAGAAGGTCCAAGCCGCCGATGATGAGCTGAAGCATCTCAAAGGCACCATGGAGGACACAAAGCAGCGCCACAGCGACGAAGTATACGGCCTACGTACCCGTTATAAAAACGAGATCGACAAGCTCGGACAGGACAGCAACGAACTCAGACAGCAACTGGAACAGACCAGCCAGTCCCTCGAAGAAGAACGCAGCGCCCACGAATCCACCCGGGAGCAGGCCGTCCGGGTGCCCCAACTCGAAGAAGACCTCGAAGAGATACGCGGAAAAAGCAAGGATCTCGAAGATGAAATAAGCGCCCTGAGAGATCAAATCTCGCAGGGCGAGGAACGCGTGGTCAAGGCCTATCAGAAGATAAAGAGCGATGAGAAGATCAAAGAGAAGGCCCGCAAGGCCGTCGAGATAGCCTTCACGCTGCTAGCCGACCAGGTCTCATCCTCGGAAGACGAGGAAGACTCCGAGTTGTCCTCCGAAGACCGGGACGAAGCCCACACCTAGAGGGAACGTTGTCTCATTAGCGGCCGCCGGATCGTTTCTGGTAGAGCTTCTTGGCCGCGTTGGCCACTGTGGCGGAAATATTCTTGCTTCTCGACAGGTTCTTGAGATCGCCCTTGCGGATCGACTGCAGGAAGCGCATCGAGTAGGCGATCGGCGTCTTGGGATTCTCGACCAGGGCCTTTTTAACCGCATAAGATCGGGTCCACTCGCGGTTGCCGCAGATTATACGAATCACGTCGTCACACACCGAGCGGCTGCTGGCGATGCCGATCACCTCGGATTCCGAGACGCCCGGGTTCTTGATGGCCGCCGTGGCCACTATCTTGTTGCGGTCGCGGATCAACGACGAGCGAACGACTTTGTTTCCCTTGGTGGCTAAAACGACCTTCTGGGCGGGTGTAAACATGTGCAAGCGCTGCAGCAGGGTCTTCTTGTGAACTTCGGCCTCGGCGGCCTCTTCCGGCGAGGAGGGCTCGTAGTCCTCCTCTTCCAGCAGCATCTCCTCGGGTAGCGACTCCTCGACAACCTTCTGGATGCGCTGGGCTTCCTGGTGATCGGGTGGGGCGGCCCGGATACGGCTCTTGGCTTGCTCGAAGGCATCCAGCCCGCGAAAGTCCATGCCGGTTCTGACGGCAAAATCCATCAGCCTGTCGACCTGCGACTTGAGCACCGCCGGGTTGTCGAGGATGGCCTTTGCTATAGAAGGGTGCCTCAGGATGCGTACCTGGTTCTCGATGATGATCCCGAGCAGCTGCTCCCCGACCCTGTAGGCCAAGTACTCGAAGGTCTGGTCGGGCGTCTGCCGGTGGATCAGGATGGCCTCCAGCCGGGCCTCGTTATCAGGCAAGCCGCGGGCCAGTTGATCCAGCACTAAAGAGTGCAGGCCCTTCTCCGTCAGCGCTCCCTGGATGATTCGATCAGGCAGTTCCGCGAGGCTCTTGGTTGCCGCCGATTCGATCTTCTCGTCATCGTCGTAGGACAGGCAGCATAATACGGTAACCATGTCCCGGGGACCCATGGGAACCATGCCGCGGGCCGCCATCATGCGCAAAGGTGCCGGCGAAGCCGGATCGATATGCCTGCGCAGCTTCTCGTCGACCGCGGACGACGGGATGGGACAGGAGCTCATGGCAGCGCCTCCTGCTCAAAGATGAACGTCAGTTCTTATCTTCTTCTTCGTCACCGGGTTTGTTGGCGGCGACGATCTTCTCGACCAGTTGCTGGGGCACTTCCTGGTAGTGCGAGAATTCCACGGTGAAGCTGCCGCGCCCGCCGGTACGTGAATCTAGGTCGGGCGAGTACTTCAGGATCTCGGCCAGCGGCACCTGCGCCTGGATGATGCTGCGCTTGCCCTTGGTGTCCATGCCCTGCACACGCCCGCGCCGGCTGTTGAGGTCGCCGATGATGTCTCCCATGTTCTCCTCGGGAACCACGACCTCCATGTCGTAAACCGGCTCGAGCATGACGGGGCGGGCGTTCTCCATGGCCGCCTTGAAGCCGATGGAAGCTGCGCGCTTGAAGGCCATCTCGGAGGAGTCGACATCGTGATAAGAGCCATCGTAGAGCGCCACCTTGATGTCGACCACCGGAAACCCGGCCAGCACACCCTTTCTCATGGTCTCAACGACGCCCTTTTCCACCGCCGGGATGAACTGCCCGGGAACGACACCGCCCTTGATGCGGTTCTCGAACTCGAAGCCGCCGCCTCGCGGCTGTGGGCTGAGCGCGAGCCAAACGTCTCCGTACTGCCCGCGCCCGCCGGTTTGGCGCTTGTGCTTTCCACGCGCCTCGGCATTCTTGGTGATGGTCTCACGATAGGCAACCTTGGGCGTCTCCAGGATGACGTCCACGCCGAAGCGCCTCTTCATCTTGCCCACTGCGATCTCGACGTGCTGAGCACCCATGCCCGAGAGCAGAAAATCCTGGGTGTCCTCGTGGCGACTCACCCGCAGGGTTGGGTCTTCGGCCAGCAGCCGGTTAAGGCAGGTTCCCAGCTTGTCCTCGTCGGCCTTGCTCTTGGGCTTGACTGCGTAAGAGATGGCCGGCGGAGGGATCTCTATGGCCGGAAACAGTAACGGGCTATTCTTGTCGCACAGGGTATTGCCGGTGGTGGTCTTCTTGAGTTTCAGAACTCCCACGATGTCGCCGGCGGAAGCCGCGCTGGTTTGCTCTTGCTTCTTGCCGCAAACAACCAGAAGCGAACCGATGCGCTCCTCGGAATCCGTATCGACGTTTTGCACCACGGTATCGCCGGTAATGGAACCCGAAAGGATTTTGAACAACGAGAGGTTGCCGCCCTGTGCATCGATGGTCTTGAAGACGAATGCCCAGAATGGTTGATCCTCGCTCCTGGCCCGCTCGGCCTCGCCGTCATCCGGCACGTGCCCCGTCAAGGGAGGCATCTCGTTGGGAGCCGGCAGGGACTGCGCGGAAAAGTCCATCAGCGGCTGGACGCCGACATTGTGAGTCGCGCTGCCGAAGAACACGGGAAACAGCAAGCCTTCACGCACGGCCTTGGCAAAACCCTCCGCCGTTTCCTTCACCGACAACTCGCCCGCCTCCAGGTACTTCTCGATCAAACCGTCGTCACTCTCGGCGATCTTTTCTATCAAGGCCTCCTTGGCCGTTGCCAGGCTAGCCTTCAAATCGTCGGGGACATCGACCGTCTTCATCCCGCCCGAAGAGTCCTTCTCGAAGAGGTAAGCCTTGGATGCCAGCACGTCCACCAAGCCTTCAAAATCGGCCTCGCGCCCGATGGGAAGCTGAACCGGGATGGCGTCGTTCGAAAGCCTCGCGCGAATCTCGGCCACGACCTTGTCGGGATCGGCGCGTTCGCGATCCATCTTGTTGACGTAAATGACCCGCGGGATACCGAGATCGGAGGCCCTCTCCCATACGCGCTCCGTCTGAACCTCGACGCCGTCGGGCGCGCTGACGACTACAATGGCGGCATCGGCGGCCGCCATGGAAAAACGAGTATCGAAAATGAAGTTTCCGTCGCCCGGTGTATCGATGATGTTCAGCTTGTGCTTCTTCCATTCGACCACCCCGACCGAAG
This sequence comes from uncultured Myxococcales bacterium, assembly GCA_964640665.1. GTDB lineage: Bacteria > Myxococcota > B64-G9 > B64-G9 > B64-G9 > DATKYQ01. Next base: position 90,445 of record CAZXHT010000005.1, read on the forward strand.
TGGCGATGGTCATCCCGCGATCCATCTCTTCCTGTTCGAAATCGAAGGTCGACGTCTTGCCGTCCACGCCGCCGAGTCGCGTCGTCGTCTTACCGTCGAACAGGTAAGCCTCGGCCAGGGAGGTCTTGCCGGAGCCCTTGTGACCGACAAATGCCAGATTGCGAATATCGTTTGCCTCGTATTTCTTCATGCCACTCTCCAGAAGTGTATCTAAAAGGTTGCCAAATGTATTTCGCCCGGCCATGCCTGTCAAGGGGTTCCGGGCTTGCGGTTTCTCTCGTGGATTATCCTCAGTCCCTGCAGGGTCAGCAGGTTATCGACCTGGCGTATGTGCCGGGAGGCCGAGGCGATCAGCTTGCCCAGCCCGCCGGTGGCCAGCACGCGTACACCTTGGCCGAGTTCTTGCGACATTCGATCGATGATCTCGTCCACCATGCCGACGTAACCGTAGAACAGGCCCGATTGGATGCTGGCTACCGTGTCGCGGCCGATCACCGACTCGGGCTTGGCGAACTGGACCCGGGGCAGCTTGGATGCCGACTGGAACAGAGCCTCCATGGAGATATTCAGGCCGGGGGCTATGGCGCCGCCCATGTACGATCCATCCGCCCCCAGGGCGTCGAAGGTAGTGGCCGTTCCGAAATCCACTAAAATCAACGGCCCCGGGTACTTGTCCAGGGCGGCAACCGCGTTGACGATGCGGTCGGCGCCCACCTCCTTGGGATTGTCGTAGAGCACGCGGAGGCCCGTCTTTATTCCCGGCCCGACCACCAGCGGCGTGATACTGCAATAGTCCTCGATCATGTGTACGATCTTCCATTCTACCTGGGGAACCACGCATGACAGTATGGCGTGCGTTACATCCTCGAAGCGCAACGAAGACATCGCCAGCAACTGTTGTAGCAGTGCAGCATACTCGTCCGAACTGCGCCCCGCCGCCGTGCCCAGCCTCCAGTTGCGTACCAGGCGTGTTTCTTCGAACATGCCGATGACGATATCGGTGTTGCCGACGTCGATTGCAAGCAACATCCCGGCCTCCCGTCAAGCTTCCCGCTTGAGATAAACTGTCTGGGAAGGAAAGGCTATCTCCAGTCCGAGTGCATCGAGGCGGCGCATAATCTCAAGATTGACCCGCTGGCGGGAATCGAGATACTCGGCCCAGACCTTGGTGCGGGTGAAATAATAGATGAAGATATCCAGGCTCGACGCGCCGAAATCGGTGAAGTTGACCAACCAGTAGCCCTGGTCCACGTCTGGGTGGTTTTTCAAGATCTCGCGGATGGCCTCGACTGCCTGCTGCATCTGATCGGCCGAGGTGTCATAGGTAACGCCGATAGTCATACTGACCCGCCTGATCGGGCGGGCATCCATATTTTCGATTATCGAGTCGGCTAGCTTGGAGTTGGGGATGGTGACCAGCGTCTTTTCGAAGGTCCGGATGCGGGTCGAGCGGAAGCCGACATCCTCGACCGTGCCCTCGGCGCCGCCTGCTTTTATCCAGTCGCCGATGTGGAAAGGCCGGTCGGCGAAGATCGTCACCGAGCCGAACATGTTGGCCAGAGAGTCCTTGGCGGCCAGGGCGAAAGCCAGGCCGCCGAGCCCCAATCCGGCCAGTAGCGAGCTGGCCGAATAACCCATGTTCTGGATGATCATCACGAAGGCGACGACGAAGACGATCACCCGCACGGCCTTGCGGACGATGGGCACGAGCTGATCGTCGAGCTTGGTTTCGGTTCCGGCCGTGAAACGCGTCATGTACATCTCGAGGATGCTGGTCGCCGACGAGAGGAACCAGGCGCCGTCGATGATCAAAAGGCTGGTAAACAAGGCGCGGATGAAGCGCGGCGTCGCCGACCGGCTGTTCGTGGGCAAGCTCCTC
>CAZXHT010000005.1:92333-128069 GCA_964640665.1 uncultured Myxococcales bacterium
GGCGCGGATGAAGCGCGGCAGGTCGAACGGATCTTCGGGCAGCGTCAAGATCTGAAACGCCAAGTATACGCCCACGACATACACCAAGAAAATCGCCGGCGATCGAAACGCCTTGAGCAACCTGTCGTCAAGCTCAGACTTCGAGCGCTGGGTGAACTTCTTCAACCAGACATCGACCAGATGCTTGACGATGATCTTGACAACCAGCGCCGCGATGATGACCAGGGCAAATCCAACGTATTGCCAAAGAGAGTTTCCGAGAAACGTCTTGTCCAACGTTTGCTGCAGCGTCTCCAGCATGAACACCTCCTTGGTAGTAAGCACAAAGAAAATAGCCGAGCCGGCCGCATAGATCAACTCCCTTCTCGGCCGCCGACGTTATTGTGCCCGAGGCGGTCCTGTGACATACTTATTAAACGTATGAAATTATTGCTGGAGATCGGGTGAAGGCTAAGGCCAACATCATGGTGGTGGACGACGATCATAGCGTCCTGGAACACTTCGACAAGCTGCTCAGACAGGAGGGATACGCGGTTACCCGCGCCGATGATGGCCGCCGGGCGCTGTCCCTGGTTCGCGATAACCCTCCCGATCTGGTTTTACTCGACGTCATCATGCCCGGAATGAACGGTCTCGAAGTGTGCCGCATTCTCAAGGCGCGCAAGGACGGCCGTTTTCTACCGGTCATCATCCTGACATCCAAGGGCGACATGGAGAGCCGGGTTGAAGGGCTGCGGCTCGGGGCCGATGACTACATGACCAAGCCGGCCGATCCCCGCGAACTGCTGGCCCGCATCGAGGCCCTGCTGCGCATCAAGGAGCTACAGGACAGGATTGCCGGTTCGCTCAGCGAGGCCGAGGACAAGTCGGTGATCGACCAGGCGACCGGCCTGTACAACGAACGCTACCTCGAAAAGCGCATCCAGGACGAGTTCAAGCGCGCCGAGCGGTACTCAGAGCCGCTTTCGTGCATCGCGGTCCAACTGGACAAAGACGACCCGCGCGGCATCGACGACGAGGTAATCAAACAGGTCGCGGAGATCCTGCGCGGCGGCGTCCGCGAATTCGACATCGTGGTACGCAGCGCTCCCGGGCGCTTAACGATCCTGCTGCCCCGGACGCACTTCACCGGCTCGCTCTCGGTCGCCACCCGCATCTGGCAACGACTGAAGGCAAAGGCATTCGTCGCCGCCGGCAAGCACGTCGAAATCAACATCGGCATCGGCGTCTCGTTCTTTCCCAACAAGGGAGTTACCTCGGCGGACACCCTCCTCGAGCAAGTCGACCAGGCCGTCCGCAAGGCCCGCGGGGCCGGTTCGAACCAGATCTGCCTCTTCCAGCACACCACCTACTTCTACCGGCCGGACATGAAAAGATAGGCCCAACGGGCGCTCAGAGGGGATCGAGGTAGTATATCCCTCCGGGCAGGCGCGCCATTGGCAACATCCTGATGGCGCTCGAGCGCGGGCCGCGCATCAGACGGGATAGAGCCTTCCAGAAGCCGATAAGCGACTGGCGGGACATGGCTCTGATGGCGTAGGTGGAACACGACGGGCGGTGCATGCAGCGCGAGCCGTCCATGCGCGTAAGCAGTTTTGACCACAGGCCGAAGGCCAGGACGAAGGGCGAAGACGAGCGTGCCGGCTGATTTACGCCGCGTGTCGCTGTTTTTTTCAGGCCGATCAGCGGGTGGCGCGCATCCGCCGACCAGGGGCCGAAGCCTGCGGCCGGGACGCTCGCTGCAAGCAGGCAAAGCAGGCAGGCCAGCGCCGCCGTTTTCATTCGTCTTCCTCGTCCGTGGATTTATCTTGCGCCGCCATGCGCCCGGCAATCGTCTTCTCGTAGCCGTTTTCCGAGGGAGAGTAGTAAATCCTGCCCTTGAGTTCGTCCGGCAGGTAGTTCTCCCTTAGGTAGTGGCCCTCGAAGTTGTGCGGGTAACGATAGTCGCGCCCGTAGCCCAGGTTGCGCATCAGGCCGGTCGGGGCGTTTCGCAGGTGCAGCGGCACCGGCAGCGCCCCGTGTTCGCGGACGTCCTTGCGGGCGCGTGTGTAGGCGACCAAGGCACTATTGCTCTTGGGAGCGCAGGCCAAGTAACAGACCGCCCCGGAGAGATTCAGCGCCGACTCCGGCAGGCCGACCATCTCGTGGGCAGCCAGAGCCGCGCAGGCTACCTGTAGCGCCTGTGGATCGGCACAGCCTATGTCCTCGGAGGCGAAAATGATCATCCGGCGCAGGATGAAGCGCGGATCCTCGCCGGCCTCGAGCATGCGCGTCATCCAGTAGACCGCGGCGTGCGCATCCGAACCGCGCAGGCTCTTGATGAAGGCCGAGACGACGTTGTAGTGCTCTTCCCCGGAGCGATCGTAGAGCAGGGCGCGATGCTGCACGGCCTCTTCGACTACCCGGGTGTCGATCTCGGCACCAGCCTCTCCCGCCAGATAGTCGGCGGCCGCCTCAATGATGTTCAGCGCCCGACGAGCGTCTCCTTGAGCCGCGCGGCAAATGTCATCCAGCGCGCCCTCGGCGAGCGTTAACCCACGTTCTCCCAGGCCGCGCTTCGAGTCCGCAAGAGCCCGGCGGACGATGACCGCCAGGTGCTCGTCGGCAAGCGGCCGCAGCACGAACACCTTGCTGCGCGAAAGAAGCGCCGCGATGACCTCGAAAGAAGGGTTTTCGGTGGTGGCGCCGATCAGCGTGACCGTGCCCCTCTCGACGTGCGGCAACAAACTGTCCTGCTGGGCTTTATTCATGCGGTGGATCTCGTCGATGAACAGAATGGTGCGCTTGCTGTAGGCGTCGCGGCGCGCCGCTGCCTGCTTGACTATTTCGCGTATCTCGCGCACCCCGGCCAGTACCGCGGAGAAGGGCACGAACTCGGCGCCCGTGGTGCGCGCGATCACCGAGGCCAGGGCGGTCTTGCCGCAACCAGGCGGGCCCCAGAGGATCATCGACGACAGTTTGTCTTGGCGAATGGCCTGCAGCAGTAAGCGGCCCTCGCCCAGAATCTCATCCTGGCCGACGAACTCTTCAAGACTACGCGGACGCATGCGCTCGGCCAACGGAGCGTGGCGTTGCTCACGTTCGGCCTGCGCGCTGAACAGGTCACCGCTTCTCATCGGCTTCATACTATGCAAGCCGCCGAGCGCTGGCAAGCACTCTGGTAACGTACTAGGCTTTATGGTAAGAAAATGTCTGAATGTAATAGGGGAACCCGATGTCGAGCGTGGGAATATTCGGAAAGCGCAAGCACCCCGACGTAATCGCCGTGGCAGCAACCCTTGCCCGTCTGGCCAACGAACGGGGCTGGCGGGTGCTTGCCGAGTCAACGCTGGAAGACGGCCTTGACGGCGTCAGGCTGCTACAAGCCGCCGAGGTAGCCGCACAGGCGGATCTGGTGGTGGTGCTCGGTGGTGACGGCACCATGATCAGGGTGGTTCACCTGCTGGACAACCGCCAGGTGCCAATCTTCGGCGTCAACCTCGGGTTTCTCGGCTACATGACCGAGTTCACCGTTGAAGAAGCTGCAGAACAATTCTCGCGCGTGCTTGCCGGCGACTATTGCACCTACCGCAGGGCACGCCTGGCGGCGGAGCTGTCCCGCGGCGGCGCGACGGTGGCTTCGGCCAAGGTGCTCAACGACGTGGTCGTCAATATGAGCGGCATGAGCCGCATCATCGAGATCCGGGCGGAGATCGACGGCATCGAGTTGACCACCTACCGGGCCGACGGGTTGATCGTCTCCACTCCCACTGGCTCGACCGCCTACTCGCTCTCGGCCGGAGGGCCGATAGTCGCCCCGGGAGTGATGGCCATCCTGGTCACTCCCATCTGCCCGCATACCTTGAGCATGCGACCCCTGGTGGTGCAGGCCGACTGCAAGATCCGTCTCAAGCTCGATCGACTCACCGAACCGGCGCAGGTAACCTTCGACGGACAGCATTCCGTGGCAGCCGAACCGGGAGATCGGCTGCTGATCGAAAAGGCACCCGGTCATATCTTCATGGCAACCCCCCCGCGCAACTACTTCGAGATTCTGAGAGCCAAGCTGAAGTGGGGACAATCCTGAGGCCGCCATGCTGACCAGCCTGGCCATTCACGACTTCGCCATCATCAACGAGCTGAGCGTCGAGTTCGGGCCGGGTTTCAGCGTCCTGACCGGCGAGACCGGCGCGGGTAAATCGATCATCGTCCAGTCGCTGCACCTCCTTCTGGGCGGACGAGCCAACAGCGACATGATCAGAACCGGGCGCGACGCGGCAGCGGTCGAGGGTGTCTTCCGCGTCGGGCCGGATTCTACCGTCGGCCGGCGCCTGCGGCAGGCAGGCCTGTCCGCCGAGGGAACCCTCGAGATCCGCAGGCTGGTCTCCCGGGCCGGGCGCAACCAGATCTCACTAAACGGCCACCAGGTTAGCCTGGCTGTGCTTGCCGAAATCACCCGCGGCCTTGCCGACATTTCCGGGCAACATCGGCACGTCAACCTGGTCGACGAACAAACCCAGCGCCAGATTCTGGATGATTTCGGCAACCTGGGAGGGCAATGCGCCGAGGTGGGCAAGGCCGTCGAGCGCCTGCGTTCTTGTGAAAAACGCCTGACGCAGATCGAAAAGCAGGAGAGACAGAGGGAAGAACGCGAAGACTATCTGCGTTTCACCCTCGAGCGTATACAAGCGCTCGATCCGCAGCCCGGCGAAGACAAGCAATTGCAGCGCGAACGGGAACGCCTGAGGCACTCGGAAAAGTTGGCCATTGGGCTTGCCGAGGTCGTGGCACTACTCTACGAGGAAGAGGGAGCGGTGGTCGAGCTCCTCGGCCGGGCGGGCTCGACCCTTCAGGAGCTCGCCGCCTACGACGACGAACTTGCGCCGAAGCGCGATGCGACCGCGGACTTGCTGCGCCAGGTGGAAGAGCTGTCGCGCGACGTCGGATCGATCGCCACCGCCATTCAAGCGGATCCCGGCCGGCTGGAAGAGATCGAAGAACGCCTGGCCGCGATCAAGAGCCTGATTCGCGCCCACGGCCCCGACCTCGACGGACTACTGGAGTCACGCGCCAAGATCGAGGCGGAGCTGGCATCGCTCGACAACCTGTCGGCGCGCCGCGAGGAACTTGCCGAAGAGTTCGCTCGATCGAAGGAACAGGCTTTCAGACTTGCGAAAGAACTCTCCGCCAGGCGCCTAGAAGTAGCCGGGCGGCTAGACGCTCAGCTCGTCGGCGAGCTGCGTACTTTGGCCATGCCCGACGCTCGCGTGAGGATAGAAGTGCTCTCCTCAGACAAGCTTCAGGAGTGGGGCCTCGACCAGGTGCGCCTTATGCTATCTGCGAATCAGGGCGAGGATCTGCGCCCGCTTGCGCGCGTGGCCTCCGGGGGTGAACTCTCGCGGGTGTTGCTGGCTCTCACGGCGGTGTTGAGCCGGGTCGACCGGGTGCCCTGTTATGTTTTCGACGAGGTCGACTCCGGAGTGGGAGGACAGGTAGCCAGCGTGATCGGCGGCAAGCTGGCCGCCGTCAGCGCCGGGCGCCAGGTCATCTGTATCACTCACTTGCCGCAGATCGCCGCCAGGGCGAATACACACTACGCGGTCAGCAAGAGGGTCGTCTCCCGGCGCACACTATCGGAGATCGTGCGCCTGAGCGATAAGCAACGCGTCGAGGAGATCGCCCGCATGTTGGGTGGCAGCCGTGTTGGCGACAAGGCCCGGGCTGCCGCTCGCGAATTAATTGGAGCGAAACATTGATCCCGGCGATGTGGACGAAAATTGATCTACCAGGATTGCTGTGATAAAGGGAAGGTGTGATGCGTAGCAGGCCCGTCAAGAAAACGCGCAAGAAGACAAGCAAGAAGCGTCAGCGCGGGAAAGTCCAACACAAGGGGCTTTCACACTGGGCCAAAACCGACGTGGGGCTCAAGCGCGAGGCCAACGAGGACAGCTTTTTAGCCGACTCCAATATCGGCCTGTACCTGGTCGCCGACGGCATGGGGGGGCACGCCGGCGGAGACACGGCCTCGCGCATGGCCGTCGAGATAATCAAGCGGCATGTCACAGACGCCAGGAACTCGAAAGAGTTCATAAGCGCCGCGGCCACCGAGCGCGAAGATCTTGCCATTCTGGAAATGCTCGAAAAGGCGATCGAGGATGCCTCGGCGACCATCTTCGCCGAGTCGGCGCTGAATCCCGCGCTGGAGGGTATGGGAACCACGGCCACCCTTTTGTTCACGCGCGGCGAGCTGGGCTACGTTGCGCACGTGGGGGACAGCCGCCTGTACATGATGCGCGACAAAGAGTTGACGCAAGTGAGCGAGGATCATTCACTGGTCAACGAACAGATCAAGGCAGGGTTCATCACCGAGGAAGAGGCGGCACACAGCCGCTTTCGCAACATCATCACCCGTTCGGTCGGGTTCGAAAGCCAGGTCAGCGCCGACACATTTTCATTCAGGATGCAGCCCGGCGACTTGTTCTTGCTGTGCTCCGACGGGCTCAACGGGATGATAGAGGACGAGAGGATCGGCAAGACGATGCGGCGCGGCAAGCTCTCGACCATTCCGGCCCGCCTGATATCCGCTGCCAACGAGATGGGCGGAGATGACAATATCACCGTTATCCTGGTAAGTTACGGCAGAAACAACCGCGGTCGGGCGACCGGGGCACAGCGGGGCAGCCGGAAAAAAAACCGGCGAAAGCGCAACTGACGGAAATTTTCCAGAAAAATGTTGACAGCGACGCCGACCCTTTGAGACAATCATTGGGCTGTAGCGCAGGGATACGCGGACAATCCGCGGACAATCCAAGGGGTAGAACGCAAAAGAAGAGGCTTCTCGGGTAGACATGAGCGCGCGCTATACCATTATGATGGTGCGGGATAGATCTTCGCGGGTCAGGCGCATCAGGCTATCGAAGTCGACCATCTGGACGGTCGTCTCGTTTGCATTATTCGTTCTGTGCGGCGTCGTGGTCGCCGGAATTCACTATTATTCCGTCGTCGAGAAGGTCAGTGAGAACCGGGGGCTACGATCTCAGAACCTCGAGTTGCGTAACCGCTTGGTCGGCCTGCATGAAAAAGTCGCCAGCATCCAGGCCGTCATCGACCGCGTGCAGCGTTTCGACACCAAGCTGCGCATCATCACCCAGCTCCACGATCCCGAGCGGCACCTGGCCATGGGGCCCGTCGGGTCGGCCACCGAGGGCGACGGCGCGCAGGGCGAGTTCGGCACCCCCGCCATGGTGCAGGCCATTGGCAAGAACCCGCACCTGGCCGTCAATTTACTGGGCAAGCAACTCGACGAGCTGGCATCCGAGGCCGAGGAGCGCGAGGGCAACATCCGTGAGCTGGAAACCTACCTGCGCGGGCAGCGAGCCCGTCTGAGTTCGACTCCTTCGATCTGGCCGACGCACGGCTGGGTGACGTCGGATTTTGGCACGCGCATCGATCCCTATACCAAAAAGCGTTCCATGCACCGGGGGATAGACATCGCCAACCAGCCCGGCATACCGGTAACCGCGCCCGCCAAGGGGGTGGTCACCTTCGCCTCGTCGAACGGCGGCTTCGGCAACATGTTGGTGCTCGATCACGGTTACGGCATCAGAACACGTTACGGTCACCTGAGCCAGTTCAAGGCGCATATAGGCGATCACGTGGAGAGGGGCGAAATCGTCGGCAACATCGGAAACACCGGCCGCAGCACCGGTCCTCACCTGCATTACGAAGTCGAAGTCAACGGCGTCTGCGAGAACCCCAAGAATTACATGCTCGATGACTAGCGCGTAAAGACTTCGGTAACATAGGCATAGTTCAGTGGGCCTCAGCACATACGTATCGTCCAAGGTTTTCGGAAACAAGAACCAGCGAGAACTGAAAAAGCTCCGGCCCCTCGTCAACCGGGTCAATGCTTTCGAGCCCCGCATCCGCACGCTGTCCGACGCGCAGCTCAAGGCCAAGACGGGTGAATTCAGGCGAACCTTCGAAAAGGCTGTCACCGACAAGCTCGGCCGCCATCAGGACGGCGAGCAGAAGGCTCGCTATCTCATCGAGTACGACGTCCTGGGCGACATGCTTCCCGAGGTTTTTGCCGTGGTCAGGGAGGCCGCCGTCCGCGTCCTCGGGCAGCGCCACTACGACGTCCAGCTGATCGGCGGGATCGTCCTTCACCGGGGCAAGATCGCCGAGATGAAGACCGGTGAGGGCAAGACGCTGGTGGCCACCTTGCCGGTCTATCTCAACGCCTTGGCCGGTCGGGGCGTGCACGTGGTCACGGTGAACGACTACCTGGCCAGGCGCGACGCCGAGTGGATGGGACGCATCTACCGCTGGCTGGGCATGTCGGTCGGCATCATCGTCCACGGGCTGACCGACACGCAAAGACAGGAAGCCTACAACTCCGACGTCACTTACGGTTACAACTCCGAGTACGGCTTCGACTACCTGCGCGACAATATGAAGTTCAGCCTGGAAGAGTACGTCCAGCGGGAACACTACTTCGCCATCGTGGACGAGGTGGACAGTATCCTGATCGACGAGGCGCGCACGCCGCTGATCATCAGCGGGCCTGCCGAGGAGGCCACCGACAAGTATTACACGGTGAACGCCATCGTCCCCAAGCTGAAGCGCGACAGGGACTACACCGTCGACGAGAAGAGCAAGTCGTCCGTGCTGACCGAGGACGGCGTCTCCCAGGTGGAGAAACTGCTGAGCGTGGACAATCTCTACCAGCCGCAGAACATCGAGATCTTGCATCACGTCAACCAGGCGCTCAGGGCGCATACGCTCTTCAAGCGCGAGGTTGACTACATCGTCACCGAGGACAACAAAGTCAACATCGTCGACGAGTTCACCGGGCGCATCCTCGAGGGGCGCCGCTGGAGCGACGGACTGCACCAGGCGGTCGAGGCCAAGGAAGGCGTGCAGATAGAAAACGAGAACCAGACCCTGGCCACGGTCACCTACCAGAACTACTTCCGCATGTACAAGAAGCTGGCGGGCATGACGGGGACCGCGGAGACCGAGAAGGAGGAGTTCTCGAAGATCTACGGGCTGGACGTGATGGTCATCCCGACCGACCTGCCCAACATCCGCAAGGATGCCCAGGACGTCATCTACCGGACCGAGGAAGAAAAGTTCGCCGCCGTCATCGAGGAGATCGATGACTTGCACGAGCGTGGCCAGCCGGTGCTGGTTGGCTCCATCTCGATCGAGAAGTCCGAGGAGATCTCGCGCCGGTTGAAGAGGGCTGGAATCAAGCACCACGTGCTCAACGCCAAGCACCATGCCCAGGAGGCAGAGATCGTCGCCCAGGCCGGGCGCTTCGGCATGGTGACCATTTCGACCAATATGGCCGGTCGCGGCACCGATATTGTCCTGGGCGGCAGCCCCGAGTTCCTGGCCAAGCTGCACGCCGATCCCGGTGTCGACAGCGATCGCTACATGGACGTACTCAAGCAGTTCCAGGCCACCTGTGCCAAGGAGCGCACGCAGGTCATCGAACAAGGCGGCTTGCACATCCTGGGAACCGAGCGCCACGAGGCCCGGCGGATCGACAACCAGTTGCGCGGGCGCGCCGCCCGCCAGGGCGACCCGGGCTCTTCGAGATTCTACCTTTCACTAGAGGACGACCTTCTAAGAATCTTCGGGGCGGACAGGCTGAAGAACCTGATGGAGCGTCTCGGCATGGAGGAAGGCGTCCCGATCGAGCATCGCTGGGTCAGCCGCTCCATCGAAAACGCCCAGAAGCGCGTCGAGGGGCAGAACTTCGAAATTCGCAAGAGTCTGCTCGAGTATGACGACGTGATGAACTTGCAGCGCAAGAGCATCTACGACCTGCGCCGCCGGGTGCTGGGCGGAGAGGACATGCGCGAGCAGATCCTGGAGCTGCTCGAGGACATCCTGATCACCGAGTTGGACTCGACCTGTTCGGCCGACATCCCGGCCGAAGACTGGGACATCAAGGGCCTCGAGGACAGGGTTTACGGTATCTTCGGCCAGAAGGTCGAGCTGGAATCGGAGCAGAACAACCGCCTAGAGTTGGGCGAGCGGCTGTGGGACGCGATCGAGAGGGAGTACCAGGAGAAAGAGGGGCAAATCGGGCCGGAGAACATGCGCCGTGTTGAGCACTACTTCTACCTGCAAGAGATAGATCAGCAGTGGAAGGATCATTTGCTGGCCATGGATCACCTGCGTTCAGGAGTGGGGCTGCGCGGTTACGCCCAGAAGGATCCCAAGCAGGAGTACAAGAAAGAGGGTTACGATCTGTTCATCGCCATGACCCAGCGCATAAAGACCGAAGTGGCCAAGAAGCTGACCCAGGTGCAGATAGAGCACGAGGACGAGGGCGAGCGCCTGATGCGCCAGCGAATGGCCAGGCGCCGAACGGTGTTCGAGGGCCAGGGGCCCTCTCCCCAGGCAAGCGGTGACGGCGGAAAAGTTCAAACATTCAAGCGCAGCGGCAAGAAGATAGGCCGCAACGACCCCTGCCCCTGCGGCTCGGGCAAGAAGTACAAGAAGTGCTGCATGGACAAGGAAATGCGGGCCTGAAGGAGAACAAGGGGACGTTGGTACATTAAGAACATTAATATTGACTGCCCGTTTTAGGTTGAATTCCGTTACGCGCGCGCCACAAGGACCGAGACTGGATGCGCCCGGGTGGTCATCGCGTATAGCCGAGAAAAGAGCGGGGCCTGTTGGATTAATGTTCTTAATGTACCAACGTCCCCTACATCTCCCTACATCTCCCCCTAAATTTGCTTGCAAAGACAATATGCCTGTGCTAGCCATAGCCCTCCGGTGTGGTTCGGATATTGAGCTTTTGGCTCGCGATCCGTTTGGCCACGGATATTTACACACGCCGCGGGTGCGGTCCCAGGGTGTCTTCGGGCAGTGGCCCGGAGATTGGGTAACCGGGCAGTGGCCCCGGCGGAGGCTGGTCGATAGTTTACTATCGGCCGAAACCCGAAAAGGAGAAGCAGATGGGTGTTATTTCAATGAAGGCCCTGCTGGAGGCCGGCGTCCACTTCGGACATCAGACCAGCCGCTGGAATCCGAAGATGCGACCTTTCATCTTCGGCGCGCGCAACGGTATCCACGTCATCGACCTGCAGAAGACCTCGAAACTCTTCGATCGCGCCTACTACTACACGCGCGACATGGTCGCCCGCGGCGAAAAGGTTCTCTTCGTCGGCACCAAGAAGCAGGCCCAGAACGTCATCGCCGAGGAATCCGGCCGTTGCGACATGTTCTATGTCAACAATCGCTGGCTAGGCGGCACCTTGACCAACTTCAGAACCATCCGCCAAAGCGTGGAGCGCCTGAAAACCCTGAACAAAATGGCCGCGGACGGCTCCTTCAACCGCCTGACCAAGAAAGAAGTCCTGCACTTCGAGCGCGAGAGCCAAAAACTCGAGCGCAACATTCCCGGCATCCGCGAGATGACACGCTTGCCGGGCTTGCTTTTCATGGTCGATCCAAAGAAGGAGCGCATCGCCTTGAAGGAAGCGCTCAAGCTGAACATCCCAGTGGTGGCCATCACCGACACCAACTGCGATCCCGATCCAATCGACTTCGTCATCCCGGCCAACGACGACGCCATCCGGGCCATCAAGCTGTTCACTGAAAAGATGGCCGATGCCTGTCTGGAAGGCTCCCGCCTCTACCAGGAGCATCTGGCCGCCAAGCAGCCCGAGAAAGCCGTGGAGAAGAGCCCGCGGCCTTCCGACGGACGCTCGGGTGGTCCCAAGGTCGAGGTGGTCGGCCGGAAGCGCACAGAAGCCGCCAGGCAGGCTGACAAGCCCGGCGGCGGCGACTCGAAATAAGCCGGGTTTCTCTCAGATTATCATCCGCGCAGGCGGAAGAAAGCAAGAGGCTACGAGATGGAGATCGGAGCAAAGACGGTGGTTGAACTGCGCCAGCGGACCGGCGCGGGTATCATGGATTGCAAAAGGGCGCTTCTGGAAACCGAAGGAGACATCGATAAGGCCATAAAACACCTCAGGGAAAAGGGCATCGCCTCGGCCACCAAGAAAGAGGGACGCATCGCGGCCGAGGGCCAGGTGGACGCCTATATCCACATGGGCGGCAAGATCGGCGTTCTGCTCGAAGTGAACTGCGAGTCAGACTTCGTGGCCCGGGGCGATGATTTCAAGAATTTCTGCCGCGAGATCGCCATGCAGGTAGCGGCCACAAATCCGCCTTACCTGCTGCGTGAAGACGTGCCCGAAGACGTGGTCGACGAAGAAAAACAGATCTACCGCAAGCAGGCCGAAGAATCCGGCAAGCCCGAGAAAATGTGGGATAAGATTGCCGAGGGTAGGCTAAAGAAGTTTTATACGGAAAACTGCCTGATGGACCAGGCCTACATGCGTGAACAGAAGATGTCGGTCGAGAAGCTGCGCCAGGAGCTGGTGACCAAGATCGGCGAGAACGTCGTCATCCGGCGCTTCGCCAGATTTGAACTCGGCGAGGGAATCGAGAAGAAGAAGACAGATCTGGCGGCGGAAGTGGCCGAACAAATAGCTCAGTCCAAGAAATAACGGAAGCGCTGCCTGAAGGGAAGGCCATGGAACCCAAATTCAAGCGCGTGCTATTGAAGCTCTCGGGCGAGGCGCTTCGCGGAGATGGTCAAGGCGACTCGGCGACCATTTCCGCAGCCGTTCTTTCCGAAATCGTCTCAGAGTTGGTCGAGATACGCTCGCTCGGAGTCCAGCTTGCATTGGTCGTCGGCGGCGGCAACATTATCAGGGGCCTGCAAGCCGAGGAGGCGGGCATCGACCGTGCCACCGGCGACTACATGGGCATGCTGGCCACGGTCATCAACTGCATGGCACTGCAGGAGGCGCTCGAAAAGGCGGGCGCCCCGACCCGAGTGATGAGCGCTCTATCGGTCAACGAGGTGGCCGAGCCATACATCCGGCGTCGCGGCATCCGGCACATGGAAAAAGGCCGGGTGGTCCTGCTGGCCGGCGGCACCGGCAACCCCTATTTCACCACCGACACGGCCGCGGCGCTCAGGGCCATGGAGTTGAAAGCCGAGGCGCTGATGAAGGCCACGCGGGTCGACGGAGTCTACGATTCGGATCCGCTGAAAGATCCCAACGCCCGCCGCTTCAAACGCCTGACGTACATGGATGTGCTCAAGCGCGATCTCAAGGTCATGGACGCCACCGCCGTTTCCCTGTGCATGGACAACCGCCTGCCCATCGTAGTCTTCAAGCTGACCGACAAGGGAAACATGGTCAAGGCAATCCAGGGTCAGGATGTTGGCACACTCGTCGGCGATTTACCGACCGCCTGATGCCCCGGGCACCGTTCTCCGAGGGGAGATGAAGATATGATTGACGACGTAATCAAGGATCTCACCGAGAACCAGAACAAGGCGATCGACGCCTTTAAACGCGAGTTGGGCCGGGTGCGAACCGGGCGGGCCAACCTGGCAGTGCTGGAACCGGTGCGAGTTGAGTACTATGGATCGAAGGTGCCGCTGAACCAGGTAGCCGCGCTCTCCATCCTCGACGCGCGCCAGATCGTCATCAAGCCGTGGGAGAAAGCGGTAATCCAGGACATCGAGAAAGCCATCCACATTGCGGAAATCGGGCTGAACCCGCAAAGCGACGGAGAAGTCATCCGCCTGCCGATCCCCAGCCTGACCGAGGAGCGCCGCAGGGAATTGGTCAAACAGTGCCGCAGGCTCTCCGAGAACGCCAAGGTAAGTATCAGGAATCACCGCCGGGACGGCAATGAATTCCTCAAGGAACTCGAAAAGAGCAAGGACATCTCCGAGGACGACAGGAAGCGCGGTTCCGATCGAATCCAGAAGGAAACCGATAAAGCCATTGAGAAAATCGGTGAGGTTTTTTCAGAAAAGGAAAAGGAGATCATGGAAGTTTGATCCCGGGGAGCCGCCATGAGCGCAACCCGCATCGACCGCATTCTCGGCTTCGAGCACGGGTTGCCGCCCGCCTACGCGGCCATGGTGGCGCTTGTCGGCCTGGTTTTCCTGGTCTTCGGCTGGCGCCTGCACCGCCTGACGCTGGCAGCCTGCGGGTTTTTCATAGGCTCCTTGGCGGGCGCCTTGCTGGCCAAGTGGATCGGAGTCGAACAAGGCTGGGGTATCGCCGTCGGGGGTTTGGCCCTTCTCTTGCTTGCGAACCCCCTGGCAAAAGCAGTGCTTTTCATCGTCGCCGGAACCAGCCTGGGTATTTTCGCCGGCGAGGCCGCTCGCTTGGTAATCTCCCCGGGGGCTTTTCCGTGGGGTTTCTTTCCCGGCTTCGCGGCCGGCGGGCTTGCGAGCATGTGGCAGATGCGTGCACTGGTCATGATGTCGACATCGTTCCTTGGCGCCCTGGCCTTCGCTTGGGGGACAATTGGAGCACTGGCCTCACTGGGCATTCCCTGGCTGCGTGGTTTCCGGGAACGACACCCGACATACTACATGATCATCCTGGGGCTTATCTTCCTGATCGGCCTTTTGGCCCAGAGAAAGCTTTCTCAAGTCGGCGACCGCGACAAGGAGGGCACATAGATGCCCGGCACTAGCGTAAAGCGTATTGATCCCGAACGCCTCCCGCGCCATGTCGGTATAGTCATGGACGGCAACGGGCGCTGGGCCCGCCGGCGGGGGATGGAGCGTTCCCGGGGTCACCGCGAGGGCAGCAAGGCCGTGCGCCGGGTCGTCAGAACCTGTCGTCGGCTGGGCATCGCCAACCTGACACTGTTCGCTTTCTCGGCGCAGAACTGGGGCCGACCGCCGGGAGAGGTGCGTGCCTTGATGAACCTGCTGGCCGAGTTCATCGTCAAGGAATGGCAGGAGATCATGCAGCAGGACATCCGCGTGGTGCGCTTGGGCGAGTTGCGCAGGGTGCCGCCTGGCGTGCGCGACCAACTCGAGAATCTGATCGCCGCCACCCGCAAGAACCGCTCGATGACCCTGGCCCTGGCCCTCAGCTACGGATCACGCGAGGAAATCGTCAGGGCCGCGCGCAACCTGGTACGCAGGGCGAGGCTTGGAAAGATCAAGCCGGAGCAGGTAGACTCCCGGCGATTCTCGTCGTTTCTTTATACCGCGGGCCTGCCCGATCCCGATCTGATCATCCGCACCGGGGGCGAGAAGCGCATCTCGAACTTCCTGCTATGGCAAAGCGCCTACGCCGAATTCCACTTCTCGAACAAGCTGTGGCCCGACTTCGGCGAACAGGATCTGCTGCGGGCACTGGCCGACTATCAGAAACGCCGGCGCCGCTTCGGCCTGACCGACGAGCAGAATGGAGAAGGTGGTTGAGATGAGCCGCCTGGGCATTGCCGTCCTGGGAGCGACCGGCTCCGTCGGCCGCCAGGCCCTCGAGGTAATCGCCGCCTTTCCCGAGCGCTTTAAAGTAGTGGCGCTGGCTGCAAATCGTAACGTGAACGCCATGGTCGAACTCGTCGCCCGGCACCGCCCCCGGGTGGCCGCGCTGGCCGATCCTGCGGCGGCCGAGGAACTGCGAGCCAGGCTTGCAAGCGCCACTACAAAAATCGTCGCCGGACCCGGCGATGTCGCCTCGCTTGGTCGCGAGCCGGATGTCGATATGCTGGTTGCGGCGATCGTAGGCGGCGCCGGCCTGGATCCCGTCTTTGCGGCCGTGCAGGCCGGCAAGACCGTGGCCTTGGCCAACAAGGAAGCACTTGTAATGGCCGGCCGACTGGTCATGTCGGAGGCCGGGGCACACGGAGCCGTCGTCCTGCCCGTGGATTCGGAGCACGCCGCAGCTCACCAGCTACTGGCAGGGGTCGCCCCTGAACAGGTTCACAAGCTGATCCTGACGGCCTCGGGCGGGCCGTTCTTCGGGCGCTCGCGCGAAGAACTCATGCGGGTCACGCCGGAAGAGGCCCTGGCGCATCCCAACTGGAACATGGGCGTCAAGGTGAGCATCGACAGCGCAAGTATGATGAACAAGGGCTTTGAGATCATCGAGGCCCGCTGGCTTTTCGATCTACCCCCGGGACGAATCGAGGTTCTCGTCCACCCCCAGAGCCAGGTGCATGCCATGCTCGAGATGGTCGACGGCTCGCTGCTGGCGCAACTGGCCCGGCCGGACATGCGCCTGTCGATCGCCCATGCCCTTGGCTTTCCCGGGCTGCTCGATCTCCCCGGAAAACTGGCCGGCGCCCGCGCGCCCGACCTGACCACCCTGCCCGGCCTGACCTTTCACCCGGCCTGCGAGGACTCCTACCCCGCCCTGCGCCTGTGTCGTCAGGCGATCGAGGCCGGCGGGGGGCTGCCCGCCATCCTGTCGGCGGCCGACGAGGTGGCGGTTGCGGCATTCCTGGAAAGACGCATCCGCTTCACCGAGATCACCGACGTCCTGGCGCGGGTGCTAGACGCGGCGGACAACCCGCCCGCGGACACGATCGAGGACATCAGACGAGCAGGCCGTCTGGGAACCGATCTGGCCAAAAAGATCTGCTCGAAATATGGGAGTTAGAAAGAGTCAACCCTTCTTGGTCAACACTTTCTCCTTCAAGAGCAACCCCGCACCGGCCGCCATGGCAATGGCCCCCAATATGCTGAAGACCAGGCCGATCTGGATGTGCGTGCCCAAAGTCATCTCCAGGGGCGAGTCGGTGTCGGCCGCGGTGAGCGAACTCAGCTTGCCCATCTGGATCAGTAAAAAGATGAGAGTCAACCCGGCCACGCAGGCCTGGGCGAAAATGACGATTTTTTGCTTGTCGCGCCAGTGTTTCTGACCGCGCATGTATATCAGCGCGATCATGGCGGCTCCCATGAGCATCGAGAACCAACCGCCGACCTCGATACCGATCTTGGTAATAGATGAAGCGCCTGAAATCGTCACCCAGGGAAAAAAGACAAAAAGAAAAACGGATGCGGCTCCAGCCGTGCAGAGCTTGTCGGACGTGTCCAGCGCCTTGTAGAAGCCCCAGGCGTTCGAAAACGTCCCCTGTACGTCCTTGACCAACTTGCCGGCTTCCTCGCCCAGGTCTTTACTTTCCTCGATACCGGAGGCCGCGCGCGGCGGATTCTTCCCGACCCGCCGGCGGCGCCTGAGGGCCTCCATTTCGCGATCGACTTCGTCATCGCCCGACGAGGCCTGGTCGGCAGAGCCGGAGGAGCGATCCTGGTCATAGTCGTCGTCGCTCTCTCCGGCGGAGTCGCCGGTGAACCCGCCTCCCAGGAACGACTTGTCCAGAATGTGGTCGCAGTGCTCGCAAATCGCGGTGCCGTCAGGCACCTCTTTTCCGCAGTTCGGACAGCGCATGCCGGGAGTCTAGCGCCGAAGGGGGCTTGGCACAAGACCGTTTCTTCTGCAATACCGCCAGGGACGGTTGTGCTTGAACCGGAGAAGTAAACTTCCTATGATCGGGTAATATCGGTGATCAATGCTATAGGTGAAAATGATGATCTCGGACATGTATGACAAGTCGTTACGCGCCTTCCTCAAGCCGGTTCAGAAGTACCTCGACGACAAGAGCGTCAGCGAGATAATGATCAACGGCCCCGAGGACGTCTGGATCGAGCGCGGCGGACGGCTATACAAGACCCTGGCCAAGTTCACCCCCGAGGGGGTCGAGGCGGCCGGGCGCAACATGGCCCAGTTCGTCGGGCGCATACTCGACGACGATCACCCGCGCCTGGACGCCCGCTTGCCCGACGGCTCGCGTATTCACGTTGTCTTGCCTCCCATCGCCCGCAAGGGCTGCAGCATATCGATCCGCAAGTTTTTTCCCGGCAAGCTGACCATCGCGCAGATGATCGACTTCAATTCGCTGACTCCCGAATGGGCCCGTTTCATCGACGCCTGCGTCATCACCAAGCAGAACATGGTCGTCTCCGGCGGCACCGGCTCAGGCAAAACGACGTTGCTGAACGTCGTTTCCAGCCTGATTCCCAACAACGAGCGCATCCTGACCATCGAGGATTCGGCCGAGCTTCAGCTTTCCCAGGATCACCTAGTGACCTTCGAGTCGCGCCCGCCGGACAAGTTCGGCCGCGGCGCGGTGAACATGGGACACCTGTTGCAATCGGCCCTGCGCCTCAGGCCCGACCGGATCGTCATCGGCGAGGTGCGCGGCGGCGAGGCCTTCGACCTGATGCAGTCGATGAATACCGGCCATTCGGGCTCGATGTGCACGGTGCATGCCAACTCCCCTACCGAGACATGCCGGCGCCTCGAATCGCTGTGCCTGATGAGCGAGGTCGAGCTGCCGATGGTGGCCATCCGCTCCCAGGTCGCCGCGGCCTTGAATATAATCATCTGCTGCGCCAGGTTTCACGACGGTTCGCGGCGTCTTACCCATATCGCCGAAGTGCTCCCGCTCAACGAAAAGGGCGACTACCGTACCCAGGACATGTTCGTCTACACGGTGACCGGCAAGGACGAGGAAGGCCGTATCCAGGGATACCATGCCCCGACCGGCATCCTGCCGACCTTCATGCCAAAGCTAAAGGCGTTCGGGTTTCCCGAGATGGACGAGTCTTTCTTCGACCCGGCCACCTACGGCCTTCCAAAACCGCCGGTGGTGGCGGTGCAGGAATTCAGCGTGCACTGGGTACCGCGCCTGGAAGGCGGGCAGGAACAATGGGAGCCCAAGGAACTCGACCCCGACAAGAAGGCGCGCCTCGATCAAGCCCTGGAAGACGTCCTGCGTGAGCGCGACCTCGAGGAGCCGCCGATGGCAGTGGATCCCCCGGAGAGCGGCGCTGAAAGCGCCGCTGCCGTGGATTCTCAGGCAGCAACCCAACAGGCCAAACCCGACGAATCCGAAAATGACAGACCGCCGGTGAGTCAGGCCGCTGAGAGCAAAACCGGCAGTTACGCGCGCCAGTTATTAAAGAAAGCCTCTTCCGGCCAGGTTCAACGCTCGACCCGCTTGCCGCTGGGCGTGAGAACCGTCCGCCCCGAGAAGAAGGACTGAAAAAGTGGGCCAGTTTTTCACCATGATCTGGAGTTGGCTGCTCGGTCTTTTCGAGGCCGTCGGGGAGTTCTTCCGCGGCACGGTTGAAGACTTCAAAGAATCCAACCGCTACTTCAAGATCAAGGTATGGCTGGTTGCCGGCTACGCGGCCGTCGGCCTGATCACTGCCGTGGTGTTCATTCCCCCTGGCGAACTGAACGAGATCGGCGCCGAGGTTCGCATGAGCAAGATGGAAGTCATCGGCGGGCGTTACTTCCTGGTTGCCAATCACAGCTCCGACACCTGGAAACACATGCTGCTTACCCTGAACGGACGCTACGCGGTCCGCTGGCCACGCCTGCGTCCGGGGAAGAAAAAGGCTTATTTTATCAATCGGTTCAAGGACAAGCGGGATCGCCCGCCCGACGAGCGCGTCCAGGCGGATAAGCTCAGGATCGACTGCTCGGAGGGCTCTTTCGAGCGTGACTATTCACGGCGACATTGAAAAAAAGCTTGCGAGCAAATGAAATATCTCGTACAAATCCGCCGTCAATCCAATGATAATCGGCGGTAGAGGATCCGCGATGGCGAGAAGCAAGGTATTTGTGGCAACTTTAGTGGCTATTAGCCTGTGTGTTTTCCTTCCACAGGCGCTTGCCAAGAAGAAGACTCACAAGAAAAAGAAGAAAGAAAGCATCACCAAGATCATTCCCAAGAAGGACTTCGTCAAGGCCGTGCTCAAGCTGGCCAAGGACGAGCGGGTGCCGGTGCCCATTTCCACCCTGGTGGAAAAGGGCCGCGGCAATGACTACTACAGCGTGGACAAGATGCTCGACGACAACCCGGAGTCGTTCTGGGCCGAGGGGGAGAAAGGCTGGGGTAAGAACGCCTGGGTGCTTTTCCATGTGCCCGATGGCTCGACCCATGTCGAGGTCACTCCCGGTGCGGGGAAAGAGCAGTTTCAGAACTTCAATCGCCCGAAACAGATTTTTTTGGACTACTACCTGGTCAGGCTAAAACGCGAGAAGGTGGAAGATGAATACAAGCCAAAGTTCAAATGGCTGGGTCGCAGCGTGTTCAACTTCAAGGACAAGCCTCAGCCGGTGCGGCAAAAAGTAGCCGTCAAGATTCCCGAATTGGTCCTGGCCGAACGGACGATGTACGTCGGCGTAATAATCATCCGTAAGACCTACAAAGGCCAGTTCGACGACACATCCATCTCCAGCCTGCGAACTTCGGCCTTATGGGGGGAAGACTAGGTCAAGATCTGCGACCGCGGTTACCGCCGCGGCCGCCGCCACGCACGCCGCCTTCCTGGCCGCGTACGTACTCCATGAAGTTGGCTTTATTGTCCATGATGTTGGAGTAACTCTTGCTGCCTTGCCTGGGTCGGCGACCGCGACGATTGGACTTTTCCTGACTTCGCCCGCTCCGCTGGGCCGCGCTATCACCCGACGTTCGGCGCGCCGTCATCGCGGCCGCCAGGTATTCGTTGCAAAGCTGGTTGATCTCAACCTTTTCCTGCATGGCTTCGAAAACCAGTTCGCGATGCAACGATGGGCTGACCTGCACGGCAATCTCGCCGCTGAACTCGGTCGTGTCCACCGGCTCGGGCATCTCGGAGCCTTTCTCGGCAGCCTTATGAAATTCTTTTTCCAGCGCCTCCTCGGCCCCGGCCAGAGCCTCTGCGCGGGTCGAGCCCGAGGCCTGCACGTCTCCCAACTCGGGCACCTTGGCGACAAACTTCTCAGACTCCGCGTTGAAGGCGACAACCACGCGGTATCCATCCGGAATCATGAAACGGTCTCCTTCCTCGGTCGAAAGCCGAAAGTGGAACAATATAGCGCCCCGCACTGCCAACGCGGCACACCACCAATCGTTTGTTTTCCACGTATGCAGGCGCGCGAGCCTCGGAGGAAAAGCCACTCGCGCAGCCGCGAAAATACTTCTCTCAACTAACACATGGACTTTTGCTTGTCAAAAGAAATCAGCGAGTTCCAGGGCAAATGGTCCGTCCGAACTTATTTTACCATTACCAGGCATAAACTGGCCCCGGGTGACTGCTGTATGCTACAATTTGCCTCGGATTACGTGGGCTTTTAGCGGGGACCCGCATGGAAGACTCCCAGGGCAGGCGGCCTGGTTCGATCGAGACCGCGGCAGGAGTGGTGGCTACAGGAATGTCGCTGGGATTCTCGCTCGAATTCAGGGAAAATACCGCGCTTCTGACCCTCTCCAACCGCGAGATCGAGGAGGGCGTGGTCGTCGACAGGATCGTGCTGGAAGTTCCCGGTGTGCGTTTTCCCTTCGACGTCAGGGGTGGCGCAGAGCAGTTTTTGCACCATCGCTGTAGACTGCGCTTGCTCGATATCTCCATCCGCGCCGAGGAAATGCTGGCTTTCCTGTCTCGGCGATTGGATCCTGCGCGCTACGGCTTCGAGGCTATCCAGGTGTCTCTCAAAGGAGACGTCGGATGGTTGAGCGGTCGCTTCCGTGTGGGCAACCAGTCGGCCCCCTTCACTGCCCGCTTTCTTTTCGAGGCGGCCGGCGAGCAGGCTGTCAGGATCGGTTTTTACGACATTCGCTTCTTCGGCCCCATGCCGCTGCCGGTAAGCTCATTGGTGGCGCAACTCGCCAAAGCGCTCGCGTGTATGGGTTTCGAACAGCAAGGCGCCGCATCTATTATCTTTCACCCCTTGCGCGACTTTACCAGGTGGTTCTTGCCGGTTCACGGCTGGAAGATCCCCGACCTGGCCGGCCTGCGGATCGACCGGATCGTCATTCGCGACGGGCGCCTACGACTGACCTCGGCGCGTTTCCCCGACGAGCTTCCAGAATACTCGGCGGCAAGCGACCAGCGTAGCGCTCTCGTCGAGCAACATTTTCTTGTCTTTCGCGAGGGCTGCCAGGCCTACCACGAAGCCGAGCAAGCCCTCATGGAAGGGTTGCTCGACAAGGCCCGCCGCCTCTACCTGGGCAAGGGCGGTATCGAACCTTCCCATCCCCACGCGGCCCGCAGGTTATTGGAGATCGGCTTGTCTCGTCCGGATCGCTTCGATGAGATCGAGGATCTCGCCCGTGATCTTTTGGCCCACGATCCCGAATTTCTCCCGGCCCTGTTTGCCCGGGCGGCAATGCAACGCCGGCGCCAGGAGCCCGCCGCCGGCAGTAGCTACGAGCGGATAGGAAAGATTTGCGTGAATCGAGGGGAGAGGCAAGACGCCATCATGGCTCACATCGAGGCGGGCACGCTTCTGATGACTGACGATCCCTCCCGGGCGATTCATAACTTCGAGAGAATTCTCGAACTGAATCCCGATCAGCTTCAGGCGATGTATACCCTGACCGGGTTGTACGAGAACGAGCAGCACTGGTACCGTGCCTTGCGCATGAACCTGCGCTTGACCCATCAGCTGAACGACCCGAAAGAAATCGCCGCCTGCCACTTTCGAATGGGAAGAATCTTCCTCGAACGCTTCGACGATCTCGACAAGGCACGCAAGCACCTCGACGCCGCGCTGATGCACGATCCGGGGCATATCGATGCGCTCTCTGCCCAGGCAACCACCTTCGAGCGCCGCAACCAACCCACACGCGCGGTAAGGTCGCTGGCCACGCTTCTCGAACTGGCCGACGGCAGCCTGGCCGGTAACGAGCAATTGATAGTCGAAACCCGTCTGAGGCTGGCGGCGCTGTGGAAAGACGAACTCGACGATCCGGAAAGCGCCCTGCTCCAGTACGAGAGCATCCTGCACGATCACCCCGATCACCTGCACTCGCTTTTCATGTCCGGATCATTGTCTGCCAATCTCGAGCGCTGGGATCAGGCCGCCGAGGCATTCAGCCGCCTGCTTGACCTGGAGGCCTCGGGCCAGACGCTCCCACAAGAGGTTGCCAAGTCGGCCGCGGTGCACCTGGGCCGCATCTACTCACAGCGTCCCGGCGGAGAGAGCGAAGCCCGCATTTTCCTGGAGCGGGCCGCCTCGATTAAGCCGGACGACATCGGCGTCTGGATGGGAATCGAGAAG
The DNA here is from genome assembly GCA_964640665.1 of uncultured Myxococcales bacterium. Classification (GTDB taxonomy): domain Bacteria; phylum Myxococcota; class B64-G9; order B64-G9; family B64-G9; genus DATKYQ01. Next base: position 115,235 of record CAZXHT010000005.1, read on the forward strand.
CTCGATCGCAGCAGCGCCAACTGGCAGGGTCTGATAGAGGTCTTGCAGCACAAGGCATCCCTGACAGACGATAGCGACGAGAAACTGGCCGCCATCCTCGAGGCCGCGCGTATAAGCGATCGCCAGATCGGCGATCATCAGCGTGCCATGCAGCTTTATGAGCTCGCGTTGCAGGAAGATCCCTCTGCACCCGAGCCCGTCGAAGGATTGAAGCTCCTGCTGGGCAAACAGAACCGCTGGTCCGATGTTTCGGTGTTGTTATCCAGGGCCGCTGCCGACGAGACAGACCCTGAAGTAGCCGCGGGCTACTGGGCGGAAGCGGGCAAGATTCACTCGGACAATCTAGGTGACCGCGCCGGCGCCATCCAGGCCTATGAGGCTGCGGTAGACGCGGGCCACGGAACAGAAAACATAAAGTGCTTGCTCGACCTGTATCGCGATGCGGAGATGTTTGAAAAGATCGCGGCAGTAATCGGCAGACTCGATCAGAGTACCTTCGACCGGGACGAGTTGATCGATCTGTACATCGAGCGGGCCGAGATACTAGCGGAAAAACTCGAAAGAGTCCCGGAAGCCATCGAAGACTACAAAGGCGCCTTGCAGATCGAGCCCAACCTGCCGAAAGTGCAGCGCGCGCTTGCGGACATATTTTTCGCAAGAAAGATGTGGACCGAATCGCGTGAAGCCACCCTTAAAGTACTCGAGTTGGCCGGCGAGGGCGGCCTGTCGGCACCGGGGAAAACCGATCTCCACAGGAGACTGGCCGTCATCGAGCAAGAGCTGGGAGATGCTTCCGCCGCCATCGATCAATTGAGAATCGTCCTCAGTCGCTACGAAAGCGACTTGGACGCCGCAAATCAACTGGGACACCTGCTGCGCGCGGAGGAAAGGTGGGAAGAACTGGCCGCCTTTTACGCACAGCAGGCCGAGCGCGCCGAGGGCGAGGAGGCCGCCGCTCTGCACACTGCCGCGGCAACCATCTGGTGGGAACGGCTGAAGAAGCTGGATCCGGCCGCCGCCCAGTACCAACTCGGGGTCGACGCGGCACCCAAGAGCAAGGCTGCTGAAGCGCGCCTTGCTTCTCTGCAACGCGTCTACGCAAGTCTTGGCAACTGGGATGAAGTCGTCTGGGTAATCCGCGAACGCATCTCACTGGCTGAAGACCGGGACAAACCCGGCCTGTACATGGCCATGGCCTCCATCCTGAGCGCTCGTTTGGAAAACACGGATGCCGCATGCGAGTGCTGGCAGAGCGCACTCGATGTTGCCCCCGACTACCGTCCGGCATTGATAATGCTGTCCCGCAGGCGTTTCTTGGAAAGCAAATATCCGGAGGCATTCGAGCTTGGCCGTAAGGCTCTCGAACCGGATGCGAGCGGCAGGAGCCTGCCCATCGAAAGCCGGGCCGCCGTCGCTCTCGACTCGGCTCGCGCTGCCTGGGCTTGCGAGCAACTCGAAGACGCGTCCCTGATGTACCAGCAGCACCTGGAAGCCTTCGCCCAACGCGGTTACGCCGGCGCCGACATGGAATCGTTCGAGAGGCTCGAGCTCATTCTCAGGACGCTTAAGCGTCACGACGAACTGGCGTTGCTCTACCAGCACTGGCTGCATGTTCCCGCGATCCACGAGCGCGAGGGCGGTCTGCGGCGTGCCTTGGCGCTTTTACTTTTCGAACACCTCGATCAGCCGGACGAGGCTATCGCGGTACTCTGGGAACATGTTCAAACGCACCCCGACGATCAACCGGCGGCCGGCGACATCATCGCCATGCTGCGCAAAACCTCCCGCTGGGAGCGCCTGGCCGCACTTCTGGAAAACCAGTGGATGCGCGCAGCGCGGAAGGAAAACCAGATTCGGCGGCTCGAGGAATTGGCCGAGATCTACCAGTTCCGACTCCACGAACCCGAACAGGCCATCGTTCATTTCAAGGAACTTCTCGAAATGGGTTACGGCGTGGCTGCTGAGCGCCTGGCGGTGATCTACCGGCAAGAAGAAATGTTTGTGCAGTTGGCCGAGCTGTTGGAGACGCTGGCCGACCAGACCGGCGATCCCGCGGCCGCGCAGGAATACTACCAAAAGCTCGGCCGTCTGGCGAAAGACGACCTGGATGACAACGAGCTGGCTTTGCGATCCTTTCAGGAACTGTACTCAATCGCCCCCACGCTGGAAAATCAAACCCGCTTGCTTGATCTTCTGCATGCGCTGGACGATCCCGAACGCCTGCAAAACTTCTTATACCAGTGCGCCGAGGAAGAGGAGCTTCCCGAAAGACGCCGGAAATTGCTATGCCAGCACGCCGATCTGTGTCTCGCAAAGCCAGACCAGTTGGAGATCGGACTGTCTTCGTTGCGACAGGCCATCGAGATCGAGCCCGAGGAGTCATTGGCCAGGCGGGTTCTGTCGCTTTATGAACAACTAGGCGACTGGGGGGGCGCGGCGGACATGCAGGAGACGCTGATAGACCTGGCCCGGGAGGATTCATCCGCAGCGCGACGAACCCGCGACCTGGCCCGGATATACAGTGAACATCTCAATGCCCCCGAACGAGCCATCGCCGCTTTAGAACATGCCATCCGGCTGGATCCGGATTGGCTTGAGCCGATGAACGATCTGACCGAAATACTCGAGTCTTTGAAGGACTGGCAGCGCCTTACCAAGCTCTTGCAAGACCGCGCCGAGACCACAAACGATCGTGACCAGGCCGCGGATCTGATGCGTCGGGCCGCGGGTTTGGCCTTCGACAAGCTGGCCGATAACGATCTGGGCAAAAGCATCCTGTCCGCGGCCGCCGGGCGCGCGTCCGAACCGGCGCCCCTTCTTCTCGAACTCGCCGAGCGCCTCGAGCGATCGCGGGATTACGCCGCTGCGGCCGACTCGATCGAGGAAGTCATAGTCAAGGGTGCTCAGCCGCCCGAGAAAGGACGGGGTCCCGCGGCGCTGTACAGGAAAATAGCAGCCCTGAGACTCCTGGCGGACGATCGTGAAGCGGCCATCACCGCCTTAGAGCAGGCCCTGGGACAGGATCCCGCAGACGAGGAGACGGTGGGCCGTCTAGATTCACTCTACCGGGAAGATTCTAGTTATATCGACCTGGCACTGATGAGGGAGAACCTCGCCGGCCGCAAGGTCGGAAGGCCGGCGGCCGAGGCCTGGTTTTCCGCGGCAACAAGCTGGCTCGCTGCCGATGACATCAGCGCCACCGAGAAAGCTCTGCGGCAGGCGCTGGTGGCCGAACCCGATCACCAGGAGGCCTGCGCACTTTCGGTGCGCCTGATGAAAGACGGACAGGACTGGCAGCGGCTTCTTGATTTCGTGGACGGCTTACCCGATTCAATCGTGTCGCTTGAGAATTTCACCGATTCGATTCGTGCCTGCTTCGACCATGTCGCCGATGCGTCCGCGGGCGATGCCTTGCAACTCACCGCCTGTCGAGCCATGCTGCGCGTCGAGCCGGAAAATCCAGAAGCGTTATGGCGTGCGGCGAATAACCTGTTGGAAAGCAACGAGCCGGAAGAAGCCGAGGCCCTGCTGCGCAGGCTGGACGTTCAAGCCGCGAGTCTGGATGCCGATCGACGCTACCGGCTCGACCAGAAACTCGCCGCCAGCGATTTCGCCCGCGGCCATAGCGATCAGGCCGAAAATCGGCTCAAGCGCTGTATCGAAGCTCGTCCGGACGATCCCGACCCGCGTTCCTTTCTGCACAAGTTGTACGCTCGCGGCGAGCGCTTCAAGGATCGCGTTGCATTACTGCTGGACGAAGCCGAACGCAGCGGTGATGACCGTGTCCGGATCGGACGTCTCGTCACCGCTGCAGGGATAATGCTTGAGGAACTCGGCGATCCCAGCGGCGCTTTGCATGTCTATGAACGCGCCCTGCGCATCGCGGAGGATGACGTCGATATCTGGAAGAAACTGGTCGAGCTACATCGCTTGTTGAACGATCCCGGCCGGCAACGTGAAGCATTGCTACAGGTAGCACGGCTCTCATCGGAAGACGAACGCTTTTTTTCATTACGCAAGGCAGCCTGCCTGGCGCACGACACCCTTTCCGACTACCGGGCCGCCCGCGAGAGCTGGTCCGAACTGCTGAGCATCGAGCCGAAAAACATAGATACCCTTGATCGTCTTCTGGATCTGGATCGCCAACAAGAAGAATTTGATCAGCTCGATCAGCACCTGACTTTGAGTATCGAACTTACCGACGATCCGACCCTGCTGACTTCACTTCTCAAGGAACGGGCAGAAGTCCTGTCCACCAGGCTAAATCGCCCGGATGAAATCCTGGCTATCTACGAGCGACTCGAAGGCTTGCATCCCTCGGACGTGGGCGTGCTGCGTAAGCTCTCTGATTTGTATGCCGATGCCTGTGCGTATACAAAGCTGGCCCGCACGCTGGAAACGCGTATGGAGTTGGCCTCATCAGAGAACGAAAGAGTATCGCTCATGCTTCAGCTGGCAACCATCCAGGCCGAACAAATCGACGACCGCCAGGCAGCCTTCGAAACGCTCAAGTCGGCGGCGGCCCTGCAGTCCGAGAGCGACGATGCCCTCGAAAAACTACGTAGTCTTGCGAGCGAGTCCGGCGAATGGGATTTAGTGGCGGACGCGCTCGAAGGACTTGCCGCCAGGGCTTCCGACCGGGATCGAGAACACGACCTGCGCCGCCGGCTCGGCCTTTTGAGGTGGTCGGGCGGCCGGTCCGAGGAGGCCCGCAGCGCATTCACCAGAGCCGCAGAACTGGCCCCGGGGGACATTATTTCGAGACGGTTCCTTGTGAAGAACGACGCCGGCGATGCGTCTCATATAAAATGGCTTCTCGGTCACAGCGACTTACTGCACCCCGCCGATGTCAAAACGCTGAAAACCGAGTTGGTCGCCTCCCTGCAGGGCGCCGAGGCGAGTGAGCGTATCGCCGCATTGCGAGACCTGCAAGAGAGCTCTCCAGGCAACCTGGATGTGGCCCGGCAACTTGCGGAGCTTTACCGGGAATGTGGCGAACACAAGGCACTTGCCGATCTTCTCGGCCGCATGGCCGAAAAGGAAAAGGATGAAAAAAGGGCCGACCTATGGATGCGGCAAGCCGAGATCTTGATCGAGTCCGGTGACGCGGCCGGGGCCGCGGCAGCCTTGTCCGAGGCACTCGAATTCGAGGGCGCTCATCGTTACCGGGTTGCCAAAGAGCTTGCAAGAATTCAACTCGACGATTTTGGCGACGGCGAAGCGGCATCCCGGGCGCTCGAGGAAGCCGTGCGCCTGGTTCCAGATGATGCGCAGGCCTGGCAACGGCTCTCCGATCTCTACTGGACGGCACGGGACTGGAGTCGAGCCGAAACGGCCACCAGGCGGCTTAGCGAACTGGCCGATAAAGACTCGCTGCCCGGCCTGTTCGCAAGGCTGGGCGACATCCTCACACAGGACGGTCGCGAACGGGATGCGGTCGACGCCTTCCGTAAAGCCATCGCTCACGACCCGGCCTACCGGACGGCCTACCAACGCCTGGAAGAGTTACTCAAGAAGAACAAGGATGAGGCCGAGTTGTCGTCATTCTACACCGAGTGGGCCGCCAGTGATGCGGCCGGTTCGTTGCGCGTGGCTCTGTACTTGAACGCAGCCCGCCATCTGGACCGCCTGGGTAAGATTTCCGAAGCGATCGCCGCTTTGCGGGAGGCATTGAAGATCGATCCGTCGAACCCGGAAGTCCACGAATACCTGGCGGCGCTCCTGTCGCGAGAGGGTGACTGGGAAGAGCTGATCGAGGTGATGAGCCAACGCCTCGAGCTTTCCGATGATGACGAAAAGCGGGTCGCCATATCGTTCGAGCTCGGAGAGGCATGCAGTGAGCATCTCGACGACCCCGTCCAGGCGGCCGTGTATTTCGAACGCTGCCTGCAGATCGATCCCGATCACCGGGGCGCATTGGAAGAACTGGCGGACATTCGTTACAACCGCAAGCTGTGGGAGGAAGCAGATCGACTCTACCAGCATCTGGGTGAGGGAGGGCTCTCCAGCAGCCGCTTCGTGATCGCCTTCAGGCGGGGAGAAATTTCCCAGAAGCTGGGCCGGCCGGAGGAGGCACTCGATAATTATCGCCGCTCGATCGAGTTGAACCCCACCTTTCTGCCCTCTCGACAGAATCTCGTCGACCTGTTGCGGCAAAGGGGCCTGATCGAGGAAATCCCCAAGGAAATAAAAGGGCTGCTCGAGTTACTGGATGATGACAGCTTCGACGATCTACGAAGCGATTATCTACAGCAGTTGGCCGACGTCCAGCGGCAATTGTTCGAGTTCGAAGACGCGGCACGGCTGTGCCGGATCGTACTCGATAGAGAACCCGACAACCTGCACTGCCTGCGCATGTTGCGCGAGTATCTGAGCAACTCAATGCAGTGGGAAGAAGCCGTCGATCTCCTGCGGCGTGAACTGAATATCGAGACCGAGTCACAGGTCACGGCCGGGCTCTTCGAGCTTCTCGGGGACATCCTCTCGATGCATATCAAAGACGCGCCGGGAGCCGCGAACGCTTACCGTGAAGCGATAAGCCTGGCACCCGAAAGGGTTGCGCCGAAATGGAAGCAGTGGAAGCTGTTGCGTTCCATGGAAGCCCATGACGAACTGCGCGACCTGAGCCGCTCGCTCGTCGATGATGACCTGGATGAAGATCGCCTACGGGAAGTTCACCTCGTTCTGGCGCGCATCGAGGAAGAACACGATCAGGCACTTTTACACTTCGAAAAGGTTTTGGCGATGGGCAAGGCCGAACTCGGGCTGGTCGAGGAGCTGGCCTCGTTGTATCAGGAAATGGGGCGCTGGGAACAATACTGTTCTCTCTCGGGCCAGGCGATCGAGGCGCACATCAGGAACGGAATGGATCAGGAGGACGCCCTCGATAGCTATCTCAAGCTGGCCGGAGTCTACCAGGAGCGCATCGGAGATGTCAGCCGGGCCGCGGCCTGCATCCGTCGGGGCCTGGAACTCTATCCCCGGGATCCCGAGTTGCTCAGGCGACTGGGAAACCTCTACGCCAGTGACTGGGAAACATACCGGGAGGCAATCGAGGTGTTCAGGGAACTCTCGGGAATGGATCCGACCGACCCCGAGCTATACAGATACCTGGCACGCCTGGAAGCGGCCCGAGGCGACATCGATCGCACCATCTCCTACTACACCGGCCTGCGCTTCCTCTCACCGATGGACCAGGAGGCGCGCAAATTCCTCGAGCACGCGGGCGCCGCCGTGAAACCCGGGCGAGCACTGGATCGCTCTGAGTGGGACGAGATTATCCTTCACCCGGATGCCGACTGCTTACTTCAGCGTATTTTCTCCGTGCTGGCCCCATACCTGGAGTTGCTTTTGCCGGCCGATTCGCGCGAACACGGGTCATTGACCAGCGTGACCCGCGATAGCCACCCGCAGCTAGTGGAAGCAGCAAAGCGGGCTGCCTGGTTCATTTCGGGGCGCCCTTTTTCCATCTTCATACAGCAAGACGAGAACTACCGGGCCCATAGCGACTGCGGCAAGCAGCCGGCCATCATCATCTCGAGCACAGTGCTCGATCGCAGCACACCAGACGAACTGACGTTCTTCATCACCAGGGAAATCGTCCAGGTAGCCATGGGATTCGTCCTGCCAAGGAAACTGAGGCCCGCCGATCTGAAGGTATTGCTTGCGATCCTGTCGAGGCTCGCACGGCCGGAAGCGGATCCGCCCATCCCCCTGCCGGCCACGGCCGACCAGTACATCGAGGGCTTGATAAAAATAGCGCCGGCAGACGTCATGGAAATGGCCATGCCGCTGATCCGCAGATATGCGCTGGAACCCAGGGCCCACGACATCGAGCGCTGGGCACGTGGTGTGCGCAGGACCGCGGATCGGGTAGCCCTGTTGGCTTCGGAAGGGCTGATCCCCGCCATGTCGGTCCTGTCCAGGTTCTCGGAGGCTGCCGGCGGACGCGATCTCGCCTTCATTCCCGATCGCGCCTCGGTGCTCTCGCGTGATGCGGACTTGATGCTCCTGTTCAGGTTCGCCTTCTCGGAACAATTCTTGAAACTACGCCGTAAACTGGGGGCTGCGGGCGCTACTCCCGTTCAAGAATGATCATCTCAACCCGGCGATTCATGCTGCGGCCGCGCTCGGTTTTATTGCCGGCGATCGGCTTGTCTTCTCCGAACCCCTTGGCAACCAGTCGATCCTGCTCGACTCCCTTGCGCACCAGGTAGTCGACCACTGCCTGTGCCCTGCGCTGGCTGAGGCGCCGGTTGTAGACGGCGGCTCCCTTGGAGTCGGTGTGCCCCTCCACTCGGAGCTTCTTGATGTCGGGGTATTGCTCCAGGGTGGCCGCTACCTGGTTGAGAATGGGATAGGATTTCTTCTTGAGACTCGCCTTGCCGAACTCGAAGTGGATCTTCTCGCGCAGCTCGATGGACTTCTCCCTGACCCTGACCTTGACCTGCGCCTTGCTGGGGCAACCGTCGGTCTCGACCTTGCCCGGTTTATCGGGGCACTTGTCGATATAATCGGGTATGCCGTCGTCGTCCCTGTCGGGGCAGCCCTCCTTGTCGATCGGCCCGGCTATCTTGGGGCAGCGGTCGAGTTTGTCCTTGACCCCGTCGCCATCCGTGTCCGGTTCAAGCGGACAGCCGGAGTTGGAGGCCGGTCCGGCATCTTCGGGGCAACGATCATCGCGGTCGATCACTCCATCCTTGTCGGTATCTTTTTCGGGACAGCCGGCGTTGGTGTCTGGTCCCCAGATGTCCGGGCACTTGTCATCCTTGTCCGGCACACCGTCGTGATCTCGATCCTTGGCCTGCTTTATCACCTTCACCCGACCGACACCGAATGTATAGCGCAAGACGGGAAACACGGCCAGGGCCACATCCCCGCGCAGCGGAAGAATGCTCACGTTGGCCTCGACGGCAATCGAAAAATGACGCAGGGGCAGGTAGTACTCCACTCCGCCGCCGGCCAAAATGGCCACGTCGTCCGAGCCCCCGACCTCGAAGCTACCGACATGCTTGGGTGAGGCCGCGAAGTAACCTACTCCGGCCTGGATATACGTATAGAAGCGCTGGGTCGCAATCAGCGACAACGAGGCACCCGCCCATACCAGGCTGCTCTCCCAGTCCATGGGCAAGTGCGTTCCCTTGCTGCTGGTCGCGGAGCCGCTGTAGTGCTGAGTGAGAAAACCGGCCTTGATCCTGAACACCCAGTTCAGATCGTAGCCCACCTCCAGGCCGACCAGAAACCCGGGACCCCGATCCGGCACAGGCGGTGAGAAATCCCAGCTGAATCCGCCCTGCAAGCCAAGCTCGAGACCCTTCTCGACCTCATTGAAGACCTGAATCCTGGGAGCGGCGGCTTTGGCAATGTTGGAAGCCGATGCGGCACATGAAAAAGCCGCCACAACAAATAAAATTCTCCGGAGTGCCTTCACGCTCATCGTCATTGAGATCCCACCTGTTTGCCCACCTTAGCCTACATCGAAAATGGAATCAACCTTACCATGATTCTTGATAACCCATCGAAGATATGGCACCTTTGATCTATGGTCGGCAGGAAAACCAGCACAAAGAGACGTTCGGGCGCCGCGGGCGGCGATCGGCTGGAGGAAATGGTTCTTCTGCTGCTCAAGGCGTCCCTGCGAGGCCGCTTGCTGGTGGCCGACCGGAAGGCCATCAAGAAGTTCCTTGGGCAATTCGATAGCGGCAAAAAATCCGCGCCCGCGGCCGCGAACGACAAACCTCGCTGCCCCGCCTGCCGTTCGGTACTCGAAAACCCACGGGCCAAGCGGTGCCCTTACTGTTCGGTGCTGCTCGGGGCGGCGCGCAAGACGCAAAAAACCAGAAGGAAGAAATAGACTCCACAAGCGAGCGGCAAGCACAAAATGCGCATCCAGCTATTACAAAAGATCGGCGACGGGCAGGTTGCCGAGGTTCGACTCGGGCGGATACAAACCGACGCGGGCCCTTCGCTGGTAACCGTCTATCGCCTGTTGAGACAGGTCGCAGAGACCAGCGGCTTGATCGACAGGCTCCGAGAAGCATCCGCCCGGATAATCTCCGTGCGACATGAAAACCTCTTGCGCCACCTGTGTTTCGGACAATACGAGGGTGATTTTTTCTGGGTCGATGAGCGTGGCGAAGGTTTCGACCTGGCCGCCGTTCTGAATCGGCTTTCGTCGCGCGAAGTCCATATCAACCCCTTGCGTTCACTCCAGATCGGCCTGGACTTAACCCGGGGACTTGGGGCGCTGCACGAACATGAGATTGTCTTCGGAGGGATGAGCCCCGAGTACGTAGTCACGGGCTACGATGGAATTACCCGCCTGGGCGGGGCGGGCCTCGAATCGACGCTCTTTGCAACCAAGGAACTCAAGCAAAAGACCCGCCGCGGGCGATCCGGCTTCTTGGCGCCCGAGGTCATGCAGGGTCGGGATGCTACTCCCCAATCCGACGTCTTCGCGGCCGCGGCCATCGTATACACTTTGCTGACAGGCTCCGAGCCCCTCGGCAAGGAAGAACGCTCCGGCGTGGGCATCTCGGTGCGACATGCCGGCGTACAGCCGCCTTCCAAACTGGATCGCACACTGCCGTTCTCCTGCGACGCGGTATTCATCAAGGCGCTCAACACGTCGTCCAGTGGAAGACACGACTCGGGCACCTCGCTGGCCAACGCTTTGAAACGCCTGCGGGCCGCAATGCTGAAAGGGCCCGACCGGGGCCACGAGGAAGTCAGCCGGTTCATCGACAACCTCTTCCCCAATGAAGCTGTCATTGCCGGTATGCGCGGAACGACGACCGGTTCGAGCGTGGCGGGTGAGATCGAGATCGAAGGCCTCGCAGTGGACAAGACGAGCGCAGAAACAGCCACACCGCCCGCCGCCACGCATGAGCCTTCTGCAGTCGAAGAGCCACAACCCGCCGATCCCAACGCGGCAGCCCGTGTGGCGGCCTGGGAATCGGCAATGGGCAAGTCCCCCAGTCCTCAACCTTCTGAGGAGACGGCTCCTTCAACGCCCATGCCCCCCCCCCTGCCCGGGCAAAACAAGGTCAGTGGCCCTTCTCCGCTGGTCGAGGTGAACTGGGACAGCCTGGACGAAGAACCCACCGAGGATCGTCCGGCTCCTCCTCTCGTTTTCGACGATGCCGAACAAACCCCCAGCACCGGGCCCAGCCGACCCAGCGACGATGAAATCAGGCAGGAATCCGACACCCTGGTCACGACGATTCCGCCCGCCGGGGAAGTGATGGAAAAGAATCCCGAAATACGACGGGCGCGGTGGGTCTGGATGTTTGCCGGTATCGCGCTGCTCGCGGCCGTAATCGCCATAATCATGTTTTTCACACCCGGGAAAGAGCGACAAAAGCCCGAGGCGCTGACCACTCTCGGTTTCCTTTCCGTCCAGACTCCGCGGCCGGCCCGGGTAATCCTGGACGGCGAGTTACTGCCCCAAAAAACGCCGATTGTCGATCGCGTCGTCCGGGCCGGTGAGCACCGCTTGCTTTTGCAAACGCTCAAAGGCAAAACCTTAACCGACGAGACCTTCTCCATTGAGCCTGGAGAACACAAGGCCATCCGGCTGATAGGCTCGACCGCGGCTGAACCGCAAGTTCCCGCTGCGAAGAACGTCATCAAGAAACCCACCCGCAAAAACAGCCGGCACAAGAAGCGGCAAACCCGCAGACACCCGAAGCGCCGCAGGCGAAGAGTCAAGACAAGAAAATGATCGAACCCATAGAAGTGGTGGTGGTTGAAGACGATCCGCGAACTCTGAAGAGCCTGGTGCGACTTTTAGGATCTTATCCCGAGTTCGAGGTGGTCGGCAGCGCCATCTCGGGCGAAGCGGGCCTGGCATCCGTCGCGGCTCTGCTTCCCCAGCTAGTCCTCCTGGATCTTGAGTTGCCCGACACGAACGGAATCGAAGTAACACAAAAAATCAAAGCCGGCCACCCGGAAATCGAAGTGCTTATTCTGACGTCGTTCGAGGACGAGGTCAAAGTCTACAAGGCAATCCAGGCCGGGGCCAGTGGCTACTTGGTCAAGCGAATCGCCCCTGAGAGAATCCGCGAGGCGATCTTTGAGGTAATGCAAGGCGGGGTGGTTATCGAGCCGCGCATCGCCAGGCGTTTCTGGAACTATTTCAAGAGCGTCCAGGGGGGAGCGGTGGCAGGGGGAGAAGAACCCATTCTTTCGGAGATCGAATGCGACATCCTGCAGATGATTGCCCGCGGCCTGACGAACCAGGAAACCGGCCGGGTGCTCTCGCTCAAGCGCCGCACGGTGCGCACTCACCTGTCACACATCTATCGCAAACTGGACACATCATCCCGTGCCGAGGCCGTAGTGGAAGCCCTGAAGAAAGGCCTGATCAACGTTTGAAACCGTGGTAGCGCTCAAAAAAATGCAGCAGGCGGTGCGTGTAGTCATCCAGCAGGGGCAGGCCTCCGTCCGCCGCGAGCAGATCATCCATCGGAGCGCCTTCTGGCAACTCTGGGTCAAGGACACAAGGGTAACGCAAAACCGCTGGTACGCGGCATGAAACCTCACGACGTCTTGTTTTCCTCGTCCTCCAGCAACTCCGAGGCCCCGCGACCCCAAAAGGGGTCACCCAAAACATGGAGCGGTACTTTAGTGCAGCAAAGCTTCTTGCCGGGGAAGTAGTCAACAAGCACCATGAGATCTCTTGGTGGTCTTGAGTCTTTGCGCTCCAATTGTGTCGAGTCGCATTGAACAACGTCTGGCGGCTCATCCATGCAGTCGAACTCGCTGTAGTCAGTCGGCCTAGGGGTCGGAGTGTCTCATATCTCATTTTTTTGTCCAACCGCTCGGGCAGTGTGTA
>CAZXHT010000006.1:0-97884 GCA_964640665.1 uncultured Myxococcales bacterium
GACCAAAGAGGTACAATAGGCCGCCGCCGACCGAGACCATCCAGGCATCGAGTTCATTGACCACGAAAAGACGCCCGCCCCCGGCATTCAGGTAGGGCGTAATATCCAGGTCGGGCAGGGGAATGAATCGCAGGCCGCCCTCGAGCAAGACTAGAGTCGGATCGCCGCCGCCGGTCTGGACGAGAGGGGAGATCGACAGCTCCAGCCCGTGTAGAACGAAGAAGCCGAAGGAACCGTTGAACGAAAAGGTAACGCCCTCTTCTCCGCCGCGCAGTCCAAGCCCCGCGCCGGCGCGCATGGTGCCCATTTCGAAGCGTGCACCGGCCGGACCATCAATGGCCAGCACCAGGCAGGCTGCCAGAAGTCCTGCTGTCGCGAGTTTGAGTCTCATGGTACGAATATACTAACGCATTAGCCCGCGACGCGCCATGCCTTGACGAATTTTTCATAGCACCTGTAGAATCTTGCAGTCACGGGGGAAGAAGGGAAGATCCGATGAAGAAAGGTTTTCTGATCGTCTCGATAGTCTTCCTCGGCGGGCCGTTTGTTTCGGCCGGGCCATTTTATATCAACAGCCACGGGGCCAGGGTCGATCTGAGGCCGGCTGCTGCCACACGCGCGACCGGCAGCCCGGTGGAGGGCGAACTGGTTTTCTCGGTGCCCGGCAGCCGGCTTACCTTCTCTCTCGGCAGCCGGCTGATCGTCAGGCTGCGGGAAGGGCAAGACCCTGAGACAGTTTTCGCCGCCACCGGGATCGAGGTCGTGCGCGAGTTGGGCCATGACGGGACTACTTACCTGTGCCGGGCGGCCGACGCCCATGCGGTTCTGGCGGCTTCGGTCGCCGTAAGCGGGCAAGACGGGGTCGAGTGGGCCCTGCCTGATTTCCGCGTGCCGATCACGCTTTACTACCAGCCGAACGATCCTTACTACGGTGACCAGTGGCATCACCACCAGGCCTCCGGCGCCGACATCGGCTCACAGGACGCCTGGGACATCACCCGGGGGGACAGCCGGGTGGTCGTGGCCGTGATCGACACGGGGGTGGACACCGGCCACCCGGACCTGGACGCGGCGCGCATGGTGACGGGTTACAACGCTGTCAACGGCTCCAACGATCCCACTCCCCTGAGTGGCTCGATCGACGGTCATGGCACTTGCTGTAGCGGCGAAGTCCTGGCCGTCGCCGACAACGGTGAAGGCGGGGCGGGTGTTTGTCCCGCTTGCAGCCTGATGCCGATCAAGATGATGGACGGCCAGTCAAGCCAGGCACAGTTGTCGAACGGTTATCTGGCCATTCAGTACGCCAGCGACCATGGCGCCTGGGTGCTTTCCAATTCCTGGGGCATCGACGAACAGGTCACCGGGCAGGTCGATATGCAACCCTTCTACCAGGCCGTTCAGGACGCGGTGAACAACGGCCGCGGCGGCAAAGGCGCGGTGGTGCTGTTTGCCTCGGGCAACGGTAACCCATATACCGGCCAGGCCGAGTCAATCGGCGCGCACGAGTTGCAGGCCCAGTCCTATGTCATGGCCGTGGGAGGCACGGGGCCGAACGACACGGTTGTCAGTTACTCGGATTATGGACCCAATCTCTCGGTGACGGCGCCCACCGGCGCGGTCAACATGAGCGACCCGCAGATCGTGACTATCGACGTGCGCGGAGACGGCGGTTTCTCCAGGGGCGGCTGGTACTACACCATGGGTTTTTTTGGTGACCAGAAGACGGATTTCCAGGAGATCGACTCGACCGGCAACTACACCCGGTATTTCAACGGCACCTCGGCGGCATGTCCGATAGCAGCGGGTGTGGTGGCGCTGGTCTTCTCGGCCAACCCCGATCTTACAGGCGCCGAGGCCCGGACGATCGTCGAGCAGACGGCCGACAAGGTCGGCGGCGCTTACGATTCAAACGGTCACGACGATCACTACGGCTTCGGCAGGGTAAACGCCGCCCGGGCGGTCAGGGTGGCCACGTTGGGTTTGGACAATCCAGACGGCATGGCCTGCGCCGAGGATATAAATTGCGCATCGGGGGCCTGCCACGTATCGGGAAGCGCCGCCGAGGGAACATGTATTACGCCTTGCACAAGCGCCGCCGACTGTCCGCAGGGCAACACCTGCGAGGACTTGGGCGATGGAACCATGGCTTGCTCGCCGCATTGCGACTCGGACGACGAGTGCGTCGCCCCGCAACTTTGCCTGCCTTCCGGCGGCGACAGCAGTTGCCAGGCCATCCAGTGCACGGACGGCAGCGAGTGCCCGGCCGGCACGGCCTGCCCGCTTGAAGGCGGGATCTGCCGGCGAACGTGCTCCGGCGACGCAGATTGTACGCAGCCCGCTTTGTGCCTGCCGGGCGGCGGCGGCGACCTGTGTATGGAGATTGCCTGTATTGATGGAAGCGAGTGCCCAACCGGCACGGCTTGTCCGTCGGGCGGCGGAATCTGTCGGCGTATCTGCGGTTCAGACGCCGATTGCGAGGCTCCCGACCTTTGCCTGCCTGCGGGGAACGGCGACCTGTGCCAGACGATTGTCTGCACGGACGGCAGCGAATGTCCGGCCGGCACGGCTTGTCCGGCGGGTGGCGGAAACTGCCTGCGGGTTTGCGAATCTGACGGCGACTGCGCGGCGCCGGCATTGTGCTTGCCTGCGGGGAGCGGCGATCTGTGCCAGGAGTTGATTTGCGCGGTTGATGGTGACTGTCCCGAGGGTACCGAGTGCGGCTCTGACGGCATCTGCGAGCGTCCAGGAGGAGGGGGCGGCTGCGGTTGCGCTGCTGCGAAAAGTAGTCAAGCGGGTTTGAGCGTTTTGCTGGTGCTGTTCGGGCTGTGCCTCGCGCGGCGAAGGAAGAACTGATGGATCGCAGAACGTTTGTCAAGAGTGTCGGGCTTTCGCTGACGATGGGCGCGACGAGCAGCGCCTGCGCCAAGGAGAAGCGGCCCGCAGTGCGCAAGACGTCGAGTACCTCCCGGGTTGCCGTGATGACCGATGCCGGAGTGCGTAAAAACGGCGGACTGAATGCAGGGCGGGTCAAGGCACTTCTGGATCGCGCGATAAAAGGGGCTTTTGGCAGTTCCGATGCGACCAGCGGGCTGGGCGGTATTGTCGGCGCAGCCGACGTGGTCGGCGTCAAGCTCAACTGCTTGGCCGGCCCGCCGCTGTCGCCGACACGCGAGTTTACAGACGCCTTGGTCGCGGCCCTGGTGTCCGCCGGAGTCGCCCCGGGACGGATCGTTTTTTTCGAGCGCGGCGAGCGCGACATTCGCAAGGGTGGCTTCGAGGTAGGCGGGGGCGGCGAGCAGCCGGCCTTTCTCGGCAACGATAGCCGTGGCGCTGGATACGAGAGAGAACTCGCAGTCTCCGGCCAGGTGGGAAGTTGTCTGAGCCGCATCTTGACCAAAAGCATCTCGGTGTTGATCAACGTGGGCGTGCTCAAGGATCACAACCTGGCCGGCGTGGGCGTGGCCACCAAGAACCTTTTCGGGCTGATTCACAACCCGAACAAGTTCCACGAATACGGTTGCGATCCCTTCGTGGCCGATGTGCTCGCCTTTCCGGTCGTGCAGAAGAAGTTGCGCTTATCGCTGGTCGACGCGCTGACCGCCCAGTATCACGGCGGGCCGGGTTACCTGCCCGGATACGCCTGGGAGATGAACGGCATTCTGGCTTCGCAGGATCCGATCGCGCTCGACCGGGTAGCCTGGGATGTGATCGAGAACGAGCGCCGGAAAAAGAGTCTAAAGACCCTGACCGAAGAAAACCGCGCTCCCAAGTGGATTCGCACAGCTGCATCTCGCGGCCTGGGTCTGGACGATCTTTCGAAAATCAAGATCATCAGAGAGGGTTGATGCTCGAGGCGATCGCCGGAAGGTTTCCAAGCGGGCCCACCCGGGGCCCGGCCAGGGATTGGCTGGCTTTCCAGCGCGGCAAGACCGGGCAGAGGTTGACCCGCTTGATTGGTCGCCGCCCGAGAGTCAGACCGCACCGCGAGGTTCTGTCTGCTGCGATCGCGGAAGTGCTGCGCATATTCTCCGAGCCTGTCTGTATAGAGACCGGTTGCATTCGCAGGGCGGGGGAGGGTACCGACAGCACCCTGGCCATAGCCGGGACTCTTGAAGGGCGCGGGCGCTTCTATACCTTTGAACTGCAGCCCGCCCACATAGATGTCTGCAAGTCGGTCTGTGCTGAACACCTTGGCCAGATCGAGTTTATCGAAGGCGATGCGGCTCTGAACCTGGCCGAGCACAAGCGCGCGGAAATATTTAATGAGTTGCATTTTGCCTTTCTCGACTCGGCCGACGATCCCGCAATAACCATGGCCGAGTTCAAGGCCGTCGAGGATCTCTTCGTTCCCGGTTCGCTTCTGATAGTGGACGACGCCGTGCGCGGGGTGAAGGGCCGATTGATCAAGCCCTACCTGCGCGCCAACCCCGCCTGGCGCACGCGCCTGGTCTTCGCCGGCAATGGAATGTTGCTGGCCCGCCACGAGGGTGACACGGCGTAGCCTGTTGTCAGTCGCTGTCTTTTGACACTGCCAGGTTCATAAGACCGGCAATTGCCGTAAGCAGTGCCAGCAGCAGGCAGGTGTGGAGCCGGCCGAGGACCGGGATCAACATGACTCCGGCCAGGAAGGCTCCGGCGGCGGCGCCCAGGTGATCGGCCGCATCCAGGGCGCCGGCGGCGGAACCCACCGGGCGGCCGGAGCGCACCGCGATCTGGCCCGCCAACGGAAAGACCATCCCGGCCCCGGCCCCGGCGGCGAGGATCAAAAACAATATATAAACTTGCTCGATCCAGAGCGGCATCAGCATGAGAAAACCCGAAGCGAGCAACAATGGCAAGGCTGCGGAGAATGCGGACAGCGCTAAAAGCACGCCGGCAAGCAGGCCGGACGAGCCCGGCTTGTGCCCGAGTCTGCGCTCGATGGCGTAAGAACCCGCCGCCAGGCCGGCCATGAAGCAGGCCACGATCAGGCCCATCTCGCGGAAGAGGCTTCCCAGCATCGACTGGTAAGCGAAGGTCAGCACAAGTTCGACGGTCATGCCGTACGCCCCGACCACCAGCAGGGCGAAGGTGGCGGCACGCCGCGCGCGGACCGATCTTTTTGTTCGGCCGGCGACAACCCTCACGGCAAACGCG
Organism: uncultured Myxococcales bacterium; assembly: GCA_964640665.1. Taxonomy (GTDB): domain Bacteria; phylum Myxococcota; class B64-G9; order B64-G9; family B64-G9; genus DATKYQ01. The sequence goes on from CAZXHT010000006.1 coordinate 5,137, forward strand.
GCCGCTAGAACGAGCACGGCGAGATACCAGACCCAGACGGGCAGATGAATGGCCCCGCCCAGCCAGGCGGCGCTTGACTCACCCATCAGGTGTGCCCAGCGCACGATGCTCTGCAGATAGGTCACCGGTCTGGCGTCGGTGTTGCCGAACGCGACGCCGCGCTCGGCGATTTGCTCTTGCAGGTCTGAGACCAGGTTCGACTGAAAGAGCACCTTGAAGTGATGCCGGGTGAAGCCGGGGTCGTTGATACCTCGGGCCTGGTAGCGATCTCCCAACCGATCCGGGTCGGCCAACAACACGCCCGCGGCGTCGCTGGCCGTAAAGAAGCTTTCTTGTCCGGGAAGCACTTCGACGTGTGTAAAAACCTTGGCCAGTGTGGCCTGTACGGTGTGCACCAGTGAGGCGGTCTCACGGCCCAGGTAGTTCGCGCTCGAGGAAAGTCTGGTTATGAACACCCCGCCCGGCGCGAGTCGCGAGCGGGCCAGCTCGAAGAACTCACTCGTAAAAAAACGATTGCGAGCCGCCGTGGTCGGGTCGGGCACATCCGCGAAGATCACGTCCCAGTCCGTGTCCGACTGACGCAGGAAACGCCGCCCGTCTGTCAGGTGCATACGCAGACGCGGATCGTTTTTGGCTTTTCTTATGACGGGATCGAGACTGGACTCGACCAGCCCGTTCACACCGGGGTCGATTTCAACAAGATCGAGGCGCTCGACCGGATACATCAATGCCGGCGGCAGGAACTCGAAGGACGCCGAGCCCAGAAGCAGAACCCGGCGGGGCCGGGGATGTTCGTTCATCACCAGGTGGGCCCGCGGGCGGGAGCGGTAAGGATCGGGAAACGTGCGTGTAACCTTGCCGTCGGCGAAGAGGGTGAATTGCCCGCCGGATCGACCGAGGTCGAGATATTGGTATGGTGTGTCGGCCCAGCCGATTCGCTCATTGCCGCTGCCGAGCTGATCGAAGCGCACCAACGCCAAAGCAGCGTCCAGACGTCCCAGCCCGCCGCCGAGGAGAGCGACAGCGGCTATCATAAATAGTGTTCCCAATGCCAAGGCAAAGATTCTGGCTTGGTGCCAGCCGAACCATACCAGGCTGATAATCAGCGGTAGACCGGTAATACAGATCGACTCGAGGGTTGTGACCTGTCCGGCCAGCAATATCCCGACCGCCAGGCCACCCACAATTGCGCCTGCGGATTCGAAGACGTATGCGCGACCGATGGCCCGTGAATCGTCAATGCCGGCGGCGATCCGGCAGACCAGTGGGAAAGCCAAGCCGATCAATATCGCGAAGGGAACGATTAGCAATAACCCGCTCACAAGCAGGCTGGTCAGACCGGGAACCTCACCCGGCCCCACTCCCAAAAGACCGCGCCAGATTCTGAGAAGCGTTATCAGGCCGGGCAGTAGAATGAACATGAACGTGCCGCAGGATAAGAGCCAGACGCCGGAGTGTTTCATGCGTTGGGCCAGGCGTCCCCCGGCCAGTGCACCGGCGACGATGCCGGTAAACCAGCAGGCCAGGATGACGCCCAGGCAGAGTTCGTTTCCGGAGAAGACGACCAGGAATTCGCGGATGTAATTGACCTGCGCGGCGGTCGCGAAGCAACCCAGACCCGCCATGACAGGGACAAGCCGTCTCAGCGGGATGGCTGGTGCAGGCACGTTCACTTCACAAGCCTATGACGTCGGCACCTTTTCCACCAGAGAATAGAACGTCTCGAGGCCCTGCTCGAACCTGGCAGGATTTCCGCCGCACTACTTGCATCGCCGCAAGGCTTCCGCCACGCCACCGGCCCCGCAGGCGGCCACGGTGTGGTATTTTTGCCTAAGCATCGCCGGTGCCCCGGCTACCACAAAGGCCTGCCCCGCCCAACTCAGCATGTCTTCGTCATTGTGATCGTTGCCTATTGCCACGACCTGGTCGGGCGCCAATCCCAGCCAAGCGCAAAGCCTGGCACAGGCGGCGGCCTTGGAGACCTGAACCGGAAAAATTTCCACCCAGGTTGAGGCGTGATCGATGGGCGAGGTCGTTCGGATGATGCTGCAGTCGGGCAAGCATTCGCGCAAGTTGATATGTACTTCGTGACCCTTGGCGGGCAGCACGGCGATGAACTGCCCCACTCTTTCCGGCTGCTTTTCGGATCCCCCACAAAGCCAAGACCGCTTTCGAGCAAGCTCTTCCCGCCGGTCCATGTCGGGATTGTCTGCGCCTGACAAGCGCTTGATGGCGAAGTAGTGGTTGTCGGGCACGGGTCCATGCCGGCTGAAGTCCAGCCTGGCCTCTGACAAAACCTGCTCCACTCGCCTTGCCTGCTCATCTTCGAAGTTGTGGACTTCGAGCCAGGCGCTGTCTTTTAGCCCCCAACAACCGGCCCCCGAGGCCACAAGCCAGTAATCCAGTTGGGCCGCCAGATTCCCCGGCATCGCGGACTGCAAAGAAGCCATGGAGCGCCCGGTCACCAGGGCACGCACCAAACCCCTGGCCCCTGCATCGCGCAGCGCATCAATGTCATCGAGACCCAAGCTACCGTCGGGCCCGCGCAATGTGCCGTCGAAATCCAGGGCCACAAGTCCCTCGGGCTTGTTCATGATCACTCCGTGAAGACGCGTAACTTGGAGGTCTCTACGGCACCCGGTTTCCTATGACGTCAGCGTCTTTTCCAACAGAGAATAGAATGCCTTGCGGCCCTGCTCGAACCTGGCTGGATCACCGCCGCCTCCCTGCGCGAAATCGGGTCGGCCGCCGCCCTTGCCGCCGGTTACCACGAAGACGGCCTTGAGCAACTCGCCTGCCTTGAGCCTGTCGCAAAGATGCTTGGGCACGCTGCATACAGCCGAGAGCTTTCCGTGTTCCTCGCAAAAGGCCATCACCACACCGCCAAGGCGATCTTTGAGGTTGTCTGCGAATTCGCGCAGACCGGCCAGCCCAATTCCGCTGGCCATGACGGCCAGCGCCCGGACGCCGGCGATCTCGCGGGCCTCGGATGTCGGATCGGCCGAGCCCGTGGCGGCCAGTTTTTGCTTGAGCTTTTCGATTTCGCGTCCCGCTTCGGCTTCGTTTTTCCAAAGCGACTTGATCCGCTCGACGAGCAGGCGCGGCTCGGTCTTGAGCGTATCGCAGGCCGCGCTCACGAGTGAGCGTAGCTCCTGCAGGCGGCGGATGGCTTCTGTACCGGTGACCGCCTCGATACGCCGTACACCAGCCTTGATGCTGCCCTCGGAGACGATCATCAACGCGCCGATGTCACCGCTGCGATCGGTGTGTGTGCCGCCGCAAAGCTCGAGGCTCTCGGGTCCCATGCGCACCATGCGCACACTTTCTGCGTACTTTTCACCGAACAGCATGGTGGCCCCCGCCCGGCGGGCGCCCTCGATGTCGGTCAGCGTTACTTCAACCGGGTGGTTGGCCAGGATCATACGGTTGACCAGGCGCTCGATCTCTTCCAGCTCATCGCGGGTCACGGGAGCGAAATGCGAAAAATCGAAGCGAAAGCGATCGGGCGCGACCAGTGAGCCGCTCTGGTTGACGTGCTCACCAAGCACCCGGCGCAAAGCCGACTGCAACAGGTGGGTTGCAGAATGGTTGCGTCTGATGGCATCACGACGTTCTAGATCGACTTCCAGTCGTACCTGGTCGCCGACCCGTATCTCACCCTGTTCCAGCTTGACCAGGTGCACGATCATTTCCGGCAACGGTCTTTGGGCGTCGCTGACGATGCCCCGGCCCCCCGGCGCGGTCAGCCTGCCCGTGTCGCCGACCTGTCCGCCCGTCTCACCATAGAAAGGAGTCCGTGACACAACCATCTCGAACTCGCCGCCTGCCCCGGCCAACTCGACACGTTTGCGGTCGGAGATGCGCCCGTGGTCCTGGTCATGAGTAATGGAGACTAGCGCGAGAACTTTGCCGGAGCCCTGCCTTTCTTCGTAGCCGATGAATTCCGTGGGCCCGACTTCGCCGAGAATAGATTTGAAGATATCATCGCTGGCCTCGATTCCCAGATCGCCCCCGCTTACTTCCTGGTGATGCGCGAACGCCTGGCGGTAGGCATCATGATCTATTGTCATGGCGTGCTCGGCGGCGATAACGGCGGTCAGGTCCGGAGGAAAACCGTCTCGGGTCTGCAGGTCGAAGACCAGCTTGCCCGGTAGTATGGTCAAACCTTGTTTTTCGAGCGTGCCAATCTCCTTGTTCAGAATCTTCAGGCCGCCTGCCAGGGTGCGCCGGAAGGTCTCTTCTTCCAGGCGGGCGGCTTTGACCATCAGTTCCTCTCGTGCCGCTAACTCGGGATAGATCTCGCCCATCAGACGCACGACTTCGCGACAGATCTCGAAGAAAAAAAGACCTTTGACTCCCAGCTTGTCGCCGTGGCGGATAGCGCGGCGCATGATGCGCCTGAGGACGTAGCCGCGGCCCTCGTTCGAGGGCAGCACGCCGTCGGCCATCAAGAAGGCGCAGGCCCTGGCGTGATCGGCGATGACCCTCAGAGACACATCGTCGTCCTTAGAGGCACCGTAGCTTCGTTCGGCGATGTTTCCCATGCGTTGCAGTAAAGGCAGAAATAGATCGGTCTCGTAATTGGTGTTGACGCCACCGACGATCGCGCACAGGCGCTCGAGACCCATGCCGGTGTCGATCGAAGGCGCTGGAAGGGGAGTCAGCTTGCCGTCGCTTCCGCGATCGAACTGCATGAAGACCAGGTTCCAGACCTCGAGGAAGCGATCGCACTCGCAGGCGACCCCGCGGCAATCCCCCGGCTGGTCGCAGGGAACCGCCTGGCCCTGGTCGAAGTGGATTTCCGAGCAGGGGCCGCAAGGGCCGCTGTCACCCATCGACCAGAAGTTGTCCTTCTTGCCGCATCGCAGGATCCTGTCAGCGGCCACACCGGCCTCGGACTGCCATAGCCCGGCCGCCTCGTCGTCGGCGGGCAATCCCTCGCGCTGGTCGCCCCCGAAGACCGTGATCCACAGCCGGTCCGCCGGGAGTTGCAGGTGATCCACTAAAAACTCCCAGGCGAAACGGATGGCATCTTTCTTGAAGTAGTCGCCGAATGAGAAGTTGCCGAGCATTTCGAAGAAGGTGTGGTGCCGCGCTGTGTGCCCGACGTTCTCCAGGTCGTTGTGCTTGCCGCCGGCCCGCACGCACTTCTGGCTGGATGCGGCCCGGGCGAAGTCGCTTTTTTCGCGGCCGGTGAAGACGTCCTTGAACTGGACCATGCCGGCGTTGGTGAACAGCAAGCTGGGATCGTTTGGCGGAACCAGTGGGTAAGAGGGGCAAACCCGGTGCCGGCGCTTCTCGAAGTAGCCAAGAAACTCCGCGCGGACCTCTTTGGACGTCAAGCGTTTCATCGGCTGCTCCGTTGTTGTCAGGACCGGCGAAAATTAACACCCCCGGCCGGCACTGTCAAACACGGGCACTGATGATATGTTTCCGACCAGCCACGGCGCGACTGCTCAGCGGCCGGAGACGATGAAGCCCGCCCATAGCAGCGGATCTGCCCGGCCGTGTTGTCTCCGCAGGCGCTCGATCATCTCTAGTTTCGCGGCGCGTAGAACATCTGCCTTGCCGTCGGTCTTGCGCGCCAGAGCCTTGGCGTAGAAAGATTCCATCAGCCTGCGGGTGGGCTCGTCCGGGATCTTCCACAAGCTCATGATCTCGGCCCGCGCTCCCGCCACAAAGAAGGCCCGCCTGAGTCCCAGCACTCCCTCGCCGGCGACTGTTGTTCCCACTCCGGTCTCACAGGCCGAGAGAACGACCAGCTCGGTTCCACGCAGATCGGCCGAAGATACTTCGTCCGCTGTCAACAAACCGTCTTCCCCTCCCGGCCTGCGGCGGCCTTCGTTCGCGCCGGCCAGGATCAACCCCGAGCCCGAGGCGATGTATTTGGCCAAGGGAGCCTCGACGGTCATGTTGCCGAGATCCACCGTCTTTACCGGTTGAGCCTGTTTTTCCGGAGCGAAGTAGCCATGGGTGGCCAGGTGAATGAAGCGTTTTCCGGAAAGCTCTTTCTTGACCCTCTCCTCGGTGGCCGCGCTTCCCTCGAGCAACACCACTGCGGGCCGCGGGCTCGTCTTGCGGAAAAGGGCGGACAGGTGTCTTGCCTCGATCGCCGTCTCCGGCAGGGCCTGTACCGGCAATAACCCCGGGGATGATGCAACTTGTTGTCCTTTCGCCGGTACCGATTCTCCGCTGACGGCACCGTAGTCGATCCCGCCTGCAATCAGGACACCACTTCCAGACAGCCCACCCGACTGCTCGGGCCGCGCAAGCTCCTGGGCCGCCGACAGGTAGCCGAATGTCAGCTTCTCGATCAGATAGCGCTCGTCAGCGTCGGGCAGGGCGCCGAACGGCACGCCGGCCAAGGCGCTGTCGGGCACTATCCATACCTTGCGCCGCTTGTGCATTTGCTGTGCCACCGGATCCCAGACCAGCCGGCGCAGGTTGCGGCCGACGGCGGCCAGCCTTTTCTGGGAGGCGCCTTTTTGAACCCGGTCGATGTATCTGCCGATGGCTTGCTCGATACGTTCGGCATCTCCGAGTTCGACACGTTGGGGCTGCTTGCATGTGTCGGGTTCTAGAACGAATGCCAGGTATGCTTGCTTCCAACTACCCTCGGAGGCTGTGCCCGCGTCCGGGGGTTCGTATCTCTGGTAGGCCAGGTAATCGACCAGTGCTTCATCCTTTCCCAATTGGCGGCATATCTCGCGCACTCCGGCGGACAGCATCACGCGGTTTAGCCTGATACCCTCGCTTCCCTTGGCGATCGCGCGCTCCAACTCATCCCGGCGCTCGATCAGATCGACGAACCTGGCCACTCTTTGCGGCTGTTTATCGCCGGGTCCCGGCATGGCCAACATCTGCTCTGCCAGCTTGCGGCGAACCGTGTTCAGCTTATCGAGCAGTCCAGAAAGACCAGGATCGGGACTGGCCAGGGCCGCGGCGTGCTGGGCGGCCATTGTGGTCATCACTACGCCCTTCCACTTGAGGGCCGAGGCATAGGCATTCGGGCCGTCGGATTTCCGGTCGAATAAAGACAGGTAGGTGTTCAGGTAGACGCGCCGTGATGAGATTAGCTCCAGGCGCTCGCGATCGCTGGTCGCGTCAAGCAGCGGATCGATGTTGCGGGCAGCCAGAGAAAGCGTTCTCTCGGCCGCACGGCGGGCCTTGTCCTGGTTTCCCAACCTGAGATTGGCCAGGACGAGGCAGCGCAGGTTTTCGGCTATACGGAAGTGATCCCGGCCGAGCGAGCGCTCGAGCCCGTCGATGCAGCGTCGGCAGACGGGCAGTGCTTTTTCGGCCCGATCGGCGAATGTCTGGATGAGAGCCTGCGCGCAACGGGTCTGCGCAACCCAGGGGTGATCGGGGCCGAGGGTCTTCTCGTAGCGCTCCAACACGAATTTGTACTGTTCGAGGGCCTTGTCATACGAACCGGCCATTGCCAGAGCGTGCGCCAGGTTATGTCTGAGCGTGTACACTTGCTGATTGTCCGGTCCGAGGATTTTCACGTATGACTCGATCGCCTGCCGGTACAACTCGCCGGCGTGCCGCGCGTCACCAAGGTGCAGGGCAATCTCGCCGAGGTTGCCGAGGATGTTGGCCTCCAGGATGCTGCCCGGCCCGTACGTCTTCTTGGCGATCGACAGGGCCCGGGCGAAGAAGCCGACCGCGTCCTCGAAAGAGCCCATCCTGCGACTGACTTGCCCCAGTCCTATCAGAATTGCCGCGACCTGGGGATGCTCGGCCCCGAAGGTCTTTTCCTGGATCGCCAGAGCCCGTTGGTAGCTCGCGCGCGATGCCCGATAGTTCCCCGCCAGCATCTCCAGGTATCCCAGTGAGTTCAGGACGATCGCGGCCTGAGGATGATCCGAACCCAGCGATTTCTCGACCATCTGCAGCGAGCGATGAAAAAGATCCCGCGCTTCGAGCATCCTTGCCTGTTCGGTCCTTACCCTTCCGAAACCATACAGACAGTAGGCCACCCAGGGCCCTGCGGGTCCGGACAAAGCGGTAAAGATATCAATGGCGTTGTTATACTCCCGGGCACAGGCGTCCAGGCGATGTAATGCCAGATCGCAATCGGCCAGATATGCAAGGCAAGCACCGGCCGCCTGGCTGAGGGGGCCGAGGTGTTTTTCAACCAGTCGAGCCGAGCGTTCGTACAGGCGGCGTGCTTTCCGGTAGTGGCCGAATTGAGTCTGTAAGCCGGCCAGGGTATTCAGCGTATCAACCAGCTCCAGGCTTTCTTTGCCCTTTTCTTTTTCCTGGGCCGCCAGTAGTTGTTGGTAAAGATTATCTGCGCGGGTTGCATCTCCAAGGTGCAGGGCTTCACCCGCGAGTGAGCGCAAGCTTTCAGTCTTAGCGGGAAGTCCGGATCCTATGGCGCATGCGGACAGTCCCATAATAGCGATTGTCATAAACGGGCCGATGAAGGACATCGCGACTGATCGACATATTCGTATCATAGGAACCCCTTAGGCTCTCCAGAGACTACGGAACCTGGTTCCCAGCAAGCCACAGGCCGCGCCCAGGATTCCGATTCCCAGATAGATCTGGTTGATCCCCAGCCAGGTAGACAGCAGACCGGTCAGCAGCATGCTCAGGGCGGTGAAGCCTACGACGGCCAGGTTGACCAGGGCGAAGACGCGCCCGCGGCGATCGTCGGGCACGATCTGCTGGATCAGAGTGGCCCGCGGAACGATGATCAGCGGGACGGTCAGTCCGTGCAGGAACATGGCCGCGCAGGCAACGGCGAAGTCATCGATGAAAAAGAAAGGGATGAAAGTGGCGCCGTCTAGGAACATGCCCGTGACTATCAGCTTGCCCTTGGGCCAGGCCCTCCCGCGCAGACCGATCACCAGGCTGGCGGTTATCATGCCTGCAAAGAAAACAGCGGTGATCAGCGCGTACTCCCGCGCCCCCAGACCGAGAACTTCACGAACGTAAACCGGAACACCGAAGATGGCCGGGCCCATGATAATCAGGTTGTCCACGGCGGTGATGAACAGCAGCCCGCGCAGGCGGGTGTCCTCCCATGAGGTTTTCAGGCCGGCCAGCACCTCGGTCATTGTTCCGCCGGCGGCCGGCGGGATCTGGGGCAGCGGGACCGGTCCGGCCTCGAGGTGCGGCGAGGTGGAACGGCGCGTTCGCATCAAGGCCAGGGCGGCGAGGCTTACGAGAAACGTCACGGCATCGATGGTGAACAGGCCGATGGTTCCCACCCGGGCCACCATGATCCCGGCCGCCGTGGGCCCGGCCAGAAAGGCCAGCTGAGCAGAAATCTGCACCAGGGAGTTGGCCCGGTTGAGGCGCTCGTGCCTGACCAACTGCGGTATCAGTGCGTCCCGCGCGGGGTTGAAAAAAGCGGCCCCGGTGGCCAGCGAGAAGGCCACCAGCGCCAGCACCGTGCCCGAGAGCAACTGGTAGTGATTGCAGACCGGCACCAGCGCGACGACGAAGGCCTGGACGGCCGCACAGACAATCATCAACCTGCGGCGGTCGACACGATCGACGACCACGCCCGCGAACAGCGACAGCAGGATGGCCGGAATGTACCCGGAAGCCACAATCAGGCTGGAGAGCGGCTTGGAAGCGGTCAGTTCAAGCGCCAGCCAGAGCAGGCCGATGTGGAAGATGGAATCTCCGAACTGCGAGATAAGCTGTCCCAGCCACAGCAGAACGAAGTTGGACCGCCGCAGCCCCTTGGATGTCATAAAGTTTTTTACCTTGGGGAATAGGCGACTGGCCAGAAAAATCCAGTTATTAAACGCTCAATCGGCAGAAGCTTTTTTCTTTGGCTTAGAGTCCTTGTCGGACTTGGAGTTGGACTCTGTCTTTTTCTCTTTCTTCTTGTCGTGGGCATTCTTCTCGTTGGACCTGTCCTTCTTACCATAGTCGGTAACATACCAGCCGGTGCCCTTGAGTTGGAAAGTGCACTCCGAGATCAACTTCTCGAGTTTTCCACCGCACTTCTTGCACTTCCTGAGCGGTCTGTCGGAAAAGCCCTGGATCACGTCAAACGCGTCGCCGCATTTCGTGCATCGGTATTCATAGATGGGCAACTTTACGACCTCCTTGCACCTGAAGCGCAAGGAATATAAATCCCTGAAAACATGGTGTCAAGATCGGGCCGACGAGGCTTGTTTTTTCCATCCCGGACGGGCTATCATTATGCCATGGCTGAATCAGCCGGCAAATCGCCTGGTTGGAGAGGCAGCTTCGCTGTTGCCCAAATCCGCCGGGTCGGGAGCCTGGTCAAACTGTCCCGAGAACTGACCGGGGATCACTTCAAACTGGGTCACGAGGAGGCCCTGCGGGTTCCTTACGAGATCAGAACGCTTGAAAAACTTACGGATTCCGAGATTCACGAAAGCGGCGTGCTTGCGGATATCGCGCGCTACCAGTACACCGAGCCCAGGTTCGGCAGGAAACGCGATCTCTACCGGGTCAACCTGCAGGATCACAATATCCTGGCCATGCTTCGCCGGCGGCCTCGCGAGCTGAATTTCTCCCCGCTGTTGCTGTACGTGCTGACGCACGAGATCATTCACGTGATCCGCTTCGTCAAGTTCTTAGCGCCGTTCCACCAGGATCTTGGGGACCGCTTGCCCGAGGAGCGAATGGTTCACGCCCAGACCCGCGGCATTCTCTCACACGTACCTCTGCGCGGCATGAACACCGTGCTCGATCACTACGAAGAACACTACGCGGAGCCCTCCGAAGCTTCAGCGAAGGAGGGCTGAGCTTCACTCGGCCGGCTTGTCGCCGTTTTCCGTTCCGGCCGGCTCTTCCACGTCCCGCTTGGCCATTTTCTCGACCCAGCCTTGGGCCAGTTTACCGTCCCGGCCGCCTTCCTTGGCCTTCTTGTGGATGAACTGGTAGAAAGGCATCTTCGTCTCGCCATGGATGGCTCCGACCATGATGTTGGCCACCGGGTCCATCTCGTATTTGTAGTTGGTTCGCAGGGCGGCGGTCAGGATGTATTCTGGTTTCTTGTTGGCCAGTTCCACAACCTGGTCGACGTACTCGCTCCTGGCGCCGCCCTCGACGTTGTAGCATCCCTTGTAAACCTTCAGAGCGGTCTTGGAATTCTTGGATTCGGCAGCGCACCGGCACAGCCCGGAAAGAAGCGTGCGGTAGCTTTCGGTATCCGCCTCGTAGAGTTTTCCCTGGCGCTCGCCGTCGATGGGGAATGCATCGGCGAACGGTTCGCAGGCGGCGCCGGACTTCCAGGCGGCGTACAACAGGGCGGTCTTGGCCCATGGCTTCTTCGCCCCGGCCGCGAATTTCTGTGCGGTCGCCTTGTCGTTTGAATCGGCCAGTTCTATGGCGGCCTGGACGACGTCGGTCTGACTTGCCTGCTGATCCTGCAGCACCACCAGCGAGGCCAGTACGGACGGCTGTTGGGCCGGCATGTTGCCCTTGAGGTTGACTTCCTTGGAAAAGTCGCCGAAGGCGGGCACGACATCGTCGATCTTCCAGCCGTCGGATGTCTGCACGAAGGGAATCACTCCCTTGCCGTCAGCGGTTTTCACCAAGAGCACTCGGACCTTGCCCGGTGAGCGGGCCCCCACGATCTTGGTGTCGTCGAGGCCGCCGGAGGACGCCTTGGAGATGAACCCCTTGGCCGCAGTCGTGAAAGCCTCGGGTTTGATCAACGTCAAGGCGGCGTGGCTGAAATGATGCAGCAGCTGGAATTCGTCACCTGCCTTCAGCTTCTTGGCCTCTTCGACAAAGGCTTGATAACGTTCGCTGAGAGCCTGCACCTCTTTCTGGGTGGCCTGCGGAAGGCGCTCGTACTTACTCTGACAGCCCGCCAAGAAAAGGCAGCCCGCAACCAACACAATCCAGGCCGAGAGTCGTTCGGATATTTGCGCCGACATAATGGTTCCCTCCTCTTTTACTAATCCAACTGCTATTCCTTTAGTTCTTTGAGAAACTCGTCCTTGGTGACCAGGCCCTTCTTGGCCATCGCGCGCATCAGCGCCCAGAAATACTTCTCGAGCTTCTGAATAGACTCCAACTCCGAAGTCTGGACGTCTTGAAGGTAGTCCTGCATGGCCTCTTCGGAGGTAATCGGCTGCGATTTCTGCCGGGACACCCTGGCCGCCCGCCGCGCCTTGATTTTCTCCACCTGGCTGCGAGTGTCAGCCTCCTGGTCCTTGGGAACCTCGCCGACCAGGTTCATCACCTTATCGGCTTCCTGGTAAGTCGAGGTATCGACTCGCTCAACTCTTCCGCCGGGTCGCACCAACTCCATGCGACCGGTATCGCGTACCTCGTTGCGGTACAGGGTGAGCGGTTTGATCTGCGTGTTTTGCCCGCGGTAGTACCTGCGGATAGCGGAGTTAATGGCCGAGATCATGGCCAGCACCGGGCGGACCTTGCAACCGGTCGTGAATTCGATCTCGTCTATGGCGGCCACGTTCATCGGATCGGACATGGCGACTATCAGGGTGCGCGACTTGCCCTTTTGTTCGAGTCCGATTGGAATCAAGTCGTTGTTTTCACAGGTATTGAAAGGCACCAGTCGCAAGGCGTCGGAGTCCATCTCGATCGTTGCGAGATCAGCGGTGGGCAACGACATCACTTCTCCGAGTACCTTTACCAGCATTCCCTCGGTGATGAAGCCCTTGGCCACCAGGGCGACTCCCAGCCGGTGACCCCACTGTCGCTGGTAGGCCAAGGCGGAGTTCAGTTGATCCTGATCGATAATGCCCCGTTCGATCAGTATCTCGCCCAACTTCTTGCGCGCCATGGTTTTTTCCAGTCACAGATTCAGGCGGATGCTATCAGACCGATGATTGGCCGTCAAGAACGTGGGAACGCTCCTTGACGGGTTATCTGTTTTCCTATAGTAGGAGTCGAAGCGCGGTGCGCTGGAGGTCATTCTGTGGCGACTCTTTTCTGGTTCGTGGTTCTGATTGGCTTATTGATTTTTGTCCATGAGGGTGGTCACTTCTCATTCGCCAAGCTGTTCAAGGTAAAAGTCCTGACCTTCAGCCTGGGGTTCGGAACCCCGGTTCGCATCGGCAGATTCAAGCTCAGCTTCAGGCTGGGCGAGACGGAGTACCGTATCGCCTGGTTCCCGGTCGGGGGTTTCGTGAGAATGCTCGGGGAAGATCCGACCGAGGAGATTGCCCCCGAGGATCTTCCGCGTTCCTTCACCAGGCAGACGGCCTGGAAGCGTTTTCTGATCATTCTCGGCGGGCCGCTGTTCAGCGTCTTGCTGGCCGTGCCGGTCTTCTTTTGCTACCACCTGCTCGAGGACACCGCACCGGCTTCGATTGTCGGCAGGGTGATCTCCGGGTCAGCGGCGGATGCAGCCGGTATCCGGCCCGGTGACAGGTTGCTTGAGGTAGGCAAGGCGCAGATCGAAACATGGGAAGACGTAGATGGCGGGATCCAGGGCTCCTCGGGTGAATCCCTGAAAGTTGTTTTCGAGCGGGCCGGGCGCGAGATGACCAGCCGGTTGACGCCGGTACGGGAACTCGACAGCACCGGCCTGGAACTGCTGGGCGAACGCTGGGATCTCGGGCTGAGACACCAGCGGCGTGGAAATATTATCGGGGTGGTGTCGCCGGATTCCCCGGCCGGCCGGGCCGGTCTGCGAGGCTGGGACAGGCTGGTCAGTCTGGCCGGAGTTCCCGTTGACGGCTGGTGGGATGTTCGCACCATTCTGGAGATGAACGCCACAAATGTGCTGCCGGCCACGGTGGTCAGGGCGGCCGGAGTCGAGGTCGGCGCGGTGACCATCAAGGTTCCCGAGGTGGTAGACACCTTTATCGTTCCGCTCGACGCCGCACGGGCTCCCGAGGGGGCGCTGCGCACCAGCACCGCTTATACCGGCCTGGAACCCGTAGATATGTACATCTCGAGCGTCAGCAAGGGCTTGCCGGCGGCCAAGCACGGTGTTGCCCCGGGTGACAAGATAGTATCGGCCGACGGCGTGCCCGTCTTCTGCTGGGAACAGTTCTCGCATGTCATGGTAGACAGCAGCGACCGCCAGATCACCTTGCGCGTGCGCCATGATGGAAAGCTGCGCTCGTTTGAATTCAAGCCCGAGACGATTACACAGAAAAACGAGTTCAAGCAGGCGATCAAGAAGCCCGGGTTCGGTGTCGGCTACATCTTGAACCTCGCCGGCGGAGAGCGGATCCCGCGTCCTGGCAGGCTGGGAAATGCATTCAAGCTGGCCTTCACGGACACCGGCACCGCGATCTCCATGAACGTGATGGGATTCGTGCGCATTTTCCAGGGCAGGGTCAAGGCCAGCGAGGCCATCGGCGGCCCGCTGATGATAGCCGATATCGCCGGCAAGTCCGCCAAGAAAGGTTGGCGCTACTTCGTACAGATGATGGCCTACCTGAGCACGCTTTTGGGCATACTGAACCTGTTGCCGGTTCCCCTCTTGGACGGGGGACAGATCGCTTTCATCGCCGTCGAGGCGGTCATGCGCAAGCCCCTGTCGCTCAAGGCCAAGATTGCCGCCAACTACGTGGGCCTGGTTCTTCTGGCCGGCCTGATGCTGTTCGCCTTCGGCAACGATATCCACAGGTACTGGTCCGAGATCACGTCGCTCTTCGGTTGACGCCGCGGCATGCTGATTCTCGCCATAGACACGGCCACCCGGGTGACAGCGGTCGCCTTGCTGAAAAACGGTGAGTTGCTGGCCGAGTCCGCCGAGCGCTCGCGCAATCATTCGCCCACGCTGCTTATCACGATCGAACGCCTGCTGGCTGCAAACCGGCTCTCACCCGGCGATCTGCGGGGGGTGGCGGTAGGCCTGGGACCGGGCTCGTTCACCGGTATTCGCGTGGGGCTGACTCTGGCAAAGACCTTGGCCTACGCGCTCGATATTCCGCTGCTGGGTATATCCACACTAATGGCACTTGCCGAAAACGGGCACGAGGAGAAAAGCCCTTTGATCTGTACGGCGCTGGATGCTTTCAAGGGCGAGGTCTTCAGCGCCGGCTTCAGGATCTCGCGCGATGGGATGGTGACGTCGCAGGAAGAGGCAGCGCGCGATCCTGTCGCCTGGGCCGCCGAACTCGCGCGCCAAGAAGAGCCGTGTCTGATCCTCGGCAGCGCCGTTGCCCGTTACCGGGAAGTTTTCGAAGGCAACCTGGGCGAGCTGGCTCAATTTCCCGCGGATGAATCGTTGCACGAGTTACGGGCCCGGTCGATCGGCAAACTGGCGCTGGCCAGGCTCGCGCGAGGCGACAGCGACGATCCCCGCACGCTGGAACCGCACTACTGCCGTCCGTCGGAGGCGGAGTTGAGCAAGAGCTGAGAAGTAACTTCCAAAAGCCCTGAACCACTCATGATTTCTTTCGAGGCGGTCTGGCGGGCCTTGGCCTGCGTGAGTCGCGGCCGGGTCGCCGCGACGGGCCGCGCGCATCACGCCTTACTCGCCCGGGCGATCTGTCGTTCCTTGCGCGCCTGGGTGGAAGCTCCAGCTTGCCGATGGAGACGGGCCAGACGTCGCCTTCGCGAATGCGATCGATCAGATCGGCCTCGTTTTCGATCGGGTCGATCGCCAGGGTCGCGGATTTGCCCATGGCTTCGAGATCATCGTGACAGTTGCTGCCGCCGACGCCGGGCAGGCCGAATCCGGCCGCCAGCTCCTCGGCCAGTTCATTGGCCAGGGTGGTGTGCCCGCCGCTGAGCACCTCGATCGCCGCGATGCCCTCGAGCCTGATGAGCTTGTCACCGGGCGATTCATCGATCGAGCGATCGTAGGGATGGGCGGCCACGATCACGCCCTTCCTTGACTGCACCGCATCTACCAGCGATCCGAAGACGATCCTGTCGCGTTCGTCGAACCGCAGCCAGCCGGAAACCTCGGGAAGCTGATCGGGCTCGGGCACGAAGACCAAAAAATGCCCCTGATCGGTCAGTGCCTCGAAACCGGTTAAAACGACGATTTCGGCCTCCCGCCCGAGACGCTTGGCTTCGCTTGCCCCGGCCAGCGTGTTGATGTCGGTCAGGCAGAAACCGTCCAGCTTGCGATCCTTGGCGCGCGCCACCAGATCGGCGAGCGAAAAAGGAATGCCCTGAGTATGAGAAGAATGGACATGAAGATCGATTAGCACAAGCGCCTCCAAGGGTCTGCGTAAATGAAACGGGGCATGCTATACCACGAAGAGAGAACCCACTCAACGAGATTCGGCACTCTGGATGGGCGATAACTTGAACCCATCCAACTTCATCCCGGCCGATTTCTCGGCCTCTGAGATCAATTTCTCCGGATCCATGTCCAATGCCGAGAAATCCACCGGGTATATCTTGACGTCATTGCCGTCGCCCATGACCAGCAGCTTGCCGTCCGGAGAAAATCCGATCGCCACCACCTCGCTGCTGGCATCGATTTTCAAAAGCGGTTTGAAAGTACTGGACGACCACAGGCGCACGCTGTGATCGTCGCTGGCGGTGGCCAGCAGGCTGTCATCAGGCGAGAACCTGACCGAGTTGACCCATTGCTCGTGTCCGACAAGGCGGCCCTTCTCGCGCCAGCTTCCGCAATCCCATACTATGGCCAGGCCGTCCTTGCCCGCCGAGGCCAGCGCGTCGCCCCGATGCGAGAAAGAAAGACCGGAGGTCCAATCGCTGTGACCGCCGAGCACCCTGAGTTGTTCTCCCGTGTGCACATCCCAGATACGTACCGTCTTGTCCCAGCTGGCCGAGGCCAGCCATTTGCCGTCCGGCGAGAATTCGATGTTGTCGACGTCGTTTTTATGGCCTCTTAAGGTGGCCAGCCGCTTACCCGCCTCCGCGTCCCATAAGCCGATCGTCCTGTCGCGGCTCGAGGATGCCAGCATGCTTCCCTCGGGCGAGAAAGCCACTCCGAATACCGCGCCTGTGTGGCCTCTGAGGACGAGCCGGGCCTTCAGGCGGCGCATGTCCCAGACATGCACGATCTTGTCGCGCCCGGACGACGCCAGGCTCTTGCCGTCTCGAGAGAAGGCAAGCCCGTCGATGATGTCTGTATGTCCCGCAAGCACCGCGCGCGGACTTCCGTCAGGCAGGCTCCAGACACGCACGCTCTTGTCCCAACCGGCCGAGGCCAGCAGCTTGCCGTCGGTGGAGATGACCAGCGCATAGACGGTTCCCCGGTGGCCCTTTATAGTGAGCAGCTTGCGGCCGGGCACCAGCTGCCACAACCTGGCAACCTTGTCGTATCCGCTGGTGACCAGAGCCGAGCCTTGCGCCGAGAAGGCGGCTCCGTAGACGAAGCCGCGGTGACCTATGGTAAGAAGCAGCCGACCCGATGCGACTTCCCAGATCCTGGCAGTCTGGTCGTATGAGGCCGTCGCCAGCCTTCTGCTGTCGGGGGAAAAGTTCAGGCTGAGGATGCCGTCGGTGTGTCCCGCGAGAACTTGTACCGTTTTCCGGGAGCGGACCCTCCATAGGCGCACGTTTCGATCATTGCCGGCCGAAGCCAATAGGCGGCCATCCGGTGAAAATGCGACGCAGTACACCTCGGCCGCATGGCCGCGAAGTACGGCCAGGGGTTTTGCGCGCGGCATTTTCCAGAGCCGCAGCGTGCGATCGTCGCCGGCCGAGGCCAGCAGCTTGCCATCCGGCGAGAAGGTCACGGCGTTCACCTTCCCGATGTGTTTGGAAAGAACTGCGCGGGTCTTGCCGCTGCCCACCCCCCAGATGCGCACCGTCCCGTCGTAGGACGCCGAGGCCAGCAGACGGCCGTTCGGCGAGAAGGCGACTCCCTGCACCTGGGACGTGTGGCCCCGCAGGGTTAACAGCGGAGAGCCGCTTCCGGCGTCCCACAGCCTCACCGTTCCGTCATGCCCCGCCGAGGCGAGCAGCTTTCCGTCGGGGGAGAAGGCGACGTCGTAGATCCTGTCCTTGTGCCCGCGCAGGGTGAATAGCTGCTTGCCGGCACTGTTCCAGACGTGGATGCTGCCGTCGTAGCTGCCGGCGGCGAACATATCGCCGACGGGTGCATAAGCCACCCGGGTGAGCACCTCGCTTGCGGCAAGCGAGCGCGCCAGCGAAGCCCGCAGGTAGAAGGATGCCCGGTACACCTGTGAGGCCGCGTCTACCCGCAGCTCGTGACTGCGCGGGAAACGCTTTTCGAAACCCGAGTCATGGTAAGGACTCTTGGGATGAGCGGGATTGTGCAGCAGCGAGGCAGCCGAGAAGAGGTTGGCCGAGAGAAACCGTTTGTCCTCCGTCAGCCGGTCGGCCTTCTCGGCGTAAGCCTCGGACAGATGATAGTTGGCCACCAGGCGCTCGGTGTGTTCCTTGGCGCGAGCTGTTTGTTCCTTCTTGCGGGCCAGGCTCTCACTTTGGCGGGCCTGGGATTCGGCCTGCAGCGAGAGGGAAACCGAAACCAGCGCGCCGATCATCACGCCCAGGATCACCGCCACGGCCACGATGATCGGCTTGTGCAGTGAAGCGAATCTCTTGAGCAGCTCCCACGAGCTGTACTCGTAGGCGGTCACTTTCTCGCCGGTCATGTAAGCGCCGATGTCGTCGGTAAGCTCGCGGGCCGACTGGTAGCGCCTGGTTTTATCGCGGTGCAGGGCCTTCTGAGCGACGGCCGCAAGCTCGGCGGGAGCGGCGGCGCATTGCTCTATAACGGGTTTGATCGGCTTGCGGCCGACCTTGAGCAGGATCTCCGCGCGGCGCTTGCCCTCGAAGGGAGGATGTCCAGTCAGGATCTCGTACAGGACGGCTCCCAGGCCCCAGACGTCAGAGCGCTCGTCGATCTCGCCGATCTCGCCCTTGGCCTGCTCGGGGCTCATGTACGAAGGCGTGCCCATGGCGGCGCCGGCCGTGGTTCGTTCGACGTTTTCGTCCTGCAGAATCATGAGTTCTTTCTTGATGTCGCGTGCTCCGATGTCGCGCTTTCCGCGAACCTTGGCGATTCCCCAGTCCAGCAATACAGTTTCGCCGAACTCGCCGACCATGACGTTGGATGGCTTGATGTCCCGGTGGACGACGCCGCGGCTGTGGGCGTATGAGATCGCCTTGCAAATATCCCAGAAGGCTCCCAACAGCTTCATACGGTCTTGCAGGTCACGGCAGGCGGAGAGTTTCTGGGCCATGGTTTGCCCGCGGACCAGTCGCATGGTGTAGTAGAGGGTGCCGTCCTTGCGGCGGCCCACTTCGTAGACCGGAACGATGTTGGGATGCTCGAGTTGTCCGGTGACCCGCGCCTCGCGCAGGAAACGCACCACGCCCGGAATAGAGTGGGGACTGGCCCAGGGCGAGGTCGATTCGCCTTCGGCGCGATCGGGCAAGAGCTCCTTGAGCGCCACGTCCCGGCCGATGTGGGCGTCTGAGGCAAGCAACACCCGGGCCTGGCCGCCGCGCCCGTGCACTCCCTGGATGGTGTAGCGACCCGGTTGCTCAGGCGTGACCGCCCCGATGGTGTCGTCCACCGACGCCGTGGGTTCGACCTGCGTCTGGTCACCCTCGAGCGGCGCCGCCGCCGCCCCCACCGTGCCCAGCTGGTCGGAGAGCATCTTGTCTATCTCGGCTTCGATTTCACGGCGCTGAACCGCGCTGATCACACCGTCGGCCTCGAGCCTGTCGGCCAGTGAAACTCCGCCCTGGCCCAGGCAGGCGGTCGCGGCGGCGGCCACCCGGGCCGGGGATGCGTACCCACGGGCGATCACGCTCGTGGCAAACAGCAGTTGTTCGTCCGGTTCAATCAGCATCGTATTCCGCGTCAGCATACTCCAAAAGGGAAGCCAGTCGAAACTTTCCTGCGCGGTATTGATCCATGGGGGGAGACTAGGTCCGGGCGCAGGCTCAGTCAAGCCGAGACAGACATCGTCCAAAAACTTGACCCTGGTAGGAGTCGATGTAGCGCTCCAGGTGGCTGCCGTACCAGCCGATCGAGATCCAGGCCAGGGGGCTGTCGTCGCGTCCCCAGATCCGATCCTACTCGGCGCAGTTCTCCGCACCCGGGGAGGAGCCGCTCGCGCAGGGTGAGGCGACCCAGTTGCCCTCCTCATCGGGCCCGGTCCCAATTCGCTCGACCGAGATACCGTTGCCGGGGTTAAAGGGGAACGAATAGGTCGAGATGGCGGTCAGGCCGTCGGAGTCGAGCAGGGTGATTGGGTCCGTGGTCGCCAGGCTGTTTCCCAGCGCGGTGTTTTCGGGAGCGAGAAAGATCGTCGCGCCAGGGATTGCGTAGTCGCTCTGGTATTCGGGATCGAGGATTACTCCATATCCATGGGCGGGAATCACCATGGTGGCGGAGCCGGGAAAGGGCAGGATGGCATCGGTCGTGTCGCCGTCACTGAAGAGCATCTCGGCGACGTCGACAGGTTGATCGGTGGGGTTGTAAATCTCGATGAACTCGCCGGTATCCTCGTCGACCGGATTGGCCATTACCTCGGTGATGACCAGGGTTGGTCCCCCCGGTCCGGGGGTGTAAGCACAGTTGGGACGGCCGGCCGAATGACCGGCGGCGCAGGGTGAGGGAATCCAGTTGTCCGCCACATCTGGAGCGTCGGGCTCGATGCGTTCGATCGACTGCTCGCTGGTCGCGATGGGGTGAGAATAGGTAGCGATCACCGTCGTCCCGTCAGCGGCGAGAATGGTGACCGGATCGTTCATCGCCAGGCCGTTGCCGAGGGCTGTGTTCTCCACCGTGACCACCACCGGAACCTCGCCATCGAGCTGATAGGGAGCCCCGCCCATGTGGGGAATCAGGTCGGGGTCGATGATGATGCCGTGCTCGCCAGCTCCCAGCGTCGAGCTCTTGCCACCAACCTCAATGAGCACGTCGGTCGAGTCGTCATCCGAGAGCACCAGCCCGGCGAGCTCGACCGGGTCGGAGCCGTAGTTGTAGAGCTCGACGAACTCCTCCTCGGTGGCAATCGCCGGCGACGCCATCACCTCGGAGATGACGATCGTGGGGGGCGACCCGCAGCTGCTTCCGTTGGCCGAGCCCGGCGACATCCCGCACGGCGAGGGCATCCAGTTGCCGGCGGTATCGGCCGCCTCGGCGTCGATCCGCTCGGCCGAAAGGCCGTTGCCGGGGTTGAAGGGATAGAGGTAGGTGCTGACGACCGCCCCATTACGCCAGAGGGTGATGGGATCGCTGACCGAAAGACCCGAGCCGATAGCCGCGTTGGGAATCGTCAGGAGAATTGCCCCCGCCCCGATGTCGTAGGGCGAGCTGATCTCGCCGTAGTCACTGTCGAGGATGACGGCGAAGCCACCGGCCGGGACCAGAGTGGAGCCCCCCTGATAGGCGAGCAACTGATCGGTCGAATCGCCGTCGTCGATGACCAACCCGGCACCGTCGATGGGAGCGCCGGTGGGATTGTAGAGCTCGACAAATTCGCCTTTGCTCTCGTCGATGGGATTGGCAAGGACCTCATTGATGACGAGATCACCTCCCGCCCCGCTATCCTGATTCTCGAAAGCACCGAGGTCGGGTCCGCCACCGACCGGCCGCGGATTGCCGTCGAGATCACTGGTCATCCCGCTCCACGAAACGCCGCCGTCGATAGCGGGCGAGTCGGCTCGCAAGCGGTAGTCCTTGTCGGCGGGGTCGACGAACCCGGGATCGAGCGAGACGTCGCCGGTGCCGGCGGTTGCCGCCCCGACGTAGTTCTGCACGTTGCCCCAGACCAGGTTGTGGTGATTGTCCGCGCTGGCCGCGCCGATGTTCATGCCACCGTGGTTGGAGACCACGATGTTGTTCTGCACGACCTCGAAGTTGTCGGCATCGCGCGAAGCGATCCCCCCGCCGTTCTCGATCGTGGTACCGAAGCCGTTCCCCACGATCGTGTTGTGAACGATCTCGGGTTCCGAGCGGCTGAAGAGCTTTATTCCGGCCAGGGAGTTGTTGAGGATCAGGTTGTCGTGAACCGTGATGCCAGGGGACTCGATGAAGGCTATGCCGAGGACGTTCTGACGGATCACGTTGCCGCAAACCTCTCCTATGTTCTGATTCTCTATCCTGATGGCGTAGTTGAAGTTCTCGACGATGTTATTGGTGACGGTGAACTCCGCCCCGTACATTTCGATGCCGGTGCCGTTTTCCGGGTTGGTCGAAGAGACTCTGAACCCGCTGACCGAAACCCCGTACCAGCCGTCGGAGTTGATAGAGCCATGAAGCACCGTCGCTTCGGGGCCAGCGCCCTGCAGGGTCACCCAGCGGCGATTGAAGCGCAGATTCTCGGTGTACTCGCCCGCCACCACTACGACCGTATCCCCTTCGCCGGCGTTGTCGAGCGCCTCCTGGATGGTGTCGTAGTCGCCGGGGACCGATAGCTCGACTGGCAACGAGGTCGAGGCGATCTCCAGCCACTCACCCTGACCACACCCGGCGATCAACCCAGTCAAAGCCACCATCATGAGTGTGTTTGCCCGTTGTAGGAAAAACAAAGGGTCTTTTCTGCTCTTCCGAGAACATGCTTCATGCTCCTGATATTCCATGTTGAAACCATTGCACAGATCCGGCCACCAGGGCAAGTCCACAATTCCGTCGAAATAGGGGCATCAAGACAGACATCGTCCCAAAACTTGACCTTGGTGGGATAATGTAGTATAAATAACTACAGATGAATACATTGCTGTAAGCCTTTGAAAACCAAAGGAGTCAGTCATGGCCCAATCTGATGTCACCGTATTTATGGAAAACCTGAAGATGTGGGATCGTCCTGTGGGGACGGAGTTGCCGGCCGTGCTGCGCCTGGAAGACAACGTAGATAAAATCGTCGACGAGATGTTCGATAACTTCTGCGATTTACAGCTCGACCGGACGCACTCCATGGTGGGAAATTGCTAGCGCCCGCGATCTGAGCCATTTTTCCCGCTGATCGCGCCGATCTCGGCAGATCACGATTGATCTTCTCATCCCGCTCTGTTATAAACCTTTCCCACAACACGGCACTGGTTCGATATCGAGAGCAAAGGCTTGTATACTGGCAAATACCTGGTCACACAACTTGTAAGGAGGTTGAGGCATGATCAAGTTCGGGAAGAGCAACCTGCGTGCTCCGAAGTGGACTCGTCCGGTATACCTCGTTGCCGCGGGCATGTCTGATTTTCGCAAGTTATACCCCGAGAAGAAGCTCGAGGAGATCACCATGATGGCCTTCAAGATGCTTCTCGAGGAGAACGACCTGAAGATGGATCCGCTCGACGTCAAAGATCTCATCAATTTCGCCTGCTACGGTGAGTTCGCCGATCACTTCCAGGATCAGCTCCTGTGCGAGGCCAAGATACACGATTATCTTGGGCTCGATCCCTTATTCAACATCGGTATCAAGACAGGCGGCGCGACCGGCGGCAGCACCATCTTGGCGGCGGCCGCCACGGTGGCGGGCGGGCTTTCCGACTGCACCCTGGCGCTGGGCTGGGAGCGTATGGACGAGGTGACCACCTGGACCGGCAACTACTACATCGCCTCCGCGGCCTGCAAGGACTTCGAAACGCGCTTGGCCCGCAACTACGCCTCCTACTACGCGCCCATGGCCAGGCGCTTCCAGGAGATGTACGGCGTCGACGAGCGCGTACGGGCCGAGATTGCCGTTAAGAACCGCGGCTATGCCTGCTCGTCTCCTTTCGCCCAGTCGCCGGGCAGGCACACAGTCGAGGAGGTGCTGGCGGGCAATATCGTCTCCGACCCGCTCAGGTTCCTCGAGTGCTGTGTGATGTCGGTCGGCAGCGCGGCAGTGCTGGTGTGCTCGGAGGAAGTGGCCTACAAACTGACCGACAAACCCGTCAAGCTGTACACGGCGGGCGGCAGCCACACCCTGCGAACCGGCGACCGGCGCCCGATGCAGATCCCGTTGCTGCCGAACGAGAAGGCTTCCGACTACGATAAGTTGTATGCCGAGATGGAAAAGCAGGACGGCCGCTGGCCCGGGTTCGAGAGCTTCGCGGCGACGCGCTTCGCGGCCTACCTGACCTACAAGATGGCGGGCATCGAAAACCCGATCGAAGACCTCGACCTGGTTGAGACCCACGACGCCTTCACCATCTCCGATCTGCAGACCTACGGCGACATCGGCCTGACGCTCTACGGCCAGGAGCAAGAGTACATCAAGTCGGGCGAGTGCTACCTGAAAAACCCCCACACCGGCAAGCCGGGCAGGTGCCCCTCCAACCTTTCGGGCGGTTTGCTGGGCGCCATGCATGCGGTGGGCGCGACCGGCATCTTCTCGTGCAGCGAGGTATTGTGGCAGATCCAAAACAAGTACGACAAGTTCCACGGCGATCCCAGGATGTGGGAGCGCTTCGGCAAGAAGAAGCCCGACGACTGGGAGAGCCTGCAGGTTGCCGATCCGTGCCGCGGATTGTATGTCTCGCATGCCGGAGTGGGCAGCCACGTAACAACCGGCGTACTCGAGAAGGCCTGGTAAGGCGGAGGATGTCATGAGCGAAATGGTAAAGCTGAATACGACGAAAGGTGAGATCAGGGAAAAGGGCGACGCCTGGGTGCTGATCTGGCCGCGGGTAGGCGACGAGCGAGGCTCGCACCGCCACACTTACGGGCAGTTGACTCCCTACTTCAAGGGGCTGGTCGAGGGACGCCTGATGGGAACGCGCTGCACAAATCCCGGCTGTCCGATCTCGAAGGGCTCAGGCGAAATCTGGCTGCCGCCGCGGGCCGACTGTCCCGACTGCCACGCCAAGATGGAGTGGGCCGAGGTCAAGAACCCCGAGGGATACATATACACCTACACCTTCGTAGAGCGCGGCGGCACCGGGCTGGAGATCGAGTGTCCCTACTACCAGATAGACGTGAAGCTCCCCGGCGTATGCACCATGGTCAAGAGCTGGCTCATAAATCGCGACAAGAAGGTCAAGATAGGCGACAAGGTAAAAGCGGGCTTCAGGACGGGCGCGGAAGCCACCAATACCTGCCTCGATCTCTACTGGGAGCTTATCTAGTACACTGGGCTGATCAGGTTCTGATAAGGTTTAAGTGGTTTCGGTCTTGGCGCCGAAGTCGGGCCACTTTACTTTTCTGGTCAAGAACATCAGCAAAGCCAGGACCGCGAACAGTGTCCATGAACCCACCAGCAGCGCGTAGCGCTCCTCGTTCAGGATGAAATACAAAATAGCGTAGAGTGCCGCCAGTCCGCCGCCGCAGAACAATGCGTGTCTCGTTGTGGACAGGATGGCGCGGGTATAGCCGGTCACAAGCACGATCGCGGATCCGCTGGCTATCAGGTATGACCATGAAAATGGAATGTGCTCGCTGCAAGACAGCAGCAACAAGTAAAACAGGACCAAAGCGCAGCCGACGAAAAGATACTGAACTACGTGGATGTGAAGGCCGCTGATCACTTCAAAGAGGAAAAAGACTGCGAAGGTCAAGACGATGATTAGCAGGGCATACTTGATGGATCGGGTGACGATTTGGTAGAGCGAGACGTCTTGTACCAGACGCAGACCGACTGACGGGAATCCGGTAAGCAGCAGGTTTTTTAGCGGGTAGGGAAAAGAAAATCCCAAAACGGAGTATTTCCAGCGGGCTTGAAAACCCGTCTGGTCCACGTTTCTCTGATTGGGCAGGCGATCGCCGACAAAGCTCGGATTGCGCCAGTTGGATGCCAGATGCAGCATGACGTTTTTGGCGATCGGCCTGACCATGAACTCGACCGAGCCCATGACTGTCAGGTGCGCCGAAAAAGAAAAGTCATCTGCGATCATGGCCTCGAGCATGTCGAGGGGCAGGGAGTATACCAGGATCCTGGCGCCGCCTATCTGTATCGGGCGACCGGCGGGGATCGCCGTTTGCGTGTCCTGTTCGCCCTCGAGGGTGACCTGTATCCTGGGCCGGCCGCCGTAGTCAGGCAACCTGCCCGCATCTCCGTAATCCAGCAAGAAGACCAGGGATGCCTTTTGCCAGTCGAGCTGCTGCTTGTTCTTATCCAGTTGGATAGAGCCCTTGATATCGAAGTCGCCTTCGTAGGTGGGATAGCGAAAGATCCCCCGGTAACGTTCGAGGGCGTTCAGCCTGCCTTCGGTCTCGATATTCTCCGGGGCATAGGCGTAGTTGACTTCGCCGTCCGTGGAAGGCACCAGCATAAGAGGTCCTTCGATCCTGACGACGCCACCCCACTTGCGGCCCATCTCCGCCTGCACTTGCTTCATGCGAACATTGCGTTCCGCGATCAGATCCTCGATGAACTGGATCGGGATCCACATCAGGCCGCAAAGGCAGGCAATGGCGAAAGCCTTGATCGTGCCCCGGTTAGTGAGGATTTGTTGCAAAGTAGGCACACTGGTTTTCATGCAGGCACCCTCCTGGTTTGTATGCACTCGTACAAGTGTGTAAGCAGCAAGGAGCATGCCAAGCAGAAAGAATGTTCATTGAGCCGCCGTAACAAGCGTTTTTCAGCAGCCTAGAAAAAGCGCTTGTGTTCAGGCGCCCACAACGGGCCGTGTCGATAGTGTCAATTCAGACCATTGAAACCCGAGGCCGGGATGGGGAATTTGGGGCTTAGCCCCGCCTCCGTCCCCTTTTTACCTCTAGTGCCGGATCCGCACTAACCAAGCACCGGAAAAAATTACGGCCAATAAAAGGGGGTTGACAGTTGTCAACCCCCTTGCCTATGATGAAGCAAGGAGGGCAGGAGGAATTGAGAAAATAGCGAAGAACAATTGCAAAGGAGAACAACGTGGGCGCTGTGGTGCTGGATACGAACCTGGTTTCTTACCGAATGAAAAAACACCCGCTGGCGAAGATATACGAACCCCATCTGAAGAAAAGAAAGCTCGTCGTCTCGTTCATGACGGTGGCGGAGATGTACGAGGGCGCCTACAGAGCCAGTTGGGGTATTGAGAAGATGAGAAACCTCGAGTCGGTGCTGGGGAGCTATGTTGTGATCCAGTCATCGCCGTCAATTTGCCGTCGCTGGGGCGAGATCCGTTCGGAGCGCAGGCACAGACCTATTGCTCCAGATGACGCCTGGATCGCGGCGACCGCCCTTGCAAACGGCTGGACGTTGGCAACACACAATGCAAGCGACTTTGTCGGCATAAGCGGGTTGAAACTGATTACTGTTCCCGAATAAAGAGAGAGGGAGAAGTCATGCCGGATAGCAAATCAAGCACTCGAATCTTCTTTCGGTTGAGCAACGATCTGGCCGAAAGGTTGGACGCTCTGTTGCCTGAGCTCCGCGAGGAAACGATGGGAGAGGTCAGCGATCGCTCTAAGGCGGCCCGCTACTTCCTTATCGAAGCACTGCGAGAAAGACAGAGGCAAGCCGATCGTCGAACCTTGATCGACGAGGCGCTGCAGACTCTTGACGAGGAATCCTCCAAGAAGGAAGCCGCATCAGGATGAGCAGGGATCCAAGTCGCCGGCCAGGTCCTCGCGGCCACCTGAAGCCGGCAGCCGAAACGCGTAAGTGCTTGATGCCTGGTGAAGGGTTTACCCTTCGCCACCCCCGCCGGTAAACGATTCGATCGCGAGGCGCACGATGTTCACGGTCATTTACCAGTCTGCTCTTCGGAGACAACGGTATTATGCAGCTTCTCCCAACGTACTCGTCCCCCGACATCGTGGAGCAAGCGCACCTTGACCGGGTGACCCCCTGCAAGCTCGGGGTCGGCGGCACGCAGGGCGGAAAAGTCTTCTTGTTCGAGAAAGGCCGACAACAGCCTCAAGGCATCTTCTTCGGCGGGATCGGAAACACCATCTTCCAGTAGCCGTCGCGTAAGGCGTTGATGTTCCCTCCGGGCGGAGTTCTCTATGCAGAATTCGTCCAGGGCCAAGATTACCTCGCCGCCTTGCATATGCTGTCTCCCGAGAAGTTCAGGGCACCGGCCGATAACGGGCAGTTACTGGATGATGTTCGGGTATCCAATCGTGTTCTTCGTGTTCATATCCGTCTCCGATCACACCATGCGCTTGCGCATCTGAGAGAAAAACTCCTCCGGCTCGACGCCCTCGGCGTTGAGCCGGGCCATGAACTCTTCCACCTGCGGGTGGATTGCCACCTGGTCCACGTCGGCGAGTTGCACCATCCAGCCCAACCGTCGCGCCATGATGAACTTCAGGCGCATTCTTTCAGGCAATCGTAGAAACTCGTCGCAGGTATCGAGCAGCCCGTCGAGATCACCGGGCAGGTCGCCTTTCAACTCCATCAGCAGGTTGAGTATGTGATCGCTTTCCAATCGGCCATGCAACTCGCCGAGACCCGAGAGAAAACGTCGAATCTCACCCACCATCTCGACTTCGCCCAGCGGGACGAAGTCGCCGGTGGCTTCCAGTTCGGCCAGCGGCGTGCGCGGGATCACCGCCGCCGTGCGCAGGCGCACGAAGTCGGGTTCGATCTCGCAAAGCGCCGAGGCCGAGTCATCAGCATGGGCTTCAGAAAAAGACTTACCGCCCAGCCCGGGCATGACGTACTCGCTCAGCTCAAATCCGGCAAGCTTTGCACGCCGCCCGCCTTCAATCTGCTCGGCACGCGTCGTGCCCTTGCTGACCAGATCGAGTACGGCATCGCAACCGGATTCCATTCCCACGTGCAGCCGATCGAGACCCGCTCTCCGAATGCGCTCGAGATCGGAAAGCGAGCGTCGCGCCAAAGTGTGCGAGCGAGCGTAGGCTGTAATACGCTCGACACGCGGAAAACGCTCGCGAACGCCCTCGATAATACGCACCAGGTCATCAGGCTTGGTAAGCAGCGGGTTGGCGTCCTGCAGAAACACCGTGCGCGGACGATCTTTGTAAAACTTGCGCATCTCGTCCAGGTCGGCGAGCACGTCCTCGACACTGCGCAGCGAGAATTTCGTGCCCTTGTAGACCGGGCAGAATGCACACATGTTCCAGGGACAATTGCGCGAGACCCTGACCAACAAACTGCCAGCCTCAGACGGCGGACGGATCGGACCCTGTTCAAAATCGGTCATGTGTTGAACCTAAGGTCGATCGGGCTCGCAAGTCAACAAGAGCAATCCGCGCTGTAGGGATTTTCCGTGAGAATCGGAGAGATCGCAGAAACACCTCCCCGCGGCGGGGGGAGGTGTTTTAACCTCCCCGTATATCAAGTGAAAAACCAAGTCGGTCTCCAGAATCCAATCTTGGGGTATTTTTTCCTGAAAAACCCCAAAACTTGGCTTCCGACGAGCCTGTACGCCCAATGTTATGGGGTATCGTTCTCCACGCTCCTCGTACTAGGTCATATACAATGCTGTCTTGCTGACAGCGCGGAATGCTCCCTGCAGAAAATTCTTGACATGCGAGACACGTGGAAATAGACTCCAACCTCCGTTTTTCGGAGAGTGCCCGATTTACAAGGAGTTGCGGGCGGGAGCCGGCGAGGCCGGAAACAGAAAGGTTATTGCATGCCGTCGATTAATCAACTCGTTCGCAAGAGCCGACGCAAGATCAATGTTCGTACCAAGGCTCCGGCCATGAAACGCTGTCCCCAGGTGCGCGGAGTATGCGTGCGTGTCTATACCACCACGCCTAAGAAACCAAACTCTGCGCTGCGTAAGGTCGCCCGCGTGCGACTGACAAACGGCTTCGAGGTGACCAGTTACATTCCCGGAGTGGGGCACAACTTGCAGGAGCACTCGGTGGTGCTTATCCGAGGCGGGCGCGTCAAGGATCTGCCTGGCGTTCGTTACCATGTCATTCGCGGCACGCTCGATGCGTTGGGCGTGGACGGCCGCAAGAAGAGCCGCTCGAAGTACGGCACCAAGCGGCCCAAGTAGGAAGGCAGGAAAAGGATGCCACGCCGTCGAGAAGTTCCCAAGAGGAAGATAATCCCCGATCCCAAGTACCATGATCGCATGGTTGCCAAGTTCATGAACAACCTCATGTACCGCGGCAAGAAGTCGCTGTCCGAGCGCATTTTCTACGGCGCCATGGACATCGTCGAGTCGCGCACGCATGAAGATCCCTTGAAGATGTTCAAGAAGGCGATGGAAAACGTGAAGCCCGTTCTGGAGGTGAAGGCGCGCAGGGTCGGCGGTGCGACTTATCAGGTCCCCGTCGAGATCCGTTCATCGCGCCGGACTGCTCTGGCAATGCGGTGGCTCATTAACTATGCCCGCGCGCGGGGCGAAAAGACCATGATGGAGCGTTTGGCCGCCGAAGTCGTTGACGCGGCAAACAATCGTGGGAGTTCCATCAAGAAGCGCGAAGATACCCACAAAATGGCCGAGGCCAATAAGGCATTTGCGCACTACCGCTGGTAAGCGGCCTCGGCCGACATGGTATTATCCATGGCTCTTTGAAAAACTGAACGGGCGAACATTGTTTCATAGGGGTTCCCGTGCCGCTCCGGCACGGAGATCCCGTCTTAGTCGCTTGAGCCACCGCGTCTGGATAACCGAAATCAATCGGAAGATCTGAACCGTAATCACGGCGCTGCCGCCGGCCTTGCCGGGCGGGTGAGTTGTGTCGTGACGTGCCGGCGCTGTTCGTTCGTTCAGAAGAATAAAAGAACGGAAATTTTGAAACATAAAAGGAGCGACTGATGGCCAAGCAAAAGTTTCAGAGGACGAAGCCGCACGTCAACGTGGGGACGATCGGGCACGTGGATCACGGCAAGACGACGCTGACATCGGCGATCACCAAGGTGCAGGCGGCCAGGGGTTTGGCGGAGTTCCAGTCGTATGATCTGATTGCGCGGGCGTCGATATCGCAGGGGCGGCGCAACGAGATGAAGATCCTGACCATTGCGACCAGCCACGTGGAGTACGAGACGGAGAAGCGGCACTACGCGCACGTGGATTGCCCGGGGCACGCGGACTACATCAAGAACATGATCACCGGGGCGGCGCAGATGGACGGGGCGATATTGGTGGTCTCGGCCGAGGACGGTCCGATGCCGCAGACCAGAGAGCATATATTGCTGGCGCGCCAGGTGAACGTGCCGGCCATGGTGGTGTTCTTGAACAAGGCCGACGCGGTGGACGATCCCGATCTTTTGGAGTTGGTGGAGTTGGAGGTCAGGGATTTGCTGAGCAAGTACGAGTTTCCCGGGGACAAGATACCGGTCATAGCCGGGAGCGCGTTGAAGGTGATGCAGGGGGACGATCCGGACGGGAAGTGGGCTGTGAAGATCGAAGAGTTGCTTAGTGCGATGGACGCATCGATCCCGGAGCCGGTCAGGGACGTGGACAAGCCGTTCTTGCTGCCGATTGAGGACGTGTTTACGATTTCTGGTCGCGGGACGGTGGCGACGGGGCGAGTGGAGCGGGGAATAGTGAAGGTGGGGGACACGGTGGAGATAGTGGGGGTCAAGGAGACAGCCAAGACGGTGGTGACCGGGGTGGAGATGTTCAGGAAGCTTCTGGACGAGGGTCGTGCGGGAGACAACATCGGGACGCTGTTGCGGGGAGTGAAGCGGGAAGAGATCGAGCGCGGGCAGGTATTGGCGAAGCCCGGGTCGATCAAGCCGTACACGAGGTTCGAGGCGGAGGTGTACGTGCTGACGAAGGAAGAGGGAGGCAGGCACACGCCGTTTTTCAAAGGCTATCGGCCGCAGTTCTATTTCAGGACGACGGACGTGACGGGAGACGTGACGTTGCCGGAGGGGGTTGAGATGGTGATGCCCGGCGACAACGTGACGATCAAGGTGGCTTTGATCACGCCGATCGCGATGGAGAAAGAGTTGCGATTCGCCATACGCGAGGGCGGGCGCACGGTTGGTGCCGGCGTCATTACCGAGATCTTGGAATAGTCGCTGTGGACTAGGGTGAGCAAATCATGAATATTCAGAAAATCCGCATTCGGCTGAAGGCCTACGATCACAAGCTATTGGATCAATCGGCCGGAGAGATCATCGACACTGCCCGCCAGACCGGGGCAAAGGTGTCGGGCCCGATTCCCATGCCGACCAGGATCAGTCGCTATACCGTGCTGCGCTCGCCCCACGTTGACAAGAAATCCAGAGAGCAGTTCGAGATTCGCGTCCACAAGCGGCTTCTGGATATACTCGAGCCGACCCAACAGACGCTGGACGCTCTCATGAAGCTCGATTTGTCGGCGGGTGTCGACGTCGAGATCAAGACATGAGGTGGAGGTCGGATATGCCAACTGTAGATGTTTGGAACCTGGATCACGAGAAGGTAGGCACGCTGGAATTGGCCGATGACGTTTTTAGTCAGGCGTCGCGACCCGACCTCGTCTCGGACGTGGCCAGGTGCCAGATGGCCCTCATTCGTGCAGGCTCCGCCAGCACGAAGACCCGCGCCATGGTAAGCGGTACCGGAGCCAAGCCTTTCCGGCAGAAACGCACCGGCCGCGCGCGTCAGGGCACCCTCCGGGCGCCGGGCCAGCGTGGCGGCGGAGTGGCTTTTGGGCCCCGGCCGCGCAAATATTCGCCGAAATTGTCCAAGAAGGTGCGCCGGCTGGCCTTGCGTGCATTTCTCAGTGACCAGGCCCGGGAAAACAAACTCTTCGTGGTCCGTGAGTTCGATCTGCAGGAGATCAAGACCAGCCACCTGGCCAAGGCCATCACCAAGTTCGGGCTTTCGAAATGTCTGCTGGTTGACAACAAGGACAACCAAAAGCTGAAGCTTTCGGCCCGCAACCTTCCCCGGGCCGCCTGCAGAACCGTTGCCGGCCTGAGCCTGCTGGAGCTGTTGCGCTACGACGCGCTGCTGATCAGCGAGCGCTCGGTCAAGCAGCTCGAAGGAGCGCTGAAACCATGAAGTCGCCGGAAGAGATCATTCTCAGGCCGATCGTCACCGAGAAGAGCAACACCATTCAGGAGAAGAACAACCAGATGGTGTTCCGGGTAGCCAAGGACGCCAACAAGGTTGACATCCGCATGGCGGTCGAGAAGCTTTTCAACGTCAAGGTCGTCTCGGTCAATACCTACAGGACGCCCACCCGGCTGCGGCGTGTCGGCCGCAACGTCGGACGGCGGTCATCCTGGAAAAAGGCCGTCGTTCGCCTGCGCCAGGGTGACAAGATCGAGTTCTTCAGCGGCGTCTGATAGGAACGAGGTAGCAATGGGAATCAAGATATACAATCCGAGAACGCCCGGCCGGCGCAAGATGACCGCCAACGATTTTGCTCCTCTGAACGGGGAAAGCAAGCCCGAACGGCGCCTGACTTCGCCCAAAAAGCGCTCCAGCGGCAGGAATAACATGGGTAGAATCACCGTGCGTCACCGCGGGTGCGGCCACAAGCGCAAGCTGCGCAAGATCGACTTCAAGCGCAAGAAGCTCGAGGTTGCGGCCAAGGTCAAGGCTATCCAGTACGATCCCAACCGCTCGGCCCATATCGCGCTTTTGCACTACGTTGACGGCGAGAAGGCCTATATCCTCTGGCCGGTCGGTTTGGCGGTGGGCGATGCCTTGGTGGCCAGCGAGCATGCCGATATCCGTCCCGGCAACCACCTGCCGTTGAGAAACATGCCCATGGGCACGGCCATTCACAACCTGGAGATCAAGCTTGGCAAGGGCGGACAATTGATCCGCGCGGGCGGCTCGTCAGGGCAGTTGATCGCCAAGGAAGGCAAGTACGCCCAGGTGCGTCTGCCCTCCGGCGAAGTGCGCAAGGTGCATCGCGACTGCTGGGCCACTGTGGGCCAAGTTGGCAATATCGACCACGAGAACATCAAGCTCGGCAAGGCCGGCCGCACGCGTTGGTTGGGCCGGCGCCCGTCGGTGCGCGGCGTGGTCATGAACCCCGTCGATCACCCACATGGCGGCGGAGAGGGCCGTGCGGGACAAGGCAACCCGCACCCGGTTTCTCCCTGGGGCTGGCCGACCAAGGGATACAAGACAAGGAAGAACAGGCGAACTGACAAGTACATCGTTCGCAGGCGGAAGTCGAAATGAGTGCCCGAAGTGCGGGTATGACGAGGAGCGAGACGTGGCACGGTCGGTAAAAAAGGGTCCATTTATTGACGAGCACCTGATGAAAAAGGTTCTCGATGCGACGCGGACGGGCAATAAGAGGGTCATCAAGACCTGGTCGCGCAGGTCGACCATCATACCGGAGATGGTCAGCCTGACTTTTGCCGTGCACAACGGCAACAAGTTCATTCCCGTGTTCGTCACCGAGAATATGGTCGGGCACAAGCTGGGAGAGTTTTCCCCGACCAGGACTTTCCGAGGTCATTCGGGTGACAGCAAATCCAAGCCCAGGCCGGGCAAGAAGGGTTGAGCAGCGCCGGAGGCGTACCGGTAAGCTCCGCTAAGCGAGGACGATGGCCATGAGCCAGAGAAAAAAGCGCAGGAAAGAACGAGAGGCCGAGCAGCGCGAGATGCAGAAACACAAGCGCGCCAGCCTTCACTATCTGCGGGTTTCCCCGAGGAAAGTCAGGGCCGTGGTTGATACCATCCGCGGGCGGCAGGTCGAATACGCCTTGGCGGTCCTCGATTTTACCAGCCGGGCGGCGGCCGCCCCGCTGGCGAAGATATTGCGCGCGGCCGTGGCCAACGTGGCCGATTCCGGGAACGTGGACATCGATACACTGGTGGTCAAGGAGATCATGGTAGACCAGGGTCCGATGTTGAAGCGTTTCCAGCCGCGAGCCATGGGGCGCGCCAGCCTGATTCAGAAGAAGACCAGTCACGTCCGCTTCATGCTGGACGAGAGAAAGTAAGGAGGCCGTTCTTGGGCCAGAAAGTAAATCCGATAGGGTTCAGATTGGGCTTCATCCGCTGGTGGGACTCGAAGTGGGTGTCGCGTAAAAACTACGCCAAGTGGCTTCACGAGGACATACGCCTGCGAAGGTACATCCGCAAGCACCTCGAGCGGGCGGGAATCTCACGCGTGTTCATCGAGCGAGCCGGAGACAAGGCCAAGGTCAACGTGTTTACCGCGCGGCCGGGCATCGTCATCGGCAAGCGCGGCGCCGGCGTCGAGAACCTGAAGAAAGAGTTGCAGAAGCTCGTGGACAGCGAGGTCTTCCTCAACATTCGCGAGGTTCGCAAGGCTGAGTTGGACGCCCAGTTGGTCGCCGAGAACGTGGCCGGCCAGCTTATCAACCGCGTGGCCTTCAGGCGGGCGATGAAGAAGGCGGTTTCTACATCGTTGAAGTTCGGCGCCAAGGGCATCAAGATTCACTGCGCCGGCCGCCTGGGAGGAAGCGAGATGTCCAGGCGCGAGTGGTACCACGAGGGGCGCGTGCCGCTGCACACGCTCAGAGCGGATATTGACTACGGCCTGGCCTTAGCCAAGACGACCTACGGCACTATCGGGGTCAAGGTGTGGATTTTCAAAGGAGAGATTCTGGATACAACCCGGCGCACGTTGAGAGCGTAGGGGTTCGTCCAGGGACGCACCCAGGGAGAGAGTTATGCTGCAGCCCAGCAAGGTAAAGTGGAGAAAGATACAGAAGGGAAAACGCCGGGGCAAGGCCTATCGAGGCAGCGACCTGGCGTTCGGCGATGTCGGTATCATGGCCACGGAGTGCGGTTGGATCACCGCGCGCCAGATCGAGGCCAGCCGTGTCGCGATCACACGCCATGTCAAACGCGGCGGCAAGGTCTGGGTGCGTATTTTTCCGGACAAGCCGCTGACCAAGAAGCCTCTTGAAACCAGGATGGGCAAGGGCAAGGGCTCTCCCGAGTACTGGGTGGCCGTGATCAAGCCGGGCCGGATCCTTTTCGAGCTGGAGGGGGTATCCGACGAGGTGGCGCGTGAGGCATTCCGGCTCGCCGGGTACAAGCTTTCGGTGGCAACCAAGGTGATCTCGCGAAAGGACGAGCTATGAAGGCCGGCGAGTACAGGGAGAGAACGATCGAAGAGCTGCGACACTCGGAGGAGGATCTCAGGCAGGATCTGTTCAACCTCCGCTTCCAGCACGCCACCGGGCAGCTGGACGACGTATCGCGCTTGAAAGCCACCCGGCGCGATCTGGCGCGGGTGAAGACCATCATTCAGGAGAGCGAACTGGGCATCAGCCGGGTTGCTAAAGGCGAGGCCGCCGGATCTCCCGGGCAGGTCGAGGAGTAGCTCATGGCCAAGCGAGACAGGGGTAAGCCAAAGGTGAGGACGGGCAGGGTAATTGGCGACAAGATGGAGAAGACGGTCGTGGTTGAGGTGCACGCCAAGGTTCTGCACCCTGTGTACAAGAAATATGTGCAGCGACGCAGGCGATTCAAGGCTCACGATGCCGGCGGAGCCTGTCGCCTTGGCGATCGTGTCGAAATCGTCGAGTCGCGCCAATACAGCAAGAGCAAGCACTGGCGCGTTCGCAAGGTGATCGAACGCGGAGTACAGGAATAGTCGGGCAAGAAATCGGCCCGCAAGCGACAGGGAGACAGGAGACAGCCATGATCCAGATGCAAACCATACTCAACGTTGCGGACAACTCCGGGGCAAAGCGCGTCCAGTGCATAAAGGTCCTGGGCGGATCCAAGCGCAAGTATGCCAGCATCGGTGATATAGTGGTTGTTTCCGTCAAGGAGGCATTGCCCGGCTCGAAAGTCAAGAAGGGCGAGGTTCGCCGGGCGGTGATCGTCAGGGTGGCAAAGGAGATCGGTCGGCCGGACGGAACCTATATCAAGTTCGACGACAACTCCGCCGTGCTGATTAGCCCCCAGAAGGAGCCCATCGGCACGCGCATCTTCGGGCCGGTGGCGCGTGAGTTGCGCGCCAAGAACTTCATGAAAATCGTCTCCCTGGCGCCGGAGGTGCTGTGAGATCGGCCGGGTGTGGAAAGGGTTTGTAAAATGGCAATGAAGCTGAGGAAGAATGACATGGTTGTGGTGCTCACCGGCCGGGACAAGAGCCGCCAGGGCAAGGTTCTTGATGTCCTGCGCGCGAAACAGCGCGTCCTGGTCGAAGGCATAAACATGGTCAAGCGCCACGTCAAATCCGGCAGCGATCCAAAGGCGCCGCAGGGCGGGATCATCGAGGTGGCGGCGCCGATTCATGTCTCGAACGTAAAGCTGGTATGCGGCAAGTGCAATCAGCCGACGACGGCCGGGATCAGGCTGCTCGAAAACGGCAAGAAGGTACGTTTTTGCCGCAAGTGCAAA
Organism: uncultured Myxococcales bacterium; assembly: GCA_964640665.1. Lineage (GTDB taxonomy): Bacteria > Myxococcota > B64-G9 > B64-G9 > B64-G9 > DATKYQ01. Next base: position 42,046 of record CAZXHT010000006.1, read on the forward strand.
GAGAGTTTAGACAAGTGACCCCGACGCCGAAGGGATGCGAAAGATGGCAAGGCTCAAGGAAGTGTACGACAAGGAAGTCATACCGAAGATGATGAAGCAGTTCGGTTACAAGAGCAGGATGCAGGTCCCGCGTCTTCATAAGATAGTCGTCAACATGGGTCTGGGCGAGGCCTTGCAGAACCCTAAAATCATCGAGTCGTCCGTCAAGGAACTCGCGGCTATCACCGGCCAGCATCCAGTGACGACCAAGGCGAAGAAGTCGATCGCCAATTTCAAGTTGCGCGAGGGCATGACGATCGGGTGCAAGGTGACCGTAAGGAAGAGGCGCATGTACGAGTTTCTCGATCGTCTTGTAAGCGTTGCCATCCCCAGAGTGCGGGATTTCAAGGGCATTTCCGGGCGGGCCTTCGATGGCCAGGGAAGCTTCACGCTGGGGATCAAAGAGCAGATTATTTTTCCCGAGATCAACTATGACAAGATCGAGAAGATCAAGGGTATGAACATTTGTATTGTAACCACCGCCAAGACAGACGAGGAAGGTCGTGCCCTGCTGACTCATCTGGGCATGCCATTTCGCAAGTAGTTCGTGGCGGGCGAGGCAATAGCGAGGAGATGATTTCGTGGCTAAGAAATCAAAGATAGCCCAGGCGAAAAGGAAGGCGAAGTTCAAGGTGCGCCAGTATAACCGCTGTCCCTTGTGCGGGCGCTCACGGGCCTACCTGCGCAAGTTCGACATGTGCAGGATCTGTTTCCGTAGCTTGGCGCTGTCAGGGGAGATCCCCGGCGTGACCAAGGCGAGCTGGTGACCGGCTGCACTGCTGCCGACCGCCCTCCCTGACGAGGAGTTAGACCATGAGTATGTCCGATCCCATTGCCGATTTCCTGACGCGGATAAGGAACGCCTGCCAGGCGTCCAAGGACGAGGTGCTCATACCGGCGTCCAACATGAAGACACGCCTGGCCGAGATCCTCCGCGAAGAAGGATATATAGAGGATTTCACCAGGGTGCCCGACAAGCTGCAGGGCTTACTGGTAGTCAAGCTGCGTTACGCTGATGACGGCAAGACCGTCATTCGCGGATTGAAAAGAGAAAGCCGCCCCGGGCGGCGCGTCTACGTCGGCAGCGACGGCCTGCCCAAGGTTCGCAACGGGTTGGGCACCGCCGTCATTTCAACGTCACGCGGCATCTTGACTGACAAGCAGGCCCGCCGTCAGAAAGTCGGCGGGGAATACTTGTGCTCGGTCTGGTAGTCGCGGCAACGACAACTGGCCCAGTTATAGCTGCCGGGGCTGGCGGCCGGAAAGGAAAGCGACGTGTCACGGATAGGAAAAAAGCCAATTGAGATTCCCGACGGTGTGACTGTCAACGTCGGTGAGAAGACGGTGACCGTCAAGGGGCCAAAGGGAACGCTTGAAAGGCAGCTGCTGGCCGGTATTCGGCTGCAGTTGTCCGAAAACAAGCTGCAGGTGACTCGCGAGAAGGACGACCGCGACGGTCGCGCCAAGCAGGGATTGCTGAGGGCATTGGTGGCCAACATGGTTACCGGCGTCAGCAAGGGTTTCGAACGGGCGCTGGTAATCAGCGGGGTGGGTTACCGGGCCGAGAAAACGGGCGATGGCATAACGATGTTTCTGGGGTTTTCCCACAAGGTGGAGGTCAAGATTCCCGACGGCATCGAGGTGCTGATCGATAAGCCCACTCACCTGGTGGTCAAGGGAATCGATCGCGAGAAGGTGGGCCAGGTAGCGGCCAAGATACGCTCTTTACGCCGCCCGGATCCCTACAAGGCCAAGGGCATTATCTACGAGGGCGAGAGGATCTTGCGCAAGGTCGGCAAGAAGGCCATCGGCTAATACAGCCAGGAGAACAAGGATGATATACAACCTAAGAGACAAGCAGGCAAAGCGGCTAAAGCGACGGCGCAGGATCCGCGTGCGAGTTTCCGGCACGCCCGAGTGCCCCCGCCTGACCGTTTTCAGGAGCGCTAAAAACACCTTTGCCCAGGTCATAGACGACGAGAGCGGGCGGGTGATTGCGTCCGCCTCGACTCTCGACAAGGAATTGCGGGACGCGCTCGGAGGCATCAAGAAGGCCGAGGCGGCAGGCAAGGTGGGTGCGCTGCTGGCCGAGCGCTGCTTAAAGAAAGAAATCAAGCGGGTCGTGTTCGATCGTAATGGCTACGCATACCACGGACGAGTAGCCCAGTTGGCCGCCGCCGCCCGTGAGAAAGGGCTGTCGGTGTGAACCAGAGAATGAGAATGGATCGCGGAAGAGATAGCGAGTTTGACCTGATCGACCGGGTCATCAGCATTAACCGCGTGGCCAAGGTTGTCAAGGGTGGACGCCGCTTTCGCTTTGGCGCCATCGTCGTGGTGGGTGACGGCTCGGGTTCGGTGGGCGTCGGCAAGGGCAAGGCCAACGAGGTACCCGAGGCGATTCGCAAGGCCAACGAGAACGCCCGGAAGGTGATGAAGAAGATTCCCCTGGTGGAAGGGACGATTCCGCACGAGGTGATCGGTCGCGCCGGAGCCGGCAGAGTGCTGCTCAGGCCGGCCCGTAAGGGAACCGGCGTCATTGCCGGCGGCCCGGTACGGGCGATTCTGGAAGTGGCCGGTGTACGGGACGTGTTGACCAAGTGTCTCGGCAGCAATAACCCGCACAGCGTGGTGCGGGCGACGTTGGCGGCGCTGGATGACCTCGAGAGCCCGGAGCAGGTCGCCAGCAGGAGAAAACTGGCGATCGAGAAGATTGCCTGATTCGGGAATGAATTGAGGTCCAAAATGGCGGGAAAGTTGAAAATCACTTTAATGAAAAGCAGAATCGGCCGGTTGCCCAAACAGCGCCAGGTGCTTGACGGGCTGGGACTCAAGCGGCGGCAACAGGTCGTCGTGCGTGAGGACACACCGGCCATACGCGGTATGGTGAAAAAGATCGACTTCATGCTGGATGTCGAGGAGTGTTGAGCGGCTCCTGCATGGAAGCGGAGGATGTGATGGGTTTGCACGATTTGACAGGCGCTTCGGGCGCAAGGAGAAAACGCAAGCGCATCGGGCGCGGTGCAGGCTCCGGCTGGGGCGGAACGGCCGGCCGCGGGCACAAAGGGCAGTTGTCGAGATCCGGGGCCCAGGTCGCGCCGGGCTTCGAGGGCGGTCAGATGCCCTTGCAGCGGCGCATGCCCAAAAGAGGGTTCAAGAATTACTGCACCAAGCGTTACGCGGTTGTTCATGTCGGCGACCTCGATCGTTTCGATGCCAACGCCGTGATCGATCCGGCAGCCCTGTGTGAGGCGGGCCTGCTGCGGAGGGTGCAAGACCTGGTCAAGGTGCTCGCAGACGGCGAGATCGGTAAACCGCTGGTTGTGCATGCCCAGGGGTTCAGCCAGGCGGCTAAGAAGAAGATCGAGGCCGCGGGCGGCAAGGCCGAGGTCATCGGGAAGATCAGGAAGATCAGGAAGACGGCTCCCTGAGGAGGGACGTAGTGCCATCCGTATTCGGAAACTTGTCGAAGATCCCCGAGCTGCGCAAGCGGATTATCTTTACCGTCCTGATGCTGGGCATCTACCGCATCGGTGTGTTCGTCACGGTTCCCGGCGTGGATCGGGGTATCGTGCAGAAGCTTCTGGGAAGTAGCGGCGGGCTTTTGGGCTTGTTCAATATGTTCTCCGGCGGCGCCCTGCGCCAGATGTCGGTCTTCGCGCTGGGTATCATGCCCTACATCAGTGCCTCCATCATCCTGCAGTTGATGGCAGTGGTCGTTCCGGCCATCGAGCGTCTGCAGAAGGAAGGCGAGGTGGGGCGCAAGAAGATTACTCAGTACACGCGATACGGGACAGTGCTGCTGAGCATGATCCAGGGCATGGGGATAGCCTTTTACCTCGAGAGCCTGAAATCAAACCTGGGCGAGGCGGTTGTGGCCGACCCGGGTTGGCCGTTCAGGATCATGACAATCATCTCGCTGACCGCCGGCACGGCCTTCATCATGTGGCTGGGCGAGCAGATCACCGAGCGCGGCATCGGAAACGGCATTTCGCTGATCATCACAGCCGGTATCGTAGCAGCATTTCCCGACGCGATAATCAGCCTGGCCAGCTTCGTTCGCAAGGGCATCATGATGCCCTTCACGGTCTTCCTGGTGGCGATCGTCGCCGTCGGTGTGGTTGCAATAATCGTCTTTTTCGAAAGGGCCCAAAGGCGAATTCCGGTACAGTACGCCAGGCGGGTCGTCGGGCGCAAGATGTACGGCGGGCAGAGCACTCACCTTCCCTTGAAGGTGAACACCTCGGGCGTCATTCCGCCGATTTTCGCCTCGTCGATTCTCCTCTTCCCCGCCACCCTGGCCAATTTTATACAGAAGCCCTGGATGCAGGATTTCAAGGACATGCTCAGCCCCGGAAGCTGGAGTTACATGACGGTGTACGTCCTGCTGATCATCTTCTTCTGTTACTTCTACACGGCGGTCACCTTCAATCCCATCGACGTGGCCGACAACATGAAGAAATACGGCGGGTACATTCCGGGGATCAGGCCCGGCAAACAGACGGCTGTCTACATCGACAAGGTGTTGAGCCGCATTACCTTCGGCGGGGCGCTGTACGTCTCGGCCGTGTGTGTCCTGCCAACCTTGATGATCCAGCAGTTCAACGTGCCGTTCTACTATGGCGGAACCAGCCTGTTGATTGTCGTCGGGGTTTCACTCGACACGGTTTCGCAGATCGAGACACATCTCATCACCCGCCATTACGACGGCCTGACGGGGCCCAAGGGCCCGCGAATCAGAGGCCGCGGGCGCAAGAGCTGAGGATGGCGCAGATGAAGCTGGTATTGCTGGGCCCCCCAGGGGCCGGAAAAGGAACGCAGGCCAAGCGCCTGATCGAGAAGCTGAATATCCCGCAGATCTCGACGGGCGACTTACTGCGGGCGGCGGTGCGGGACGAGACAGAGTTGGGCCAGCGTGCCAAGGCCAAGATGGACGCCGGCCAGTTGGTGCCCGACGAGATTGTCATTGGCATGGTAAAGGAGCGCCTGAAAAAGGATGATTGTCGTCCGGGGTTCATCCTAGACGGGTTTCCACGCGCCGTGGCGCAGGCAGAGGCGCTGCAGGGCTTGTTGGCAGACGGAGGCGGGTTGGATCACGTTGTCAGCATAGAGGTGCCCGAAGAAGAGTTGGTGCGCAGGCTCACCGGCCGGCGTAGCTGCCCCAAGTGCGGCGCCATGTTCCACCTGGTTTTCTCGCCGCCTTCGAAAGAAGGCGTTTGCGACAAGTGCGGTGGGGAATTGATAACGCGGGCCGACGACAACGAGGACACCATTCGGAACCGCATCGCAGTGTACCGCGAGCAGACCGAGCCGTTGAAGGAGTTTTACGGGCGGCAGGATCTGCTGCGCCCTGTCGATGGCAGCGGGACACCCAAAGAGATCGAGCAAAAGATCGCCGAGGCGATCGGCAAGGCTTGAACATGGCTATTTACCTGAAATCCAAGGCGGAAATAAAAACCATGCGCGAGGCGGATCGCATCGTCGCCAAGGTTCTCGACGCGGTGCGCGAACAGACGCGCCCGGGGGTGTCCACTCTCGATCTCGATCTGATGGCCGAGGAGATGACTCGCAAGATGGGTGCCGAGCCGGCTTTCAAAGGTTACCAGGGGGCCGGGCCCTATCCTTTTCCCGGCAGCCTGTGCACGTCGATCAACGAGGAGGTCGTGCATGGCATTCCCTCGGCCAAGCGCAAGCTCAAGGAAGGCGATATCCTCAGCGTCGATTTCGGTACGCTGCTGGACGGCATGTACGGCGACGCGGCCATAACCATTCCGGTAGGACATGTCAGCCAGACGGCCGCACGTCTGATGCAAGTCACGCGTGATGCACTGGATTTGGCCATCGAAAAGGCCGTCCAGGTGGGCAAGCGCATTGGAGACATCGGAGCCGTCATCCAGGACTACGTAGAGGCGGAGGGCTTCTCGGTGGTCAGGGATTTCGTGGGTCACGGCGTTGGCCGGGATCTGCACGAAGAGCCCCAGATCCCTCACTATCGTTCTTCGGGGCACAACGAGCGAATTCGAGCGGGCATGGTGTTGGCTGTAGAGCCAATGGTAAACGCCGGCACCTGGGAGGTGGAGACGGCTGCCGACGGGTGGACGCAGTTGACCCGGGACAGGAAGCTGTCCGCTCATTTCGAGCATTCCATTGCTGTTGATGAAGACGGGCCCATGGTTCTCAGCCGCCCGTGAAAGGGAGCACCAAGATGAAGGTCAGAGCCTCTGTCAAGAAGATGTGCAAGAACTGCCGGATTATCAGGCGAAGAGGCATTGTCAGGGTACTTTGCAAGAATCCCAGGCACAAGCAGCGCCAGGGGTTCAAGATATCAACGAAGGTTTGAAGGAGGTGTAGCGGTGGCACGTATTGCGGGCGTAGACCTGCCCAGAAACAAGCGGATCGTCATTGCCTTGACCTATATCTACGGCATCGGCAACACGCGCGCTGTGAAGATCGTGCAGGAGGCGAATCTCGATCCCGGCAAGCGCACGGACAAGCTCACCGAGGATGACGTCAAGAAGCTGCGCGAGTTTATCGACGCCAACTACAAGGTCGAAGGAGATCTGCGGCGCGAAGTATCGATGAACATCAAACGCCTGATGGATCTCAATGCTTACCGCGGCATGCGGCACCGCCGCGGCTTGCCGACCAGGGGCCAGCGCACGCACACGAACGCGAGGACACGCAAAGGGCCACGCAGGTCCATCGTCAAGAAGAAGGGAGCGGTCCGTAGCAAGTAGGGCGGCCGCGAGCAATTCAGGCAAGGAGAGACTCAGTGGCGAAAACGAAGAAGAAGATAAAGAAGCACGTGCAGAGCGGAATCGCGCACGTCAGGGCGACGTTCAACAACACGATTGTCACCATAACCGACGTTGCCGGCAACGTCATAGCTTGGTCGAGCGCCGGAGCGCGAGGGTTCAAGGGCTCGCGCAAGAGCACTCCGTTTGCCGCCCAGCTTGCCGCGCAAGACGCCGCCAAGAAGGCTCAGGATAACGGAATGCGGCAGCTCGGCGTCGAGGTCAAGGGGCCGGGGGCCGGCCGTGAGGCGGCCATCAGGGCGCTGCAGGCTTCCGGTTTGAAAGTGACGATGATCAAGGACGTGACGCCAATTCCACATAACGGTTGCCGGCCGCCGAAACGGCGGCGGGTCTGATGTCAAGATAGTAAGGAGGATCTCGTGGCTCTCTATACGGGTTCTGTCTGTAAGTTCTGTCGGCGGGAAAAGCTCAAGCTGTTTCTGAAGGGCGACCGATGCTTTACCGAGAAATGTTCGGTTGATCGCCGTCCCTACCCACCGGGTGAACACGGACAACGCAGAAGCAAGTTCTCTTCATACGGCGCCCAGCTCAGGGAGAAGCAGAAAGTGAAGAGGATATATGGTTTCTTGGAAAAGCAGTTCAGGATCACGTTCAAGCGCGCCCAGAGGATGAAGGGCATCAAGGGCGAGAACCTGCTTTTGATCCTGGAGCGCAGGCTGGACAACATGGTTTTTCGCATGGGGTTCGCCCGCACCCGTCGCGAAGCCCGTCAGCTGGTCAGGCATGGCCATTTCCGGGTAAACGGAAAAAAGGTGTCGGTGCCTTCGTACCAGCTGAACGTCGGGGACGAGGTACAGATAAAGGAGGGCAGCCGCAAGATCGATCTGTTCGCGGATGCCATGGAGGGCGCCGAGCGCCGGGGTCTACCGGCATGGATCGAGCTGGACCGCAAGGAGATGAAGGCGGTTGTTTCCGCCTTCCCGAGCCGCGAAGATATTACCATGCCGATCCAGGAGCAGATGATCGTCGAGCTGTACTCGAAGTAAAACGTAAACGGGCCCCACGGCACGTTGGTTCGGAAAGACTCAGGAGGAGTGATGGCAACCGATATTTCCAGGTACTGGCGGGATCAGATCAAACCGAAGACACTGCTGGTCGATCGGGAGACCCTGAGCGGCTCCTATGGAAAGTTTGTCGGAGAGCCGTTCGAACGCGGTTTCGGGATAACGATCGGCAATTCGTTGAGAAGGGTTCTGCTCTCCAGTATCCAGGGAGCCGCTTTCACCGCGGTCAAGATTGACGGCATCCTGCACGAGTTCACGGCTATTCCCGAGGTGTCCGAGGACGTGACGGACATCGTTCTCAACCTGAAGGAAGTGCGAATGAAGATGGAAGGTTGGGAGACGAAAACCTGTACGATCAACGCCAAGGGTCCGTGCGAGGTAACGGCCGGGGACATCAAGACTGACGGCACCATGAAGATCTTGAACCCCGAGCACCACATCGCCACGGTTTCGGCCCGCGGGCACCTCAAGATGGAGATCCACGCGTCCCGCGGCCGCGGGTACATACCGGCGGACATCAACAAGGATGACGAGGTCGAGGTCGGCCTGATTCTGATGGACTCGGTCTTCTCTCCCATCAAGAAGGTCAACTACAAGGTAACCAACGCACGCGTGGGTCGCATGACCGACTACGACAAGCTGACCATGGAAGTCTGGACGGACGGTAGTGTCAACCCGCAGGATGCCGTGGCCTACGCCGGAAAGATCCTCAAGGAGCAGTTGACGATCTTCATCAACTTTCCAGAGGAGGATATCGGTGACGAGGATGAGCACAACGAGGAGCAGGAGCGCCAGATGGATCTGCTCTTGCGCAGCGTGGACGAGTTGGAACTCTCGGTACGCTCGGCAAACTGCCTGGAGAATGCCAATATCAGGACCATCGGCGACCTCGTTCAGAAGACCGAGGCCGAAATGCTGAAGACGAAGAATTTCGGTCGCAAGTCGCTGAAGGAGATTAAGGATCTCCTGTCCGAGATGGGCCTGGGGCTCGGTATTAAGCTCGACAACTGGCCCCCCAGGGATGCCAAGCGTGCCCGGGATAAGGAGAGCTGATAATGAGACACCAGAGGAAGAGCCGCCGCTTCGGGCTCAAGCCGGCACACCGCGTGGCGATGTTTAAAAACATGGTTACCTCTCTCTTTTTGAGCGAGAGGATCCTGATCACGCTCGAAAGGGCGAAGGAACTCAGGCGCCTGGCCGAAAAGTTAATCACGCTAGGCAAGCGCGGCGACCTGGCGGCGCGGAGACTCGCGGCCCGGCGGCTGTGTGTTACGGGACACAAGGTTGGTGGGCGCATGGTGTACGAGGAGACCGCCCTGCGCAAGCTCTTTGATGCACTGGGGCCCCGTTTCGAGAAGCGCCCGGGTGGTTACACGCGTATCATCCGCACCGGCCATCGCCGGGGCGACGGCGCCACGATGGCTTTTCTCGAGATTCTCCCAGAGGAGAAGAAGGCGGGCGGCAAAAAGGGTAAAGGCGCTCAAAAGCGATCGTCGTCGGGCAAGTCCGGCGATGCCAAGAAGAAAGCTGCTCCCAAGAAAGCCGCTCCCAAGAAAGCCACTCCCAAGAAGGCCGCTCCCAAGAAGGCCGCTTCCAAGAAGACCGGCGGCAAGAAGGCTCCTCGGGCGAAGAAGAGCGAAGAATAGCCCATTTCCGGAATCAATTTTTTTCAGGTACCAAATAAACTATCTTGACTTTGTTTGTCCCGGGGATGGGTTCCGAGATGGAGACTATTTTCGCCCCATCGGGAACCTGTAGCGGGGCGTCGGCTGGAGCCTCTTTCTCGCGGATAACTCCGATCCAGTCCTCGCGGTTGCGCGAGAGAAAGAACCTCCCGGCGCACCCGGCGAACTCACCGGCCACGTCTTTCTGGAAGATCTCGCAGTAACCGATTGGGTAATCGGGCAGAGAGTCGACCGAATGGGGTTCGGCCCAGTGAAGGCAGTCCTTGCACTTCATGATGACGGCCAATTTAGCTCTTTTTAGAGCCGATGTAAATTCTTTCCGTTGCGGAACGAGCGCGAGCAGTGTGATCGGGTTTACTTGATCCTCGAGGGAAACGGGTTCTCCCGCACTATGACTTGATCGAGCGCCAGGTCTCCCGTCTCCAGCCTGAAGCGGCCGCGCTCCATGGCCTCTGTCGCGCGTCGGCGATAGTCGTCCGAGTCGAGAAACTCGCACAGCGGTCCCTTGCGTGCCAGCGCCTGCTCGCGGGCGATCCAGCGGTAGGGCTTACCGCTCACCAGGTCCAGAAGACCGCCCAACTCGACGCCCCAGGCCAACTCGGCCAGCTTCCTGTCGCGCGTGTCCCTGAGGATGGCGGTCAGTACGCCCTGCATCTCGGGATCTATGAACCGGAAACGTCTGAAATAGAGCGCGGCATTGTGCAGCCGCTCGGGCAGTTCGATCACGCCGTCCAGATCGAGTCGTACGCAGATCAGCTGCAGCAAGGCCATCATCTCCCGGCCCAGCCCAAGCCCGGGGTGGTCTTGGCCGGGAAACAGAGGGCGGCCGGGGGTCGGCTTGGCAGTGGGATTCTGCATTCTCAGCCAGCGCACCGATAAAAATTTTTGCCCGCAGGCGTCAATGGACCCAGCCGCTTCCGCGGAGAGCGGACCAACCTGAGCTACCAGCTCGATCAGCGGGGACTCGGAGCGGTCCCTGAAGATGCGCAGGATATCGTAGCCCTCGGCGTGGCGGTGCAATGAGAGGCGCGGTTTCTCGATGCCTCTTCTATTCAGGGCGTCCATGAATCCGTAACGCAGTAGCACCAGCCGCAGGCCCTCCACCGAGTAGTAATCCAGAAACAGACCGTCCGACTCGTCACCGACCCCGCTCTCCGCGCCGGCGACTATCTCGGGCCACATGTCCCGGCTGCGTAGCTCGGCGGTATCGATGTGGTTGTAAATCCGCTTGAAGTATTTCTCGATACGCGCGAGTTTCGGGTCGTCTGTTTCGTTCACCGGGCCTCCAGGTCACCGTAGGCCGTAAAAAAGGTATCGCCGGGCTACAGCAGAAGCCGGTAGCCGACAACCGCTCCCAGCCCGCCAACCAGGCCGCTCATCCCGCCCTCGGATTGCGGCCCGTTGATCCACACGTGCAGGTAGCGGGCCTCTGCGAGGATCAGGCCGGGGCCGAGGCGGTACTCGAGCCCACAGCCCGCCTGGAAGCCGAAGGCGGCGTCGCGGAAGCTCTGCTGTGCGAGCCCCTCGGGCGAAAGCTTCTGCCATACCAGGGCGAAGCCCGGGCCGGCCGTCAGGTAGGGCGAGAAGGGGTAGTCGGGCAGCAGGCGCAGCAGCAGGTTGAGCTGGATTGGCCAGACCAGAATGGTGGCGTTCACTTTGGTCGGGCCCGTGACCTCAGAGAATGCCGTGCGTTCGTCCTGCGAGCCCCATGCCCCGCTTTCGAATAGCACGGCCAAGCGCCCACCCCAGATGGGCAGGCGCAGACCGAATTCGAGGCTTAGCTGGGGGGCGGAAAGCGCCCTGGTGTTGGATATCAATCCCAGCTTGAGACCGATGTTGAAAAGGTCTTCAGTTTTCTCGGCCGAGATGACGCCGCTGAGCGACAGGCTATCCATGTCGACGGTCAGCGTCACGGTCTGGCCGAAGGGGACGTCGATGAAGTGCGAGTAGTCTCTGAACCCGGGGGCCGAAAGTTTCAGCGCATGGCGTCCGGGCGAGACACGCAAAGGTTGTTTCAGCGGAGTGCGCCCGGCCGCGACGCCGTCGACAAAAACGCGCACTCTCTCGCGGCGAAGCCGGATGTCGAGCCAGCCCTTGTAGGCCTCGGGCTTTAAAAGGCGGCAGGCCACCTGTCGCATGACTTCGATCAGCGAATCGCTCTCGCCGCTCCAGGTCTGGGCAACCCGGCGAATCTCCATGCCCGAGACGACGTCGACCAGCTTGATATCCAGCGAGAAGACGTCCCCCAGGATACCCAGCACGCCGCTGATGATGCCGGTGGCCCCAGCGGCGCGGCCCACCTCGACCAGGCACTCCCGCGCGCCCTGGCAGGACGAAAGCCCGGGCCGCCCGTCGACGGCGGCCTGCAAGCGTTCGTCGGGCACCAGCGAGACGCCGTCGAGCCCGCCGATCTCGCCCGCCAGCACCTTGGAGATACCGGCCGCGGTAGGCTCGTCGATGCCCAGAGACTTCAGCCGCCAGAAGACGACAGACGCGTTCCCACCCCATGCCGCGGAAGCGCCGCATACCAGCAAACCGGCCATGAAGGAGACCAGGCGGCGTTTGAAAGACGTTTTCATCATCACGACTCGAACACTAGCCCACTTTAACCCCGGGGACAAGTAGCAGTATCCGCAAACGCCAAGCGCAAAGCGCCGAGTTTTTCATTTCACGTCGAGCCTGTCGAACAATTTGCTGCTGCTGTCTTGCGAGATGGAGTATACGTATGATGTTTTCAGAAGCGTTACTTGCGGATGTGGCAGTAAGGCTCGGAGTTTTTCTTACGGTAGTAGTCTTGATGATAATCTTCGGCCGGCCAAAATGTTGAAGCAGGCGTGAGCTGGGTGGCGATGTTCAGGCCCTTCTTCTCGATGGCCTCGATCAGCGCCTGGGCAGTGTCTTTCTGCCGCTGGTCGAAATAAAAAATCGCCGAACGGTACTGGTCGCCGATATCCGGTCCCTGACGATCGAGTTGGGTCGGATCGTGAATCTCGAAAAACAATCGCGTCAACTCCTCGAAGCTCGTCAGGCGGCGGTCGAAGAGAACCTCCACCGCCTCGGCGTGTCCCGTCGTGTGCCTGAAGACTTCTTCGTAGCTGGGACGCTCGCCTCTGCCGCCCGTATAGCCGACCGTGGTCGAGAACACTCCCGGCGCACGCTCAAGTTGGTACTCGACTCCCCAGAAGCAGCCGCCTGCGAAAATGGCCCGGCCGAGATGTTGTGCCGGGATGAATTCCATGGAGATCGAGTTGACGCAGTGGCGCAGGTTGTTCGGGGTCAGGCCCTCACCCTCGAAGACATGCCCCAGATGTGCGCCGCAGCGGGCGCAGACGATTTCGGTGCGCACCCCGTCCAGATCGGGACGGCGCTCGACGGCGCCGGGAATCTCGTCGTCGAAACTCGGCCAGCCGCAGCTCGATTTGAATTTTTGCTCGGAGAGAAAAAGAGCGACCCCGCAGCGTTTGCAGCTATAGACGCCTTTGTCGGAGTGTTCGTTATACTTTCCGCTGAATGGCGCCTCGGTGCCGCGCTGCTCTATGACTCTTACCTCTTCAAGCGTTAACTTTCTATTGCGCATGTTTGTATCCTCCCGCGCCGGGCCGCCGCGCGCCGAGGCCACAAGCACGCCCGCCAGCGCCAGAATATAGATTATCTCTCGGGCCATCAGGCCTCCAATCTTCCACCCGGAGAGCAATCCGGCTCCCGGCGGAACGCATGACAGTATTAAGGTAAGTCTATTATGTCGATTGACAAGACCGCCTGATTTCCGACGTCAGTCGCCTTCGAGCAATCCCAGCCGGGCAAGTTCGGCTTCGAGCTGCACGCTGTCCTGGAACAAAATGACTTGCATCCCTGCAGCGCGGGCGGCGTCCGTGTTCTCGCGGGTGTTGTCGATGAACAAGCACTTTTCGCAAGCGATGTCCGCTGTCTCGGCGGCCAGGCCGTAGATGCGCCTGTCCGGCTTTGCCAGGCCGACGTGGCTCGAGATTACAATCGGGTCGAACAACTCGTCGAAGCCGAACATGTCCCGCCGGGCGCGCGACATGGCGGCCGAGTCGTTCGAAAGAATGGCCACCCTGCGGCGCCGACCGAGGCGCACGGCCAACTCCAGCGCCCCGGGAACGGCGACCAGGTAGTCTTCGAAGAGCAGGTCATCGGGACGGGCCCGCAGACCGGCCTCGGCCAGGATGCCGCGCCAGAACCGATCCTCATCGATCTGTCCCAGGTCGGCCTGCTGGCGCAGCCCGGGTTTGAGATCGAGCAGCTTGCCGGGCGGCAGGCCGTAATTTTTGGCCAGATCGGTGAGTTTCTCGTCGATCACGTCCGCGCACAGCACACCGCCGACGTCGAAGAAGACAACCTCGATGGGTATTCGCCCCGATGTCATGCCGGCCTCCCGTTCATGCCATTTGATTAGCATCTCGAAGCGCAGCCCGCAATTGAGAATTGCCTTGACAGCTGTGCCGCAGTTTCGCTAGACCGGTAGGCCTGGGATTTTACAGACTTTGCTTGTATCGCGAGCAGACCCGAGATGGGCTCGATCGGTGAACTATTTGCCAGGCGAGAGCCGGCTTCAATTTTACCCGCGGCAGAGAGGGTTGCTCTCGCCGCCGGATTAAAAGATGCCTGCGCGCTCGACGTCTACCCGCGATCCATCGCCACGGCTGGGCACAGGCTTTACTTTCTCGGCCGGCGCGGAGCCGGGAAGCTGCTGGGGGTCTTGTTCCCGGACGGCGCCTCCCCGCTTCGCGGTGAGCATAAGAAGATCGAGATCGATGGGCTTGCTTTCAATCTGGCTCTTGGGCCGACGACGCATGAAAACGCCGTCGTCCTGAGACGCGAGTTGCCGTACACCGCCCCCGGTCTGGTTGGCCCCGGCGCTTCGTTCGGGCTGGGCGACAGGCTCGGTCTGGCCACCCCGGGCCACGTCAGGGCCATCAGGCGCGGGCGGCTTGTCCCGGTCTTCGCCCAGCAATCCATGCGTGAGATGCAGCGTACCGGGCGTACGCCTGGTGAAGTCGTAGACGACGCGAGCTTCGGCGTTTTCCAGGAAGGCTTTTGTGCGCCCTGGGGAGCCGATGCGGATCACCTGAAGACGACAGAAGACATCGACCGTTGCATAGAGGCCGGGTTCATGTTTTTCACATTCGATCCTTCCGAATACGTCACGGCAGCCCGGGATGACGATTCGTTTTCCTGGGATGAGCTCGAGACGAGCCTGTCCGATACGCGCCGGCGTTACCTGGGCAGGCATGATCTGGAAGGCGGGACGGCGGTCGAGATCGGCGAGACGAGTCTATTGCGTGCCTACGCGGGTTACGGCCGAGCACTTGCGCACGTGGCCGGGATGCAGCGCCACTTGGCCGGCAAAATGAACGGGCGCCCGTTCGAGATAGAGGTCTCGGTGGACGAATCAGATGCCGAGACCTCGATCGAGGAGCACTTCATTATAGCTTCAGAACTCGGCCGGCTGGGTGTCGGGCTTGCCAGCCTGGCACCGCGTTACCCGGGCAACTTCGAGAAGGGCTGCGACTATATCGGCGACTTGGGGATCTTCGAGCAGGCCTTCGCCCGGCACGTGGCCGTGGCCCGGACGCTGGGGTCGTATAAACTGGGCGTTCATTCCGGCTCAGACAAGTTCGGGCTGTACCCGTCAATGGCACGCCTGGCGGGCGGGCGCCTGCACGTCAAGACGGCCGGCACCTCGTATCTCGAGGCGCTGCGGGTAATTGCAGTGATCGACCCGAAACTGTTTTTGGAGATCTTCGAATTCGCCCGCCGGCGTTACCCCGAAGACAAGGCTAGCTACAAAGTCTCGGCCGACCTGGCCCGTCTGCCGGCGCCTGACGATATGAAGTCTTCCGACCTTTCGGGCTTGCTCGAAGACCGCGATGCCCGCCAGGTTCTGCACGTGACTTTTGGTTCGGTGCTGACGGCGCCGGCACGGGAGGGAGAGAGTCTTAGAGAGAGGATTCTGGAAAGCCTGCGGGCAAATGAAGAGAATTATTACTCGGCGCTCGAAGCGCATTTCGAACGGCATCTTGTGCCGCTCGGGTGTTGAGCGCCATCAGAAAGGAAATGCCATGAAAGGACTCGTCCTGGATGCCAAGTGGGATCCCAAGAAAGATTACCAGCCGAGCGAATGGGAGAAGCAGACGCGCAAGGCGATAACCGGCAACAGCGTCTGGCGCGAGCCCAAACTAGCGGTCCAAGAGCGACCCAAGCCGCAGATCAAGCCGGACGAGGTGTTGGTGGAAATAAAGGCCTGCGGCGTGTGCGGCTCCGACATGCATTTCTACGAGACCGACTCCGAAGCCTACATTCTCTACCCGGGACTGACGCGCTTTCCCGGCATCCTTGGCCACGAGTTTTCGGGTCGGGTGGCAGAGGTCGGCGCCGATGTCGAGACCCTCGAAAAAGGCGACCCGGTCACCGTCGAAGAGATGATCTGGTGCGGCCACTGCAACCCGTGCCGCAACGGCTTTCCCAACCACTGCACCAACCTGGAAGAAATCGGCTTCACCATCGACGGCGCCTTCGCCGAGTACATAGCGGTCGGCGCAAAGTTTTGCTGGAAGATCGACGGCATCCTGGAGCGTTTCGGCGAGGAAAAGGGTTTCGACATGGCCGCCATGACCGAGCCGACCTGTGTTGCCTATAACGGCATATTCACGCGGGGGGAAGGTTTCAAGCCGGGTGCCTACGTGTGCGTCTTCGGAACCGGCCCGATCGGGTTGGCGGCGGTCGGCCTGGCCGTGGCCGCCGGGGCCGGCAAGGTGGTTGCCTTCGAGGTTTCGCCCGAGCGAAGAAAATTGGCCTCCAAGCTCGGCGCCGCCGAGGTCTACGATCCCAAGCAGGTCGAGCCCCACAAAGTGCTGCTCGAGCATTCCGACGGCGAGGGATTCGATTTCATGGTCGAGGCCGCCGGTGCCCCGCATCTGACTATCCCCGAGATGGAGCGCGCCCTGGCCATCAACGGCAAGATCGTGCAAATAGGCCGCGCCGCACAGCGCGTGCCTATGTACCTCGAGACGTTCCAGGTGCGCCGGGGCCAGTTCTTCGGAGCCCAGGGCCATTCAGGCCATGCCAATTTCCCGAACGTGATACGGATGGTGTCGGCGGGGCGTCTGGACTTGTCGCCGGCGCACACCGCGAGCTTTCCGCTCGATCAGGCCGTGGACGCCATAGCACGCAGTTGCGAGCGGCGGGACGGCAAGATCATTGTTCATCCCTGAGTGTGACAGGAGAGAAAAGACATGAAAACCGAACAGACGAATGCCCCGCGGGGCTGGCTGGCCAGCGATCAACCGGACCTTTTCTTCGAGGACAATCCGGTCGGGCGTATGAAAAAAGAAATCTGGGATGCCGACGACAAAGGCATCGATCAGATACTGGCCGACTACGGCATTCCCGCACCGGTCGAGTGGGCCCGGCCGGGTTCTTACATTCAGACCACGGTGCGCCACCGGGTGGAGGCGAACCGCCGCAAGAACGATATCGTTTTGATCCCGGTCGGCAGTACCGAGCTGCACGGGCAGCATACAATAAGCGCCATGGATACCCTGTTCGTAAGCGCCATTGCAGAGGGCGTCAGGCGCTACACCGAGAAGAAGGGCGCACAGGTCAGCTTGGCACTGCCGCCCTTGATGTACGGCGGTCATCCCTACCATCACCTGGGCATGCCCGGCACGGTGATAGTCCGCGAGCACGTCGTGCGCGAGATGATGATCGACGTCATGCTCGGCCTGTGGAACGACGGCTTTCGCAAACAGGTGATCGTCAACAACCACGGCCAACTCTGGATGCTGGAATCGGCCATCCAGGAATTTCAGAAGCGTTACCAATTGCCCGGTGTCTTCCGGGTGATTGACTGGCACCGCGCGGTGCGCGAGTTCTTCCGCACCCGCGAGCGGGGCGGAATGTGGGAAACGAACTTCGTGCACGCCGACGAGTCGGAGACGTCGCTGGGGCTGTTTTTATTTCCAGAAATGGTCGACATGAACCATGCCGTCGACACCGAGGGCAAGTCTTATTTACCAGAGGGCCACTTCGACAAGTCGGTCGATCCGTTCGGGCGGCCCAGCCGCTGGTCGGAGGGTGAGGGTCACTTCGCGATCGAGATCGCGGCCACCCCCGAGGGCGTGGTAGGCAAGGCCCGTTCGGCTTCGCCCGAAAAAGCCAAGCGGCCCCTGGCCGCCATCCTGCGCTACCTGACGCTGCTTTGCGATCAGATACTCGAGGCTTTCCCGGCGGGCAGCGTCCCGCCCGTGGAAGAAGTCACCCTGCGGAAGGCCGGCGATATGGAGCCTTTCTTGCGCGAGCCGCTCAGCGAAGGATGGAAGTCCGTCTACGCCCTGCCGAAAATTGGACAGGGCACGGAAGTCTGACGCGCATGAAGTACTCCGTCGTGCTATCCGTCCAGCCGTCCCGCTTCAGGGCCGCGACCCTGCAGGGCGATATCGCCGCGAACATGGCGCGCCTGGCCGCATGGGGATACGACGGGGTCGAGTTCGCCATCCGCGATCCGAATGCTCTCGATTGTCTGGCACTTCTCGATCTAGTCCGAAAAAACGGACTTTCGCTTGCGGCCATAGGAACCGGGCAGGCTTTCGGCGAGGACGGCTTGTCGTTCAGTGACCAGGATGCCGGTGTTCGCCGGGCGGCCGTCGAGCGCATTGAGGGGCACTTGCCGCTTGCGGCCCGGGCCGATGCGCCGGTGATCATCGGGCTGATCCGGGGCCGGACCCGTCCGGGTGTAGCCAGGCAGCGTGCCATGTCATGGATCACCGATGCGCTTGGCGAGTGCGCCGAGGCCGCCGGCGCCGCGGGAGTGCGCCTGGCGATCGAGCCCATCTGCCGGGCCGAGACCGATTTTGTAAACAACGCTGCCGAGGGGATGGAGTTGATCGAAAATGTCGGCGCCGGGAACCTGGGGCTGCTGCTCGACAGTTACCACATGAACATCGAGGAGGGCTCGATCGAAGAGACCCTGCGGCGCTGTTTTGGAAAGCTGTTTCACGTACACCTGGCCGATTCGAATCGTTTGAGGCCGGGCGCGGGCGAGTTGGACTTCGGAGCCATCCTGGGAGTCCTCGATGATCTTGGTTACCGGGGTTGGCTGAGTGGGGAGTTTTTGCCCGAGCCGGATGCCGATACGGCCGCGCACGAGGCTTTACAATACCTTGCCGGCATCAAGCCTGGAGGTAAGCAATGAGTCTGGAGGCACTGAGCGAGCTGTTCTCTCTCGAAGGAAAGGTGATCGTCGCGACCGGCGGGGGAGGAGTATTGGTGGGCGAGCTCTGCCGCGCCCTGGCGCCCCTGGGAGCGCGTTTGGCGGTTCTCGATATCAATGAGGAAGCGGCCCGCAAGGTGGCCGGAGAGATCGAGGCCGCCGGCGGACAGGCCGCGGGCTACGGGGTGGACGTGCTGGACAGGGCGGGCCTCGAAACCGTGGCCGCCCGGGTGAAAGATGACTTCGGCGCCGTCGACGTTTTGATAAACGGTGCCGGAGGCAACCGGGAAGGGGCCACTACTTCAAAAGAGTTACCTTTCTTTGACCTGCCCGCCGCCGACGTGCGGGCGGTGTTTGAACTGAACTTCATGGGAAGCCTGATTCCCAGCCAGGTTTTCGGACGGGTGTTGGCCGAGCGCGGCGCCGGGGCGATTGTCAACATCTCGTCGATGAACGCCATCAGGCCGCTGACCAGGATTCCCGCTTACTCTGCTGCCAAGGCGGCGGTAAGCAACTTCACCCAGTGGCTTTCGGTGCACATGTGCCGTGAGTATTCCCCTCGTATCCGGGTCAACGCGATAGCCCCGGGATTCTTTCTGACCAGCCAGAACCGCTTCTTGTTGACAGACCGAAAGACGTCCGGGTTCACCCCGCGCGGCCGCACGATTGTCGAGCACACACCGATGGATCGTTTCGGAGAGCCGGCCGATCTGACCGGATGCGTGGCCTGGCTGCTGTCTCCGTCCGCGAGCTTCGTGACCGGGATCGTTGTTCCGATCGACGGCGGTTTTTCGGCCTTCAGCGGCGTGTAGGGAGAGCCCATGCTCGCAGAGTCGCAACAGCAGCAGGAGATCAACGCGATTCTGGAAGAGGGCTTCGGGCGACTCGACGTTGACGGCAAGCGCATGCTGTTGATCGTGCCCGACGGCACCCGCACGGCGCCGATCGGACAGGTCTTTTTGGCGCTACACGAGATGCTGAGCGAAAGGGTCGCCGCACTCGACGTTCTGGTGGCGCTCGGGACGCATCAGCCGCTTTCAAGGCAAGATATCCTTGCCCGGCTGCAGCTCGACGAGCGCGACATGGCCGGGCGGTTCGCGGGAGTGCAACTGTTCAATCATCGATGGGACAAGGTGGAATCTTTCAAAACCATTGGCGTCATCCCCGCGGCGGAAATTGAATCTCTCAGCCATGGACTGCTTGCGGTGCCGGTGCCGGTTACGATCAACAAGTTGATATTCGACTATGATCTGATCGTAATCTGCGGGCCCGTGTTTCCTCACGAGGTAGTCGGATTCTCGGGCGGCAACAAGTATTTGTTTCCGGGAATTTCCGGCAGCGAGATCATCGATGTCACTCACTGGCTGGGGGCGCTGATCACCTGCCGGGAGGTGATCGGCAAGAAGGATACTCCGGTAAGGGACATGATCAATCTGGCGGCCGGGATGATCGATATTCAGAAGATCTGTATCAGCCTGGTGATGGAAGGCGAAGGATTGGCGGGAGTGTTCGTCGGTTCACCCGAAGAGGCCTGGTCGAGGGCGGCCGACCTGTCCGCTCGCGTCAACGTGAAATACATGGACCATGGATTCGATAGGGTGCTTTCGCTGATGCCCGGGATGTACGAGGATATCTGGACCGCGGCCAAGGGAATGTACAAGCTGGAGCCGGTCGTGGCCGACGGGGGAGAGCTGATTATCCACGCTCCGCACATCAGCGAGTTTTCATATACCCACGGTGACGTCATAGAGCGCATAGGATATCACCTGCGTGACTATTTCACCGGCCAGTGGGATCGTTTCGCGGGTGAGCCGTGGGGTGTGCTGGCCCATTCCACTCACCTGCGCGGTTTTGGAACTTTTTCAGACGGCACAGAGAAGCCGCGAGTCACGGTCAGCCTGGCAACCGGCATTTCGCCCGAGCGTTGCGCGGCCGTTGGCCTGGGATATCATGACCCCGCCGGGATCAATCCCGATGATTGGCGTGGGCGTGAAGGCCAGGGTATCCTGCTGGTCGAGCGCGCCGGCGAGATACTTTATCGCCTGAAAGGGGAGAAATGAGCACGGTAGAGGTCGGAAAGGCGCAAGACCCTTTGGTAGTTGCGCTCGACGTTGGAACCTCGAACGTGCGGGCAATTCTCGTAGACGGCCTGGGCCGGGTAGTAAACGGTTTTGCGGCGACCCGGCCGAGCGCGCCGGCAATGGGCGCGCTCAATGAAAGCGAGTTCGACGCCGAGCGTTTGATCGAGATCGTCTTCGAATGCATCGACGATTTGCTCGATTGCTTGCAAGCAACAAATGCAAAGATCGGGGCCGTCTCGATCTGCACCTTTGTCGGAAACGTCTTGGGCACGGACGGCGCCGGCCGGGCGGTGACGCCCCTTTTTTGCTACGCCGACGACAGGGGCGGGCGGCAGGTTGAGAGACTGCGCGCGTCATTGGACCCGGGGGTCTACCACCAACGAACGGGCTGCTTCATCCACCCGGCCTACTTGCCGGTGCGCCTGAGCTGGCTGGCAGACGAGCGGCCCGGCGTGTTCAAAAAGGCCGAGGCCTGGGTCTCTTTCGGCGAGTATCTCGAGCGGCGTTTCTTCGGAGAGGCGGCCGTATCGTATTCGGTTGCCTCGTGGTCGGGCCTACTCGATCGCAGGGAACTTTCCTGGGATGACGAGACGTTTGCCGCCTTGCCGGTTCAAATGAAGCAGTTTTCAAAGCCGGTAGACGGCAACCGGCCGCGCCGGGGGCTCCTGGCCGAGTTCGCCTCGCGCTGGCCGCAACTCGATCGAGTACCCTGGTTCCCGGCCGTCGCCGATGGGGCGGCCGCCAACATCGGCTCGGGCTGTGTCGCGCCCGATTGCGTCGCTTTGACAATCGGCACAAGCAGCGCGGTTCGGGTGGTTTTGCCCGGGACACCCGAGCATGTGCCCGACGGCTTGTGGTGTTACCGGGTGGACGCGGGGCTGTCACTGCTTGGCGGTGCCCTGACCGAGGGGGGCGGTGTGTTTGCCTGGCTGAAACGTGTGCTGCGCCTGCCCGAAGAAGATGACCTCGAGCGGGCTATTGCCGGCCAGCCGCCCGGAGAACACGGTCTTGGTATCTTGCCGCTCCTGGCCGGAGAGCGCAGCCCGGGCTGGGCAGGAAAGGCAGTTGGGACAATCCACGGACTGACGATGACTACCTCGCCCGAGCAGATTGTTGCAGGTTTTCTGGAAAGCATCGCCTGTCGGACGGCAGTTATCCTCGATCGCCTGCGACCGCATCTTCCCCCTGGCGTCAGGGTTGTCGCCGGCGGGGGGGCTCTCTGCGGTTCGCCCGCCTGGCAGCAGATTGTCGCGGATGCACTGGGTGCTCCGCTGGAACTTACGAAAATTCCCCAGGCTTCGGCACGCGGGAGCGCCTTGATGGCATTGAAAGCGCTCGGCCGGCTGGCCGATTACAAGCAGGCGCTGTCTGACCCCGGGCGAGTCATCGAGCCGATCGGTGAGCATCACCAGAAGTACCTACGAATGATCGAACGTCAAGATCGACTCTCCCGGACGCTTTCGACGTTCTCGGTCGACGAAGGGGCTGGCGACTAGGATGCGGGGACTTCTTGGTAGGATAGCCGCTTTCTATGCGCCGGCACCCGACCGTCCCCGAATCGAGGACGGCCGGGAAGTCGATGGTTTGTTCAAGCGCTACCGCCTGTCGGTCATCCTGACGCTCATCTTGGGTTACGGCTTCGCCTACACTTGTCGACTCGGCTTGAGCGTGGTCAAGAAGCCTTTGATCGACATGGGCATCTTTTCGCCCGAGCAACTCGGTTGGATCGGCGCGGCCTACCTGTGGGGCTATGGCAGCGGCAAGGTGATAAACGGTTTTCTGGCCGACCGCGTGAACGTGCGCCGCTTCATTCCAACAGGCCTGGCTTTCTCGGCGCTTATCAACCTGTTCATGGGATGCAACACTCTTTTAGTGGTTGCGGTGGTGTTGTGGGCGGTAAACGGCTGGTTCCAGGGCATTCTTGCCCCGTCGTGCGTCGTCTCGATTACGCACTGGTTCAGCGGCAAGAAGCGCGGCACCATGTACGGCCTGTGGTCAACGGCACACTCGTTGGGCGAAGGGCTGACTTTTTTCGGATCGGCCGGCCTGGTTTCACTTAGTGTCTGGAACGCCGCTTTCGTCGGCCCCGGTATTACCTGCCTGGTGGTGGCCGCAGCCATGTACTTCGGGTTGCGCGAGCGGCCGCAAGCATTGGGGTTGCCGCCGGTGTCGGAATGGGAAGGCCTGCCGCCGTCGTCAGGCGGCACGGCGCCCCAGGAAGCGGGCGCTGCCCAGCGCAAGCTGCTTGCAATGCCGGCCGTCTGGCTGATCGGTCTGGCCTCGGCCTGCATGTACATGACCCGCTACGCCGTGAACAACTGGGGTGTGCTCTACCTGCAGGAGGCGCACGGGTTTTCGCTGCTCGAGGCCGGCGGCCTGGTGGGGATCAACACCATCGCCGGAATCGGCGGCTGCGCCGCCTACGGATTTCTCTCGGACAGGTTCTTCGGCGCCCGCCGCCCACCGCTGACGCTGATCTTCGGCCTGATAGAGATCCTTTCCCTGCTGATCATCTTTCTGGCTCCACGCGGGAACGCAACTTGGCTGACAGTCGGGTTGGTAATCTACGGCTTCACGCTAAGCGGCTTACTGGCGGTGTTGGGAGGGCTGTTCGCCGTCGACATCGCCCCCGGGAAGGCGGCCGGAGCGGCCATGGGCCTGGTGGGAGTGTTCTCATACCTGGGCGCCGGATTGCAGGAACTGGTAAGCGGCAATCTGGTGGCCCGGGGCACGACGATTATAGACGGGGTACGCCATTACGACTTCACCTGGCCGATAGTCTTCTGGATCGGCGCGTCTGTGATATCGATGGTACTCGCGGCCTTGCTCTGGAATGTAAAGACCAAGAGCTGAAGGAGGTTCTTCATGAAGCTCGTACTTCTGGGAGCCGGCCGTATCGGCCGGGTTCATGCCGATAACGTCTCGGCCAATCCGCGGGCGGTGCTCAGCGCCGTTGCCGACGTAAATCTTGAGGCGGCCAAAGAGCTGGCCGACAAGCACGGGGCGCGGGCGTATGCCGAGGCGGAGCAGGCAGTAAGCGATCCCGGGATCGACGGGGTGATGATCTGCAGTTCGACCGACACCCACGTCGAGATGATCGAGCTGGCCGCGCAATACTCCAAGCCGGTCTTCTGCGAGAAACCCATCGATTTGGATCTGGCGCGGGTCGACGCCTGTCTCGAGAGGGTCGCCGCTGCCGGAGTGCCGCTGATGATCGGCTTCAACCGGCGCTTCGATCCGCACTTCGCGGCTCTCGAGCGGGCGCTTGCGGCGGGGGAGATCGGCAAGATCGAGGTTCTCAAGATCACCAGCCGCGATCCCGAGCCGCCCCCGGCCGCGTACGTGGCGGTTTCGGGCGGCATCTTCAGGGACATGACCATCCACGACCTGGACATGGCGCGCTTTTTATTGCCCGACGAGCCGCGCGAGGTCTTCGCAACCGGAAGCTGCCTGGTGAGCCGGGAGATCGGGCGGGCCGGGGACGTGGACACCGCCGTTGTGATCCTGAAAACGGCCGGCGGCGTCATCTGCCAGATCGACAACAGCCGCCGGGCTGTCTACGGCTATGACCAGCGCATAGAGGCGCTGGGCGAGTGTGGCATGCTCCAGGCGGGTAACCCGAGCCCGACGACGCTTGCGCGCTATACCCAGGCGGCGGTGACGACCGACAAACCGCCCTATTTTTTCCTCGAACGCTACGCCGAGGCTTACCGGGTCGAGCTGGATAATTTCCTCGATGTGGTCGCGGGCAAGGGCGGGCCGGCGGTCGACGGCCGTGACGGGCGCGCGGCGCTCGTGCTGGCCGATGCCGCCGCCAGGTCGCTTGCAGAGAATAGAACGATTTGCCTGGAGGTGTGAGATGAGCGGCGCTGACTACTTGAAGCTTAGCGACAAGGTCTACCTGGTTACGGGAGGGACTCAAGGCCTGGGCGAAGCGATCGCCGGGCATCTTTTGGAATTGGGCGCGGCCGGTATATGCATTTGCGGGCGCAACCTCGAGGCGGGCAAGCGTGTCGCGGCCGGGCTGGGCGCGCGGGCGCATTTCGTGGCGGCCGATCTCGTGCAGGTTGAGGACTGCCGGCGGGTGGTCGAGGAGTGCGACCGGCATTTCGGCCGCCTCGACGGGCTGGTCAACGCCGCGGCGACGACGGCCCGGGGTGGAATCGAAGATGCCACGCCCGAGGGTTTCGATCGCATGATGGCCTTGAACGTGCGCGCGCCCTTCCTGTTGATGCAGGGCTGCATCAGAATTATGAAACGGGAGAAGCGCGGCGGGGTGGTAATCAATATCCTGAGCGTCTCGGCCCACGGCGGCCAGCCAAATCTGACGATCTACTGCACTTCGAAGGGCGCTTTACTGACCATGACCAAGAACATAGCCAACGCAGTGCGCGGCGATCGCATCAGGGTCAACGGGCTCAACATAGGCTGGATGGCAACCCCCGGCGAGGACGCGGTGCAGAAGCAGGAGGGCGCGCCCGAAGACTGGCTGGATAAGGCAGACCGCCAGGCTCCCTTCGGGCGCATCCTAAGGCCGCTGGACGTAGCGCGCCTGGTCGGCTTCATGGTCAGCGACGGAGGCCAAATGGCCACAGGGTCGATAATAGATTTCGACCAGATGGTGATAGGCGCCTTCGATTGAAGCGGACTTCCCGGAGGCGCGAGAATCGGGAAAGAAAGGTGACGAAACAGCACCTCTGCTACGATGCGCTCAGGAACTCGCGCAGGTAGTTGGATAGGCGTTGTGGTTCGAGCCAGGTTACCCGGCACTGGTCCACATTCGATTCTGTATTCAACCCGAGATTGACGACTGCCATGGACCGTGGCCGGTACGCCTCGATGAAGCTTCTTGCAGAGCGACTGATGGTGGTTTTAGAAAGGCGCGACGCTTTTACCTCGATACCGATGATTCGTTCTCGATGGATCAATACGAAGTCGACTTCCGCGCCGGAGAGGGTTCGCCAGTAGTGAATTTGGACGCTTGCCGGACAGAGCTTGGCAAGCTCGGAGAAAACCCAGTTCTCGAGCAGGGCTCCGGCGTCCGGGCGCGATATGAGGGGCTCGAATCCACCGGCGAGACCGTTTCTTATGCCGTTATCCAGAAAATAAATCTTTGGGGTGGATGTCAGTTCCCTGCGCTTGCCCCCGGCGAAGACCGGAAGCGCCTTCATGATGTGGTTTTGACTCAACAGGAAGATGTAGTTCGACACCGTCTTGGCGTCGATCCCGCAAATCGAGGCCCACTCCGAAAGGTTTACGAGACTTCCCGTCTGCCGGGCGCACAGCTTGACCATGGTTCGCAAAGCCTGAGGCTTTTTGATTCCGAAAAGATCCGAGGCGTCGCGCATGACTAGTGTTTCGATCAGTTCCATGACAAATTCATCGGGATTCTTGGCAAGCCATACGTCCGGATACCCTCCGTAGGCCACGTGCCTGTCGAACGCCGCGCGCCGCTGCGAGTCGCGCACGGACGGCGCCGAGCCGGCATATTCATGGGTCACTTCGTCGAGGGAAAACGGAAACACGGCAATGCGACTGGCTCTGCCGGCCAGCGACTCGCGCGTCTTAGAGCGCAGCTCGAATGCCGATGATCCCGTGGCTAGAATAGTGTAGCCGGGCCTGGCATCGACGATGCCCTTGAAGAAAAGTCCGGCGTTGCCTAGGTGCTGGATCTCGTCGAAGAAAAGGACTTCGAATTGTCGGCCCAGCTCGGAAAGATCCGCCAGAAAAAGACCTGGCGAGGTGCACCACTCACGGATCAGGGTCTCCTCACAGTTGAGATACAGCACCCGTGGTTTCATGACCTTGAAAAGCTGCCATGCCAGGGTTGATTTTCCGCTCTGGCGTGGCCCAATAACCAGGATGGCCTTGTTACGAGTCTGAAGAGCCTCCTGGATGCGACCGGAAACCGCTCGTGGGACGAAAACTTCCGGGAGCATACGGTTGATCGCCGCGGTCCATGATTGCGGATCTGAAAGCCAGGGGTTGTTCCGGAGAATAAGGCGTTGAAGATCGGTTTCCATTTTCTGATCCTCGGTCTTAGAGACTAACCCGGTAAGACAGGAATGTCAATACATATTAACCAGCTTAATACGGAAGTGAGGTGCTGATCGGCTGCCAGTGGTACCGGAAGGCAGCGCAGCCCACACTTATAGAGCCCGCAGGAATTCGGGTCTTAGCAGCGGCGAGTCGGGGTCTGAGAGGACCTTGTCTATCGTGTCCAGCAGGCGCCGGCGGTCTTTTTGCAGATCGCCCTTGAGCGCCAGGTAGTTCGAGGCGTGGTTGGAGCGGAAGGTGATTCCGTCGGCATGCATGTTTTCGAGCAGCAGGCGGCACTCGACCAGGCTCTCGCGCTGGTCGAGCATTCGCCAGTCGGGGTCGCCGTAGACTTCCTGGTAGCTCGGTTTACGCGGAGCCAGCATCAAGGTCAGCGCCGAGGCGTATTTCGGCCGGATGCGATCGAGCGCAGCGGCCGTGGCCCGGGCGTGGCGCTCTGAGTTCTTGGGACCGGCCGCGCCGAGGATGACCGTGATCGACAGATCGAACTTGGCCTTGTGCGCCTTGCCGCAGGCGGTCACCATCTGCTCGCAGGTCGCGCCCTTGTCGATGCGCTTTAGCACCTCGTCATCGCCCGACTCGAGCCCGAAGTAGAGCATGCTCAGGCCGGCTGCTCGAATCGACTCGAGATCCGAAATCGACTTGCCCAGCAGGTTCTGCGGAGAGGCGTAACAGGTGACCCGCTCGAGATTCGCGAACTTGCGGTAGAGCCGTTCGAGGGTGCGAGTCATGCGCCGGGGCGAAAGCGCCAAGGCGTCGCCGTCGGCCAGAAAGATGCGCCGCGTGCCGGGCATGTGCATAGCCGCCCAGTCGATCTCGGCAAAAAGTTCACGCTCGGGCCGGGCCCGGAAACGCTTGCCCTGGTAGGCCACGCAGAAGGCGCACTTGTTATGAGTGCAGCCGATGGTGGCCTGGAAAATGAGCGAGCGAGCCTCTGAAGGCGGCCGGTAGAGCGGCATGTCGTATTCGATCTCTTTCATCGATCATCTCCGGGGTTCCGGGTCCCCGATCTCGCCGAGCTTAACACGCGCACGGACCAAGATCGAGTTGTCATCGAATCACATCGAAGTCGAGCTGTTCGCGACGCAGCTCTTCCATACCCACACCCAAAGTGATATCCTTACGGTATTACAGGAGGAAGACATGACCAGCAAGAAACTCGAGCGCTACCTGGAAGACTATCAATTCTCCGACACGAGCCTGATCCGCAAGGATGGCGATCGCATGTGGATCCCCAACCTGTTTTGCCACAAGGGCCACAACCTCAAGGTGACCGCCGTGACCTTCGACGATCTACCGGCCATGCATATCGAGGTCGAGGTGGGGGAGGGCGGGCCGATCGAAGATTTCTACCTCTCGCCGATAATCAACGATTCGCGTAAGGAAGGCCCCGATCTGCCCGAGGGCACCAAGCTCACGTTGCGCTGCCCGGTCTGCCACGAGGAATTCAGACAGCTCGTGCCCTGCACCTGCCGCATCGGAGCCCACCGCCGGGCGGTCTACCTGACACCCGACCCGGACGAACTTGGCGCGGTCGGCATCTGCGACACCTACGGCTGCCCGCAGTCGTTCGTCACCGAGGACGGCGAGCTGCTCTACGAGGTGGTCGTCGAGCATTTGCAGGACTGAAACCGACTATCTATAGTCGCCGGCGGATAGCTGGCGGGCCACGCGGTCCATCGAATCGAGCAGCGAATCGGCGTCGCAGTCGGTCTTGACCAGCGCCGAGATATCGGCCGTCTCGGTTTGCAGATCGTACATGGTCGAGGTTATTGCGCAGCGCCGGCCCACTTTGAGGATCTTGGTGGCCAAAGTCTTGCGCGCGGCCAGCGCCTTGCCCAACTCTATCTGGCAGCTCTCGTCGTAACACTTGCGGTAGCTGCCCCTCTTCTGTTGTGCCAAGCGCGCGTGGATCTGATCGCGGGGCAGTATGCGGAAGCGCGTCACCTGGGTCAGGCGGGCTGCCAGGTATTCGGTCAACTGATCGAGGGCCTTTGCCCGCATTTTGCCCGAGGCGTCCTGGACGTCGAACACGGCCAGCACAGGGTGCGACGAGTCGGTCGCGGGGATCGACGCCGCATGCAGCGCGGGGGGGGCCGGCCTTTGCTGCGGCTTGGGCGGGTGAGCCGGATCGGGCGGCAGTACCAGGCTGAGACTGCGATCTTGCCCTGGGATCATCAGGCTGGTCTGCTGTTCGAGGTAACCATCCAGCCTGGCGCCCAGCGTTACCTCGCGGGGCTCGGCCGGCGTCTCGCCACCGATCCAGCGTTGCAGGAAGTACCAAGCCATCAGCGACAGGCCCAGCGCAGCCGAGCCGGCATAGGTGACGTACTTGCCGGCGTCGGAGTTGCTGTTGTAAAAGGCCACACCGACCCCGGCCACCACCGCCGTGCCGCCGACCACCGCCCACCACCAGGGGTTGAGCTTCTTCTTGACCACCTGGTAGCGCGTTCTGGCAACCAGCGGCGCCTGGCCCAGGACGTGCTCTCCCTTTTCGTCCTTCTGATACACCCAGGCGCGCGACGGGTTGGTGACCACGCGCACCGGCTGGACCCGCTGCTCGGTGTAGCTCGTCGCGCAGCCGAACGAGAAAAGCACGGCCAGCAATGCCGCCAGGCATCTTCGAAATCTTACGCCAGTGTTTAGCGCCTTCATCATGAACTTGCTATCATCACACGCCGGCTCGCGTCAACGTGAAGAATTATCAACGGCAGAATAAACATACGGATGCGACCGGGTTTTTCCGGGCTTCTGGGCAGGGTGCCGGCCATTTGTTGACAGCGCTCTCAAAATTGGACTATCTACAGATTAGCGTGGGGTCAAAATGAATTTCAGAAAGTTGCCTCCCTTGTGGGGAGTGTTTTGCGTCGCCGTCGCCGCCTGTTCCGCCGGCGGCAACGACGGGGGCCCGGACGTCTTGCACGATCTGGAATACCGCCTTTTCGATTGCCGCGCCGATCCGCTTCCCCAACGAACCAGCAAGATCCCGCTTGATTGCGCCCTGGACGCGGAATGCAAGGAAAACCTGGTCACCGGCCATCGCGGAGCGGGCGGCCAACTGGGCCTGTTTACACCGGAGAACAGCCTGGCCGGTATGCGCCTGGCGATTTTGATGGGGATCGACACGATCGAGATCGATGTGCGCAACACAACAGACGACCGCCTGGTGGTGATGCACGACTCTTCGCTCGAGAGGACGACGGGCGTCGCGCGCCAGGTGGATGAAATGTCGCTTGACGAGGTGGTCGCGGTTCCGTTGCTTGTCGATGAATACCTGGGCGACTTCTCGTGCGAACGGGTACCGACCTTCAAGGAGGTTCTCGAACTGGCCAAGGGGCGCGTCAATATAGATGTCGACACCAAGACCGAGCGCGCCGATCTGGTGGCCATGGCGATTCGTGATGCGGATATGCTCGATCAGGCCTTCGTCTCGACGCCCAGTGCCGAAAGCGCCGCGCTGGCCCGCAAAACCGTTCCGGATGTCAGGATCCAGGCCCGTCCGAAAGACCTTGATGACTACCAGACGGCCTGGAGCACTCTCGATTGTCCCGCAGAGATCATCGAAGTGGACGAGAGCCAGGTCGTGGAATTCCAGGACATTGCCCGACAGGCGGGCAGCAAGCTCTTCGTAGATGGATTCTTCAAGGACGCGCTCGTTTTGACCCAGGGCGACACGTCAATCTACCTGGAAACCTTGAGCAAGGGCTTCGACATCATCCAGTCGGAATACCCGCACTGGGTGCTGGAGGCAGTCGGACGCAAATACTGGGCGAGTTGGCCAGAACACCGTGACATCGGTATCGACAGCCCTCTATGGGAGGAAACCAGGTGAAATCACGATGGCTGATCCATTTTTGCGTGTTGACATGACCATCTAGTTGTGTAACTATATGATCATGATTAAGATCAACATAGCCGAAGCAAAGAAGAATTTGTCACGTTACCTTGAGCGGCTGGCCCGGGGGGAGAATATTGTCCTGTGTAACCGGAACAAGCCGATAGCTGAGATACGCCCCCTTGCCGAGGACAGGGCGGGGCCGCGCCCCTTCGGCCTGGCCCGCGAGAAGTATGGAGAATTCGATTTGGACGACTCGTTTTTCGAGCCGCTTCCCGACGAACTGCTTGATGCTTTCGAGGGCAAGTCCGTTTGAAGCTGCTCCTGGACAGCTGCACCTTTCTCTGGGTGATCTGGGACAGTCCCCGGCTCTCCGAACGAGTTCGCGAGCTGTACAGCGACCCGTCGAACCAGGTTTTTCTCAGCGCGGTGTCGTGCTGGGAGATCTCCTTGAAGTACCGCCTGGGCAAACTGCGCCTGGCAGAAGATCCAGCCGTGCTCGTTCCCGAGCAGCGTAGTCGGCACGGCATTTCCCCCTTGCCCCTTGGAGAGGAAGCGGCTCTGCAGGAGGCACGCCTGACGGCACATCACCGGGATCCTTTCGATCGCATGCTGGTTGCCCAGGCAATAGTAGGCGGAATGACAATCCTGTCGCCGGACAGGGCCTTCGATGCCTACCCGGTAATGCGAACATGGTGACTTGGCCAAAGTGTTGAGGATGCGTTTGCTATACCGCTTGAGACGGCATCATTTACCGGCCACGGCGATGCCCGCTTCCTCGAACACCTGCCTGCAGCGGGCCACATGCCCGGGGCTCATCAGCGCCTCGTGCCGGTAGGGCAGATCCATGCCCAGCGCCAGCCGCTTGGATATCCATAACGGGTTGTAGGGCAGAAGCGCAACGCGCTCCAGGCCGTTTGTCAGAAGCAGCTCGGCGATGCCCTGAAGGTTCTCTTTGGTGTCGGTAATTCCGGGAACCAGCGGAACCCGGCAGAGCAGGTCGCCGAAATCGCTTGCGACGATCTTGCTCAGGTTCTCCAGAATGCGCTCGTTGCCGACGCCCACGTAGCGCTTGTGGGCTGCGGAATCTGCAAGCTTGAGATCGAAATAAACGGCGTCGATGTTTGGCAACAGATGGCGCTCGAAAGCGGCCCAGTCGATGTGCCCGGCGGTTTCGATCAGCACCTGGATCCCCCGCGCGCGCAGCAGGCGGGCCAACTCGCAGGCGTAAGCTGGATACATGGCCGGCTCTCCGCCCGAGAGAGTCACCCCGCCGCCCGAGTTGCGATAGAAGGGCTCGTCTTTTGCGAGCAACTCGAAAAGCTCGTCCGGTTCGTAATGCACGCCTGCCACCCTGCGCGCACCGGCCGGGCAGGCCGCGACGCAGGCCGCGCACACCCGGCAGTCTGCGGCGCGCTCGATTTCTTCCGCTGTGCCCGCGATCTGTTCGGGGCAGGCGAGCGTGCACTCGCCGCAGCCCAGGCAACGCTCGGGTCTTAGCTGGATCTGCGCCCGGGGCGAGAGCGCTTCGGGGTTCTGGCACCAGACGCAGCGCAGCGTGCAACCCTTGAAGAAAACCACCGAGCGGATCCCCGGCCCGTCGTCGAGCGAATTGCGCTTGAGGTCGACCACCAGCACCGAGTTGTGTCCAGGGGCGGCCTTCATTATCTCAAAGCGCGTGCTCCATGCGCTCGATGATCTCGTTCTGGATGTCGCTGTTGAGCTCTACGAAGTAGGCGTTGTAGCCCGAGATGCGCACCATCAGGTCGCGATAGGCCTCGGGATTCTCGATGGCGTCTTTGAGCGTGGCGGTGCTGGTGACGTTGAACTGCATCTGCATACCGCCCAGTTCGAAGTAGCTCGAAACGTAGGCGCTCATGCGATCGAGCACCGCCCGGTGGCTGTCTTCGGCGCCGGGCACCACCTTGACGTTGAAGGCGATGTTGTTGGGCATCTTGACGTTGTCCAGCGCGGCCACGCAGCGGATCTGAGAAGTTAAGGGCGCCTGTGCCAGGTGGCTGGGTGTCAGCCCGGGAGTGAAGGCCTTGCCGCGCCGCCTGCCCGAGGGCAGCGCCCCCGAGAGCACCCCGAAGGCGACGTGGTTCGACATGCTCCAGTAGCCGGGCAGGTAGCGCCCGCCGCGGTAGTTCTGGTGGGCCTGAAAGCGCTCGAAGATGAAATCCTGCAGATCGCGGGCGATCTTCCCGGGCAGGTCGTTGTCCTGGCCGAACTTGGGCGCCTGGCTGAGGATACGCGCCCTGATCTTCTCGTATCCTTCGAAGTCGGTCTTCAATGCCTCGAGCAGGCTGGACATGTCGAACTCGCCGCGCTCGAAAACCAGCGTTTTGATCGCGGCCAGGCTGTCGATCACGTCGGTCAGCCCGATCATGGCGGTGCCCGAACTATTGTAGATCGCGCCGCCGTCGATCAGATCGCGGCCCGCATCGAGCGGGCCCTGGAAGATGGCCGACAGAAAGGGCGTCGGTTTCAAAGCCTGGTGCGCCCGGCCGAGCATGTTGTTGGCCTCGACCGAGAGGTCGATCATGTATCCGAGCTGTTGCAGGTAAGCGTCCTGAAACTCGGCGTAGCTCTTCATGACGCGCGGATCGGCCGTCTCGGGACCTATTTGTTCCTCGAGCAGCGGGTGGACGCCGTGGTTGAGCGCCATCTCCAAGGGAGCCACCATGTTGAACATCATGCTGTTGGTGTGCCCGAAGTGCTTGCCGCAGATGGTCGGCTCGACGCAGCCGGTGGCGCTGTAGTCGCGGGCGTCCTCCAACGGAAATCCCTGGGCGACGAGCGCCTGCAAGACGGCTGCGTCGTTGTGCAAAGAAGGTGTCGCGTGAGTCAGCAGGTTGACCTCGCACAGCCTGCGCAGGTAGGCCGGCGAGTTGATCCCCGGGGCGAAGCGGGCGTTGATGTTTGGATCGCGCAGCCTGAGCATCTCGACGGCCTTGAAGAAGATCCAGCTCATGTCGCAGACGGCCGACGACCCGTCCGGCTTCTGTCCGCCCAGTGTGATGACCTGGTCTGACGACGAGCCGCCGAAGAGGCGGTTGCCCAGGTCGGGTACCAGCGGCAGGTGATCGGTGTGCTTGAGCAGGTAGGCGCAGGTCAACTCGATGGCCTGCTCGACTCGCCTTCGAAGATCGTCGGCGTCGGCCGCGCCGGCCAGCGAGCGCTGCAGGTAGGGCTCGAACCAGGTGTCGAGGCGCCCGATAGACAGGCCGGCGTTCATGTTCTCGAGGTGCTCGCACAAAAACACGACCCAGGCGGCCTGCAGCGCGTCGCGCAGATCGCGGGCCGGGTGGGCCGGGACGCGCTCGAGGCTCTGGGCCATGTCGAGCAGTATCTGCTTGCGCTCGGAGTCGGGCTCCTTGTCGGCTTGTAGCCCGGCCGCAAGCGCCAGGCGCCGGGCGTAGTCAATCACGCCGTCGAGCGCGTGGCAGACCGCCTGGTAGAAGGCGCGCTTGGCGTCGTCGTCGCAGGCCTGCTCGCGCTCGGCCGCCTCACGGCGGATGTCGAGCAGGCCGCGCGCGAGCACCTGGGGCATGTCGGCTACGGTGTGCGAGACAGCCTGCGTCTTCCACATGAAGTAGAGCACGAACTTTTCGTCGAGAAGCAGCGCGCGCGGGTTGCCGTTTACGGTCTTGGCGTAGTCGCGGATGTTGTTTTTCATCCAGAAGGGAAACACCTGGCGATCGAGAATGGAGATGTCTTCTGCTGAAATGCGATAGGGGTTGAGCTGCCGGGCCTCGACCGTAAGCAGCTCGGGCCAGATACCGGTCCCGCCGGTTTCCGGGTAGATGGCCACGCCGATGTGCTTGCTGGTGGTCGTCCCGGCCAGCAGGTCGTCTGAGTGGATGATGGCCAGCTTGCGTTCGAGCATGTACTCGAGGGCCTTGCCCTGGCGCAGGACGACCGGGTCTGCCCCGCCGCCGTTCGTCTGCTGCTTGAGCATGAACTCGGTCAAAAGCCTGGCCCGCTCGGAGCATATCTCGGGTTGCACGGTTCGAAATGCCCACAGCAGTTTCTTCGCCTTGGGAAAGTCATCCAGGGTGTAGCCGGCAAGGTAGGGATCTTCAAGGTGGGTCGTCTCGTCAGCCGGCCTTTCGGTGCAAGCCTCTCCGGCCGCCGGGGCCACCAGATCTTGCCAGGCGGCCGGTCCGTGAGTAGCCGTCCAGGACACCTCGGGCCGGGCGGGACGGTTTCCAAGGCTCACGGCCGTGGACATGTGGCCGAACTTGAGCAGGTAACTCAGGTTGCCCTCGAAAGACAGGCTGTTGTCCAGCAACATCCCCAGCGTGTCTGCGCCCGCCGTGAAAAACGTGCGCATCTCGTCGAGCCCGCGAAAGCGAACGGTCAGGTCGGCCCGCTCGATAGGGCCCGAGCCGACCTTCATTTTACCGCCTTCGAAGATAGCGTGGGCGGAGACGCTGCCGTCTTCGAGGGTGAACAGGAAGCGCGCCTCGAAAGAAAAGGGCTCGCCCACCGGGTGAATGTCGGCCAGGTGATGCCGGAAAGTCGGGCGGTGATTGAGCAGCATCGCCAAGCCTCTGAGCTTGGTCACTACCAGGGCGGGAGTAATGCGATTAGTGAGCCAGTTTTTGGCGGTAGCGACGACTGGCATGTGTCTGCCCCTTGCAAGATCTACCTGCCCAGATTACCCCCTCTCGCCTACATGTGCAATGGCCGGCCAGGCGCTTCCCCATGTGTCAAGTGTCGGGATAAAATTAAAGGTTTGCCTGCACGTAGTCGATTATCCGCGTATATAGACGCCGGGTAACCAGGGGATCCGGGACCAGGTGGGTCAGGCCGGACAGGGGCAGGAAGTCGCAGGCCTTGCCGGCCAGGAACAGAGTCTCTATCAGCTTCAGGGAGTGAGTGAAATAGACGTTGTCGTCCGAGCTGCCGTGGATCACCAGCAGGGGACGGGTCAGGCGGTCGGCCACCTCCAGGACCGAGCTCTTCCGGTAGGCTTCGGGGAACTTGCCCGGCAGGCCCAGGTAACGCTCGGTGTAGTGGGTGTCGTAGTAGAGCCAGTCCGTCACCGGGGCAACCGCCACGCCCACATGATAGACGTCAGGGCGCAGCATTACCGCCATGGCGGAAAAATAACCTCCGAACGACCAGCCGAAGATGCCAACCCGGTCGAGATCCAGCTCGGGCAGCATCCGGCCCAGTGCCTTCAGTCCCTCAACTTGATCGTTGAGCGCAACGTCGATGAAGTTCCCCTTGATGGCACGCTCCCACTCGCGGCCCCTGCCCTGGGTTCCTCGCCCATCCAAGGAAACCACCACGAAGCCGTGGTCGGCGAACCACTGCTCAATAAGGTATGGGAACGTTGCGGCGATGAC
Source organism: uncultured Myxococcales bacterium (assembly GCA_964640665.1). GTDB lineage: Bacteria > Myxococcota > B64-G9 > B64-G9 > B64-G9 > DATKYQ01. The sequence goes on from CAZXHT010000006.1 coordinate 78,148, forward strand.
CTGGTTGTGGCCGGGGCCGGCGTACACCGAGACGAAGACCGGATACTTGCGCCGGGGATCGAAGTCGCGCGGCCTCACCAGCGCGGCCTTGTAGGTGCGCTCGGCTGCCTGCACCTCCATGATCTGCAGCTTGGGCACGAACGGAGGCTTTTCCGATAGGCAGCCAATCTCGCCAATGAGCATGCCGTCGTTCTTTTTTACCAGGCTCTGGTACTCGCCGGCCAGGGTCAGCCGGGTGTGCACGTACACTCCCGGCTTGACTCCCCAGACCGCATCGTGCCAGCCGGGCTCGCGGCTGAGCCGTTCGGGCGGGCCTTTTTTCGGATCCAGGCGGACCCGGTAGAGGTGCCGCTCGGTGGGATCGGAGCCGGCCAACACCAGGGCCACGCCGGCCTGCTCGTCCACCTCCACCAGGTGCCTGTAGCCGAGGTTCTTTTTCGTGACTTCGCCAAGCAGCTTGCCGTTCCGGTCGTGAAGCTCAAGCTGCCAGGCGCCGTTCCGCTCGCTGCTCCACAGGAAACTCTTTCCGCTCTTAAGCCAGCAGGGCACGTCCTGGTCGATGTTCAACCAGGCGGGATCCTTCTCCCGGAAAAGCTTGCGGGTCTTGCCGGTCGAAATGTCGACCGTCAGGACCAGCTCCTCGGTCTGCTCGCGGTTCTGAACCACCACTGTCAGCGGCGCGTTCTCGGGCCATTTGACCGTGGCCAGGTAGGGATAGGCCTTCCGATCCCAATTCACCCAGACGGTTCCCCCGCCGAGTGCGGGAATCAGGCCCAGCCGAACGTCGGAGTTGTTCTTGCCCGCCCGGGGGTAGGACCAAGTCTTGGGGGCTTTTTCCGGGTGCAGGGGATCCATTATGTGCATGGTCTCCAGCGCCGAGTCGTCGGTGCGCTGGTAGGCGACATATTTGCTGTCCGGCGACCACCAGAAGCCCCGGTAGCGGCCCATTTCCTCCTGGGCGGCAAATTCGGACAGCCCGTTGGATACCTTGTCGCCCTCTCGGGTGGTCAGCCGGCGCTCGGAGCCCGTGGCTACGTCAATCACGTACAGATCCCCGTCACGCACCACCCCCACCAGCATCCCGTCCGGGGAGATCCGCGGATCGATCGGGTAGCCGGCCCGGCTCTCGAGCTCTTTCACCTTTCCGCTCTTGCGCTCGACCATGAAAAGCCGCCCGGAGAGCGGCACCAGGATCTTGCTGCCGTCCTTGGAGAGTTCATAGCGCGAGATCCCCCGGGTGAGCAGCCGCATTCGCTCCCTGCGGGCTTTCTCCCGGTCGGAAAGCTCCTCCGCGGATCCCTGCAGGATCTGCTCCGCGGTGAGCAGTACACGCTCCCGACCGGTCTCGAGGTTGAACTCGTACAGGTCGCGCTTGAAGTCCCGCGCCGGGGAGCGCAGGAACAAGACCGCGTCTCCGCCGGGGGTGACCTCGATGGATCCCGGCCTGCCCAGCCGGAAGCGAAAGGTGGCGGCGTACTGCTCGAGGAAATCGTCCCCGCCGCTTTCGGCGGGCATCCGCATGGCGTGGCTCTCAGCGTGGCGAGTATTTTGATGTGGGCAGCAACCCGCGACGATCGTGACCATGGCAATAAAGACGAAGCGCGACATCCCGACTACCCTCCGTATCAAATGCTCCTGCCAATCAAGCCCCGACGCAATAGAACATCACTTCTTCAAAATCGTCAACCGGCTTGACGTGCCTTGCTCAAGGCGACCGGCTCTGATATTTTCACCTTGTGCTTCAAAAGGTTTGCCGATGGATAAAGACACGATCATCATGAGGACCGTCTCCGCTCCCGCGGAGATCAGGGTTGCATTCGATGCGCCGGACGGCGGCAGGCGGACTTTGACGTTCAGCGAGCCTTTCAGCGTGGGGCGTGAGGACGACTGCCGGATCTTGTTGGCGGACGAGGTGGTCAGTAAGCGACATATCGAGGTCTACCGCGACAACGAGGGCTGGTGGGTGCGTGACCTTGGCAGCATGAACGGCACCTTCCTCAACGGCGAGCGCGTGCAGCATGCGCTGATCACGCGTGATTCAGAGATCCAGATCGCCCCCGACGGGCCTATCCTGCTTGTGGAACTCGTCAGGCAGGAAGACGCCACCGCCGTCCAGACGAGCGTGCCCGCAGTGGATGGCGGGCAACTCGAGGAACATCGGCCGGAGACCGTACCCGACCTTTCGTCCGAGCCGCAAGAGGAGCAAGCCCAGGGGTCGGTCACCCAGCTTCTCGAAAAGTACACCGCCGACGAGCCCGACCAGGACGCCGGGCCGCACACTCTCCTCATGCGGCGGGCATTCAAGCGCGTCAAGAGAACCGAAAAAGCCCGTTATCGGGTGATCGTCGCGGCCGCCTGCTTGCTTTTGGCTATCGCCGTGGTGATAGCCGTCTACCAGCACGTCAGGCTGGCCAAGCTCACCGAGATGGGCGTCGGCATCTTCTACAACATGAAGACGCTCGAGATCCAGGTCGAGCGGCTGCTCGAGAAAGCGGCGCGCAGCGGCGACACGGCCCAACTCGACAAGCTGGCCGAGGAACGGAAGCAACTCGAGCAGATGAGGCAACGCTACCGCAGCTATGTCGATGAGACCGGGATCCTGTCGGTCTACTCCGACCCGGAGGACAGCCTGATATTCAAGGTGGCGCGCCTGTTCGGCGAGTGCGAGCTGAACATGCCGCGCAAGTTCACAGAAGAGGTGAAAGAGTATATCGAGAAGTGGAAGTCAACCAGCCGGCTGCGGCGGGCATTGGACAGGATTGTCGAGAACGATTACGCTTCACGGGTTTTCAATATCATGGTTGATGCCAACCTGCCGCCGCAGTTTCTGTACGTCGCGCTTCAGGAGAGCGACTTCAAGCCGAGCGCTTTAGGTCCCAAGACGCGCTTTGGCATCGCCAAGGGTTTCTGGCAGATGATCCCGACCACCGCCGCCCAGTTCGGCCTTAAAACCGGGCCGCTCGTGGAACTGCGGCGTTATGACCCGCGCGACGAGCGTTTCGATTTCGACAAAGCCACCATCGCCGCATCGAAGTATCTCAGGTATATCTACAACACCGAGGCCCAGGCATCCGGCCTGCTGGTGATCGCCTCGTATAACTGGGGGCAAAACAACATCCGGCGCCTGCTGCGCAAGATGCCCGAAAACCCGCGCGACAGGAATTTCTGGAAACTGCTGGCCGGCAACAAGATACCCCGGGAGACCTACGACTATGTTCTTTACATAGTCTCGGCCGCGGTCATCGGCGAGAACCCGGGTCTTTTTGGTTTCGACTTCGACCCTCCCCTGCGGGGCCTGGAATAATCTAGTGTCTGCGAATTTATATTGATCCGCACACAGGCATGCGGGTACAACTGACCTGAACCTTATCCTTACAAGAAAGCCGAGGCTGCGATGAGCCCGCAGAAAAAAACTTCCAAGAAGAAGATCGCCAAGAAACCCGCCAAGAAGAAAAGCGCCGGCAAGAAAACAGCGCTCGATTCCAAGATCGCAGGCTACCGCGAAAAAGCTCGCCGGGGAGATCCGCGGGCGCAGTACAACCTGGGAGTGCTCTACGTGCGCGGCAAGGACGTTCGCAAGAACGCCCGGCGGGGAACCAATTGGCTCAAGAAGTCCGCCGCGGCCGGGTATGCCATGGCGCAGCTCGATCTCTCCTGGTGCTACTACGAGGGTGTGGGCGTCGAGCAAGACCAGGTCGTGGCCACCAAGTGGGCCGAGAAATCGGCCCGCCAGGGAGAGCCGACGGCGCAGTACAACATGTATGTTGCTTACAGCCTCGGCACGGGCGTTCGGCATAACGACGCCAAGGCGATCGAGTGGCTGAAGAAATCCGCCCGGGGGGGCAACCTGGACGCCCAGACAGAACTGGGTCGTTACTACATCGAGGAAGGCAAGACTTCCCGGCAGAAAAAGCGCGGCGTCGAGATGATCGGCTCATCAGCCGCCTCTGGTGATCCGGACGCGCAGTGGACCCTGGGACTGTTGTACGAAAACGGATGGGGAGTCGATCCCGACGCCGGCCAGGCGCTAAAGTGGTATCGCAAGGCCGCCAAAAAAGGTTTTGCCCAGGCCCAGACCAGCCTCGGCCTGGCCTACCTGGGCGGGGAAATGGTGGGCCCCAATCCGGGCCTGGCCAAGAAGTGGTTCGAGAAGGCGGCCGAGCAGGATCAGCCGGACGCGCTATTCTCGCTGGGCGGCATGTACCTGGCGGGAGAGGGTGTGGCCGAAAACAAGCCCAAGGCCATGCGCTACCTCGAACGAGCCGCCAAGCTGGGAGACGAGGAAGCCGTGGAGTTGCTCGACGTTATACGACGTGCCCTCAGTCAATGACGACACCCGCGCCCTGGAAGAAATGGGGCCGCGATCTCGATGCGGGCTCGCTGGCCCAGATGGAAAACGCCGTCAGGCTGCCCATCTCGGTCAGCGGCGCTTTAATGCCGGACGCCCACCAGGGCTACGGGCTGCCCATCGGCGGCGTGCTGGCCACCGACGGGGCTGTGATTCCCTATGCCGTGGGCGTCGACATCGCCTGCCGCATGAAGATGAGCGTACTGGATATACCGCCCGCTGATCTGTCATCCAAGCAGGACCGCTTCATCCGGGCCATCGAGCAGGAGTGCCGTTTCGGCGTTGGGGCAAGCTTCGAACGCCGCAGGAGGCATGCGGTCATGGACGACGACTGGTCCTGCAGCCCGGTCGCCGACAGTCTCAAGGACAAGGCCTGGAGCCAACTCGGCACCAGCGGCAGCGGCAACCACTTTGTCGAGTTCGGGATCTTGACTCTCGAAAACGCCGAACTGGATCTCGCGGCCGGTGAGTACCTGGCGCTTCTGAGCCACTCGGGCAGCCGCGGGGCCGGTAACCAGATCGCCACTCACTACAGCAAGCTGGCCCGGCGGCTGCACCCGGAACTTTCCACACAACCGGCCCACCTGGCCTGGCTCGAGATGGACAGCGCCGAGGGCCGGGAGTACTGGCGGGCGATGCAACTCATGGGCCGCTACGCCGCCGCCAACCACGAGTTGATTCATCGCCATCTGACCGGCAATCTGGGCGCCGCGGTTATTTTGAACATCGAGAACCACCACAACTTCGCCTGGCAGGAAGAGCACGCCGGCAGGCGGGTGGTGGTCCACCGCAAGGGTGCCACGCCGGCCGGGCAGGGGGTAGTGGGTATCATTCCCGGCTCGATGGGCACGCCGGCATACGTGGTTCGCGGAAAGGGAGAGCCGGCTTCGCTGAACTCGGCCGCGCACGGGGCCGGGCGCAGGATGAGCCGCAAGCAGGCCAAGAAGAGATTCAACTGGAAGGACGCGCGGCACTTTCTCGAACAGCGCCAAGTGACCTTGATCAGCGCCGGCCTGGATGAAGTACCCATGGCCTACAAGGACATCGAGCAGGTGATGCGCGACCAGCAAGATCTTGTCGAGAAGATTGCGCGCTTCGACCCGCGTCTGGTAAAGATGGCCCCGGGGCGGTGATATAACCTATGCCACGGGAGGTGGATACCATGAGGAGATCATTCAAGAGAATATTCGCGTTCTTCGTTGCGATCGGCGTCGTGTCGGCTGTCTCCGGCACGCGGGCCGCGCCGGCCTACAGCCGCGGCGACACGACCTGGTACATCGGTTTCGCTGTGGGCGCAGGCGGCGGACAAGATAGTTATACCGGCACGCATTTCGCGGCCATGGGCGCGGGGGCGAGCGTCATGTTCAAGGTCGGCGCGGTGCTGGGCCCGTACCTGCTGCTTGGCTACGAAACCACCGGCTGGGGCGCCGGGACCGAGCAGAACGGCGAAGACTGCCTGTTGAACTTTCAACACAACGACGCCATGCTGACCTACTTTCCATGGACCGATCTGGGTTTCTTCGTCAAGGGCGGAGCGGGGTTCGCGCTGCACGCGTTTGGTCCGCGGCATTCGTTTGACAGGGGCGACATCGACGCGGGATTCAGCCTGCGCGTCGGCGGCGGCTACGAGTTTCAACTACTCGAAGCCTTCAACCTGGGCATCGAGTTGGCCTACGGCGCCGGCTTCTTCAAGCCCGGCACCTCGCAGGAAGTCTCCGGCATGTTGACCTTTTCGTGGTATTGAAACGGCAGCCCTTCCGGCCGCAGTTGACGCACTACGACTACTACGAGAACATGAACATCATCCGCCACCGTGTCCGCGACCCTTGCGCATCATGTCCTTGGTCAATTGTTTCTGAATCTGGAAGACCTTCTTGATCTGCTTGATCCTGCTGCGGGCCTTGTTGTCGCCGGGCGGCGCCAGCTTCTCGGCCACGTTCAATACCTTGCCCATCATGTTCATGCCGTCGGAGAGTCCGTCTCCGTCGGCTTTTCTCGACCTATCATGCTGCAGCCTGGCGATGCGCTCCTCGGTTTCCTGGTCATGGACGCACAGGACGGTCTGCAAAAGATCACGCAGCTTGTCGTCCATCATGTACAGGCGCGTGACGGAGTTCTCGTCCGCGGCCTCCATCAACTGCTTCACCTGCCGGCCCGCGGCCGTCCTGATGGCGTTGAGCCGGGTAGAGTCCTTGCACTGGAGAACGAAAGCGAAAACGGCATCAGTCAAGTTGGCCACAGGTGGCTGGAGCTTGTTGACGGTTGTCAGAAGGTAGTCATCCTGGCCCTGTTTCTCATTGGTGATTATTTGCACGGCGGCGCCGGCCAGGCGCTTCTGCCTGGCCGTGTCGTCGTAAAAAGTTTTCAATCGCGCCAGCGCATCTTCGCAACTGCCCTGTGTCGATTTGTAGAAGTGGATCTCCTCGGAGACCAGGCCGGCAAAGGCATCCACTTCCTGGTGGCTTTCATCGAAACAACCGGCCTGACCGATCAACACGATCATAACGGCAAACAAGCCAGTTTTCACATCCAACATCGCAAACCTCCCCGGAAATACGTGGCTCTCTCGATCGCCCACAGGCAGTTCTGTCCTACCCGGTAATGTACCGCTTGCAGACAGATCAGTCAATCAGGCATGAAAAACTAGCGGCAACGCGGACTTATCTGGCCCTCTTTCGTCACCGGTTGCCGGAGAAGGCAATCGATAGCCATTCGCCGGCCTAGGCGGCGGGGGCGGCGGGGGCGGGGCCGCTGTCGTATTTGACCGCCAGGGCCAAAAGACCCGCCAAGATCATCGGCGTGCCGAAGATGGCGTCGGTAGTGAAAACCAGCGGCTGAAAAGTGGTTAGTGCGGCGTTTCAATAATATCGCCGCTTGTCAACTCACATACGGAAGATATTCTTTTTTTCGTAAAACACTGGAAGCAGGCGGTCTTTGTCGTATATGCTCGCAGGACGTTAATACAAAGGAGACGAAAATGGGCGACGTCACCGGACGCAATCAGGTCTTTGTCAAGGAACTGGTGGGCTACTTCAAGGCGGCCAACGCCTACGAACTGTTCGATGAGAGCGGCAACAAGATCGGCGAGGTCAAGGAAGACGTGCCGGGCTTATTCCGCAAGCTTATGAAATTCACCGACTTCAAGACCATGCTGCCTTTCAAGGTGCACTTCTACGACGAGGACGGGATCGTCTTCATGACCATCTGGCGCAAGTTCTCGATGTTCCGCAGCAAGGTCCACGCCGCCGATGGCGACGGGCGCGAGATCGGCTGGTTCAAGCAGAAGCTGCTTTCGCTGGGCGGCAAGTTCTACATCATGGACAACGACGATCACCAGGTCGGCGAGGTCAAGGGCAACTGGAAGGGCTGGGACTTCAAGGTCGCGGACGCCGACGGGCGCGAGGTCGGGCAGATCACCAAGAAATGGGCCGGGATCGGCAAAGAGCTGTTCACCTCGGCCGACAACTACATCATCACCGTCGACGACGGCGTTGCCAAGGACAGCAACCTCAGGAAGCTCATCTACGCGGCAGGTATCTGCATCGACATGGTGCTCAAGGAACGAGGCAGGTAAGCAGCCGTTCTACAGTCCCCACTCTATCCCGGCCGACAGGTACAGCAGGGGCTTGAAGGTTATTTCTTTCTCCTGGTCACCATTGCCCACGCGGCCGAGCATCTGCGACCAGAATCCCAGATCGGCCAGCAGGGCGAACGAATCGCTGAAGTACCAGGCGTACTCCAGCGACAGGCCGGTCGCCATTCCCTTTGACCCTTGCAGGTCTACGGTCAGGTCGCTCCTGATCTGCGACTCGCCCAGGAACGATCCGAAACCGATGGACACGCCGGGGCGCAGTTCCATGTTCTTGGCGGGGAAAAAACGTAAATAGACGCGCGCACCCAGGGCCGCGAAGTTCAGACTTGTTTTCCTGACGGATATAATATTTATCGGTTCAGCCTCGGTGTGCAGGAAGAGTCCGAACAGGCCCAGGGAGAGCCACTGCAATGGACGGAAGTCGGCCTGCAACATGGCCACCGAGCCCGCAGTGGTGCGTATATCATCCACCTTCTCGAGACTGATGCCGGCTTCATCGCCCAGCCCGGGGAACAGCAATCCGGCCTTGAGGGCGATGTCCCAGCGATAGTCCCGGTTGTCGACGGCGCCTGCAGCGGGCCGCGGTTCGGGCTTGGCCTCCGGCTCGGGCCGGGGCTTCAAATCCGCGCTTGCTCCCTCCCCGGCAGTCTCGACCTTGGCAGTTTTCTCCGGCATGACATTCCCCAAGGTCAATTTGTGGGCAATTTCCTCGACGGCCTTGAGCAAATCGTTCTCGCCGCAGGCGGAGGCCGCCGTGGCCGCGCGCTCGGCGGCGGCGCGCTTGAGATTGTAAAGCGTCCCGGTCACACGGCATTCGCTGCCGATCTTTAGCACCTTGGTCGCAAGCGATTTCTGCGCCGCCAGTTCCCGGCCCAACTCGATCTGGCAGCTCTGGTCGAAGCACTTCTTGTAGCTGCCCTTCTTGGCCGCTGCGAGCCGCTCGCGGATCTGCGCGCGCGGGATTACCTGGTAGCCGCCCTCGATCAGCATGGCGGACAGGTAGTCGGTCAGGTTGCCGAGGACGTTCTCGGCGATGCCGGCCCCGCAGTCCTCGACGTCGAAGACGGCGACGATCGGCCCCTCGGCGGCGCGTGCCGACCCCGTCGAAAGCGCCAGGGCCAGCAGGCAGCTTGTCACGATCATCCGGTTAAGATTCATCTCACCCTCCTGCACGATGTCAGCCAAGGATATACAGGCAGGCCGGGTTGGCGTCAATGATCAGTTGATGGTTTGCGAGACCGGCGGCGGGCTGGTATCGTGGGTTCGAAAACACAAAGGGAGATAAACATGTCTAACGTCAAGATCACCTGCATCGGTTGCGGCAACATGGGCCTGGCGCTGGTCAAGGGCCTGGTCGGCGCTGGAATCGTCACGCCCGCTCGCATTACCGTAAGCGACAAGATCCACACCCGACTTACGCGGGCGCACCGCGAGCTGCGGGTCAAGACGATGAAAGACAATGTGCGGGCGGTGCGCCGTGCCGATGTGATCTTCCTGGCGGTCAAGCCGCAGATCCTCGACCAGGTGCTCGCGGAAATAAAGGACGCGGTGCCCGCAAAGGCGCTCTTGATCTCGATCGCCGCGGGCTTTCCCACGAATCTTATCGAAAGCCTGCTCGGCGGCCGCCCGCGGGTGGTGCGGGCCATGCCCAACATCGCGGCCGTCGTCAGCGCCGCGGCCACCGCCGTCTGCGGGGGCAAGTATGCGCGTCGCGGCGAGGTTGCTCTGGCTCGCCGGCTGCTCGAGGCCTGCGGGACGGTGATCGAGGTCGACGAGGGCTTGATGGACGCGGTGACCGGGCTTTCGGGCACCGGGCCGATGTACATCTTTATCATCATCGAGGCGCTCTCGGACGCAGGGGTGCGCATGGGTCTTTCACGCCAGGACGCCACCCACTTGGCCACCCAGACCATGCTTGGCGCGGCCAAGATGGTCGAGCACACCGGCCAGCACCCGATCTTCCTCAAGGACCTGGTAACCTCTCCCGGAGGTACGGCCATCAACGCCTTGTACAGCATGGAAAAGACCGGGCTCAGGGCAGTGCTGATGGAGGCGGTTGAGACCGCCACGCGACGCTCGAGAGAACTGGGTCAGCCCTACAACGGCGCGCATAAATAACGTGATGTCTCTGCCAGCGGTCATGAAAAACCATCGGCCGTTTTCAAAAAACTGATATTCACAGTCACCCCGAACGATGTCTTGCCATGCGATCTCAATGGGTTGGCTGCCCCAATGACGGCGGCACGACGATTGCATTGTGACTACGGCGTAGATGAGATGACGCCGGTGCATGCGCCGGTTGATGAATGAGGTCCCGGCTTGCCGGGGCCTTTTTTTCAAAGTGCTGTTTCGACTTGTCTCCGGCGAGCCGGGGCACTATCATGCTAATCATGGATCGTAGACAGTTCATCAAAGCGGCGCTGGCGGGCGCTGCTTTGCCGGCCGTGACCCCCGGCTGCGCCGTGGTGCCGGTCAGGCCCGACGGCTCGCCCGAGAGCGTGCCGCTCGACGATTTCCTGGCGCAAGGCGCACGCGTGATGTGGTGCGCTCCGCACCCGGATGACGAGTGCTTCCCGGGCGGTATCCTGGCCCGGGCCGGGATCCACTACGGCAACCCGCTCTACTTCATGATCATGACCCACGGCGACGGCGGCGAGTGCGGCCTGAGCCGCGGCTGCGAGCCGGACGTAGCTACTGTGCGCGGGCAGGAGATGGCCGCGGCCGCCCGTATCTATCGAGGCGATTTACAGCACGAGCATTTTTTCAATGCCCCTCTGCCGGTCTCGAGCTTTCCCAAGCGTCACGAGATCTACGACATTTGGAAAAAACACGCCGACCCGGTGCGGGTCATCGCCCGGGCAATCAGGAAATTCAAGCCGAGCCTGATCTTCACCTTTCATCCCGACTGGGGCGCCACCGGCCATCCGGAGCACCAGCTCACCTCGCGCTGCGCCACCGCGGCCGTCAGGCTGAGCGCCGATTCCGGGAAGGACATTGACGGGCTCGGAGCGCACAAGGTTCAGCGCGTCTACTATGTCCTGAACCGGGTCTGGCTGCTTGTGCTTCTGGGCCGCGCAGATCCCGGCCCGACAACCGAAACCTTCGACGCCACCTTGCCGGCCAATACCGAAAAGAGCTGTGTCGACTTCATGATAAGCGCCACTCACGCTCACCGCACCCAGAATAACGATATGAGCACGGTGCGCAAGAACCGCTCGCTGTTCACCGAGTTGGACCTGCGCCAAGTGGATCCTTTCACAGAAATAAGCGAACCGGCCGAGAAAGCTACATAGTGCCTGCCAGCGGCAAGAAACTCAACCTGCTGCAGAAGCTCAGCTATGCAATCGGCAGCTTCGGAGTCAACTACGGGGCGGCTACTTTCGCTTTTTTAGCCTACTTCTACTACGGGCGCGAGACGGCCTCGGGCGAGAAGATCGTCTACGTTTCTATCGGCGCCTATAGCATCATCTGGTTTTTGTGCAACGCCTTGAACGGCATCACCGACCCGGTGGTGGGCTACCTGAGTGACCGCACCCGCTCGCGCCTCGGGCGGCGCAAGCCCTGGGTGCTCATCGGCGCGCCGTTTCTGGCGCTTTGCTTCTTCTTCGTCTGGGCCCCGCCCGACGACGGACCGACAATCGCCAACCAGGTGGTGTTGTTCAGCTCGTTGTTCGGCTTCTGGTTCTTCTTCACCGTGGTGGTCGGGCCCTATCTTTCGCTGCTGCCCGAGATCACCCCCTACGACGACGAACGCGTCAAGCTGTCGGCCGTGATGAGCCTCTTCGGCGACGTGCTGGGCACTCTGGCCGGCAACCTGCTGCCGGTCTTCGTCGCCTTGGCCGCGGCAGGCTGGCTCTTTTTCTCGGACGGCTACCGCGTGGTGGCCCTGATAGGAGCGGCGGTGACGCTGGCGCTCTCGGTCGTGTCCGTGCTGTTCGTCAAGGAAAGCTACGTCCCGCCCGAGAAAGAGGCCCGCTCCCAGCGTGGGATCGTAAAAAGCGCCCTTTCGGAATTTGGCAGCACCTTCAAGAATCTCGCCTTCCCACCCTACCTGGTGGGCGTGTTCTTCTACCGCATGGCTATCATGATCACCTTGACCCTGACTCCCTTCGTGGCCACCAAGATCCTCGGCTCGTACCCGTCAACCAAAGCAGACTTGAGCATCCTCTCGTACCTGCCCGGCGTGGTGGGCGACAGCGGTTTACCCGACTGGGAACAGGCGGCGGGCTACCTGATGATGGTGGTGCTGGTCGGCGCCTTGCTCTTTTTCGTGCCGGTTTCGATCGTCGTCGCCAAGACCGGCAAGCGCTTCTTGTTTGTGCTGGCGCTGGCCTGGCTGGGGCTGGTGCTCGGCCTGATGTCTCTAATCGGCCTGATGCCGTTCTGGTCGCCGTTTGTCCAGGCGCTTTTCATGTTCGGCCTGGCCGCCGTGCCGGTGGCAATTGCCCTGGTGGTCACCCGCCCGCTTTTGGCCGACGTGATCGACGCCGACGAGAAGCTGACCGGCCTGCGCCGCGAGGGCGTCTACAACGGCATGGAGGGCCTGATCATGAAAGTGGCGGCCGGTCTGGGCCCGCTGGTGGCCGGGCTGATCTTCGCTATCTTCGGCGCCTCGAAGGCCGAGAACCTCGGCATCCGCATCTGCGGCCCGGTGGCCGGTGTTTGTCTTTTGATCGCGGCATACGCCTTCAGCAAGTATCCTATTAAGAAGTGAACCGTCTCGTTACATACCTGTTTTCAGGCTGCCTGCTGGCGCTTGTGACTTTTGCGCAGGGCGCGGCCGGCCAGACAAAACCAGAAGCCCATGCTCCCGCCTTCCGCCCCACCAGCGCCCAGCAAAAATATCCCCGGGTGCGCGCGGCCCGCCGGCGGCGCACGGACGACATCCAGGCGTTGTTTGCAAAGGCCGGTCTCGACTACCCCCCGGCCAAAACTCTTCTGCGCGTCTTCAAGCTCGACGACACAATCGAGCTGTGGGTGGCGCCGCGCCGCAGCAAGAAGTTCGTACACCTGAAGGATTACGCCGTCTGCATGCGCTCGGGCTTTCCCGGCCCCAAGCGCCGCCGCGGTGATATGCAGGTTCCCGAGGGCTTCTACGAGATCACCTGGTTCAACCCCCACAGCGAGTTCCTGCTGTCAGTGAAAGTCGGCTATCCCAATCGATCGGATCGCATCCGCGGCGACCGCCCCAACCCGGGCGGCGACATCTTCATCCACGGTTCGTGCGTCACAATCGGCTGCCTGCCGATCACCGATCGCTGGATAGAAGAGCTGTACTTGATATGCCTCGACTCGCACCGGCGCTTTGGCAAGCGCACGCTGGTGCAGATATTTCCAACCAACCTCGATAAGGCAGGCCTGTCCCGCTTGAAAAAAGAGTTTGCCAAGCTGCCGAAGCTTATTAACTTCTGGGAGGAACTCGTCCCGGGCTACGCCCTGTTCGAGAAAGAGAAGAAACCCGCGCGTTTCAGGATTGGCGCCGACGGGCGATACATCTTCAAAGATGTAAAATAGGCGATTGTTGCTCAGTACTCGAACATCCGCAGCTCGCCCAGGGCCTGAGTTTCTTCGGTGGGTCCCAGGGGCGAGAAGGCCGTAACCGAGCGCGCCCCTCTATCGTTGTCGTATACCACCAGGTCGAAGGCGAACAAGGCTTCCGGCGCCGGCGGCTCGTCTAAGAAGCCCAGTTCGTTCCAGGGAATGCGTACTTTGAAAGTGTAGCCGGCACCGCGCTGGCAGTCGTTTTGCGGGCTCGGCCCGTTCAGATCGATGCGAAAGTAGATCTCCCGCGGCGACCAGGGTTGACCATCGAGTCTGTCGAAGACGGTAGCCCCCGAGAGGCCGAAAAGCGCGCGGTAGGTGGTCATATCGCCCGGCGAAGCCGGCACGCCGATCAGCACTTCTATCGAGTCATCTTCCAGGATTTCCGGGCGCTGCCCGTCGCTGCGCTCCTGGGCGCAATAAAATTCGTCGTCTGTCGAGAGCGCAAGCAGCAGGGCGCTACCGTCCCTGAGCGCGTAAATGTCGCAGCTGTCCTCACCCGCTTGCGGTACGCGCTGCAGGGCAACGGCCCCGGAGTCGAGAAAATCGTCTATGCCTTGCTCGAAGCCGATCTGGTTCAGTCCAACCCGCCCGGCGTCCAGCAGGCGGGTCTTCAAAGCCAGAGCTCCGGCGCCGTAGGCAAAATAGCTACGAGGGGGCTCGCCTGCCGGATTTGGTTGCCAGTCCGTCGGCCAGCGGTTCGTAGCCGGCTGGGCGCCCCCGTCGTCGTCCAGGATCTCGATTCCAAAAGCCATCAGGCGATCGGGACCGGGGCTGTCGTTGTCGGACAGGAAATCGAGAGGGATGGCGATGAAGACATCGTAACCCGAGTCGGTCAACCGGAAGTTGTGTATGATCGGCCCGGCCGCGCTCTGCGGCTTCCAGATCTCGACGAAGCGGGCCGCGCCGGCGGCTATGGCGATGTCGTCGAAACCGCGCTCCCGCTCCTGCGAATCGCCGTTACCGTCCAGCACCACAACGGCCAGATCGCCCTCCCACCAGTCGCCGTCGTTCGGCACCACCAGTTCGTCTGCGACTTGTATCTCGACGTACAGGTGATGCAGGTTGTAGCCGATGTAGACCGTTGCCGGGCCCGCTTCAATGCTTGCCGGAATGCCGGTCGGCTGCAGTCCGGTCAGGGGATCGATCAAGGTCGGTACGGCGTGCGCCACCGCCGAGGATTCGCTCGTGAAGAAAAGGCTCTCCTTGCGCGCGCGGCCGTTTAATTGCAGCGGGGAGCCGAAGCCCCACGACAAACGCTGTCCGTCAGCCGCCAGGCCGGAAAGTCGCAGCCTGTGTGCCTGACCGTCATTGAGCGGGCCGAAGGAATCGGCGCCGGCCTGGCCGTCAATGGTCCATGTCTCGCTTCCGTCTTCGAACGCGACGTTTAGCTTGCTGACTCCGTCGAACGGATCTTCGCCCGGAATGGCCTGGGTGAACAGGTTCAGGTAAAAAACCGGCTTGTCTTCGTGGCCACATGCGACGACTAGGCATAGCAACAATGCCGGCCAACAACCCACAAGCTCCATGCCAGACCGGAACCTGTCGACAAGACGAATCACTTGACTTCGATCCCGTGTTTCGTAAGCAGGTCGCGCAGGTGATGCCGGTCGAGGCGCGCTTCGCGCGCCGCCCGTGAAACATTGCCGCCATGGCGCTGGATCAGATCGCTCAGGTAGGCCTGTTCGAACGAATCGACCACTCTTGACTTGGCCTGCTTGAACGGCTCATGGCCGCCCGAAAGCCGTGCGTTGCTCTCGCCGATTCCGCGGGCCAACTCGGCTATGAAAACTTCCATATCGAAAGGCTCTGCCCGATGCAGCGCGAAAGCGCGCTCCACCACGTTGCGAAGTTGGCGCACGTTTCCCGGCCAGGCGTAGTCGGCAAAACGCAGCATGGACTCGGCCGGAATGACCGGAGCCACATCGCCGCCGCTGGCCGAACTCAAGAAATGCCCGGCAAGCAGGGCCAGATCCTGGCCGCGCTCGCGAAGCTGGGGCAGCCTTACGGTGATCACGGCCAGGCGGTAGAACAGATCCTCGCGGAAGGCGCCCCGGGCGATTTCTTCTTCCAGGTTGCGATTGGTGGCGGCGATCACCCGCACATCGACCTGAGATGTTTTGTCTGAGCCCAGCGGCTTGAACTCGCGCCGCTCGATCGCCCGCAGCAGCTTCGGTTGCAGCTCGGCGGGCATGTCGCCGACCTCGTCGATGAAAATGGTTCCGCCCCGCGCCTGCTCGAAGCTTCCATTCCGATCCGACGTGGCACCGGTGAAGGCGCCCTTGCGATGCCCGAACAGTTCGCTCTCGGCCAGGTTCGCTGCGATGGTCGTGCAGTCGACGACCACGAAAGGTGCTGCGCTGCGCCGGCTTTCTGTGTGGATCGCCTCGGCCAGGACCTCCTTGCCTGTGCCGGTCTCACCCTCGATCATAATTGTCAGATCGGTCGTCGCCACATCCTTTAAAGTAGCGAAGATCTCGCGCATCCGCAGGCTGCTTCCCAGCACACCGTGGAAATTGTTTTCGGTTGAAGGCTGCGGGCGCAGACACTCCTGGTGCGGAACCACCTTGAGCAGAGTCTGTCCGACGCGGATGGTCGCTCCCGGGCCGAGTACCAGTTCCTTGACCCGCGAGCCGCCGAAGAAAGTCCCGTTGGTGCTGTCCTGATCCTGGATCCAGGCGCCCGCCTCGGTCTGGCGAGCCAGAATGTGACGGCGCGAGACTGTCCCGTCGACCAGCACCAACTGGGCTTCGGGATCGCTGCCGACGCAGATGGTCTCGGAGCCGAGCCGGCAAAGGTGACCCGCATCCGGGCCGTCAACGACCAGCAAGGCCAGCGAATCGAGATCGCGCCTGATAGATGCGTCTGGATCGCGGATCAGCTCGGTGGAGTTACAATCTTTTTCGCCCATGAAATGCGATCTTAACCCGCGCCCGATCGAACTGTCAAAGCAGGCCCTGCACTTGTTGGCAACTTTGACTAAAAAGTGTAGATTTGCACCAATGTCACGTTTCACAGATGGCATGCCGGCCGTCGTGTTGCTGCTTTTCTTGTTTGCTGCGGGAGCGGCCCGGGCCCAGGAGACGGTGAGCATCGTGCTCTCCAACGGGCAAACTGGTGCGCCTGCGAGTCGCGACTGGAGCCGGCGCATCGCCAAGGCGCTGGATGATGTTCCGGGGCTGGTAGGAGTGATCCCGGCTGCGCCTATCGACCCAAAGGCCGTCATGCTGGGAGCATCGCGAGCAAGGGAAATGCTGGACGAGGCACGTGCGGCCAATCGCAAGTTCGATCTGGATCAAGCTCTCCGGAACATACAGACCTCCCGGGACAGCCTGGTACGAGGTTGCGGAGGTGTGGACCGCGCTTTCTGGCGGACACTGCTGTTGCTCGAAGGACTGGTCGATTTCATGGCCGCGGATGCCGGCGCGGCACGGGCGGCATTTTCATGCCTGGCCGCGATCGACCCGGACTTCGAGCCGGATGAAAAGGCGCTGGCCCCCAAGATAGTCGGCCTTTACCGGCAGGCCAGACAAGAAAGCCTGAACCGCAAGCGAGGCAGTCTGGCGCTTACCGGAATCCCCCGCGGCGCTAAGCTGCGGGTGGACGGCCGGGAGGCGGGCGATCTCCCGGTGGTAATCGATGCGCTGGTTGCCGGCCGTCATTGCCTGGAGGTAACGGCGCCGTCGTATAGCCCCTGGATTACGGCGCTCACCGTTCCCGAGGGGAAAAGCCTGCGACTGAGAGCTGTACTATTTCCGCAGGCGGCACGGCGCATGCTCGAAGATCAATTTCAGATCATGGCCGTAGCCGATCCCGGTGAATTGGTGCGCCTGTTTTCTACGGACTGGTTGCTTTTTGGCAAAACGAGGCCTGACGGCACGAACTTGTGGCTCGTCTCCGGCGCCAGCGGCAAGGTCGCTGGCCCCGAAAATTGCAAGCCGGCGCCGCCCGACGGCTTTGCGGTCTGTGTGCGTGATTTCGTGCGCTCGAGGAGCAAGCGGCTGACCGGTCCGCCGGTAAATCCGGCAGGAGGCAACACCGAACCTCCCCCCGTGCCGTCGTCCGTCGCACAGCCCGCCGGCGCAAACAAATGGTACCGGAGTTGGTGGTTTCTGAGCATCGTCGGGGGAGTTGCTCTGGCCACGGGCGTGACACTCGGCCTGGTGCTGTCTTCCGATCCGAGCCAGTCCGGATACCGGGTGATCGTCACCCACCCCAGGTAAGAGATGGGCTCATATCGCATACTCGGGCGTATCGGTTGCGGAGGCATGGCGGAGGTCTTCCTGGGCCGGGTATTAGGCGCCGCCGGCTTCGAGAAGGAAGTCGCCATCAAGAGCATCCTGCCGGCCTACACCAAAGACGCCCGTCTAAGCGCGCTGCTGGTCGAGGAGGCCAGGCTCGCGAGCCTGCTGACTCACGCCAATATCGCCCAGGTGCTGGACTTTGGGCAATTGGAGGATCGCTACTTCATCGTCATGGAGTACGTCGACGGGGCCAACCTGGAAGAGATTCTGATAAACGCGACCAAGCAGGGCGTCCGCCTGCCGCTGCGCCTGGCCTGCCTGATATGCCGGCGGGTATTGAACGGGCTGGCCTTCGTGCATGCCTGCTGCGACCGGTCGGGCCACCCGCTCGATCTGATCCACCGTGACGTCAGCCCGCCCAACATTCTCGTCTCCTGCGCCGGAGAGGTGAAGCTGACCGACTTCGGCATCGCCAAGGCCGCCAACCGGGCGATCGTCACCGAGGCCGGCATGATCCGCGGCAAGGTTGCCTACATGTCACCCGAGCAGGCCGTTGGAGACAAGCTCGATCAGCGCAGCGACCTGTTTTCGCTGGGGGTGGTGTTGCACGAGATGCTGACCGGCGGCAGGCTGTTCGACGGCGACGACCAGGTTCAGGTGCTGCGCAAGGTCAGAGACGCGCGCATCGATCCTCCTTCAGCCGGCGTCCCCAACATCCCCAACCAGATCGATAAGGTCGTAATGCGGGCCCTCGATCGCGAGCGCGACAAGCGCTTTGCGTGCGCCCGGGATTTCGACAAGGCGCTGGAGACGGCCGTGCGCGCGCTGGACCTGCATGCCTCCGACACCGACCTGCAAGAATGGCTGCGGCCGATCATATCCGAGCGGCGCGTCGACCCGTTGCCGGCCAGCGGCGATCTGATCACATTCGGCGTCCCGTCCGCACCCGCGGCGGAGGGAACCCAGAAGATCTCGCCGGGTGCAACCACTGCCAAGGAGAAACCCGCAACCCGGCATGCCTGGCTCGGCCTGGGCGCGGTGATCGTCGGGTTGCTCGCCTACCTGCTGTGGTTTCTTTGGCCGGGTGCAGTTCCGGACGGGACGAAGACAGTTGCCGTACCCGCAATCATGGCGCCGGACGCAGGATTAAAGCCTGCCGATACCGAAGATGCCGGCAGCGGTCCTATTGCCGATGCGGGCACAGCGCCTGCGGAGCGCGGCAGTGATCGCCAGGCCATCGCCATTAAAAAAAGTATGGGCACGCTGTTTATCAACTCCGAACCGTGGGCCAAGATCTACATAGACGGCAGGGACACCGGTGTCACGACACCCACCGTGGACGGAATCCGCCTGCCGGCCGGGCACCATCGCGTCAAGCTCGAAAACCCAGGGCTCGAACTGTCCATGACCTTCAGCGTCACCCTGAGAAAGAACGAGCGGATCAAGCACTTTGTCGACCTGAGAAAAGAAGGTGTACAGCACTGAAAAACAGGATCTTTGCTGTTCATTGACCAACCATGCCTTATGTTGAGAGTGCACTCTTTGACACATGAGAGTGTCCGCTCCCGGGCTTGACCTGCTTTACTTTTTGCAGTATTGTAAAGTAAAGTGTCGTCGGAGGTGTGAGATGACCGTTGTCAAAATCAGCTCTAAGAATCAGATCGTGATTCCCAAAGAAGCCAGACAGGCCATGCGCTTGAAGGGTGGGGACGAAGTTCTGGTGGTCGTTAAAGACGGGATCACCATCCTGATGCCCAAACCTGAAAACTACCGTCGAGCCATCTCGGGTCTCGGAAAGGGTCTCTACGAAGAGAACTACTTGGAGATAGAACGGGACTCCTGGTAGAGGCATCTTCTTTGAAAAAGTTCCTGAAAAGACATTCCCGCATAGCAATCGACACCAGCATTTTCATCTACTTCGTCGAACGACATCCACGATACTATTCTCTCTGTGAGCCCGTCTTCAAGGCCATCGAAAGCGGGAAAATCGAGGCGTTCACCTCGACCGTGTC
>CAZXHT010000006.1:97894-119719 GCA_964640665.1 uncultured Myxococcales bacterium
CTGCTGGAGATTCTGGTCCAGCCGTATCGCCGAAAGCTCGACGACCTGGCCCTGAAGTTCTACTCGCTGTTTGTGACCTATCCCAATCTGAACTGGGTCAACCTGACAATAGAGATTGCAGACAAGGCCGCCAGGCTCAGGGCAGAATACAACCTGAAGACCCCGGACGCCGTTCAACTTGCCTCCGCCTTCTCATCGGATGCCACCGGATTCATCTGCAATGACTACTCATTCAAGAAGGTGAAAGAGATGGACTGCCTGATTCTGGAAGAAGCAGGGATCGGTTAAGACCCCGCATTTCGCATTTTGTTTCTAGTCGATCATGTCGTCCAGGAACACCGTGCAGGTGTCCTTGCTGTTGTCGGCGTTGGGGAAGGGGCAGGTGAAGTACATTGTGCGGGATACGCCGGTGATGGTCACCGCTCCGCTGCAGCGGCGGGCGGTGAAGATGACGTGGTCGTCTATGCAGCCG
Source organism: uncultured Myxococcales bacterium (assembly GCA_964640665.1). Taxonomy (GTDB): domain Bacteria; phylum Myxococcota; class B64-G9; order B64-G9; family B64-G9; genus DATKYQ01. The sequence continues at coordinate 98,367 of CAZXHT010000006.1, forward strand.
CTGGGGCCGAGCAGCGTCTCCAGGAGATCGAGGAAAGTCAGGCCGCAGCCTTCTTGCGAGATGCTGTACATGCTGTACGGGTCACCGGGCGCGGGAACGCCCGGGCAGTCGCCGCTTATGCCGTAGTCGCCGCTGACCGTCTCGCACTTGTCCGCCTGGCAGTTGCCGGCGCCGACGCAGTCTTCCGGGCAGTTGCAACGGTTCTCTCCCAGGCTGCAGACTCCTTCGTCGGTGCCGCAACGGGTGCACACGAAGCAGGGACAGTTGGGACCGATGCACTGGCCGTTCTCCGGGAAGTAATCGGGAACCGCGACCAGCCCCGCGCAGCACTTGCCCTCTTGGTCGAAGTCCTCGAACTTACCGCCCTCTCCGAGGCAATCGGCGACGCAGATGCCGGACTGATCATCGCAGCGCTGGCCCTGGGGGCAGGCGAAATCGAGCAGGCGGCAATCGGGGACGCACAGGCCGGTATCGGGGTGACACACCTGGGTGTCGCCGCAATAGTCGACACAGTTCGTACCCGGCTCGCAGTTTACCAGTCGGCAGTCGAGTTGGCACCGGCCCGAGTCGGCCTCGCAGACATACCCTTCCCGGCAAACGGTTGAGACCTGGCATTTGCAGGGATCGGCGGCGTAGTCGATCGGCGTCCAGGTGCCGTTGGCGTTGCACATCCAGCAGGCCGGATCCTCGACCAGGTTGTTCATGCAGTTGCAGGGCAAGGTGGCGCCCTCGACACACTCAGGCACCGGGCAGTCCGCGGGGCAGTTGCATGAGTTCTCGGCCTGTCCACAAACATCGTCGCCGCACTCGACGCACACGAAGCAGGGGCAGTCGAAGCAGGCGCAGGTGACTTCTCCGTTGACCACGTCCGGCACGCAGTCATCGGCCTTGGTCAACCCCGCGCAGCAGACCTGATCGCCCTCGTAGTCCATGAAATGATCGCCGACAGCGTGGCACTGGGTGGCGCACTGATTCTCGGGGGAGATGATGCACTGCCAGGCGTGATGTTCGTCGCACTCGCACCAGGACACGTTACTGCCATCCGGGCAGGCATACGGGCGGGTGTCGCCGGGGATGCATTCTCCGCAGTCGGCCGGACAGTTGCAGGGGTTCTCGCCCGGTCCGCATTCGCCGTTTGCGCAGTAGGCGCAGACGAAGCAGGCGCAGTCGAAGAAGTAGCATTCGCCGGCGTTGTATTCGACGTCGTCGATAGCCGTAAGTCCGGCGCAGCAATGCTTGTCGCCTCCCATGAAACGCTCGCCCTCGCCCAGGCAGTCGTCGCCCTGGCAGACGCAGTAGCCCTCATCGCCGCAGATGGAGGGGCAATGCTCGATGAAGCCGCAGTCAATGTCCGTCTCGCAAAAGATCTTGCACTCGCACTCGCCGTTGCCGTTGCAGAAGGCCGGGCAGTTGAGTGCATAACAGTCGTCGTCGGAATCGCACATGCCGGTACAGCGACACTTGCCCTCGCTGGTGCAGAAGGCCGGGCAGTTAAGCACGTCGCAATCGGCATCTTCCTGGCAGTCCTTGTCAATCACGCAGTCGTTGAAGTCACCGTCGAAGTTGCTGTCGCAACAGATCGAACCATCGCTGTTGGTCAGGCAGCACTGGCCCTTCATCGGGGCATCCATGCTTCCACCGTTGCTGCGACAGACCATGTTCCGCAGCGCCTCCAGGTCCGAGCCGTCAATCTTACCGTCTCCGTTGATATCCCCGTCCGTGTTGCTGGAACCGGAAGCAATCCAGCCACTCAACAGGCTGATATCCGCCAGGGTAAGGTGGCCGTCTCCGTTCAGGTCTCCCTTGATCTTGTTCGAGTACTCCGAACAGGCGGCGCAGGCCAGGCCGGCCGCGAGCACAACGAGAAGTAAAAAGCGGTTCATTTTCATTTTCATCTTCATCTCCTCCATTCATTGGTTGACGTAGTTTCATGTGCAATAAAAGCAAGATTCGCGCCAGGAATCGACTTGAATCATATCATACCGGAATAACATGATTATATATCCCCGGGTAGCCCGCGGACGCAGACCATCCAGACCGGTTTCGGGTGAGTCCACTACCCACAATCTCTGTTCGTTTTTCAACCAGCCGAAAAGGCAGCGAAAACCCTGGAGACTCGACCCCCACCCGTTTCTTGGTAAGCAGGTGTCCGTCTTGAAACTGAAACGTCTACTCTTCCAATCCGCGGATGATAGGCCCTGCGGCATTGCGCGCCAACTCGGCCGCGGCGGCCTCGCCGGAGGCTTGCCGGTAGCGCTCGAACCATTCGCGTGCCGCGGACAGTTCGGGTGGCTCGTCGCCCTGGGTGAAGCGGGAGCAATCGCAGTCGTCGTCTATCTCATCCAGTTGCAGCAGTGCTCTCCTCGTCTGACCCTGCGCTGAAAGGCTGCTGCCTTCCCCGATCGCGCTGTTGCAGCGGTTCGCGCAGCGTCCCTCGTAAATCACCCAGACGGCCCCGCCGATGATGGCCAGTACAATCAAGAACCCCAGGAAGGTAGTGAGTCGAACCGACATGACCCGCCGATGGTAACATGCCGGGTGACAGGCTGTAATATTTTCATCCCTTGTCATCCACCGGCAACGGTGATACAGACTCCGCAAATAAGATTCGAGTCCTTCATTCATTAAAGGGAGGTGTTCCATGAGAACCAGTTCATTCCTGTCGATCTGTATGTCCGGCTGTCTGGCGCTTTGCGCTGGATGTAACGACAAGAACAAGGCCGAAGAACCGGCCGAGAAACCCGATACGGTTGCCGAGGCGCCCAAGGAGGCGCCCAAACCCGCCGAGCCGGCCAAACCAGTAGAGCCTGCGAAACCCAAGGCCCTCGAATACTCGGCCGAGACCGCCGCCAAGCTGATCGGCGACATGGAAAAATGCGAGTATGACTTCAAATGCAAGGCCTACAAGCCGCTGCTGTCTTTCGGCAACAAGGTCTCGGTCGACCTGGCCAAGTTCGCCGCCGACGGTGCGAAGCCCCAAAAGGCCCGCGCCATCGCGGCCAAGGCGCTCGTGGCAATCAAAGACCCGGCCGTCGGCAAGCAGATGCTCGAAGCGGCCAAGAAGGAAAAAGATTTCATGCTGCGCGACAAGTTGTACTCGGCGGCGGCCGCCGGCGGTTCGGATGAGATCTTTGCCGCCTTGACCAAGCTCTATCTGAGCAAGGCCGGTAAGGAGCACCAGATGCAGATCCGCGCCGGCATCCGACTGTACCAGAAGAAGGCGCTCGACTGGGGCATCGAGAAGCTACCCAAAACCAAGAAGGGCCAGCAGGTTGAAGTAGCCGACATCATCGTCGACCTGGCCGACAAAGATTCGCTCAAGGCCATTCAAGATCTGATTCCCAAGGTCAAGGACATCATGGCCAGACACCGCCTGGCCTCCAAGGCAATCGCTTTAGGCGACAACGGTAAGTTCGAGATCCTGATCAAGGGCCTAAAGTCCAGAGACCGGTACGACCGTTCGGACGCCGCCAACTTCATGGCCAACGTGATCAAGCAACTGCCCGAGGACAAAAAGGCGGAAGTGATCAAGCTGCTAAAGGCCGCCAAGAAGAAGGATCGCGGCGGTCTGACAGCCATGGGCTACAACAAGTGCCTGAAGGTGCTCGAAGGCGGCGCTAAGTAATCGGTAAGCAGACAACTGCAGACATCTCTCGATGGGAATCTCGCCTTGGCCGGCAAAGGCCTCCTCCTCGATTGCTGCCCATCACCATCCATCTTCTACTTTGTTTTTATTATCTTCAAGTCGCCGCTGAGGCTGGCCATCTCGATCTCGGCTTCGCCGGAGCCCACCTTGACTCGCGTGCGCACGCCTTGGCTCTCTTTTTCGGCCTTGTCGAAGTCGGTCGATAAATCACCGCTGCGGCTCTTGAGCGCGGCCGTGAATCCTGCCCCGGCCGGGAGCCTCAGTTCGGCGTCGCCGCTGACTGTCGCGATTTTGACCGTCCCGACCGGCGAGAGCCGACAGCCGAGTGTGATATCGCCGCTGACAGTCTTGACCCGCACCTGCTCGGAGCTCAATCCATCCAGCACGATATCGCCGCTGACGGTCTGCAGTTCGATCAGCTTGCCGCTTATCGATCCGCCCTTTATCTCGCCGCTCACCGTCCCGGCGGTCAGGTCGCCTGTTGCCGTCTTGATCTCGATATCCCCACTGATCGTCTTGAGAGCCATCCGCCCGGCTGAGCCTTTCATGACCAGCTCGCCGCTGATGCTGGTCAACTTGACGCGCTCGACCGGCCCCGCAAGCGTCAGCTCGCCGCTCACGGTCGTAGCGTCAAGCTGCGTGGTCTTCGGCACTTTCAGGAACAGATCTTCGTCGGGCGCAACCATGTCTCCGGCGCGTGACTTGTACGACAAGCGTATCTCCGACTCCTTGACCTCGATGCCGCGACTCATGTCCTCTTTGCTGCGCACTTCTACTACGGCGCGATCCCAGCTTTCGATCTTCACGCCGGCCGTGCGCATCAATACAGTCAGCTCGAGCTTGTCGCCCGCCGGAATTGTTTTTACAAACTCCCCTGCCCAGGCTGGCAGAGCCAGACCCACTATGGCAAAACCGGTAATCATCACCAAGGCAATTCGGCTTGTATTTTTCATAATTGCACTCCTCCGGTTACATGGACTCGGCGACCAGTTCGGTCAGCAGATCCACTTTTTGCTGATAAGCGGCCAGCACCATCTCGTGCGCCTGGATATTTTCGGGCTCGGCTTTCAGGGCCTCGTGGCAGCGCTTGATCGATTTATCGATCTCGGCCAGGCTTTCTGCTATGACCTTCTGCGTCCGCGGGCCCCATGCGGGCTTGTCTGCGCGCAGCGCCTGCTGCAAAGAGGCGATTGCCCCGCGGTATTCCAGCTCGGCCTTCTGCACACTGGCAAGCGCACTCAGCCTGCCCGCGGGTTTGACCGAGCCCTGGCGCGGGGGGCCCGTGAAGACCAGCACAATAAGCAGCGCCACCGCGGCACCGACTGCCGCCGCAACGGGCGCCATCCAGAAACGACGCCACCACGAGACAGTTTCATGGACCCGGGCCACTTCTTGCCGGATGGCCGGCCACAAGTCTCGTTGCGGTTGGTCCTGGCCGAGATCCGAAAGATCGTTCCTGATAGCCTCGATCTCGGCGACCACGGCGCGACATGCCGCGCACGAACCGAGGTGGGCCGAGATTTCCGCACTGCGCTCCCGGTCGAGATCTCGATCGATGTAGGCGCTAAGAACCTCGTCGGAAAAGTGCTTCTGCCCGCTCATGACGCCCCCTGCGCGCTTGTCAATATCTGTCTCATATTGGCTCTGGCCTTGTGTAACTGGCTCTTGGAAGTGCCCGCCTTGATGCCCAAAACCGGTCCGATTTCGGCGTGTCTCATTCCGAGCACGTCGTGCAACACCAAAACCTCGCGGTAACCTGCTGGCAGCTTGCCGAGAGCTTTTTCCAGCCGCCTGCCCATCAAGGCATCCGCCTGGCCGGGCTGTGTGGCTATCTCTAATTCGGGCGAGGCGGGTTTGCGCCTCTTTATGAGGTCGCGCGTGCGATTTACGGCAATGCGGTAAAGCCAGGTGCCGAACGAAGAATCTTTTCGGAACTTGCCAAGATGCCTAAAAGCGCGCATGAAGGTGTCCTGGACGACGTCCTCGGCGTCGGCCTGCGAACCGCTCAGCCTGAGCGCCAGGCCGTAAATTTTTCCGCAATGTCGCTGATATAGCACTTGCATCGCTCCTTCGTCACCCTTGACAGAGCATTCGATCAAGGCCTGTTCATCGAGTTTTGCAGGCTTAGCGTCTGGCATCAGAACCCCGATCTTACCCCATAGACTGGCATTGCTCCAAAAAGGTTGCCTGGACTTATCTGAACTTTCCTGATTTCGGCGATTGAGACAACACAATGATACAACAATGTCTGCTCGCCCACTCAGTAATCCCAAGAAAATCCGGCAGATATTTCCACGAACCGCCTTTCCGATGTCTTGGCCCGTATATTGCAAATTCATGATGAATATGGGAAAGGAGGAGAGTCATGAACAAAGCGATTATTGAATTTCTCAAGGCACGTCATGCGACCCGCTCGATATCTCCTGAGCCGCTGGATGACGACACGATAGACGGACTCACCGAAGCGCTGCACCTGACACCGTCCTGTTTCAACAACCAGCCCTGGCGCTTTCTTTTCTTGCAGAGCGAGGCGGCAAGAGACAAGGGGGCCCAGATGCTGTCCGACGGAAACCGCCCATGGGCCTCACGAGCACCTTTGCTGGTGATCGGCTACACCCGCAAGGAAGATGACTGCGTGCTGCCCGACGGGCGCGCCTACCACCAGTTCGATCTGGGGATGGCGGTAATGGACCTGATCCTGGCCGCCACCGAGCGGGGATTGGTAGCACGCCCCATGGCCGGCTTCGACCCCGGCAAGGCCCGCGAGCTTTTTGGTCTGGAGGTTGACCAGGAGCCACTGGTAATGCTGGCCATCGGCAAACCGTCTCTGGACGAGGATCACCTGCCCGACCACGTCAAGGGCCTGGCCAAAAACCCCCGCGAACGCAAGCCGGCAAGCGAAATCGTCACGCGGCTTTGAATGTCAATACAGGACGGAACCCTTGAAGGACGATAAAGAGAGCGTATCCGTAATTCGAAATAGGATCGGGCAACTGGATACCACTGTGTTTCCGGAATTGCTCGTAATACACGCCTCGATGGATCGAGCTGTTGCGACTAGAGTGTGCCGACAGGGGGCCGGGATATTACTTGACAATCTCGATCCTCTGAAAGCCGAAGAGTTGTTGAAAGCTCTTGAAGATCATGGCGAAAAGTGTTTCGCTGTTCCGAGCAGCGAGGTTCTGCCTCTTCCCAAGGCGACAAAGATCCACACCGTGCTCATGTCGGAAAGCGATTTTACCGTCGTGCAAGCTTCTGGCCTGGACGAACAACACACCTGGAGCCGACTCCAAGTCTTGGCCGTCGCCCGCTTGCAGGCCGAGATCAGACGTAACACTTCGCACACCAAGAGCTTCCTGACGCGTCGTTTTCATCCCGTCGGGACGGGAGTTCCTGGCATGGCAGGGATTGCCATGAACATCGTGGCCCCTAGACAGAAATCGGGGAAGTATGCCAGCGTCTCCGAGCCCGCTATTCTTATGGACCTCGTGCTTCGCGATCCTTATCACCGGTACCGGATCGAGGCAGGTCTTTTCAACTACAATTTCTTGGGCGAGCAGATCCAGCCGAGCAGCAGCGCTAATCTTATCCTTCTGATCCGGCTGCTCCTGCAATCTGCCCCCCATCTTCGCTGTAACGTAGAAAGAGACAAGCTCCTGGCCGACGGAGTGGTCCCCTTTCCTGTCCTATCCATACAAGCCTTCGAAGACCTGGTTCACTGGTTGAGCAATTTCGCCCAACACCAAGGTTGAAATCGCAACCAAAGTCCGGCGCTAGGGCTTGATACTCTGGCAGGCGGCGATGGCCTCGCTGCGCAGCGCGTCGTTCTTGAACCCGGAGCCGCGGCAGGAGCAGCCGCCGATGTTGGCGACGAAGGCCCTTTCTGACTTGGCCTCCTTGTCGGTCTTATCGATGCACTCACCCTTAACCAGCCAGCCGCCCGGGATGTCCTTGGGTTCCGCCTTGGTCCAGATGTAGCCCATGTCCTGGAAGCCCTGCTTGGTCTTGAGCTTCTCGGCGTAGGCCTGGGCGCTGGAGGGCATATCGCTGTCCCACTTGTCCACGTAGAAGCGGCCCCCGAGGTCGTTGGTGCCGTCGCCGGCCGGGACGTACTTCTCATATGTCCAGCTGGTCATGGCCTTGTTGAATGCGCCTTCCCAGCCCTTGGCGGCCTTGAGCTTGAGCTGGTCCATGACCAACTTGGCCGCGGGCGCGGTCGCAGTCGCCGGCGCCGCCGCAGATGCCGCCGCCGGCGCGGCCGCCTTTTCGTCTGGCTGTCCGCTTTCTTCTTTGTTGCATCCGACAAGAGACAGGATCGGCAGCAGAACGAGCAACATTAATAAGCGTTTCATGTTTCCTCCCAACGGTTAGAGGGGTCAGCCGAAGCACAACCCGAATTTACAGTCGTGGCGATAGTCTACTTTGTTTGAACCACCACCGACGTGTCACCAAACAGGTAGCGATCCAGAAAGCGGTCTGTCAGCTTGTAGGTCTTCAGGCGCGATTCGTCCTTGGAAAAGCCGTGGCCTTCGTCCGGCAGGATCATGTACTCGACCGGCACCTTGCGACCCTTGAGCGCCTCGACGATCCGATCGGACTGGCTTTGCTTGACCCTGGCGTCGTTGGCTCCCTGGACCACAAGCAGGGGCCGCTCGATCTTGTCGACGAAGTGGATTGGCGATCGATCGTGCTGGTACTGGGCGTGCCCGGGGTTCTTGGGATCGCCGAACTTGGCGTAGATGTAACTGGCGAACGCGGCCCAGTATGGCGGGAAGCTCTCCACCAGCGTCTTCAGATCCGAGGGCCCGAAGTAGTCCACGTTGGCGGCGAACTCCTTGGGTGTGAAAGTGGAAGCGGCCAAGGCCATGTAGCCGCCGTAGCTGCCGCCCATGACAACCACCTGGTTGGCCGCCACCGTTGCGTTGGCCACCAGCCATTGCTTGCAGGCCACCACGTCCTTGAGCGGGCCGCCGCCCAGGTCCATGTTGTCCAGCTTGGTGTAGGACTTGCCGTAGCCGGTCGAGCCGCGCACGTTGGGCACCAGCACCACGTAGCCTTTCGAGACCAGGTACTGGCGGAAAGGATCGAAGCGCCGTTTGGATTGGTAGGTCGGACCTCCGTGCACGTCGATTACCGCCGGATGTGGTCCCTCGCCGGCCGGCTTGTACACGAAGGCGGGCACCTCACGCTTGTCGAACGAGGGGATTCGAACCGACTTGGCCGAGACCATGGTCACGCCGGCCAACGACCCGGGCGTCACATTGGTCAGCTTGCTGTCCTTGTTCTGCTTCAGGTCCACCAGGTAGATGTCGACCGGGGCCTGATCGGTCACCAGGGTGGCCGCCAGGTATCGATCTTTGGGCGAGAAGCCCAGCGGAACCAGCGCGCCGGGGCCGCCCAGATTCGGCAGATCGACAGGCTTTCTGGTCTTGGCGTCGCTGATGACCACCTTGGGTGTGCCGTCCTCGTTGGTGATTGTGTAGAAGTACTTCCAATCCTTCGAGTAGCCGGCGTACTCGACGTCCCAGTTGGCCTTGAGCACCGGTTTGCTCTTTTTGGTCTTCAAGTTCATGGCCAAAATAGCGGTGAACTCGCTGCCCTCGTCCGAGGCGTAGTAGAGGGTGCGGGCGTTTTTGGAAAACGTGGTCGGGTAGGTCTGCACGTCGCCCTTGTGAGCGGTGAGCAGGACGGGCTTCTTCTTGCCCCGCTTGAGCAGGTAGAGGTTGTTGTTGATGTCCGAGAGCGTCTCCGTGATGATGAAACGCTTGTGATCTCGGCTGGCCGCGGCAAACGAGAGCTTGCCCGAGGCCTTCCAGAGAATCGTCGACTTGTTTTTTGCCAAGTTGTACTCGACCAGGTCGAGCAGGCTCGGATCGCGCTTGGACGACAAGTACAAGAAGGTCTTTCCGTCCAGCGCCCAGCCGGCGAACATGGTGCGTGCGCCGGGCGGGAAATCGGTGCATAGGTCCTTATGCTTCTGGCCGGTCGAGTCGGTCAGGTACAGGTGGGCCAGTTCGGTACCGCCCACGTCCGCCTCGTAGACCAGCTGGTCTTTCTTGGGAGAGAAGGCAAACGAGTGCACGAAGCCCTTGACATGCGTGAGTTGCCTGGCCTCGCCGCCGGCAATCGGTTTGATCCAGATGTCCAAGCGGCCACCCCGATCGCTGACAAAGGCCACCAGCTTCTCATCGTACGAGAACGACGCGCCGCCGACCCGATGGATCTTGAAGTACTCTTCCAGGGCCACCGGCGCCTTTGGCGCCTTGGGCGCCTCGGGCGCCTGCGCGGCTTTTTGCGGAGCCGCCTCCACCGCCTGGGAGGGCGGAGGCTCGGCCACCGTCTGCGGTCCCGAACAGGCGGCGAACACAACCGCGACCAATAACGACCAGATTCGTGAACCCAACATATCGACCTCCCCTGAATGGATGGTAAGTTTCCTCAATTGGCGCATTGGAATCGAGTTGCCATCTGGAAGCAGACCACGATTGAGTTTCTTGAGTCAAGCTCGACGAAAACAATTTTAAGCTGCCACGAAAATGCACTATACTGGGTCTAGCTCGGTCGACCTCGTCCAGCCCTCGATCAGCCGCAGCGCCTTGGCACCCGCGGCGAGGAATCGGGCCATCTCACCTGGAGTCTGCATTGTCAACATTGTTGCAATCATGGCCTGAGTATACGGCAGACAGGAACTAATGGCAGTATATCAACCTTGGTCTCCACCCCCTCCCCATTGATCTTGACGATGGGGAGTGATTGGTGGAAGTTAGACGCAGCTAAACATACCCACGGAGGTTTTTTGCAATGAAGAGACTCTTTTCGATTTTGTTGCCGGCCGTTTTGATCGCGCTTCCCGCCGGCAGCGCCATGGGAGCCACCCATGCCTTTGGCTGGGAAGATATGTTCGCCATGGTGCGGCTTTCCGATCCACAGCCTTCTCCGGACGGGGCCTGGGTGCTTTTCTCGCGCACGGCATACGACATCGATTCCAACAAGGGCAACACCGATTTGGGATGGGTGTCGCTTGACGGAAAGATCGAAAAGCGCCTGACCTCAACGGGCGCCGCGGACACCAACGGCCGCTGGCTTCCGGACGGTAAGACGATCGTTTTCCTCTCCGACCGCTCTGGCTCGATGCAGATCTGGCGCCTGTCGCTAGGCGGCGGCGAGGCCGAGCGGGTGAGCGACTTGCCGCTGGACATCGACGGGTTCGAGCTTTCTCCGGACGGCCGCAAGCTACTATTCTGGACGGGAGTCTTCACTGACTGTAAGACACTGGCCTGTAGCGCCGAGCGCCTCGAGCAACGCAAAAAGAGCCCCATCAAGGCCCGCATTTTCGAGCGCCTCTTCATCCGTCACTGGGACACCTGGAACGATGGCCGGCGCAACCATCTTTTCGTGATGGGTCTGGACGCGAAAAAACCGCGCGACCTGATGGCCGGGATGGACCAGGACAGCCCAACCAAGCCCTGGGGCGGATCCGACGAGCTGGCCTGGTCGCCCGACTCCAAGAGCGTTGCCTTCACCTCCAAGCCGTCTGCCGGCGAGGCCTGGCATACCAACAGCGAGATCTACCTGGCGCGGGCCGACGGCCGGGGCAAGCCTCATTGCCTGACCTCGGACAACCCGGCTTGGGACACCGGCCCTTCGTTCTCGCCCGACGGCAAGCACCTCGGCTACCTGGCCATGGATCGGCCGGGCTGCGAATCGGACAGATTCCATATCGTGATCATGGATCTGAAAAGCCGCAAGAAGCAGCCGTTGACCGCCAAGTGGGATCGCTCGGCGCGCTGCGTGATCTGGTCAGCCGACGGGCGCACCATTTACACGACCGCCGAAGAAGAAGGACGCGTGCGGCTGTTCGCAGTCGAAACAAGCAACGGCCGGGTGCGTACCCTGGTCAAGAAGGGCTGCAACAAGTACCCGCGGCTGACCCGCTCGGGCAAACTCGTTTTCCTGCGCGATCGCATGGTTCATCCGCGCGAGGTGATGAGCTACGATCCGGCCGGCGAAAAGACGGCCAGGGTCAGCCATGTAAACGACGCGCGCATGGCCCAGGCGCGTGTCAGCCAGCCCGAGGACGTCTGGTTCGAGCACGACGGTTTACGCATTCACGGCTGGTTGCTTCGGCCCGTCGATTTCAAGAAGGGCCGGCGCTACCCGCTGGCCTTCATGGTACATGGCGGCCCGCAGGGATCCTGGGAGGACGATTTCCACTATCGCTGGAACCCCGAGTTCTACGCCGGCGCCGGCTACGTCGTCGTGGGCATCGACTTTCGCGGTTCGACGGGTTACGGGCAGGCCTTCACCGACGCGATCCACGGCAACTGGGGCCCGGGGCCGTACTCCGACCTGATGGCCGGGTTGCGCCACGTACTCGGGAAATACAAGTTCATCGACCGCAAGCGCATGTGCGCGCTGGGAGCATCGTTCGGCGGCTACATGATCAACTGGATCGCAGGACAGGATCACCCCTTCGAGTGCCTGGTCAACCACGACGGCGACTTTGACACGACCAGCTCGTATTTCAACACCGAGGAACTCTGGTTCCCCGAGTGGGACATGACCGGCCCGCCCTGGAAGGTGCCCGAGGTGTACGCGCGCAACTCGCCTGCGGCCAATGTTCACAAGTGGAAGACGCCCATGCTGGTGATACATGGCGCCCACGACTTCCGCGTGGTAGAGACGGAGGCCTTCTCGACCTTCAACGCCCTGCAGCGCCGGGGCGTCCCGAGCAAGTTACTCTACTTTCCCGACGAGAATCACTGGGTGAAGAAACCGCAAAACTCCAGGCTATGGCACCGGACGGTGCTGGAGTGGATCGATCGCTATACACATACCAGAAGGCCGCGCTTCCAATAAGCAAGACATATTCAACGCCTGGCCGCCTTCTTGCGCTTGGGGGGCGGGTTGGGCGCCACCGGGCACTTGCAGATCGTGCAGACAGTGCCCGCCTTCTGGATGGTGCGACAGTTGGGGCACAGTGTCATGCGAATCATGGCTCACCTCCAGTTGCGTCCAAAGAGGACATCGACACTTTACATGAGCAATTTACGTGCCAGGAACAAGAAAGTTTTGGACGAGAAACCATCCGGGGCGGTTGTTACATATTTACCAGCGCTTAGCCAAACCGCCGTTTATCGCCGTGTGATCCCGCTCACATGGGCTCGGGTAAACGTAGTCGCGCTGACACGACAACTGTGTCACGATTTTTCACGCTGCCGGCGGCGGCGGGCCGGAATCGGAGAGCTTCTTGTTGGCGTCGCGCAGGCGGTGGGTCAGCACGCGGATGACGCCATAGGCTATCTCGATCTGCTCAGACATCAGCTCGTAGAAATCTTCCCTGGCGACCTTGAGACAGGTTGTGTCCATGTTGGCCGTGACCGAGGCGCTGCGCGGCTCGTTATCTAAAATGGCCATCTCACCGAATGCCTCGCGCTCGCCGAGGTGAGTCAACTCCTGACCCAGGCGGTGAACCATCACCTGGCCCTCGACGATCAGAAACATCGAGTCGCCCATCTCGCCTTCCTGGATGATGAGTTCCCCGCTCTCGAAGACCACCTCCTGAGCGATGTCGGCTATCTGGGCCAGGTCTTCCCCGGGAATCCTGGAAAACAGGTCTACAGACTTTAAGAACAGAACTTTTTCTACGGTGGAGATCATCGGTTGGAGTTCGCCTGCGAGTTTTCAAAAAAGTCGGCCGGACCCTGCGCGGCGATGGCCGCGACCGCCGCGCCCAGCAAGGCAATACGGTCAGGGTCGCTTGCGCAAACGATGGCCGCCTCGGCATTGCGCGGCAGCGCTTTTTCACGCGCGGTCTTCAGTAGCGACTTTTTGAAAAGCGACCACGAGTGCATGACACCGCCGCCCAGCACAACCGTCTTGGGGTTGAGCACGTTGAGCAACACGGCGATGCCCAGCCCGAAGAGCATGCCTTGTTCTTCCCAGATGGTCTTGGCGGTTTCGTGGTTGGCCAGGGCCAGTTCGGCCAACTCTTCGGGCAGGGATGGCAACTGGTAGTCCGCGGCCTGGTATTCGCGCAGCAGGCTCCTGAGCGCCCCGCCGCCGGCGTGCGCCTCCCAGCAACCGTGGCGGCCGCAGGAGCACGGCCGGCCCTGGAAGAAGAGCGGCATGTGTCCCGCCTCGATGGCGGCCTGTCCGGCCCCGCGCACTATCTTGCCGTCGAGGACGTAGCCGCACGAGATGCCCGTTCCGATGGTGATGGCCAGCAGGTTGTCGTGGCCGCGGGTGGGGCCGAAGGTGTAAACCGAGAGCGCCGCCGCGACCCCGTCGCCCTCGACGGTGACCGGCCGCTCGAACGAAGCCTGCAGGGGCTCCTTGACATCTATGCCCACCCAGCCGGGAGTCGCCGAGGCGACGATCACGCCGGTTTCGGGATTGACACAGCCCGGTGTGCAACAGCCGACGGCTGCCAGATCTTTGGTCTTCAACCCGGCCTCGCCCAGGACATCACGGCAAACCTGCACCAGCACCTCGGCCACGCCCCCCGCGCCTTTATCGATCGGAGCCGGGCGCGCCGAGTAATGGCTGATACGCCCGTTCCTGTCGACCAGGCCGGCCTTGACGTTGGTAACCCCAACGTCGATGGCCATTACCGTTGCAGCCTCGTTAGCGTCCATCTGTAAAACTCCAGCCGAACCGCGACAGATCAGAAGTCGTAAGCCTTGTTGTCGGGATCGAAGTCCTTAGCCGTCAGACCGACGTTGAATTTCAGAACGGGGTACTCGTAAGATTCGTAGAGACGCCCGTTCCAGTCCCAGGTTGAGACCTTGATCGGCATACCGGTTTTCTTGTTGACGATGAACTCGCTGCGGCCGCCGTAATAGCGCGGGATGAAGACCTTGTCTCCCTCGTCGGGGTCGTCCGGGTCGTCGAAATCTTTGTTGGCGTACATGATGATGAACGCGTCCTGACCCGTGCGCTTTCCGATATCCCAGAGAGTCTCGTCATCCTTGGCGGTCGTGAAAAAACCACCCTTCGGAAAGCGGGCATCGATTTTCCAGGCCGGCTGGCCCAGAACCTGGCCGGCGTCCGTGACCTTGAAATCTCCCTCGGATCGCTTGATGGCTTTTCTGAGGTTTTTGCCGGATATGCGGATGGTGTTCTCCAGGCCGAAGTCGGTGACGGGGTGATGGTTTTCGTCCATGGCGGTGCCGCCGAGAGTGTCGAGATTGAGCGTCAGATCGGGGAAGTCGCCCTTGTGCACCTTGACTTCGTTGTCGTTCCAGCCGCGTTTGTAGATCGCCTCGCGTCCCTGGTGAGGTGTGATGTATTTGATGTAGACTTTGAAAGGCCGGGCGAACTTGAACTCCATGACGGCCTTCTCGACTTCCTTGCCGAAACGCTCGTGCTTGATCATCCGGCCGGTGTAGTCGTTGATTTTGGCCATCGCCGCCGCTGAGCGCGAAAGGATCTCCTCGACGGTGGGAACCTTTTTCTCACCGGCGGCCGGCTGCGCCTCGGCGGGTTGCTGGGCAGTGGCCGGAGAGCACAGCATCATGCAGGCACTCACGGCCAAGAGAAGAGTTCGGGTTCTGGACATGCCTTTTCTCCTTACCGGTTGGCGAGCCAAACATATCACAGACACCGGGCTTTGCGTCAACATTCAGATTCGGCGCCGGCCAGCAGAAAGCGGGCCGCTTCGCGCACATTGGGGCTGGGATCTTCCATGAGTAGTGAGATGTCTTTCCGGCAGTCCTCCGGTGCGGACAGCTTCTCGATGCAAAAGGCCGCCGTCTGGCGGACGAGCGGCGAGGCGTGTGCGAGCAACATGCGCGCCAGGGAAGCGAAACGGGCGTTGCCCAGGCTGCCGATGGCGTCCAGGGCGCAGGCTGCCGTCCAGGCATGATCGCTACGAGCCAACTCCTGCAGCCAGTTGTCGGCCGCAATGTGCAGCAACGGAAAAAGCTCGGAGCCCAATGCCGATATTGTCCCGGTATCGTGTTCGTCGAGTAGCGCCATCAGGCAGCGGCGTGTTCCTGCATCCAGTATGTTGTCGAGAAGCTCGACCGAGTTGGCCCTGATGGCCGGGTCGGGACTTGCGACATTGCGCTGAACCGTATCGAGATGCTGGCCGGGATGAAGAATGCGCAGCAGCTTGAAGACGCGATCCAGCGTCTGCTCGATGCGGTGGCGAAAGTTTTCCATCAGCAAGTCATGTCCCAGGGGCGCGAGATCGGTCAGGGTAGCGTGCAGTTGGAAAGAGTTCTTCAGTTCCATGTGCAAGGCCCGGCGCAACATCTCGCGATCGCGCCTGAGGTCGGTTTGCCCCAGATGCAGCTGCAAGATGGCCTCGAGGGCCCTGCTTCTCAGGTAAGTCTCGTCGGCCTGCAGGATGTTGGAGAGCACATCCATGCTCATCTGTCCGCCGATACGGGCCAGTATCTGGGGTATGGCCTGGCGGATGGCCGGGTCTTCCTGTGGATTGTCCAACACCGTGCGCAGGGTGGTAATCAGCGGAGCCCCGTAGTTTCCAAGCGCCCCAATGGCGGCCCTTGTAGTGTGTGGATCGGCCAGGCTGTAGATCAATGGAAGCATGAGTTCCTGGCAGCCCAGGACACCGGCGGCGCGCACCGCCGCCACGCGGACCTGCGGCTCGGGATCGGCCAGCAAGATTAACAGGCTGCCATACAGGCCGCGGATGCCGACCTTGCCGATGGCCCAGGCCCCGGCCCGGCGAACATCGGGATCGTCCGACCCGACCAGATCTCTGAGCACCTCGGCCGCGATGACGATTCCGTCCAGGCCGGCCGATCCGATCAGGCCCACCACTGCCGCGGCCTTGACCTCGATCGACTCGTCGCGCAGCAACGGCTCGACGATCGGAAGGGCTTTTTCTTTCATGGCGGCGCAATACGAGAGCACGGCCTCGGCGCGAACGGTCTTGTCGGGATCGTGAAAGCGCGCCAGCACTCCGTCGAGTTGTGTCTGGCCGTCTTCCTTTTCCAGCAGCCGGATGGCCTGCAGGCGAACTCGTGGGGATGCGTGGTTCAACAGGGGCCCCAACTCGGGCGACCAGTCATGCCGGCGAACGAATGGCAACATTTCCAAAGCGTGCAGAACCGTGCTCTCGTTTCGATCCGTGAGTGTTTGCCGCAAGGCCTCCACGGCCTGGGCGTCGGGGATGGCCGGGCTGGACTCGCCGAAGTGAAGCTTACGCTGGCGGAGCGTGCTCAGCAGTGTGCGCACGTATTCGTTCTTCATGCCCAGCACGATGATCGTCCAGACACACAAGACCGCCAGCGAGCCCAGGGAAAGCCAGGCCGCGCGGTAGCCCACCAGGGCCGCCGTCCAGGCGATGACCAGGCCGGTGCTTCCCTGGGCCAGCGGCTTGAGGATGCCGTCGATGAACGTCTTGGCCCGCCCGCGGATCCTGGCAGGGATGGGCAGGAAAAGCACCTGGGTTGCGGCGTCGTTGATGCTGTAGCGCAGGACATTATCGGCGCCCTTGAGCAGGATGACTGCCCACAGGACGGGCGCCACGAACAGAAGCATGCTGCCGACCGCCAGCCAGGCCGGCAAGAGCAGCAACGAGGCGATTATACCGGCCCGCTGCATCAGCCTGCCGGTAAGAAGAATTTGGATCAGCAGGCACAGGATCCCGGAGACGGCATAGAAGATACCGAAAAAGCGGGCCAGGGCGACCTCGCGGTTGAGGTAGGTGAGGCGGGATATGATCTTGAACTGGTAGTCGACAATGGTCACCGCAACGAAGGTCAGCATGACTATCCAGGCGATGACCTTCAGGTGTCGTGACGAAAAGACCTTGCCCCAGTCGGCGCTAAGCGAAATGGCGCCCTTTTTGCCCGGCCCGGGGTTGGATCCGGCCAAGCGGCCGTGGAGCGAGCGCGACAGGACACTGACCACCGCCAGGCAAGCTGCCAGGAGCCCGGCGCTAATAAAAAGCAGGTTGCCGGTGCCGATCGATTGCGCCAAGGCGCCGACGATCGAGCCGAAGACGACGGCGGCCGCGACGCCCCCCGAGCCCACAAGTCCGAAGAGGCGTTTGGCCTCGCGGGTGTTGAAGACGTCATCGGCGAACGTCCAGAACTGGATCAGCAGCAGCCCGCCCATGACTTCGACGAAGACGTAGAGCACCGGGTAGAACCACTCGCCGCACAGCGAAAGCATCACCCGGGCGCCGAGCATCAGCACCAGTAGTAAGGCGGTCACCGTAAGCACCAGCCGGTCGCGCCGGAACCGGTCTGCGAAGTGCGAATAGACGTAGCTGCAGACGACCATGGCGCCCGCCACCCAGACATACATATAGGGCAGGTAGTCGACGTCGTAGCGGCTGAGAAAGATGGCGTCCCGGGCGATGCGGCCGGTAATGAAGGCCCCAACGGCCGTGAGCATGTACAGGAACATGCCGGCCGTCTTGCCCACCTCGCCGGGCCGCAGCCCGAACCACCTGTAGACCGCGACAGACAAAGATCTCTCCGTTCCTCTCATTCATGCCGCCGTCAGGCGGGTTGCCAGCCAGCCGGCATAACGGCTGACGCTCTTGTCCGAATCGTTCAGGTGCTTTCTGGCGGTCGCGGCGGCCCGCTCGGCGGGCAGCATTTTCGCAAGCACGGACAGAGTCGTCTGGCGCACCAGGGGGGAATCGGAGCTCAGGCAGAAGAGCATCTCTGCCAGTAGTTCCCGGCAGCCGAACGATCCGCAGGTCCAGATTGCGCAGGCGGCCAGCCAGGCGTTTCCGTTTTCCAAAAGCGCCGACAACCTGTCGTAGCGGCTCATTCTCTTGAGCCCGAAAACATCGGAGCCGAGTTCGAGACGGTCGTCCACCAGCGAGCTGTCCAACAAGGGCAGCAGCAGCCGTCGAAATTCCTTTTCGAGCAGGCCGTCGAGCAACTCGATCGCATTAGAGCGGATTCTTCTCAGGGGCGCCGAGAGGTTGTTGTAGATCGCATCCACGGTGCGCACAGGTAAGAGACAGCCCAGCAGTAAAAAGACGCGCCGGACAATTTTCTTGCGATGTTGTGCGAGCGCGTCGCCGAGCAGGCTGTCGGCCGGAAGATCGAGATCCAGCCCGGTGTAATACTGGTGATAGAGGTTGCGGATCTCCATCATCACCGCGCGCTCGATTTTTTCAGGCGGGGTTTCCAGGTGCGGCTTGCGAAGCCTGAGGCGGTGGATTGCCTCGAGGACGTGGCTGCGCATCTCCTCGTCGGGATCCTCCAGGTGTGGCACCAGCGCGTCCATCGAGCGCTGATCACCAATTTTGGCCAGGATGCCGGGAACGGCCAGGCGGGTGCCTGATTGCTCGTCGGGGTTTCCGAGCACCCGGATGAGCAGCTTGACGGTGGCGGGGCCGAAGACAGCCAGCGCCTCGGCGGCCGTGGCGCGGCAGTCGCGATCTTCGATCCGGTAGACCAAGGCCGGCAGCAACTCGGGGCTCTGCATCTTGCCGGCCGCGCGGATGGACGCCCGGCGCACCTCGATGTCTTCGTCGACCATGAGTTTGAGTAACGGGTGATAGAAATTCTTGACCCCGATGTCCCCGAGAATCCTGGCGCCCACCGCCCGCTCGGGAGCCTTGTGGCTGGCCAGCATGTTCTTCAGGTTCTCGGCCGCGCTGAGCACTCCGTCCAGGCCGCCGTAGCGGATCAGGCCGACCACGGTCGCCGCCCTGACCGAGGGCTCTTTGTCCGTGAGAAATCCGGCGATCAAGCGTATGGCGCGCTCTTTGCCGATGGCGCAGTAGGCTTCAACCGCGGCCGCCCGCACCGCGGGTACTGTGTCTCTCAGGCAGGCGTGCACGTGGGGGCCGTCCTTGAGCGAGCCGCGCTCGCGCAGAAGCTGCAAGGCGCGGGTGCGCACGGCCGGAGAGGGGTGCGTAAGCAGGCGCACCAGATCGGCGCTCCAGTCGACGCTGGGGCTGTATCGGGTCATGTCCATGGCGTGCAGGATGTTCTGCTCGTCGGGATCGGTCAGGGCCTGCCTGATGACCTTGGCGGCCGATTCGTCGGGAATCACCCGGCCGACCTCGCCGAAGTGAAAACGGCTTTTCTGCAGGGTGCTCATCAACGAGCGGTAATACTGGTTGCGGGCGCCGACTGCGAACACGATCCAGGCGCCGAGCAGCACAAGCAGGATCCAGCCTAAAGCGCTCGGCGCCAGCTCGGGCATCACCCAGGCCAGCACCACGCCCGAGATGCCGATCGACACCGGGCGCAGGATGCCGTCGACGAAGGCCTTGGCTCTCCCGCGGAAGTGGGCCGGCACGGGCAGGTAAAGAAGTTGCAGCGAGGCGTCGTTGACGGTGTAGCGAAACACCGCCTCGGAGCCCTTGAGGGCCGTGGCTGTCCAAAGGATGGGAAGGATCAGTACGGCGACCGTGCCCATCATCAGGGAGATGGGCAGAATCAGCAATGCCACCAGCACTCCCAGCCGTTCGAGCAGGCGGCCGGTTACAATGAACTGGATGAAGCAGTTGATCCCGCCGGTGATGGCCCAGAAGGCGCCGAAGAAGCCGGCCAGTTGGTCTTCGCGGTTGAGATAGGCCAGCCGGGCGGCGATCTTAAAGTGATAGTCGACAAAAGTGATCACGAATCCCAGCACAACCACCAGCCCGGCCACGTAGACCAATTGCCGGTTCTTGAAGAAACGGGCCCAGTCGGAGGTCAGCTTGATCCTGGCCCGGATCTGCCGGCTGGCTTCCGAGATGTTGGCCAGCAACTCCTCGCGGCAGGCCACCGAAAGCTTGAATACGAGCCCCAGGCCGACGGCCAGGACACCGGCGGCCAGGTAGAGCAGGTTCTCGGTGCCGATGACCTTGACCAGTCCGCGCACTGTCAGGCCGACGATCACCGCCGAGACGACGCCGCCGGCGCCCACCAGGCTGAAGAGCCGCTTGGCCTCGCGGGTAGTAAAGACGTCGTTGGCCAGTGTCCAGACCTCGATGATCAGTAATGTACCTGCCAACTCGACGAAGACGTAAAGAACCGGGTAGAACCAGGCGCCGGCCCAGTAGAGACAGGCGCGGGCTACTAAAGTCGCGCCCAGTACGGAAAGCAAAGTAAACTTGAGAATGCGATCGCGGCGAAAGCGGTCGGCGATGCGCGAGTAGAAGTAAGATTGGATACTGACGCCGATAGCCACCCAGATGTAGACGTAGGGCAGGTAGGAAACCTCGTAGCGGCTAAGGAAGAGGCAGTCCCGCGCCACCCGCCCGATGATGAAGGCCCCGACGGTGCACATCAGGATGCCGAACATCAAGGCGGTCTTGACGCCTTCCCCCGGCTGGATGCGCAGCAGGCCGGCCATGAGCTTCTTGATCTGTTCTCTCGCGGCTCCCATTAGAACCTATCGTATAAACACATATTCGGAAATATCTTCCCGTAACCCACCCCGAATGTCCAGCGACGCCGACTATTGGCCCGCCTGTCTCCCGACGCGACCCAAGGACGTTCAGCGGAGTGCTGCGCGTGTTCATGCGGGCGGTAGAAACCACCATGCGTAGGCACATCCCCGGCGCACCGAGGAATTCCCGCTTCCGCGCCGATTTTTGCGCGGTGCCCTTACCAACAACCCGGGCGTGTGCTAACATCTCTCTTTGGAATTCAGTGATCGGGATTGATCGTTGTCATACTCCGAGAAAGGGCTTTTGAAATTCCTATCCATTACCTGAAGGCCTGGTAGTGCACCGTGGAGGAGACAGCGTCGTAATGGATCCCGCCGATGACGA
>CAZXHT010000007.1:0-102598 GCA_964640665.1 uncultured Myxococcales bacterium
ACCCCTAGCGTTGGTTACAATGTGAGCCAAAGCCGAAAAAAACGGGGCAAAAAAACGGGGACGTTCCTCACAAAGTCACAAACGTTCCTTGCCCTTTCGGTAAACCTGAGACCCAGAAAAAACGGGGACGTTCCTCACAAAGTCACAAACGTTCCTTGCCCTTTCGGTAAACCTGAGACCCAAAAAGTCTCTTGTCAACCTCGCGCAACTTCTGCAATAGCAGTACCTGCGCTTTACCGGGGTCTCGCTCCTCGCCCCCGTTCAATTGTTTCTCTTCAATAAGCTTTATCACCTGCCGCCTGATTCGCCTGACTATCCGCTCAACCGTGTCGGCCTCTTTTCGTATCCAGTCCTCACTTCTTATTCGGCTCAGAATTTGGGTCACCGCATGCGGCCTGGTGTCAAACAAATCGGCAACGGATGTCTGCGGTCGACCCAACCGCGTGCACCAGATCCAGGCAACTAACTTGCGGCCCCTGACGGCTGTCTTGATGCGGGATTTCGAGAGCAACAGTTCACGATCGAGTCCAATCTCCGCACAAACAGCATGTAGGACATCAGCTGCCCCGATGGAAACTCGTGCGAATTGCTCTCGGTCTTCATTTGACCGGGCCTGTTTACCAAATGCTTGAATGATGAATTCATCTGGACCCAGAACTGGATAGCTGATCTCCACTGGCCCGCTGGTAAGCCCCCGAACATACCTGCCCATCTCTCTTGACATCTCGCCGGAAAATTCAGGACGCCGGGGATCGAGTCGCCCGGAGTCAACATAATCCGCGAAGGCATTTCTGGCGTCTTCCACGTCATCCGCCAGACGACCCAACACAGGTTCGATATCGAGCCAATCCGGGGGGGTGACCTGACCCAAGTAAGCTCTGTGACTCGACCAAGAACTTTGATCTGCCCGGCTGACTATGCCTGCTCGTACTGGGTTGTTGTGAACGTATCGTACAAGCTCGAGAGCATATGTCTCCGAATCACACAGAACACTCATCGGACGCCCGGCCATCGCCGTTCCTATCCGACCAGTCTTTCTGTTGAGCCACCCTACCCAACTAGCATTGACTGCGCCTGTGAATGAACCCAAGGGTTGGGTGCCAAGCTGAATCACCAAATGAACATGCGAAGACATCAGGCAGTAGGCAAACAGCCGAGCGTCCGTCCGCGATAGTGCATTTGCCATACAGTCCAGATAACGACTTCTCGCACCCTCAACGTCCAGCAAGAATGTATGGTTGTGAAACCGGCAGATCACATGAAAGAGCCCACCGGTCACATGTGGTCGTGCAAATCTCGGCATTGCCATCCGAGAATGTCATTCGACTAGATGCAAGTCAATCGAGTTTGTGACTTTGTGAGGAACGTCCCCGTTCTGAGCTTTATCACCTGCCGCCTGATTCGCCTGACTATCCGCTCAACCGTGTCGGCCTCTTTTCGTATCCAGTCCTCACTTCTTATTCGGCTCAGAATTTGGGTCACCGCATGCGGCCTGGTGTCAAACAAATCGGCAACGGATGTCTGCGGTCGACCCAACCGCGTGCACCAGATCCAGGCAACTAACTTGCGGCCCCTGACGGCTGTCTTGATGCGGGATTTCGAGAGCAACAGTTCACGATCGAGTCCAATCTCCGCACAAACAGCATGTAGGACATCAGCTGCCCCGATGGAAACTCGTGCGAATTGCTCTCGGTCTTCATTTGACCGGGCCTGTTTACCAAATGCTTGAATGATGAATTCATCTGGACCCAGAACTGGATAGCTGATCTCCACTGGCCCGCTGGTAAGCCCCCGAACATACCTGCCCATCTCTCTTGACATCTCGCCGGAAAATTCAGGACGCCGGGGATCGAGTCGCCCGGAGTCAACATAATCCGCGAAGGCATTTCTGGCGTCTTCCACGTCATCCGCCAGACGACCCAACACAGGTTCGATATCGAGCCAATCCGGGGGGGTGACCTGACCCAAGTAAGCTCTGTGACTCGACCAAGAACTTTGATCTGCCCGGCTGACTATGCCTGCTCGTACTGGGTTGTTGTGAACGTATCGTACAAGCTCGAGAGCATATGTCTCCGAATCACACAGAACACTCATCGGACGCCCGGCCATCGCCGTTCCTATCCGACCAGTCTTTCTGTTGAGCCACCCTACCCAACTAGCATTGACTGCGCCTGTGAATGAACCCAAGGGTTGGGTGCCAAGCTGAATCACCAAATGAACATGCGAAGACATCAGGCAGTAGGCAAACAGCCGAGCGTCCGTCCGCGATAGTGCATTTGCCATACAGTCCAGATAACGACTTCTCGCACCCTCAACGTCCAGCAAGAATGTATGGTTGTGAAACCGGCAGATCACATGAAAGAGCCCACCGGTCACATGTGGTCGTGCAAATCTCGGCATTGCCATCCGAGAATGTCATTCGACTAGATGCAAGTCAATCGAGTTTGTGACTTTGTGAGGAACGTCCCCGTTCTGCTTGCCAGCGGCTCGTAGTAGGCTATCTTGCGCCTGGCCGTCTGCAGGTAGGGGTTGTCATCGCCCGGGTACCTCTCGGCAAACTCCTTCCAGGCGGCCAGAAGCTCGCCGGCAGCGCCCTGTTTCGACTTCAGGCCTTCGTAGGCCCCGAGAATCTCCCGCGCGCGCTTTCGTCCGGCCTCGATCGCAGCCTTGCGCTCTTCTTCGGCCCTTTTCGCGGCATCCTCTTTTTCAAGCCGGGCCTCGAGCATGGCCGCGGCCTTGCGTGCCTCGCCCGCATGGGGATTGTCCACCGGGTAATCGAGCAGGAACTTTTGGTACCTTTCCAGCTTCTCCTGGCTGGTTCCCTGACGCGCGCTTCTGCCCAGCGCCAGCCAGGCCAGGTTCAGTGAGCGGCGGTACTCCCTGTCGCCGGCCCCGCCGGCCGGGGCCGCGGGTTGCTCCACCGCCGCGGGCTCGCCGCCGCCCCAGGCCCGTAGCTTGGCGGCCACCTTCTCGATGGCCTTGGCCAGGCTGCCCGTGTCGCAGGCGCTCTTCTCCCTGGCCGTGATGTCCGTCGTCGCCCGCCTCAGGTCGTACAATGACCCCGCCACCCGGCACCAGCCCTTGCCGATCTTCATGATGCCGGTGGTCAACAGCTTGTTGGCCGGTAGCTGCCTCCCGAGTTCTATCTGGCATTTCTTGTCGTAGCACTTCTTGAAAGATTTGGACGACTGCTTGAGCAGCTCTTTCTTTACGTCCCCGGGCGGCATGACCTGGTAGACGCCCCCGACGCCCATCTCGGTCACCATGATCTCGGTCAGCATGTCCCGCTTGCCCCCGGACAGCCTGAGGAACTTGAACTGGATGTCGAACACGGCCACCACAGGCGGCCGCCCGGCCGCCAGGACGACGGGCGGGCAAAGGAGCACCGCCGCAACACACAATGCCGGTAGAGTCGGCCTCATTGCAGGATCTCCCTCCTCGGTGAGTGAACGAATACAAATTGGAGTTATGCGATCCTTTGCATGGCATTTACGAAATCCCTGCCGGAAAGAGGCTCCGGAAGGGCCTTGCCATCCTGTTTGTACAAGGCGATCGTTTCCTCCACGATCTGACAGAGATCATCAAAGACCGCTCTGGGATCATCACCGTGACAACCACCATAGAAAAGCTCGGGACAGCTTCCGATGAAACAATCGTCTCGATCCGACCACTCAACCAATTTGACGTACTTGTCTTTCTCACTCATCTCGTTCAGACTCCTCTATGCAAAGACGAACCGCCTTCTCCTGATACATTTTGGCGTCGTCTCCTTCTTTTCCTGAAATTGTAACAGGTTTAGCCACCCTGGGATGAACGAAGTTCCTGTGGCTTCCCTTGCCTCCCCTGTCAACGAAACCAGCGCCAATCAAGTCACGTATCAGATCACGGATTTTACGCGCCATATTCCGGTATTATACCCGCCGTTGGATGTCGTAGCAACAGTCAGTTGGTTTGAGGCATTCCGCGCTGTCAGCAAGACAGCATTGTGTATGACCCAGGGGCGCAGAACGGGGACGGTCTCAGGCTGGATGTATTCCTGCCGGCAAAGAGAATCTCGGCCTTGACATTTGTATATTGTTGTCATATACATGGTTTATGGACCTGGTTCTCGACCAATTGGCACGATGTACGGGTTTCGAGCGGGATGATGGTAACATCGAAAAGAACCGGATCAAGCACGGGGTCTCCCGGATGGAGTGCGAGCGGGTGTTCTTCAACCGTCCTCTCACGGTCGGCACCGATGCGAAGCACTCGCGTACCGAACCGCGATATTACGCCCTCGGGGAGACCGATTCCGGGAGGCGACTCTTTATCGTATTCACCGTTCGAGACGATCTTATCCGCGTCATCTCCGCAAGGAATATGAGTCGACGCGAGAAAAGGACATATCGACATGAAAAAGAAAAAGAAAATTCCTAGGTTCAAGACAGAGGAGCAGGAACGGGAGTTCTGGGCCTCGCACGACGCAACCGACTACATCGACTGGAGTAAGGCCAGGCGGATCGGTCTGCCGAACCTGAAACCGTCGACCAGGACAATCTCTCTCCGACTGCCGGAATCGCTGATCGAGGAGCTGAAACTGCTGGCCAACAAACGCGATGTGCCCTACCAGTCCCTGCTCAAGATATTCCTGGCGGAACGCGTCGAACAGGAGCTGGGATCACACTGATTTCGGCATCCCGGAACCTTTACCTTGAGAAGTTGATTGGGGTTGATCCGGGAGGGCACTAGAACGTATTCTTCCACCCATGGAAACTGAAACAGAAGAACAAGGCATACCCGGCGAGGTGCCAGAGACGGTCGACCCAGTGGAAGCCCGTTTTCGGGATCTTGTCGAGAAGGGTGACTTCAAAAACGCGCGCCGGATCATGTCGGCGGCGGAGGCGGGCAAGAAACTTTCGGGGCGTCTCGGCATCGACCCGCTGGCCCTGGCCGTGCTGGCCGGGTGCTTTCTTGCGCTGGTCGTGATCGCCTTAGTTACCCTGTTTCATTGAACGCCAATACATTCGGGAGCCATCGAGATGCAAGCCAGGATCACCCCGCGAGACAAGGATTACAACCAGTGGTACCTCGACGTCATCCAGCAGGCCGAGCTGGCCGACTACGCGCCGGTCAAGGGCTGCATGGTCATTCGCCCCAACGGCTACGCCCTGTGGGAAAACATCCGGAACTTGCTGGACGAGATGTTCAAGGAGACCGGCCACGTCAACGCCTACTTCCCGCTTTTGATCCCTGAATCATTCATGAAGAAGGAGGCCCAGCACGTCGAGGGCTTCGCGCCGGAGTGCGCCGTGGTGACCCACGGGGGAGGAAGCAAGCTCGATGAGCCGCTCTACATCCGCCCGACCTCCGAGACGATCATCTGGAGCATGTACAAGAAGTGGATCTCGTCGCACCGCGACCTGCCTCTGCTTATTAACCAGTGGGCCAACGTGGTGCGCTGGGAGATGCGCACGCGCCTGTTTTTGCGCACCACCGAGTTCCTCTGGCAGGAGGGACACACCGCCCACGCCAGCGAGCAGGAGGCCGAGAGTGAGGCCCGGCAGATGCTCGAGGTCTACCGGCACCTGGCCGAGGACTACCTGGCCATCCCGATCATCCAGGGTATCAAGAGCGAGCGCGAGAAGTTCGCCGGCGCCGAGCGCACCTACTGCATCGAGGCCATGATGCAGGATCACCGCGCCCTGCAGGCCGGAACCTCGCACAACCTGGGCCAGAACTTCGCCCGCGCTTTCGACGTCACCTACCAGGACGAGCAGGGCCGGCGCCAACTCGTCTGGGCCACCAGTTGGGGTGTCAGCACGCGATTGATAGGTGCCGTGATCATGACTCACGCAGACGACCGCGGCCTGGTGCTGCCGCCGCGTATTGCCGCCACCAAGGCCGTCGTCGTCCCCATTCCCGGCAAGAAAACCGATCCCGCGTTGATAAACACCGAAGCTCACAAACTCGCAGACGAGCTGGGCCTCGGGCGGGCGGTACAGGTCGACGACCGGGTCAACCAGAGCCCGGGGTTCAAGTTTCATCACTGGGAGAACCGCGGCGTACCCGTGCGCATCGAACTCGGCCCGCGCGATCTCGATGCCGACCAGGCCGTGGTGGTAAGACGCGACAGCGGCGAAAAGATCTCCGTGGCCCGATCCGAACTGGCGCGGAAAGTCACCGAGATTCTCGAAGACATACAGCAGAGCCTTTTCGACAAGGCCAAAAAGATGCGCGACGATTTCACCTTCGATGTCGACGACCGTGAAAGTTTCATCGAAAAGCTCGATAATCCGGGCGGGTTTCTCCGCGCCCACTGGTGCGGCCGGGGCGAGTGCGAGGCGCAGATCCAAGAGCAGACAAAGGCCACCATCCGCTGTATTCCGCTCGATGCTCCCGAAGAGAAAGGAAGCTGCCCCTTCTGCGGCGGCGAGTCGCACGGGCGGGTGATCTTCGCCAAGGCTTACTGAGGTAAACTTGCACCCGCATTTTTCGAACTACTATCGTTTGTTCGCGAAGAGGCACGCAATCCTGCCCAGGACCGTGATCAGGACGTTGAAAGACAGGGGACTGACTCTGGCCGCCGCGGAGAGCTGCACCGGCGGCCCCACGGGCGGCAGCTTGACGAAGCCGGTCGGCACGGTCTATCTTGCAATAAGCGACGACGCCGGCACGGATGTCAGGCACAGGTTATTCTCGGCGCTGGATCGACAACTCGTTCGTTCATTTTCAGCCGAGGCTGCCCTGTCACTCATTCACCAGCGCCTAACCGCATAAAAGGTGGTCGATGACAACAATGGGTTTTCGAGGCTTGATAGTGCGAGTCGATCTGACCACGGGTGAGATCGAGAAACGCTCCTATCCCGAATCCTTTTTCCGCACTTACCTGGGCGGCGGAATGCTGGGCACTTACTTCTTGCTCGACGAAACAGACGCCGGGGCAGACCCGCTCGGGCCCGAGAACGTGGTGACCATCGCACCCGGCGTCACCACCGGCGCCGCGGTCTCCGGGGTGAGCCGCTGTTCCGTCTGCGCCCTGTCCCCACTCACCGGCATGGTGGGCGACAGCCAGGCAGGCGGAAGCATCGGCCCGGTCATCAAGCGCGCCGGCTACGACGCTATCGTGATACGCGGCCGGGCCGCAGAAGCTTGCTACCTGCTGGTCGAAGACGACCAGGTGAGCATTCGCCCGGCGGCGCAACTCTCCGGCCTGAGCACCAGCCGGGCTTTGGACATCATCGGCGGCGAGATCGACGGGTCGGGCTTCAGTGTCCTGCAATGCGGCCCGGCCGGCGAACGCCTGGTGCGCTTCGCCTGCCTGATGGCCGATCGCAACGACGTGGCAGGGCGCACCGGCATGGGCGCCGTCTTCGGCTCCAAGAAGCTCAGGGCCGTGGTCGTCCGCGGCACGGGCAAACCCGACTTCGCCGACGCCGGGGGACTCAAGGATCTTGCCCGCCGGGCGGCGGGGCGGATTGCCGGCGCATCGTTTCCCGCAACGCTCCAAAAGCTCGGCACGCCGGGCGTGGTGGGCTTCCAGGCCGAGAGCGGTAACCTTGCCACGCACAACTATTCGCGCGGCTTCACCGCCGAATACAAGCTGCTGGACGGAGAGAGCTTCGAGCCCGACCTCGGCGCCGGTTCGACGACTTGCTTCGGCTGTGCCGTGCGCTGCCGCAAGAAGGTCAAGGCCACGGCGCCCTACCCTCTCACGGACGCGCTCGGAGGACCCGAGTTCGAGACTCTCGGCATGCTGGGATCGAACCTCGATATCTGCGACCCGGCCGCGGTGGCCCGCGCCAGCCAACTGTGCGGCGAGTACGGCATGGACACGATCACCATGGGCGGCCTGGCGGGCTATGTCTTCGAGTGCGCGGAAAAGGGATTGATCCCCGCAGATGCTCTCGACAATCGGCAGCCGGCCTTCGGCAATCCGCAGGATCTCTTTTGGCTGATCGAGCAAGTCGGCGAGCGACGAGGCATCGGCGACGTGCTGGCCGGAGGATTCGTTGCCGCCATCGAGAAGTTCGGACCGCAGACTGCGCCCTACGCCATTCACACCAAGAACCAGGGCTTCGCCGTCCACATGCCCCAGGTCAAGCCGTCACAGGCGTTGATGTATGCCGTCTGCCCGATCGGGCCCGACCACCAGTCATCTGAACACGACTGGCTGCTGGACGCCGCGGGCGACGACTGCCTGGGCTTGGCCATTGTCAGCGAGGGAGATCGCGACTCGACCAACACCGCCAAGGTGCAAATGACCGCCCACTCGCAGTTCTACTACAGCCTGCTAGACTCGCTGTGTCTGTGCATGTTTTGCTGGGGACCCGGCAACCTCTTCCTCTACCGTGAGTTGGAAGACCTGCTGCGCTTCACCACCGGCTGGGAATGCACTTTCTACGAGTTGATCAAGGCCGGCGAGCGGCGGGTGAACATGATGCGCCAACTCAACGCCCGGCGCGGCTTCGGCCGCGAGCATGACAAGTTGCCCGAGAGAGTCTTCGAGCCGCTACCCGACGGTGCGAGCAAGGGCAAGCACGTCGACCGGCAGGCCTTTGCCGCGATGCTGGATGACTACTACGCCATGATGGGCTGGGATCCGGAAACCGGCAACCCGACCCCGGGCAAGCTCAAGGAGCTAGGCCTG
Organism: uncultured Myxococcales bacterium; assembly: GCA_964640665.1. Lineage (GTDB taxonomy): Bacteria > Myxococcota > B64-G9 > B64-G9 > B64-G9 > DATKYQ01. The sequence continues at coordinate 8,630 of CAZXHT010000007.1, forward strand.
GAGTGGGTTCTTTGATTACCTAGCGCAAGAAGGCGGACATCAGACCGGCGCCGATATTTCCCAGCAGAATCTCGCAGCCGACACAGGCCAACGAGAGAGCCAGAACCGCGTAGACCGCCCATTGACCCAGGTTGGGCAGCAACACCAGAACACATACGGCCACTGACAAGAGCAGCAAGACCGAACCGATGACGATTTTTCTGACCAGCAGCGGAGTCGACAGTTTCTTGAAACGCGTTTTACCGTCGATGATTCCCGCGGCGATCGCTCCCAGAACGCTGAAGGGCAAAAGGACTGCAAGAACGCGCGCGCTGTTCAAGACATCAATGGCCAGCGAAGGCTTCAGGATCCACCATCCCGCGACGATGAACAGCGGAACCAGCGTCGCCAGCGCCTGGGGAAAATGCACGGCTATGGGGTGCAAGTGCAGATCAATGATCCGCTTGCGCTTGGGTGAAATCTTGTCTTCGAACTCCTCGAACACGGTTCGCGGCAGCCCACAGGCCGGGCATACATCCCCGATTTTCGCATCAGCGGCAACATAGCCGCAAGCCTTGCAACGCATCATCTTGGCCATGTTCTTCTCCCTTCAACGTGTGCGGGTTTCATTTTTTCAACGACATTTTCAACGAGGTGGTGCGCCCGGCCTGGATGGTCACCTTGAAAGTCCGGCTCAGGTTCTTGTTTTCGTTGACGGCCCTGAGCGTATAAGTGCCCGCGGGGAGTTTGACTCCCAGCAGCGGGGTCATGCCCAGCTTGCGGCGGCCCAGGAAGACCTCGCTCCAGGGTACGGTATTGAGTCGCAGGCGACCCGTCTTGGACACGGCCGTCTTAAGCCTGTCCGGCGCGAATTCAGCCAGCAAATGCTCGTCTGGCCCGCCGGAGATGACCTTCTCTTGCCTGTCGTGTCGTTTGCAGATCACCGTGACTTTGTGCTCGACCCCGGCCTCCACTGCCACTTCTTCCTGCGGCGTCAGGCCGGGCACCTCGACGCCGTCTATCTCAACCCGGCAACCCGATGGTTTCGAACGAATGCTCACAAGCGCCGTGCGCGCGCCCGCGACGCCGGAGGCAACACTCTCGGGCGGCTGATCCGGCTGGGCCGGCAATGGCTCCGCTTCATGCGGGCGGGTTATGGCAATAGGGTCGTTCAGGGGCTCGCCGTGCGGCGTCTCGCCCGAGGTCAACCACAGGAGCACAATCGAGAAAACGACCAGCACCGGGATCACAATCTTGACTGCCCGCAGAAGAAGTGACGCCTCGGCAGGGGCTTGGCTCTGGTCGACCAGAGGGCGCTTGCGCTTGGCGGTGGGCAGATCGTCGTCCGGCTTTCCCGGCGTCTTTCCCGGTGGAACCAGCAACCGCCCGCCGCGCACCGTCTCCTGCTCGGCCTCGGCGGGCTTTTCCACCTGTGACCTCGAGGGCAGCGACTCGTCCGTATCCGGTTTGAGCACCTTGAACGAAATGCTGCTCGACCCTTGAGATTTTATTTCCTCGAGCAGACGTTGTTTCGTCCTGGCCCGCTCGGCGAAAACCAGGCTCACGAAGGCGGCGATCTCCGGCATCCCGGCGGCGGCTCCGGTAGCCCTGAGGCTCTCCCTGATGGCCGCGCCCATCTCGCCTGCATCCTGGAAACGTTCGGCCGGATCGCGCCTGAGCGCCCGCATGGCAACCGCCGCCAGATCGGGCGTAAGATCGGGACGGATCTCGCGCACCTCGGGAACCGGCTCGTTGAGGATGGCCTGGATCACCGCGGCCTCGTTCTCGCGCTTGAAAAGCCGCCGTCTGGTGAGCAGTTCCCACATGACCGCCCCCAGCGAGAAGACATCGGAGCGGGCATCGACGGGATTGGACATGTACTGTTCGGGCGGCATGTAGGTCAGTTTGCCCTTGCGGGTTCCGGCCTGCGTCTGGTGTGACTGGGAAGCCGCCCGGGCGATGCCGAAATCAACCAACTTCACCCCGCCCGAGAAGAGCACGATGATGTTGTGCGGGCTGACGTCGCGATGGACGATCTTGAGCGGCTTGCCGTTCTCGTCTTTCAGCTTGTGGGCATAGTCGAGACCGTCGCAAACCTGGGCCACGATTGCCGCGGCAAGCTGGGAGGGTAAAGAGTGCCCGCTAGCGCGCGCCTCGTGCACCAAGTAACCGAGCGATTCGCCCTCCAGGTACTCCATGGCAATGTAGTACTCGCCGTCCTCGTGTCCCAGATCGAATATCTGAACGATGTTCGGATGGCTGAGCTGGGCGGCGATGCGGGCCTCGTCCAGGAACATCTCGACGAAGCGTTCCTTGCGGGCCAGGTGCGGCAGGATGCGCTTGACCACCACCAGCCGCTCGAACCCCTTGATGCCGGTCTGCCTGGCCAGATAGATCTCGGCCATCCCGCCGGTGGCCAACAGCGCCAGCAACTGGTAGCGTCCAAGCTTCTCGGGGCCCGTGTCCGCCATGGGCTCCAATGCTATAAAATCCCTCTCTCCGAGGCAACAACTCCCGCTGCAGTTTGCCAATCTTGCTGGTGACGTGTTAATCTGAAGGTCGAGCCTGATTTCCAGGGAGCCGCCATGCGCCATGTATTGTTTGCCTTGCTGCTGCTGCCCGCCCTGGCCTGGGCGGGAGATGGCGACAATCTCACCCGGGCCAGGCGTTTTCTCGACGACATGCAGTACCAAAAGGCCAGGCGGCTGGCCGCGCGCGTGCTGGCCTCGGCCGAGAGCGGGCCCGACGAACTGGTGGCCGCCTATCGTATCCGCGGGCTTAGCCTCAGCGCCATGGGCAAGACTTCCGCGGCTCTGGCCGACTTCAGGAAACTTCTGGCAATCAGGCCTGCCTTCCGACTTTCGGACGATATCTCGCCCAAGCTGGCCGCCCCTTTCTACCAGGCCGTTGCCATCAATAAAAACCTGGCGACCCTTTCTTTGCGCCACAAGGCGCCGGCGGCGCGCGAGGCCCTATCCGGCCTGAGCCTACCTGTCGAATTCGTTAACCCGCTCGGGATGATTAGATCGATACGCCTGCGTTACTGGACCGATCGTTCGGCCAAACAGAAAGAAATTATTTTGCCCGTAAAGAAATCGGCGACCATTCAGCCGAAGCTTCCAGGCAAGCTCAAGGCCAGGCGGATCAGCTACTACTTCGAGGCTTTGAACCGCTCAGGCGGTGTGCTGGCGCGGGCTGGAAGCCAAAAGAAACCATTCGAGGTTCGTGTAGCCATTGTTTCGGCCCCCCGTAAAATTGCGATGAATATCGAGCCTCAGCCCAAACCTCTGCCCGGACCTATGTCCGAACCTCGGCCAAAACCGGACTCCGGCAATGATTTCACACCATGGTATCAGAGCTGGTGGTTCTGGACGGCAGTCGGAGTTGTTGCGGCCGGGGCAACCACGGGAGCCGTGCTGGGCGGCAGATCGTCGGGATCTGGAGACGGTCCTGTGGATTACGGGATTCGCTTCAAATGAGGAGTCTTGCGATGCGCAACTGGCTTGCTGTTCCGGCGCTCGTTCTGTTGGCCGCCTGCGGCGCGGCCGCGAGCTTCTGGGTGACGATTGCCTTTCCCGACCAGGAAGCCCGTGAGCGGACGTCGAGTGTCGATGTTTTCGCTCTTTCACCTGCGGGCGATGCCGGCTGCCAGGCGCTGATCGACGGCTCCGCCAAGCCCGGAGACGAGGGCTACGATATCGAGGACCAGGTCAGCGTCGACTATCCGTCGTCTTCAGGCACGCGCCCTCTCGCAGACATCGGGCCGGGTCGGCGCCTGTTCTTCGGACGGGGCAACGACTCGACTGGAGCCGTTATCCTGCGCGGCTGCAGTGATCAACTCGCCGGTGGAGGCAGCCAGCAGGAAGTAACCATTCAACTCTGGTGGGTCTGCCGGCCGACGAACGGCGGTGTCGAGAGCTGCGACGGACTGGACAACGATTGTGACGGGCAGACCGACGACGGCGATCCCGTTTTCCTGTGCCCGGGCGTCGCGCATGCCGCGGCCACGGACTGCAGCGACGGCCGTTGCAGCTACGGCTGTGATGAGGGCTTTGTAAACGCCAACGGCGAGTGGTCGGACGGTTGCGAGTGCCACCCGACGCGCCAGGGGGTCGAGTGGTGCGATGGGCTGGACAACGACTGCGACGGACAAGTCGATGGGCCGGACTGCATCCAGTGTGTCACGAACTCGGATTGTATAGACAGCGGCTCGTGCCTGGAAGGCACCTGCGGCGCCGGCGTTTGTTCCACGACACCCAGCGCCGACGGCACCTCTTGCGACGACGGACTGTACTGCAGCACCACGGACACCTGCCAGGCCGGCGAGTGCACCGGTGAAGCCATCGATTGCGGCTCGCTTGACGACCAGTGCAACGTCGGCGTGTGCAACGAGACGGCAGACGCCTGCCTGCCGCAAGCACTCGACGACGGTACGCCTTGCGACGACGGGCTCTACTGCAGCGTTGACGACGGTTGCCTGGCAGGCGTCTGCACCGGCGACGCGCGCGACTGCAGCGCCGAGGACACTGACTGCCTGATCGGCACCTGCAACGAGGGCCAGGGGTTATGCGAAGGACGCGCCAAGCTTAACGGAACCCCCTGCACAAGCGACGGCACCTTCTGCAACGGCGCCGAGGAGTGCCTGGAGGGAGTCTGCAGTTCGCCCGGCAACCCGTGCCCCATACCTGGTGACTGCGACGAGGCCCAGGGCCTCTGCGCCGGTTGCGGGGACGGCGTGGTCAGCGTCAGCGAGAACTGCGATCCTGCGGCCCCAAGCGACGACAACTGTTGCGACCCTGCCACCTGTCGCTGGGTGCCGTACGGCAGCGCCGATCCGCAGGCTGTCTGCGGCGGTGATCTCGAATGCCAGGCGAGCGCCTGCGACGGGGCCGGTGGTTGCGCTCTCGTCAACCTACCTGACGGCACTGCCTGCCAGGATGACGGGATGTTTTGCACCGGCCAGGAAACCTGCCAATCCGGAAGCTGCACGAGTTCGGGCAACCCCTGCCCCGGGGCTGACGGCGATGACGACTGCAGCGAATCGTGCAACGAATCGTCAGACGACTGCTCAGCCTTTGACGGCGACGGTTCCGCCTGTGACGACGGGGACATCTGCACCCAGGCCGATGCCTGTACGGCCGGGGTTTGCCAGGGCCAGCCGCTCGACTGCAGCGCGCTGGACGGCGAGTGCGTACGCGGGGTGTGCAGCCCGGTAAGCGGCCTGTGCGAGGCAATCTTCGATGCCGCCGGCACCTCCTGCGACGACGGCATCGGCTGCACGGCCGACAGCTGTGACGGACAGGGTGTTTGCCTGAGCACGCCGGACGACGGGTTGTGCGCTCCCGGCAGCTACTGTCTTCCGGCCTGTACGACCGCGGCCGACGGCTGCTTGGCTCTGCCCGTCTTGAGCGTCGACTGCGGCGGCGTGGTCGTCGGTTCGAGCGCGATCTGCCAGATCGCAACCTCGCCCGCGACTCCCGGCCTGGCCGACTGCCTGCAGTGTACGGTCCACCTGCTCGAGCCCGAGCTGTCGCGGGTGGATTTTTCAGACCAGGGAGCCAGTTGCAACCTGGGAGGCTGGCAGATCGAGGGCGGCGATTATTGCCAGACCGATGGTGCACCGGCCCACTGTCCGCTTAACGCCGAACATTACGGCCCCGACAACTGCTGCGGCAACCTGGTCTGCCCCGTGACGGACGGCCTGCTCGCGGGGCTATACGCCATGCAGGCCGACGAGGGGACCTGCGCCAGCAGCTTCGAGGAGTATCGTCTTTATGACGAGTTCGATCTGCGCGCCTTCGACATGGCCGGCCTGTGCTTCGACGTCGCCCAAGACGGATGCAACTTCGACGATTACTTCCAGGTTCAACAGGGCACGGGCCTGCCCGACGGTGTGGATCTCGACTGCTTCAACGGCAACGAGCCGCAAAACATGGGCGACCTGGTGCGCCACTGCGTCGATCTGGCCCCCTGGGGGTTTTCAGAGCCTCTGATACGCCTGGATCTATGGACACACTCGGAGAACCCGGGCGATACATGGATCATCGACAACATCTCGCTGGTGGCCGGCTACCAGAACTGCCAGCCGACGACGCGCCTGGTCTTTGAAGAACACTTCGATTCCTGCCCGAACTACCTGCCCGCCGGCTACAACGGCTGGACAATCGTCGGAGATCAAGTCCGTTGCGAGAACTACAATTGCGTCAACGACGGCCTGCACAACGATCGGGACAACTGGGCAATCGAGCACCCGGTCGACACCTCCTCGCTGGCTGGTCCGGTCAACCTGTGCTGGACCATGAGCGGCGAGCGCAACACGGACGCATCGGTATCTGTCGAGTTCGACACAGGGGCCGGTACAGGCTGGCAGACGGCCTACGCTTCGAACCAGGCGCTCACTTTGCAAAGTGAATGTATCAAGACATGCGTCGACCTGTCCGCGATCGACCCTGCCGCAGCCGAAAACCCGAGCCTGGTCATTCGCTTCACGGTTAACTCGCAAGATAAGTACGTATTGCTCGACGACATCACAGTCGGAGGGGACGCCCGCTGCGACTCGACAGGCAACCTGCAAACCTCACCAATCACGGAACTGGCCGGCCAGTATTTTCTGGACATCGACAATCTGGGCGCCAAGAACTACCCGGTTCAGATCGAGTGCTCGCTTTCGGCGGGCGGACAGACGATATACGCCACGGACGACTTCACTTATTCTGTCGAGTAGGTTCTACCTGGTGATGACCAGGTAGACCCGGGTGTCGCCGCGCTGAATTTTTATCAGAACTTTGCCCTTCTTGCCGCGACTGAGAGCTCGTTTGAAATCACTGATCGAGCGCACGCGCATGCGGTTCACTTCGATGACTATGTCACCCCGGCGAATCAAGCCCGCGGCCTCGCCGCCGGGGTCCACGGCGGTGACCACCAGGCCGCGCAGGTTCTCCGACACTCCCAACTGACGGGCTTGCCGCCCTGTCAGGGGCTCGAGCGTCAGGCCCAAGTCGGCCTGCTGCGGTTTCTCTCCCGGCTCACCCCGTCCCAATGCCCGCAACTCGCCCTTCCCGCGTTCGCCCAGGGTTACCGTTAAGGTGCGCTTCTTCCCGTCCGTGAGCAGAACCACCGCGGCCTTGTGGCCCGGGGGCATGGCGGCGATCTTGCGGGTCAGCCGGCGCACGTCCGAGATCCTGTGGCCATCGACCGAGAGAATGATGTCCCCTCCCTTCAGGCCGGACTTCTCGGCCGGGCTTCCCGCGAACACCTGCGAGATCAAGACGCCCTTCTTGGCCGCTACTCCAAAATTGTCGGCCAGATCCTCGGTCAGGTTCTGGATACCCACCCCCAGCCAGCCGCGGCTCACCTTGCCCGATTTTCGCAACTGCGGCAGAAGCTCCTTGGCCAGGTTAATCGGCACGGCGAAACCGATCCCCGATCCTCCGGCGACGATGGCGGTGTTGATGCCGACCACGTTGCCGGCCGTATCAAAAAGAGGCCCGCCCGAGTTGCCGAAGTTGATCGATGCGTCGGTCTGCAGGAAATTGTCGTAGGGCCCCTGACCGATGACGCGCTCCTTGCCACTCAGGATCCCGGCCGTTACGGTCAGGCCCAGCCCGAAAGGGTTGCCAATCGCCACCAGCCAGTCGCCCACATCGAGCTTGTCCGAGTCTCCCAGGTAAACAAACGGCAGCTTTCCCTTGGGCTCGATCTTCAACAAGGCAACGTCCGTCTTCTCGTCCGAGCCGATCAGTTTGGCGTCGAAGGTACGCTCGTCAGCCGTCCTTATCTTGATCTCACTTGCGTCGCCAACTACGTGGTGATTAGTGATTATGTATCCGTTCTCGGAAACGACGAACCCCGACCCGAGCGTATTGCGCTTGATCTCGTTCTGCGGGGAACCGAAGAAGCGGTCGAAGAACGGATCATGAAAGCGCTGCATGCGTCCGGAGAAGCGCGGCTTGACAACCTGGGTGGTGTAGACGTTGACCACGGCGGGCTTGAGTTGCTTGACCAGCCCGGCCAGCGAAGGCAGCGGCGAAAAACCGTTCGGCAGTGTCCGCGGGGTCTCATTGGAACGTTCGTGCCACAGGTTGTTGCCTTGCCCCGGTTCAGCGCCGGCCCCAAAGCCGACGCAGGCAAAAATCGCGATTAGAAACACTATAACGAACCATGGTATCAGTACTCTTGGCTTCTGATTTTGGAAAAATTCACCCATACGGCACCTCCTCGAGGCTCGTTGCCCTGTTTCGCAAACTACCGGAGGACCGTGAATATTCCCTCTTTAGTATATTGTCTTCCCGGCACTCAGTAGTCGCGGCAACAGCGGAAGCCCGCGTACAAAGCGGTCCAGCCGGCGTTGAAGGTGCACTGCAGCCGCGTGGAGGCACCGGCGCAATTGAAGGCGCCTCCACGAACCTCGTAACCGCGCGAATCGGTGTCCGAAGGCACAATCTCCCACAGGTTGCCGGTTACATCGAAGGTGCCGTAGACGTTGGTGCAACCGGGCAGCGAGCCCGTGGGAACGGCGTGGAATGAGTAGTAGGTATAGCCGCAGTTCGGATCCGTGGGGCAAGGCGATATGCCGTGCTCGACACAGTAGTCGTCACAGAATGTGTCCACACAGTTGCATATCTCGCGGTCAAACACGTCGCCGAAAACGTACGTGTGCCGGTCCGGGCCGGTGCAGGCGGCAAAGAACTCTTCCCTGCTGCAGATGCGCTTGCCCGCGCTCTGGCAGGCCGTCTCGAACTGAAGCAACACCCTGGATGTCATGGGATTGGACCACCAGGGAATCACCCCCGGCTGACTGACCGCCTTGTTGACGTTCGTACCCCTGAACTGCTCAGTGGCGTCCGCGCGGGACGCTTCGTAACGATCCATGCAGTAGGGATTGGTCAGGCCCAACTCGGTGTCCGCGGGTATCAGAACCATATCGGGCGGGCAAGTACCGACCTCCCGGACGCAGCCCGGCGTGCAGCCGTCCCCGGCCTGGTCGTTCTCGTCGTCGCACTCCTCGGGAGGGCAGGTAAAACCGTCGCCGCAGGTGTTTGTGTGCTCCTCGCAGGTGGGCAGGCAGCCGTCGCAGCAATCGAAGTTGCCGTCGTCGCAAGCCTCCAGGGAGCCCTCGATACCGTCGCCGCAGACCGGATCGATGCAGACACCGCCGACACAGTAGTCGCCGGGTACGCCCTGCTGGTTGTCGCACTCGGTCCCGTCCGAGGCTGGGTCGTGCAGTGGATTGCCTGCGGCGTCGCAAGTGTCCAGCGTGCACGGGTTTTGATCGTCCGGCGGGTCCGAGATGTCGACGATCAGCGAGCACACCTGACCCAGGCCGCCCGCAACGCATTCAAACCCGTGGCAATCACCGGGCGTGTCTGTGCAGTCCAGAGCCGGATCCGAACAGGTGTACAGGCAGTCGTCCCGGCAACCGTCGAGGTCGTTGCCGTTGCGGCCGTCGTCGCACTGCTCGTCACCGTCAATCTGCGAGTTGCCGCAAAACTCGAACTCGCAGACGGGCGAGCAGCCGTCCCCGGCCGTATTGTTGCCGTCGTCGCATTGTTCTAAAGGACCCTTGACGTCGTCGCCGCACTCCGGGTCGATGCAGACGGCATCCCGGCAGTAGTCACCGGGCGGTTCAGCGCCGTTGTCGCAGGTATACCCGTCCGGGCGGATCTCCTGTTCCGGCTGGCCGCCGTGGCACACTCCAAGGTGACACTCATCGGCATCCACTGGAACGTCGTCGTCATCCGGCGCCTGTACACAGACCTGTCCCAGCGCGTTGGGCTCGCACAGCGGGGCCTGGCAATCCCGGGCGACATCCCCGCAGTCGATCGCGGGGTTCGTGCAGCTGAAGGTGCAGTCGTCCCGGCAACCGTCCAGGTCATCTCCGTTGTTCCCGTCATCACACTGCTCCGGATAAGTCCGCTCACCGTCACCGCACTCCGGGGCCTTGCAGGTCGCGTTCGCGCCACCGGGCGTTCCCAGGTCGCCGTCCCCGTAAGTCGAGCTGGACACACACCAGTTTTCGGCCAGGTCGTTGGAATATAGATCGTACTTGGCCGGATCCAGGTTCATGGAGGCGCCGGACACCAGGGGCCACCCCGGCGCCCGGAAGTCCACCCGATCGACCTCGACCTCGCCGGCTATCAAAGCAAGTTTGTGTAGGTTAAGATCGATCCCGTCGATCACCAGGTCGGGATCGAGCCCCCCGTTATGCAGGGGGTCTCCGTTGAACGCCACGATTATGTATGACTTGGGCGGGAAGTCGACCTGGACCGGCAGGGTCAGGCCGGCCTCGCCGCCGGCGCCGTCCTCGATCACCCAGCCTTCCATTTTCAAGGGGTCGAAGCTATTGTTGTACAGCTCGATGAACCGCCCGGCGCTGCCCGTGGCCGCGCCGGGTGTGATCATGATCTCGGAGATCAAAACCTGGCCGGGGTAGGCATCCAGGCAGCCCCCGCCATCGTCGTCGTCGGCCCGGTCCCCGCCGATGTCACCCGGGCCGGCATCACGGCCGTCCGCCGCCGGTTCCCCGCCTGCGTCGACGGGTATGTACGGAGTGTTGACACAACCCCAACCCAGCAAGCCCGCCAAGGCGGGCAGCCATCCAATAACAAGACGCGCAGGACACATATGCACCTCCTTCAAATCCACCCTATATTATCAGAACAACAATTGCCTGAGAAGAGGCCGCTTGCAGCCCGGGTTTGATCGCTCGTTGTACCCGCTTTCACGCTTTCATATATTGTCTTCTCAACACCCGGCCGATCTGCTATCTTTCTCGTTGCTTCGGGGGCATGCGCTGTGAAAACCCCTTGGTTGACCGGGTTATTCTGGAGGAGACCATGAAAACGCGTTTCAATTTTCCGACCAGGATTCTCTTCGGGGAAGGCGTGATCGAGGACATGCCGGAGTACATCCTGGCTTTCGAAGCCGAACGCCCGCTGGTGGTTACCGACAGGGGCCTGATGACCACCGACATTCCCGAGCGGCTGGTCAACATCCTGCGGGTCAACGGGCTTGAACCGGCAACATTCTACAAGGTCGATCCCAACCCGACGGCCGAGCAGGTCGAGGCCGGCGCGGAAGCCTTTCGCAACCACGAGGCCGACGCCATCGTAGCCCTGGGAGGGGGCAGCCCGCTGGACGCGGCCAAGGCCATCCAGATCCGTATCCACCACAAAGAACCGCTCGAGGAGTATGACGATCTCAAGGGCGGCGACGCCAAGATACTGGGTGAGTTGCCGCCGCTTGTTGCGATCCCGACTACGGCCGGTACCGGCTCCGAGGTCTCACGCTCGGCCGTGATCACCATAGCCGCCGCGGATCGTAAGGTGGTGCTCTTTTCTCCCCGCCTGATGCCGGCCGTGGCCGTCTGCGACCCTGAACTGACCTACGGGCTTCCCTCCCGCATCACTGCCGAGACGGGCATGGACGCGCTCAGCCACAACGCCGAGGCCTACATGGCATCGGGTTACCATCCCATGGCGGACGGAATCGCCATCACCGCCATACGCATGATTGCCGAGAGTCTCCCCCACGCCGTTGCCGACGGTAAGAACGAGCAGGCTCGCAGGGAGATGCTGATGGCCTCGACCATGGGCGCGGTCGCCTTCCAGAAGGGGCTCGGGGTGGTGCACTCGTTGGCCCATCCCCTCTCAACCGTCGCCGGGGTCAGTCACGGACTGGCCAACTCGATCATGCTGCCTCACGGGATTCTCTATAACGGCGAGGAAGTGCCCGACCGCGTGGCCGACATTGCCCGGGCGCTTGGCAGCCAGGACACATCGGTGACCGGCGCGGCGGAGGCGGCCTGCCGGCTGGCGGAGAAGATCGGCCTGCCGACGACGCTTTCCAAGGCCGGCGTCACCGAAGACCAGATCGAGCTGCTTTCCGAGAAAGCCATGCAGGACGGCTGTCACACCTGTAACCCGCGCGAGTGCAACCTGCAAAGCATGAAAGCTCTTTTCACCGACGCCATCTGAAAGAACACTCATGCCGACTCCGGTTCGCGCCGTTACATTCGATCTCTGGGATACCGTCTTCATCGATGATTCGGACGAAGCGAGGCGGCGTGAACTGGGTCTGGCAACCAAACCCCAGGCCAGGCGCGAGATGGTATTCGAGTTTGTAAATCGGCAAGCTTCCGTACCGCGCCAGAATATCGACATCGCCTACGCCGCGGCCGACGCCGCTTTCGGTAAAGTCTGGCACGAACTCAGCGTTACCTGGACCGTTCGCCAGAGGCTCGAAGTAGTACTGGCGGGGTTCTCACAGATACTGCCGGGGCATGAGATGGCCGAGCTGGTCAGACGGCACGAAGAGATGGAGCTTCAGACGCCGCCCGATCTGGCGCCCAAAATCGACTCGGCTCTCGAGAGCCTGCACGCAAAATATCGTCTGGGCGTGGTCTCGGACACCATCTTCTCCCCGGGGCGCGCGTTGCGCGAGCTGCTCGACAAATACGACCTGCTGCGCCATTTCGACGCCTTCGCCTTTTCGGACGAGGTCGGGCGCTCGAAACCGCATGCGACCATGTTCGCTGCGGTTGCACGTGATCTTGGCGTGGCCCTGGACGGGATCGTCCACGTCGGAGACCGCGAGCCAAACGACGTGGCCGGGCCACACGGCGTCGGGGCACGGGCCGTACTGACCACCGTGGTCAAGGATCGAGGCAGCGCCACAACCCGGGCCGATGCGGTCTGCGGCGACTACGCCGAACTGCATAAAATAATCGATTCACTTCAGGAGCGATAATGTCCGGCTTGCGCTTTTTGATCATCGATGGATACCCCAAGAAAAGTCGCGACCACTTCGACGCAACCGGCGTGCCTTACGCCTGGCGCCAGTACGCAGACATGCTGGAAGCTCATATGCCCGACGCCGGCTACGACGTACTGCTGCCTTCCGACGAAGGTTCCGAGCTGCCCGAGGGTGCCGGGCTTTCCGACTATGCCGGCGTGATGTGGACCGGTTGCAACCTGACCATCTACGACGACGATCCCCGGGTGCGGCGGATGATCGAGCTGGCGCGCAAGATCTACTCAGAGGGCGTACCCGCCTACGGCAGTTGCTGGGGTATCCAGATGGCGGTCGTCGCGGCCGGCGGCAAGGTCAAGCTCAACCCGCGCGGCAGGGAGATGGGCCTGGCCCGCAAGATTCACCTGACGGACGAGGGCGCGCGGCATCCTTTCATGGGCGGTAAGCCCCGGGTCTTCGACGCCTTCATCTCGCACTACGACCAGGTGGTCAGGCTGCCGCCCGGGGCGGAACTCTTGGCCGGCAACGACTTCACCCGGGTACAGGCGCTGGCGGTAACGCACGGGCGTGGAACCTTCTGGGCCGTCCAGTATCACCCCGAGTACAGCCTGAATGACATGGCCAGGCTGATCGTCGCTCGCGAGGAGCGCATGGTGCGCGAGAAATTCTTCACGGACGGCGGCGAGCTGCGCGAGATGGTCGCAAAAATGGAAGCGCTGCACGCGGAACCGGGGCGTCGCGACCTGCGCTGGCAGCTGGCTATCGACGATGACGTTCTCGACCGCGCCCGGCGCCAGATCGAATTTCACAACTGGCTGTATGAACTGGTCGCGCCGCGGGCCGGCCGGGCGCGAGTCTGAGCGATGGTTGAGGTCGTCCCCGTACCCGGCCGGGGCGGCAAGCTGCGCCGCTACCAACTGCAGATCTTCGGCGCCACCTGGCTGGCCTACGCCGGCTACTATTTCTGCCGCATGAACTTCTACGTGGTCAAGAAGACCCTGCAGGACAACCTTCATCTGACCACCACCGAGCTGGGCCACCTGGGCACGGCCTACTTGCTGGGCTACATGATCGGCCAGTTCTCCTCGGCCTTTTTGGGGCGCAAGCTGGGCCCCAAGCTGCTGCTGCTGGCCGGCACAGGCATCTCGGTGGCCTGCAATGTCTGTCTGGGTTTTTCAAGCCTGTTCTGGTCGTTTCTGGTCTTCATGGCGCTGAACGGCATGGCCCAGGGTACCGGCTGGCCGGGCTGCATCGGCTCGCTGGGTCACTGGTTCAAGCGCCGCCAGCGCGGAAGCGTGCTGGGCGTCTGGTCGACCTGCTACCAGGCCGGGCCGTTTCTGGCCAGCAACTTCGCCGGGCTGATGCTGGGCCATCTCGGATTCCGCTGGGCCTACTTCGGCGCCTCAATTGTGTTGCTTGCGATCTGGGGGGTGGTGCTCTTCTTCCACCCCAACACGCCCGAGAACGTCGGGCTCGAGCCGGTTTGCGACGACGAGGACGATCAAGCCCGGGCGACCTGCACCCGGGGAAAGCGCGAGCCTCTGGGCTGGAGCAGGCAGGTGGTCGTGACCATCATGATGATGGGCGCGATCTATTTCTGCATCAAGTTCGTGCGTTACCTGCTCTTCTCCTGGACGGCGTATTTTTTGGGACGCAACTTCGGGCTGAAGGGAGACCAGGCGGCCTACCTGTCGACCATATTCTACGCCGCCGGCTTCGGCGGCGTGCTCTTCGCCGGCTTCGCCTCGGACCGTATCTTCAAGGGACGCAGGTCGCTCATCTCGCTTTTGATGCTTCTCGGCATGGCGCTGGCTTTCATGATGATGGCCACGCTGGGCGCCGCGAATCTCTTAATGTTCAGCATCTCGATGGGTCTTTCCGGCTTCATGCTCTACGGCCCGGACTCATTGCTTTCCGGAGTAGGGGCGATAGACGTAGGCAGCCGCCGCGGCGCGCTTACCGCTGCGGGCATTATAAACGGCATGGGCTCGGCCGGCCCAATCTTCCAGGAGGAGATAGTCGCCGGTCTCTACCAGTCCTCGGGAGGAGATCTGGGCCCCATCCTGTGGCTGCTATTGGGAGTGGCCGTCTGCGGCACGTTCTTGATGTTCTTCCTGTGGATACGGGCCAGGCGCGGAAAGTCGAACCTCTGAGGCATAAACGAAAAACATCTTGATTACCAGTCCAAATATGGTACCATAAAGAGACTGGAGGCCGGCATGTCACTGGAGACAGACATCCGATCGATATCGTACTTGAAATCCCGGGCCGCTGACTTGCTGAAGCAACTTAACGAAACGCATCGTCCCGTTGTAATCACCCAAAACGGCGAACCCAAGGCCGTGCTGCAGGACCCGTCCAGCTATCAAAGCATGAGAAATGCCATTGGGCTCCTCAAGCTGATCGCGCAGGGTGAAGAAGCCGTGCGCGCCGGACGCGTGAAATCGCAGGAAGATGTCTTTGCCAACCTGGAAAAACGCCTGTTGAAAAAATGAAAAAAACATACAAGGTCCTTTGGGGTGACGTTGCGGAAAACGACCTGATTGGAATTATCGAGTACATCGCTGACGAGAACCCTGCCGGCGCAAAAAAGATCCTGAAAAAGATCAAACAGAAAACCTCCGCGCTTTTTTATATGCCCAAAAAGGGCCGCGTTGTACCAGAACTGCTTCAGCAGGGCATCGCAACGTACCGTGAACTGATTGTCGCCCCCTGGCGTATTATCTACAAAATAGAAAACAAAAAGGTGCTGGTATTCTCCGTTTTCGATGCCCGAAGAAACATCGAGGATATCCTGCTGCTACGCCTGATTGAACTGTAAAGATTGCGATATTGACCTGCCGTCAGTCAGCGCCCATTTTCGGCTTGTTGACCGCGCTTTGCACGACTCCGCGCAAGAGGTAGTCGGCCAGGTAGCCGGCCACGAACGTGGCGACCTTCACCTGCGCCTCGTAAGTGCTGGCGCCTAGATGGGGAGTGGCCACGATTTTCTCGTGGGCAACCAGTTCTTGCGGAGGACTGGGTTCACCAAGGTAGACATCCAGTCCGGCGCCGGCCAGCTGGCCGTCGTTCAGGGCGGCCAGAAGCGCCTGTTCGTCTACCAGTCCGCCGCGGGCGGCGTTTACCAGGATGGCGTCGTCACGCATCATGCTAAACTGCGCGGCGCCGATCATGTTGGTCGTTTTCTCGGTTCGCGGCACGTGCAGCGTGATGAAGTGGCTGCTTTTTATTAACTCATCGAAATCCAGCGCCTCGACTCCCATCCCGGCAATGGCGGCGGCATCGATCAACGGATCGTACCCGACCACCCGCATGCCGAAAGCCTTGGCGCGAATCGCCACCTCGCGGCCGATGCGTCCCAGGCCGACGATCCCCAGCGTCTTGCCGGCAAGCTCCCGGCCCTTACACTCCTTCTTGGCCCAGACGCCCTGCTTGAGCTTGCGATCGCCCATGGGAATATTGCGCGCGCAGGCGAGCATCAACCCCATGGCCATCTCGGCAGCGCTGACCGAATTGCCGCCGGGAGCGTTGACCACCAGCACTCCGTGCTTGGTTGCCGCGTCCAGATCGATGTTATCGACCCCCGTCCCTGCCCGGCCGACGATCTTCAGCTTAACGGCCGCCTCGAAGATCCCGGCGGTGACCTTGGTGGCGCTGCGCACGATCAGGCCGGAGTAGGCGGGAATGACCGCGGCCAACTCCTCGGGCGACAGATTCGTCTTTACATCAACCTCGATCCCGGGTTCCGCCCGTAGCTGGATAACGCCCTCCTCGGCCATCGAATCCGATACAAGAACTTTCATGGACTTCCTCCCTTTTGAATGCCCCCACTTAGGTACCGACGAAGTATTGCCAGCTTTGTCCACCGCAAGTCAAGTGCGATCGTTACAGGCTGTGCAAAAGATTTGGCACTTGACCTGTCCGTGGTCGATTGCTAGGCTCTGATTCTGGTTCCGATTATCCAGGCGAGGGTATCCGATGAACGAACATGGTGGGAACATTGTCCGTTATCTGAGGGTCGGCTTCGCAAATCGGGCGGGCTTGGCATCCTGCTACCTGTCCGGGCCCCCGCATGGGGGCCTGGCCGTCAGCGCCCCGGCCTTTGTGCGCGAGGGAGAACTGGCCGTCGTCAGCGTCGAGATTGCTTCGGAGAAGATCACAGAGGATCTGCTGGGCATGATCCTCTGGGTTCGCGACGGCGGGGACGATGAGGTCACGGCGGGTGTCGGTTTTTTCGAGAGCGAAATCGAACGCCGCGAGCGGCTGTTTGTTCCACGGGCACCGGTCTTCGACAGGGAACGCCGCGAGATTCGCTACGACGCAGCCCTGCCGGTGACCATGCAGACCGAGAGCAGCTTTTTCGTCTGCCGCACCCGGGACATCTCTATGAGCGGTATCGGCTTCCAGAGCGCCAGCGTGCCCGAAGTACCCGATGACGAGGAGATCGACTTCCGTATCCACACATTTTCGCCGGAAGAGCCCATCGACCTCACCGGCCGGGTCGCCTGGCGCAGGCCGGGAACCGGCTTCGGCACCCGCCTGAAAGAAACGCACGACAAGGAACGCGCCAGGTTAGAGCGTCTGCTCGACGAGCTGGCTGTGGAATCCGATTTGCCCGATGGCGGAAAGTAAGCGTACTTTCATCGCCGTGCATTTAGCTGCCACAGTGCTCGACGCCTTGGCCGACCTGCAAGGCGGCTTGAGGAAGTCACTCGGCGATCGAACCGGAATCAAGTGGGTGTCTCCCGTAAATATCCACCTGACGCTGCAGTTCCTCGGACAAGTCGACACGGAGTTGTTGCCCCTGTTGATCGAAGAGCTGTCGGGAGCCTTTTCCAGAAACGATCCCTTCGAGGTCAGGTTGCGCGGGGCGGGCTGCTTTCCCTCTCCGTCCCGGCCGCGGGTGATCTGGGCGGGTATCACCGATGGCGCACAGGATCTCGAGGCGCTCTACGCGGCAACCCTGCGGATGACCGAACCGTTGGGCTTCGAGCGCGAGAAACGCCCATTCAAACCGCACCTGACGCTCGGGCGCGTGAAAGACCCTGTAAAATTCGGCAATATTTCCGGGGCTATAACGAAATTCGAGCAGCACCGAGTGGGCTCGTGTCAGATCGATTGTGTAGACTTAGTGGCAAGCGAGTTGAGGCCCCGGGGGCCGGTCTACACAACACTTGACAGCTTCCCCTTGGGCAAGTAGGATACTGAACACATGAACAGGTACCATTGCAAACCAGGTGCCGCAACCCTCACACTGCGAGGGCCGCTGAGAAACGCGGAACCCGCGGTACCCATTGGAGGCGTCATGAGCAAGGACAAGGACAATGACCGCAAGAACTCTCTCGATCTGGCCATCAGCTCAATCGTCAAGCAGTTCGGCAAGGGCTCCATCATGCGGCTGAACGGCGAGGGAGCGGCGTTCGATAACATCCCCATCATTTCCACTGGCGCCATGTCGCTCGACATCGCCCTGGGGATAGGCGGTGTTCCCCGCGGCCGGGTGGTGGAGATCTTCGGGCCCGAGTCGTCGGGCAAGACCACCCTGGCGCTGCATATCGTGGCCCAGGCCAACCGCACCGGCGGCGTGGCCGCATTCATCGACGCCGAGCACGCGCTGGATGTCAAGTACGCCCGCAACCTGGGAGTCAAAACCGACGACCTGTTCGTGTCCCAACCCGACACCGGTGAACAAGCCCTCGAAATCGCCGACATGCTGGTTCGCTCGGGCGCGCTCGACGTGCTGGTGATCGATTCGGTAGCGGCCCTGGTGCCCCGCGCCGAGATCGAGGGCGAGATGGGCGACAGCCACATGGGCCTGCAGGCCCGGCTGATGAGCCAGGCGCTGCGCAAGCTCACCGGCAGCATCTCGAAGAGCCATACCTGCGTCATCTTCATCAACCAGATCCGGATGAAGATCGGAGTCATGTTCGGCAACCCGGAAACCACCTCGGGCGGCAACGCTCTAAAGTTCTACTCCAGCGTGCGCCTGGACATCAGGCGCATCGGCGCTATTAAGAAGGGCAACGAGATCATCGGAAACCGCACCCGGGTCAAGGTGGTCAAAAACAAGTTGGCGCCGCCTTTCCGCGTCTGTGAGTTCGACATCATCTTCAACCGGGGCATCAGCCGCCTCGGCGATCTTATCGACCTGGCGGTCGATGCCGAGATAATCGACAAGAGCGGCGCCTGGTACTCTTTCGGCGATGAGCGCATCGGCCAGGGACGCGAGAACGTTCGTGATCTGCTGGTTGAAAACAAGGCCATGCGCCTCGAGATCGAGAAGCGGGTGCGCGAGCACTACGAACTGCCGCCCATGACCACGGCCCCGCCCGCCACCCCGCCCACCGCAGACGAGCCGCCCGCGCCCGAGGTTGCTCCTTCAATCGACGGCGGAAACGGCAAGGATCCATCCGCGCGTGTTGAACCGGCGGCGCCCGCTCCCTCATCACGACGCAAACCACGCGCGCGGTGATAAAAAACCACTTCCCATTATCAAGAAAACAGGGTGTGTACCTCATCGGGCTCGAAGCCGCGCCCGAGTAGAAAACGATGAGCCCTGCCGCGCAGCTTGCGGTCGGCATCGGCAAGCAACGCCTCTTCGCCGAATCGTTTCCTGACCGCTCTTTTCATGATGCTGGTGCGTGACAGTTTGCCGTAAGCCTGCTCTACGGCCTGGTCGATCAACTCGTCGGCCAATCCGTAGCGCGAAAGATCCCAGCGCAGCTTCCGAGGCCCCCAGCCCTTGCGCTTGCCCATCGCACGCGCCCGCTCCAGGGCGAAGCGCCGGTCGTCGAGCAGACCCGATCTCTTAAGCCTTTCGAGAATCGCCCCGGTGACACCCTCCCGGTATCCGCCGGCGCGCAGGCGATCTTCGATCTCCTTGCAGGAACGGTTGCGCACCTGCAGCAGGCGCAGCGCTTTCCTGTGTGCCCGATCGAGTGAATCTGCCTCTTTCTTTGGCTTCATGCCGGCGGGCTACTCTGTCAGAAACGTTCGATGGGAATGTCTCCGCCTGCGCCACCGGCTTCGGACGGCGGTTCTTCCTTGCCGCCGCTACCGGCGGCCGCTCCGCGCTCGAACCCATCCCAGGAACTGTCCGATGTTCCGGAAATACCGGATACGCGCAAAGCGAAGTCATCCGGGTTGGTGCACTGGCGCAGCGCCTCTTCGTAGGTAATCAGTTTCTCTTTGAGCAGCGCCATCAAGGACTGGTCGAATGTCTGCATGCCGTAGGCGATATTGCCCTGGCTGATGGCATCGGTAACTTCCTTGGTTCGGTCCTTGTCCTCGATCATCTCGCGCACGCGCGTCGTGGCGATCAATACCTCCAGGGCCGCGACCCGCCCGTGCCCGTCTGCGCGCGGCATCAGTCGCTGGCTGATCACCGACCGCAGGACGGCCCCGAGTTGCATGCGGATCTGTTTCTGCTGGTAGGGTGGGAAAACGGCGATGATGCGGTTGATCGTCTCGGTGGCGTCCAGCGTGTGCAGCGTGCTCATGACCAGGTGGCCGGTTTCGGCGGCCAGCAGGGCGGTCTCGATGGTTTCCAGGTCGCGCATCTCGCCGACCAGGATGGCGTCCGGATCCTGGCGCAGGGCGCTCTTGAGCGCCTGGGGAAAACTCAGCGTGTCCACGCCGACCTCGCGCTGGTTGATGATGCTGCGCTTGTCCCGGATCAGGAACTCGATCGGATCCTCGATGGTCATCACGTGGCAGGTGCGGTGCGTGTTGATATGATCCACCATGGCCGCCAAGGTGGTCGATTTGCCGGAGCCGGTCGTGCCGGTCACCAGGATCAGGCCGCGCTCTTCCATGGAGATTTTTTCGAGCACCTTGGGCAGCAGCAACTCTTCGATGCTGTGGATCTTGAATGGGATGACCCTGAAAACAATGCCGATGGTGCCCCGCTGCTGAAACACGTTGACCCGGAAACGACCCAGGCCGGGAACGCCATAGGCCAGGTCGAGTTCGTTAAACTCCTTGAAGCGCTCCTTCTGGTAGTTGTTCATGATGCCGAATGCCATGCGGCTAATCTCTTCGGGAGGCAGACGGCGGGCGTCCTTGAGGGGCACCAGCTTGCCGTCTACACGAAACATGGGCGGCAGGCCGGCCTTGAGGTGAATGTCCGAGGCCCCGCCCTTCATGGCGACCTTGAGAATGTCGTTCAGTTCCATAAAAACTCCTTCGTCACGAATCTACCGGTTCTGGAGAAAATACCACACATGGCCGGCGCCGTTCAACCATCATCATCTTCAACGCAAGCTGACAAACTGCACGCGCAGCTCTTCGTTCAGATGGTTGCCAAACAGGTCTTCCACCAGTGTTCCGATCACCAAATCATGGCGCACACCGCCGATCAGCGGCCTGAGCGGCTGCAGCACCACCAGTCCGAGCCCCCCCTCGTCCTCGCTCACCAGGTAACTGCAGGCCTCCCACTCCTGTCCGCTGGCTACATAGATGCTCTGCGGCCCGATACTGACAGGATCAACCGGTTCGCTGAACCAGACCTTCAGATCCATGCCGGGAGGCACCTCGATCCAGCCATCCGCCGGCAAGGTCCGCACCACTCGGGGCGCTACGGGATCCACGACGTCGAAAAGCTCCTGCCCCGAGGACAAGCTGCAGCCCGAGAGCGTCGCTGTGGCCAACCAGACAACCATGGTCTCTCTCAATGACACAGCACCTCCAGGTCCGCTTGGCGATGGCATTTGAGACACGGCCGTTCGTTACGGCGACGCATCAGCCGACAGCGGGCGCCGAATCCGGCCGGATGCGGGCTGACGCCTGCCCCGATTCCGGCTCCTCCGTGACAGCGAATGCAATCTCCCTCTGCATGACAGGAGGCGCAGGCTTTAATGTTCCTGCGCGCATCCAGCGCGTGGCGCGCGCGGTACCCCTCGGGGTGCAGTCGCATGTTCGGCGATCTGTCCGCGGATGACTCGGCAACATGAGCCCGGCGGTGACAGGCCAGGCACTTCGATTGGTCGCGATGACACTTGTCGCAATCCATGAGACCTGCCCTGGCCGGCCCGGCGTGCGACAGCTCCCAGTCGGCGGGATGGATGCGCAACGGCAGGCTGACTCCGCGATGGCAGTTGTCGCAGCTGCGATCGGTGTGACAGACCATGCAGCGCTCGTGTACGGTGCGGGCGCTCGAGCCGTGGGAACGCAACCAGCCAGGTCCGTGATCTTCTCCCCCGTGCCCGCCGGTGGGAGTCAACTTGTCACCATCCAGGTTCAGAAGCAGGCGCCCTTCCGGCCCTGCCGGGTGGCAGGCGTCGCAGCGATTTTGCAGCATGTCGGCATGGCAGCCGGCGCAGGCGTCGGCCGCGGGTAATAGCCCTCGCGCCTGGTCCTCGTTCTCGGGCAGGTGGCAGGTGCGGCAACTCTCCGGGGTTTGGCTGTGCAGGCGGTGTGAAAATTTCAAGTCCGCTACAGCCTGAGTGGGCCTCGCGGCGGGTGATTTCCCTGGCGGATGACACATCCCGCAAGTCCCGGGCTTTCGCGCATCTTGGCGCGCCCCCTCGCGCGCCTGGCTGTGACAGCGCGCGCAAGTTGCGTGCCCGGGCATCTCCACAGCCACCGTGGAACTGCTGGCGGACATGTGCGGATGGCATATCTCGCAGGAAATATGTTCGTGTCTCAGGTGGGAGAAGCGCAATGTTCTCACCGGGGCATGATATACGGCAGTGGGCTGCCCGCCGTATGCTCCCCAAGAGGCCAGGACAAGAAAGGCACCCAGGTAAATGGCGGCTGTAAGCTTCACGGGAAAATACTCCCGGGATTGAAGTGAAAAGCCAGATCCAGCACCGCCAGCAGTCGAAAGCGCAGCGGATTGATACGGTTTCCGTTGAGTTGGCCCAGCACCACGATCGCCTGACCGCGCGTAAAGCGCCAGGTTGCCGCGACGGAGCATCCCAGCGTAAGCGCATGCTGGTTCTCTTGTAGCGGATCGGTGAATGACATGATTATGGCCCGTCCGTCCAGGAGAACACGTCGCTCCGCGAGCTCTATCATTACCCGCGGCGCCAGCAGCCAGCGCCGTCCCGCCGAACCGTCCTCGTAGGCCCCAACAAGCGATGTCGACAGGCGCGATCCTGCCCACAGGCGGCCCTCGAAATCGAGGCCGTTCACACCGCCGCTCGTCCCGGCTTCGACCCGTTCGTCGGGCGACGCCTCCAGGTAGGCGCGCCTGGTGTAGCCCAATCGATATGACATCGGCGTCCGGCCCGGAAGGCGCGGATCCCAGCGCAACCCGACCCGGTACTCATTGAACGGCGCCGGGCTGAAGAAGTTGAAAATCGAGTCCAGCGAGAAGCGGGGCCGGCTGCGCAGATAACCACCCTCGATCCTGACTCCTTCGAGAAAGGCGGGCAGCTTGATCCAGCTCGATGCACGCAGGCGATCCCAGTGGTCCTCGAGCAGATCGAACACGGCTCCGCCAGAAAGTCCGATCCGCCTGCGCCAAAGTTGTATCGCGGCCGACGCCCCCAGGCGCTCTTCTAAAAGCGGCCAGCCCTGTGTCCAGAGCAGCATACGGCGATAAACAAGCTCGGCCCGCAATCCGCTCGAGTTGTATGTCAGCCCGGCACCCACTACCGGCGCGGGCAGCGTGCCGTCCTCGACGCCGTCCAGTTCGAGATCCTGGCCGCCCAGCAGGCTGTGGCCGCACACTTCGAAACCGGCGATCAGCTTGAGCGATAAACCCACAGGCATGTTCAGATCGACCCGCAGTCCGTCGAAAAGCAGGAAATCCAACTCGTCCAGCAGCAACTGCCGACCGACCGTCAGATCGAGGCGCCCTGCCAGCCTGCGCCAGCGCACCCGCGCCAGCATCAGCTCGGCCTGATCGTTTCCCATGGCATCGAGGTCGTCGCCGAAGCCAAGCTCAGTATTCAGCCGAAAGCTGGTCTCGAAGCTCAGGTCTTTTATGCCGAGTAAGCGCCCGGCCCGCAGGTCAACCCACTCGACCAGTCGCCGGCGGTCGAGAAAATCTCCCGCCGCCGTCCTGGTCTGGTAGCCCTGGCCAATCACCGTGAAGCGCAGGTCCACGTCGGCAGCCCGCGCGCCGCCACCGGACAAAAACAGGACAATCAGCAGGGCGATCGGGCAAACGGGTGCAGTGAGAGACAATCTTCCGGGCACTGAGAGGCTTTCAGACAGACCGTTTTCCCCCACCGACGTCCTCCGGGTTCTCAGCGCTCAGGCTGTCGGCCGCGGGTGGCGGCGCATCGGGGGGAGCATCTAGATCGGCTATGGCGCGCCGGATCTCCCCCCTGACATCCAGCGAGTGCTTGAGATCATCCAGGCCGGTCTCGCTTTCGATCTCCGCCTTGATCTGATCGAGCCCGATATCGTCTTTGACTTTTGCGATTTCGGCCTTGACACCGTCCAACCCGATCTCGTCCTTGACCTCGTCGAAGGAATGCCGCAGGTGGGCCAACCCCTTGCCGATAGACTTGGCCACTTCAGGCAGTTTCTTCGGCCCCAGCACGATCAAGGCCAGCACCAGAATGACGATCAGCTCCCAGCTGCCAATTCCAAACATGATATTCCGAGAACGGACGATCTTGGTTGCCCCGGACAAACCCTATTTCTGAGCGGGATCAACCCTGACGCCGGCTTCCTCGCCTTCCTTGACAGCGGCATTCTCGGCGGCCGGCAACTGTTGCTTATTCTCGGCCTCGTCGAGCCGGCGGACCTGTCCTTCGATCTCTTTGGCCCCACCTTTGAAAGACTTGCGAAAGTTGCGGATCGACTTTCCCAGCGCGTCACCCAATTGAGGAAGCTTGCCGGCGCCGAAGATGACCACGACGATCAGCAGGATGACCAGGAGTTCCCAAACACCGAAAGTGGCAAGCTCGATCTTCATGCCTCACTCCTCCTTGCCCGTAACTATCACCGGCTAGGCCCGGAATTTGGGCGCTAGGCCGTTGCCTGAGACGAGGGCACTAAAAAGCGCAGATCCAGCCCGCCCTCGGACAAATGAACTGGAAACACCACGTGGATCGTGCCTTCCTGCGCTTGGGGAATCGCGGGGAGTGTCTCCGGCGGGGCGATGTCGATTTGCATGCCCGCCTGCGCCAACTTGGCCGCGGCGTTGCCGCAAATAATGTTGCAGAATTCCTTGACCGCGTCCTCGACCACCGCTTCCGACTCACGGGTGGCGTCTTCCTTCAGTATGGCGGTGGCGATCAGCACGGCCACGTCGCTGGACACGCTTAGCACGTAGCGCAACGGCACACCGCCGTCGAACGGCAAGGCGATCGACAGGTGGTATTCACCTGTGTGTCCGTCACTGCCGTCGCCTATCGCCCCGGCGCCGACCTTGATGGGAATTCCCACCACGCGGATGAACATCTTGCGGGTCAGGTCGACGCTTGCCTCCAGGACGGGAGCCACCTGCAGCCCCTCGGGAACGTCCACCTTCTCGAGCGCGTAGCGCGCCTGTTCTTCCTGGAAGATGGCCAGTTCGCGCTCCAGGATGTCCTCGGTAATGTGTCCCAACTCCAGAAGCGCCTCGCCGAGATACAGGTGGTTGTTCTTCTGGAAAGTCAGGATCTCACGGGCCTGCTCCTGTGTCAGCAGGTCCATGGACACCGCCAGGTCGGCGAACTTGACGTCCTTGGCCTTCTGTTGTTCGTTGATTTGCTCTACCTGCTCCTCGGAGAGGTACTTCTTGCTTACGGCCAGCATGCCGAATCTCAGGTTGCGGTATTCCTGAAGCTCCAGGGCCTCGATCAGCTGACCGCGCGTAATCACCCAGCGATCGATCAGGAACTCCCCGAAAAACTGGATGCCCATTGAACTACTCCTGCTCGAAGATCTTGTCCAGGATCGACTTGACCTTGTCGGCCTCGAAAGGTTTCGAAACGACGGCGCGAGCGCCGAGCCGAATCGCCTCTTCAACTTTATGACCCACCCCGCCGACAGACGAGACGACCACGACGCGGGCTTCGGGATCGAGCCGGACAATCGTTCTCAGCGACTGGATGCCGTCCATCATCGGCATGACGATGTCCATCATGACCACGTCCGGCTCGAGTGTTTTGAACAACTTGACGGCCTCGGCGCCGTTCTTGGCGTGTCCAATCACCTCGAAGCCGCCAAAGCCTTCAATGATCTTGGTCAACCGGCGCGCAATCGCCACACTGTCATCGACCACCAATATCTTACGACTCATGGAAAACCCCATTCCGCGGCGTCTTTCCATTCAGAAAACACCGCCTTTTCCATAGACTATTTCCACCCCCATATGCCAGTCAATGATAGGTTGGCCCATTGACGAGAGTCAAGAAATTACGCGCAACCAGGTTGTGACAGCCGGCAATTGTGCTAGACTACATTCAGGAGGCTTGCCATGAACAGGTTTACAGGCATCCTGCTCGCGTGCCTGCTTTCGGCGGTCCCGGCCCGGGCACAAGAGAAAGCGGCCAATGCTGAAGAACCCGGCACGCGGGGCGAAAAGCCAATCGCCGCATTCCTGGTCGTCCTGGACGAGCCGCTTGCCGCGCTCGATTCGCTGGCGCTGATTCGTCCAGAGGGAACGGGCACTGTCGAGGATCTTTCGGGCCTCGAAGCAGAAATCGAGAGCTACCTGGCGAGCAAGAAGACAGCGCGCCTGATCCCGGCCGGTCAGGTCTTTACGAAAGTGGGCCCCGAATTCGAGGTGTCCGCCAAGGGCATCGCCGGTGTGGCCGAGAAGGTCGGGGCCGCCGCCGCCCTGTTCCCCCGCGTATTCAAGACCGAAAACAACTACGACCTGCAGCTGTGGCTGGTCGACGCGAAAGGCAAGGTCCTGCTGGACAAAACAGTATCGCTCTCTGCACTGCCCACCGCGGCCGCCGCTCCCACGCTGACAAACCCGCCGAGTGAATTACCGCCGCCGTCTACACGGCCCGCGAGTCCGCCCGGCCCGGATCCCGAGGCCGTCGAGGCCTATTACCACAGGGCTTTGTCGCTGGCGCCGAGGCAGCGGGTTGCCGGGCAAGGCGCTGCGATTGGAATCTCGACAGGACACGTCTCCCTCGGAATGTCAGCCGCCCCGGTGATCGTCAACGACTGGATGGTGCTCGAAGGGGCCAAGCCTATCAGCGAGCCCCTGCTGGCCAAGTTGGCAGGCCAAGACGAGATCGGCAAGCGCATCGAGAGAGATATCGGAGTGATCAAGACCTATCGGAACATCGGCATCGGTATGACGCTGGCCGGTTTCGTAGCCGCGGGCGTAGCCGCCCCTTTCTTCAAACAGGGATCCGACCAGGGGCTTACGTCGGCCGGCGTGGCGGTCGGTGTCGGTACGGCCGTGGGAGCGGCAGGACTGGTCGTCTGGCTGATCTACGGGCCCCAGGCGGCCCGGGCAACCAGCCCCTATCCCAGCCGGCACCTGGTCACCCAGGATGAGGCCCAGGAGATGATCGAAGTCTACAACTCCCGCCTGCGCCGGGAACTGGACCTGGCCGCTCCCGAAACTCCCCCCTGCGCGGCCAATGAGACGACGCAGTTCGAGTTAATGCTGCTTCCCGATCCACGCGGCGGCGCCGTCGCCTCACTGGGTTTCAGATTCTGAAAGACCGTCCTGGTACACGGAGCGCACCAGTTCGATCATGCGCTCAATCAGCCTGTCGCTGACGGCCGCGGCCAACACCTCGGCCATCAGGCCGAGCAGTTCGTCGCGGTTCGAGGCCTTGATGATCTCGTCCAGGCGGTCGGCCAGTCCCTCGGCCACCGCCGTGTCCAATTTGTCCCTGAGGATACCCACCAGGTCCAGCGGGCTCGAGACGGTATCGTCCGAGGTAACCTCGTTCCCGAAGCTGGAGTCGATCGGACCGCCGGATTCAATCTCCCCGCTTGCGGCCGCGGGTTGCGCTAAAGGCGCCTCGGGCTCGTCGAGATCGAACTCGATCTCGCCTTCTTCCGCCTGCTCCTTCGTGATCGGCAGGTACTTCTCGACCAGGGCCATGAGTTGCTGGGCCTTGACCGGCTTCGGCAAGGCCTCATCGACCCGGGTGGCGGCCTTGACCTTGCGAGCCACCTCCTCGCGAGCCGACGAGAGGATGACAATTTTAGCGCCCTCGGCCAATTTCTTCTGCTCTAGCGCTTTCACGAACTGGTACCCGTTCAGGCGCGGCATGACCAGGTCGAGCAGGATCAGGTCCGGCGCCAGGCGGGCCACTTTCGCCAGTGCCTCCAGTCCGTCCTTGGCGGAGCGCACCTGGTAACCTAAAGGCTGCAATACGCCGGTGATGAACTTGCGCACGGTGGGATTGTCGTCGACAACCAGAATCTGTTTTCCAGACGCCATCTCTGCCTTTCCTCCCCATTCGACAGGCACTATCGAATCGGAGTACCGAAGCGTAGCACCTTTCCGTCGCGTAGCGCCACAGCCAGCGTCCCGTCGGCCGGGCTGATCGCCAGGTCGTCCACCGCCGAGCGGGAACCGACGTCAAGGACACCCTTGCGCCTCCACGAACCCGGCTCGTAGACGTAGATCTTTCCGCCCTCGGCGCCGACCAGCAGCGTCTTGTCGTCCGGCCCGAAGGCCGCGCAGAAGTGGTATGCACCGACCATGATGCGCTTCAGGTAGGAACCCTGGCCGCTGTAAACAGAGAAAGACACGCTTCCGTCGGCGGTGACGATCCAGCGGCCGGCCTTGTCGAAAGCCAGGAAATGGGCGTCGTGATTCTCGTCGCCCTGTTGGTTTTCCAGGTTGCCCTGCGCACCCCAGAATTTCAGATACGAAACGCCGTCGCTCATGCAACCGGCCGAGCTCACCCAGCCCGGGGCGTCCTTGCGCCGGTAAACGCGGCGCTGGCGGCAACCAATGTCCATAAAGACTGCTTCCTTTTTCCCCGTTTTCACGTTCCACAATTTCAGGGCGAAGTCGTCGCCGGCCGTCACGACCTTCTCGCCGTCCTTCGCAAATGCGGCCCAGTTCATCAGAGGCTTTGGGGTGGCTGCGTAGATCTGCAGCTCTTCGTCGGTCATGTCCTTCTCACGCGGCGGCTTGTCGCGCAGAACCTTGACCGGCTTGCCCGTCGCAACCTCCCAGATGCGCGCCGTCTGGTCCTTGGAGACACTGACGATCAGCTTGCCGTCCGGAGAGAAGTCGGCCATCATCACGTCATCGTCGTGGCCGGTAAGCGCATGCACCAGCTTCCCCTCTGCTATGTTCCACAGCTTGACCAGCTTGTCCTTACCGGTGCTGACCAGCAAACTGCCGTCGGGCGAGAAGGCCACGTGCAAGGCGCTCTTCTCGTGCTTGCCGATCTCGACGGGAGTCAAACCACTATATGGATTGTGTGGCTTTTTCTTCTCCTTCTCCTTCACCTGCCCGGCATCGGCCGGAGTTTTCTCGGCCGGCTGATTGCCGCCGGAAGTGCAAGCCGCGATCCAAAAACATGTCACTAGCATGTAAATCGACCGTTTCATGCCGCCTCCTCACTGAACCGCCAGCTTGGCGGTAGTCTCGCGCAAGCGCTGGCAAAGTGTTCGCACGAACACCCTGAGCACCCTGACGGCGAACTTGTCGTTTGCCTGCAAGAAACGCAGGAAGTTGTCACGCGAAATCTCGAACGCCAGCACCGGCTCCTTGGCAACCACCCGCGCCGAAGTCGGGCTTTCGTCCACCAAAGCCATCTCTCCGACATGATCGCCCGCGCCCAGTTCGGCCACGGCCGTCTGGCTCTCACCCTCGACCCTGAGCACGGCAACCTTGCCCGAACGCAGCACGTACAAGGCCATTCCGGGCCGACCTTGCTCTATCAAAATCTCGCCCGGCTGAAATGACCGCTCGGCGCAGACGTTGTAGAAGGCCTTCATCTCCGAAAGCGGCATGTCCGTAAAGAGCGGGATTTTCTGCAAGAAGTCGAAACCCTCCATGACGCTGACGATCTGCGATTGCGGCTCGCCCCCCGCTGTCAGGTCGACTTCCAGATCGATCTCCTCGTCCGGCCCGGCCGGTTGAATCACCTCGGACAACGGCGCCGTTTCGCCCGCGCCGATCTCGGCAAGCTTCTCGCCGACGTCCTTGTACGAGATGTCGAAATTCAGAAGCTGCTGGTAGATGTTGCGGGAGACCTCGATTCTACCGGCAATCTTGTGCAGGCCGGCCAGGTGATAGTAGAACTCGGCCGTGTCCTGCCCCACCGGACGGCCCTTGATGACGTTGAGGATCTTCTTGACCGCCAGGTCGACATAACCGTTGCGGGCCAGGATGTCGCCGATTAAAATCGTGGCCTGGTCGAAGCTGTCTTCATCGGCCTGGACCTTCTGCAACAGTTCCATCGATTTTCGATACTTGCCGAGCTCGTGGTAGAGCTTACCCGAGATGAAGTAGTTTACCGCTTTTTCGTAGTTGGCCGCCGCCCGGGAGAAGTTCTTGACCTTCAGGAAAAGCTCCGCCGCCTGGCGGTAGTTCTGGTTGCGCTCGAACATCTCGGCGGCTTTCTCGAAGTTCTCGACCTCGGCGTACATCTCGGCGGCGCTCTGGTAGTCGTCGCTCTGTTCGTAAAGCTGGGCCGCCTTCTCGGTCTCGCCCAGGTTCTCGCAGCACAAGGCGGCTTTATCGAAATCCCTGGCCCTGAAGAACATATTGGCCACAAGCTTCTGCAGGCGCGGATGTGTCTTGACCTTGTTGATCAATACGTAGCCGATATCTTCCTGGCAGCGCGAGTAGACATCGGCCGCCTCGGCCACCTTGCCCTCGTTGAGCATCTTCGAAAGCCCGGTAATCACCTGGGCGGCTGTCAGAAACGTGTTTCCCTCGCCCTCGCGACCCTTGATCGTTACGCTCTCGGCCATCTGGCGACCTCCTCATGCAAGCTGGATGGCCAATGGATACCACCGCCCTTCGGGGGGTGTCAACCGCGGCACACATTACGCCATTTGACAAAACCACCATATTTTATTGTAAAATTTATTGTGGAGGAGCACCTTAGCTGGTATTCATCTCAGATACGGAAAGGTGCCGTGTGGTACCAGACGCGCGGAGGGAGAACGTGACGCCGGAAAATCGAAGAATTGGCGGATTGCTGAGGGTGACTCGAATCGGCCCGAATCGTTTCTCCATTGATGCTCATCTGTCGGGCTACATCTTTCTGGATCCAGACACGGGTCTTTGGGTGGCCTACTGTCGGGAGTTGGACATATCGTCCTGCGGAGAGGATGCGGATAAGGCACTTAAGAACATCCAAGAAGCACAGGAACTCTTCTTTCAATCCTGCCTTGATCGAGGAGTTCTTGACAAGGCTCTTGCGGAACTCAACTGGGTCTGCGGAACACCAGGTGACGAAATTCTCGCATGTGATGAAGACACATTGCCCGAAGTGCCGCCTGCATTCATGGTTGCCGACATCATGCGACGCGGCCTCGAGTGGTCCAACGCAATCTCCTGGACAGGTTGAGTGTCGAGAATCCCCAAGCACAGTGGCCGAGACATGGTCAAAGTACTCAAGGTCTTCGGGTTCAAGGCAGGTCGCCAGAAGGGTTCTCATGTCCCAATGACGAAGGATGGCTCTCCCAGGCCTGTTGTTGTTCCTATGTATTCAGATCTGCCGGATTTTATTGTGTCCAACAATCTGCGCGCAGCCGATATTGATCGCAAGGACTACATCTACGTGCTCAAAAAGGGGCGACTACCTGGCTAGGCCCCGACACCCACGGTAGGTACCTGCGGGGGCGGTTGTCGTGATCGAGCGGGATCGGTGGCTACGTCCCTGCGTCACCGCGGGGCGAGTTGAGTTCTTACGGGAATGGCTTGGGCACACGAAACTCATTTTCACCCTTGACGCCCCCCCCCCCTGGGTTTGTTACAATTGGATCGTATAGAAATCCAATCCAGAGGGGAGAATGTCATGCTAGAGGCAAGACCAACACAACATCGCCTGCTGGCGATGCTGCTTTTGTGGATGCCGTGTGCCCTGATCTTGCCGGCCGGCCGGGTCCTGGCAGACATTCCGTGCAACTATCCAATCGTCCAGATCGGCTACGAGGCAGACACCTTGCCCGAAGACGATCCACAGGCGCCCTGGCAGCCGTCGACGCCGGGTGATGTAAGTGCGAGAGTTGAGGACGGGGTGCTGATCATCGAGGCGCTGGTGGAAGGAACCTGGATAACCTACAATCGTGACGAACCGTCCCTGATGAGAGCTTCCGCATACGCCATGGAGGCAAGACTGTGGTTCGCGGACATCGCCGCGCAACCGACCATTTCACTGGGCACGCTGAAGTTGAAAGACGGCCAGAAGGAGATCGTCCTGCATTTCCAGGGAGACCAACCACAAAGAGTACAGGTGGAGTTGAGTTCCGGCGAGTCTTTGACCTATGAACTCAACATCGAGGAGCCTCATGTCTGCCGTATCGAAGCCACAAGGGGCGGGAGCACGGTGATATACGTGGATGGTGAAGCCGTGATCGAGGTAGCCTACGACGATCTTGTCGACAACCTGGAAAGCAGCGGCCTGGAGATGGCGGCCTTCAACGCGGCCGAGAGCACGTCGTACTGGGACTATGTAAGGTACTCATTCTGCGCTCCGCCGGAAGAGCAGCGACCGCCGATCGAGGAGCAGATAGCAAACATGCAAGACGCCGCCGGGCAACTCGACGCCCCCCGGCCGGTCCAACTCTGGCTGCAGGGGCACCTGGAACACGCGGGCCAGATAGACGATCCGCTCGAGCAGGGCCGGGCCTTCTACCGCATCGGCCGGCAGCTCTTCATGATGAAGTTCGCGGGAGTCGTCGCTGGCGACGCGGCAGAATTTGAAACGTTGCTCGACTTCGCGCGCGATACGGTGGCGCCGGAATTGGAACGTCGGGATGGTTACCTGGGCAAGGTCGAGATAACGGCCGCCCCGATCAAGGTGGCAACGGTGGTACCGGGCCGGGTCGCGGGCAAGATCCGCATCTTCGCGACGGTGAAAGCGAGCACGCAGAACTCACACCATGGCAACAAGACTCAACTGGGGCTTTTGACCAGGGTTGGAGTCGTGGATATTGGCACGGGGGCGGTCCTGTACATGGCCTCAAATGTGAGCCCACTGCCCCAGCATTTGCCTGCCGGAAGAACGTTCGAAGTCGGACCCATTGACGTCGAATGGGGGGGAGAGACGAGTGTTGGTGGTTTAGTACAGGCCGGAAAACAGTTCGATGTGGATGTCATCGCAGGGCTCGTGCAGGTGGATATTGAATCCGGTGAAATTGTGGGCCAGCTCGACCAGGCGGCGAACCTCGGCCAGATGGGTTCGGCGCTGACCGACGAGAGCTGCGAGCATGCAACGAGGCACCTGGAGACGGCGGCAACGCCTCTGTTTGACGAGGACATGAGCTGGCAGATGGGTTGGGGGTACTTCTTCGTGAACACCGCCCAGTGCGTGCCTGAGCCGGGAGCCGAGCGCTGCGATCCGGTGTTGCATCTTCTCGATCCGCAGAGCGGCGAGGAGCTGGTTTCGGCGGATGACTGCGCGCTCGACATGCACTATTATCCGAATTCGCCCTCCTGGGCGGAGATAAACTGTTGCACGCCCGATGGCAGATGTGGCGCCGATCGCTGCCCTGATCTGAGCAGTGACGCGGGGCGCTTGAACCCGTGTCTTGTCACCCAGTTCGAAGGGGATCTGCCACGATTCGTTGTGCATGCCGCGGGCAACGCGACGCGGGGAAACGCGCGGCTACAGTATTGGAGAATGGTCTGTGAGCAGGGCCATGAGCAGAGTGGTGTATTTTTCTGCACCCGCATCAGGTATGACCTGCTTGTCGGACCGTATCCCGCTGCCGTGGGCGGAACCAAGGTCTGCTTCGACAACGGCTGGTACGACGGTGACGAGATGGATGCGATCATTCCCTCGCCGGAGAAGGCCGATCAAGAACAGGGGATTTCTCCGGCGCATGGTACGGCTTTGTATCTTTTGGACGAAGATGGTGGCTTGGAGCGGGCAGCCGTGGAAAATAGCATGGGAGATGGAGCGAGACTTTCTAACCTGGCGTCACGGGATTCAGCGTCAGTTATAGTAGCCAGCACGGGGCAGCAGTCGGGAGCGACGAGTCTGTATGTAAACGACGTGTCGCATGCCTCCGAGCGTGACGGCGACGGCCTGGGATACGAACTGGAGAGCGAAATCTGCACAGGCCCCGAGGGTAGCATTTGTCTGGATCCAGACAACATGGACACGGACGGCGACGGCATTTTCGATGGGTTCGAGGTGCTGGGTATCCGCACAGCGGGGTTGTACACCGAGCAGGATCTTCCCACCTGGGGGGCGGATCCGCTACACAAGGATGTTTTCATTGAGACGGATTTTTATAGCAGATGCAGGGGTGAATGGAGTGGTTGCGAATACGACCTACAGTGTAAGAGTGGTATCTGCGAGGAATATCCAGATGGGCTCGACGGGAGTCCCACGGGGAAGCTCTGTCGTTGCCAAACTGACTCAGATTGCCCGACGCTACCAGAGTTGCAAGCGGTGAAAGATGATTTTAGATACGCTGAGAAATGTGTGGATGGTTATTGCATGTTCTGCGGGCATTCCATGCATCCGGACGCTGCAGCTTTTGCCGCCGATATTGCCAAGAGATGCAATGGTGGTCAGGGATTTCTGGAAAACCCGGACGGACGAATGGGGTTTTCCATCCACGTAGATAACATCTATGCATCCAATAATTCCGTATGGGGAAGCTGGGGCGGCGTAGACTCGGAAGGAGTTCCTACCAGTAGTTCCTATGACGGTTGGCTCAACTACATGAGCCCCATTCGTCATGGGATTTTTCATTATGCTCTCGGCATTCCTGCAAACGGAAGCAGCAGCGCCGCCGGATCACCATATTTTCATTACGAACCAAGCGGCCGCCGTGGATCTGGAGCGGGATTGGTTCATGAGCTTGGCCACGATTTTGGCCTTCAACATTTCGGCGGCCCCCAAGACGGGAATAACTACAACTTCAAGCCGCATTACTTCAGCATCATGAACTACATGTATTTGTTGGCAGGCTGCATCCCAAATGCCAACGCGCAAGATGAAGATGTAAGATCCTGCGATCCGGATAATATCGGTTTTTCCAACGGAGATGCCGGATTCGTAGTGGATGAACAGGGAACGGCGCATGATTTTTCCGTGAACCCGGCCGAGATTGACGAAAATGTCTTCTGGTACAATCCCTATTTCACCAGGTTCGAGCTAGAGAACTTCAAAAGTTGGTATTGGACCTTCAGCCTGTTGCCAGATCTGCCACCCTGGGTGATAGACTGGAACAGGAATTTAGCTTTTGACACAGTGCCTACAAAGGCAGACGTGTTGGTGGACGGGAGTGCCTATTTCATCCACCAGATTTTCGAAGAGCCTCTCAGATTCGGCCCGCAGATATCATCATACCAGGATGTGCTTCTTGTTTTCATGGTTAGTGAAGGCAGCAATATAATAACCTACCGCACGTATCATGAAGATTCATCTTGTGATGCCGAAGACGTCGGCCTTCGAGGACAAATGTGGCCATGGCCTTTCGAGCAGCATCATTGCGGCACCTGGCTGCCGGGCCTGCAAGAAATAGGCATTCATCACGAACATATAGCCAGCAACATGAGCATCGTCCCGCTTGATGTTGTGGGCGCAACGGACGGCCTGCTTCTTTTTTACACAAACTCCGATGGCGATCTTTGCGTGCTCCGGGGCAGTGGCAATGCGGTTGATCTCCTCTGGGAAGGGCCGACTTGCCTGGATGCTGGCTTTTTCGGCCCACCGGAAGCCATATTCTATAAAGGCGGTGTATACATTTTCGGGATCGGGCAATGGGATGCAGACGAGCTTGGCGAGGTAAAGGTCATATACCTGGATCAGGATCAATGGGACGATCCAGCAAGCTGGGATGTCCTTCCTATAATGATATGCCGCCCTGGGGAAGACTGTGAACTATTTCTTTCACGTACGACACCGGCGGTTGCGGTCGATCCCGGTTCCGATGCATTGTTCAACTCGGATGACGATACATTATTGGGTATAGCGACAAACGCAGGCCACGAGATGAAGCTCTTCACCGGACCAGTCTGGAGATGGATCTTCTTTACTTTTGACTGGCTGACAGATGATCCGGATCCATTGCATCCTGACAGAAGACATTGGCTGGATCATCCACGCGGAAATCCCGGGGCCATACAGACTACAGACCTCAAGCCCGCGCTTTTTATCGAGCGAACAGATCCCGCCGCTGATGCCCGGTGGAGCCTGTGGTTCCAGGCAAACCGGTGGAATCCTGACGATGCCGTACCATATTTACGTGCCACCAGTTCGGTGGAGCCGTCGGTAGGAACGGTTTTTTCTCGTTTATCACATGGACCCGAGGAGAAGGTGGTTGCGAGCGACAGCAGAAATGTCAGCATAGCCTTCTACAGGGAAAAGCTTAGAGCCGCTGTTTCCTATGATCACCCATGGGACTATGGCATTGATTTCAATCTGCCCGATGACCATCATGAACCAGGCTATGTATTCTTGCCGGTTGCCGATGGGATATTCAAGGCCCAACTGCGGGACTCCAACGACGCGGCATTCATGGCTGAGCATATGCACGTGGTTTCTAACCCCTTGTTTCTATTTGTTGGCATGAGCGATTGGGAATATCAATATGTAATGGATGCCAACCACATGACGTTGAGGCGAGGGACAAGGGTAAAAGGAAGGCCGGAGGAAAGTCTATCACTGCCGCACGAGGATCCTCCCTGGATCTTGTGGGGTAGGCAGTCTGGCGAGAAAACGGACGTGACTATAAGGAATTTCGTTGAAGCAAGTAGTCGCTGAGTCGATGGAGCATTGTGTGATGTTTGAAAAAGAGAGTTTAAACATATTGATACTAGCTTTTTCTTTTGTGGCAGTGGTGTTCTTTACCCAGCTTGCCGGCTGCAACAACTGTCCGATTCCTAAACCTCATGAGAAGTACTGCATCTCCTATTGCATCGGAGACGATGTCGATTGTAGTTGCTTCTACATGTCGTCAAGGTGCGTCGATGGCAAGTGGAGTTGCTGTTACCCGCTCTCTCACCCTCCTTCCGAGCCGGAAAAGTTTAACATTTGGTATGATCAGTGCGTCGGAATGTGTCGGAGACTGGAAAAGAGGAAACCGAACGAGGAGTTTTGCGTTCAGAGTGAAGACTCCTGTTCATTTGATTTATCTAACTGTGGTGGTGGGTGCCTATATTACGATATTCACCCCCCGCCGATGCCCGAGTTCGAAGATTGGGAGGCAAGGTGCCTGGCCAAGTGTAGATGGGAATGAGGTTATCTGCGGATCCACGCTTGGCATCTTCCACGCATCTCTCAAGGACGTGAACGACGTAGGAGAGACGGGGACGGTTGATCCCCCTCCACGTAGATCGAATGTTGTCATGCTCCGCCGCTCGGATGGCAGAGACACCGGGCAGGATGAGAGCCAGATAGACGTGTGAACGTGTCGTTAAGCAGCTGACGTTCTGCCAGGCAACCAGGGAGCTAGTCGCTGCCGAGAAAATATGGACCGTTTTATGAATGTTGATCATCGCTTGAACCGAGAGTCACCCGAGTGGCTACGAGTATTCGAAACGCGAAGGACGCACTGTCAGAAACATTCATCCATGCCTGACAGATCGGGAGAGGTGTTTTCCCTTGACAGGCGTTTTCATAGACATGGGGATGGACGTTTTCCAGAGCTAGCGAAAAACTACTGGAGGACAACCAGTACCTTTGAAGATCACAACGATAATGCTTTCACGGTTACACGAATGGCCGCCATGTGGCGGTTAAAGTCCAGGGCCGTAAAGAATGTCAGCCTTGCCAGCTATCGGGGCAAGCTTCGTGCCGCACTGGCCTTCGATGCCTGGGAAGATGACCCCAAGGTGGAAGGAGACGAAGTACCGCACGGCTGGGTATTTTTGCCGGTGGCAGATGGTCTTTTCCATGCCACCTTGAGAGACACCAACGATGTCGAACTGATAGGCAATGGCATGGCGACAACCTGTCGGGGAGACGGACTCTTCTGGGGAATGACCGGCAGCAAGAGGAGCGCGATTTTTCAAGCCAACCACATGGATCTGAGCAGAATACCGCGTTCTAAGATAAGACCCCCAACCGTCAGTCGGCAGGTGGCCGTGGAGCCCGAGTGGTTAAAAGTACCTCACAGATAGGAGTTGAGTTGTGAAAAAGAACTATTTTTACAGATCAATCATGTTTGCCGGATCCGTCATGCTTGTCTGGTTGCAAAATGCAAGTTGCTCCAACCCACAAATACCCACCTGTGGGGGATCAGGCTGTCCTCCCTGCAAGTTGTATTGCATATGGAAGGATTCCAATCCCTACGATGATGAGGCGGGTTTTGAACGTTTTTTCTTTTATCCCATACAGATTCCCGGCAAGGGCTGGAGCTGCTGCGGCTTCTCACATCCTCCTTGTGACGATTACGGGTTCAACACGTGGCATGATTATTGGGTCAAGTGTGACGACAAGAGAACGCTAGAAGAGCAGATTTGCATATCCAAATATGAAAGATGCTCCTATAAACCATCTACTTGCAGTGGAGTATGTTGGGGCTTTGAAATTGATGACTACAAATTAACGGGTTCCGATTTCGACGATTGGTTCAAAGAGTGCATGCTGCCGAGATGCGAGGAAACCGTTGAAAAGGATATGCTTTGAGAGATTGGCGGTTGGTATCCGTTTCTCAGAGACGCACGACGTTGCTTCATTATTTACATTTCCTTGCGAGTCGCTCGGCATCAATACCACGCTCGTCAAGCGCTTCCCTCCCTCGCTCCTGCAGCCGCAATATGCTCACCGGGGACACTCCCGTTACCCGGGCCACATCTGAAGTCGGCAAGCCACAGACGCGCACCGCTACCCAACCCAGCGCCGCCCGCGCCACCACCGCCACCCGGCGCCGACTCCCTCCACGCAATTCCACCGGCGCCACCGAGAAGATCCGGCCGACCCGGGATTGCAGCCGCTCCAAGAACTTCTCGCGATCCCCAGGCGCCACCCGGATCCGCCCCGGGCACACACCCCGGCCCTTTTCCCGTTCCTCCTCGATCTCGAGCACAAACTCACTGCTTCCCAGTATGCGTTCGTCCGAAGCCCAACGTTCTCTCCCACGCCGCAACTCCACCAGATTCTCCCGGCCGCCGACGCTCCGGACCAACCCGCCGCCGCTCAGTTCCGGACGCCTCCCATGCCGAATGCCCTCGGCCACGAACCGTCGGTAGGCCCCGCAGGCTCTCGCCCGCCGGTTCCCGAACTGCTCAAGAACGAAGTCGACATCCTGCCAGGGCGCTTCCCGGTTGCCGAGGATTGCCGCGTGCCCGCTCCAGGGATAAGCGTCCAGGACGCGCAGAGCCTTTATCATCCCGGCCCGGACGGGGTTCAGGTGTATGTACCTGACCAACTCTAGAAAGTATGGATCCTCCTCGACCAGCACCGACTTGTACCGGTTCTGGAATAGGTGCCCCGCCCGACGATGCCGTCGATTGAAGCCGACCGCGTAACCGGTCTGGAGCCGGCGCATGAACGCCGAGAGACCGGCCTTGCCCGAACGCAACAGCAGGTGGAAGTGGTTCGGAAGAAGGCTCCAGGCGTATACGCAGGTTCCCGTGGCGGGCACGAGTGTTGCCAATCGGAAGAGAAGATCCTCGCGATCTTTGTCGCTGATGAATATGTCACGCCGCTCGATCCCCCGCACCATGACGTGGTGAAGAGATCCAGGCACATCGAGTCTTGGACCACGGGGCATGGAACCACTGAATATCTATAATCGGAGAGGCTGTCAAGAATAATGTAAATTATGTAGCTACGTCCCTGTCGCCTGCCGCTGGCAGCGCGAGTAGACATCGGCCGCCTCGGCCACCTTGCCCTCGTTGAGCATCTTCGAAAGCCCGGTAATCACCTGGGCGGCTGTCAGAAACGTGTTTCCCTCGCCCTCGCGACCCTTGATCGTTACGCTCTCGGCCATCTGGCGACCTCCTCATGCAAGCTGGATGGCCAATGGATACCACCGCCCTTCGGGGGGTGTCAACCGGCGGCGGCTAACTTGCCGCGGCGCGGGTTTTTGATCTACAATTTAGCTAACCTTGAAAGGAGGGCTCGATGCGCCGGGTCATGTTGGGCGGTATGCTGGCGGCGTGTTTCTTGGCATGCTGTTCCTCGGGCAACGGCACGAGCTACGATTTCTGCACAAGCTCCACCGAAGTGATCTTCGAGCCGGGCGGCGAGTGGCTGCTGCCCTTCCCTTCCGATTTCTACCTGGTCGAGGATGCATCCACCCCCGGCGGGCGGCGGATCGATCTGAACCCGGCCAACACCCCCTCGAAAGAGAACATGTTCGACGTGTTTCCCTTCATGCGCGAGCAGTTCGATCTCCTCGACGGCTTCGGTACTTCCGCCTCCGTGGCCTTCGGCTTCACGAGGGAAATCGGCACGCGGGTGGAGGACGGAGACACATTCATTGTCACCCCGCCCATGAGCCTTGCGATATCCCCCGCGGACACGCTGCTGCCGGGCACGCCGGCCGTGCTGCTCGACATCGATACAGACTCGCCCGGGCACGGCCGGGTCGTTCCCCTGATTCTCGAGTACCTCTCCGATCGCGACAGCCACGGTCACTCCCAGCATTACCTGCTGTGCGAGCCGGCCTTTGCGCTGCGTCCCAAGACCACCTACGCCTTGGCGCTGACGACCAGGCTTACCGACAAGAGCGGCCGCTGCCTGGCTCCCAGCGCCGGCACCCGATCGCTTCTGACCAATCCCGGACGGGACGAGTTCGGCCTGTTGGGAGACGAAGTTCCCGCCGCGCTCGAAGCGCTCACAGACGGGGGGTTCATCGAGGACGCGGGAGACCTTTCGGCCCTGACCGTTTTTACCACCCAGAGCATCGAGGAAGAGCTGCTGGCCGCGACCGGGCAGATTCTCTCGGGCGACCCGCCGGAAATCGTTGCCGGCAGTCTGCAGACCTCGCCCGGCTCGGAAGGCGTTGCGCTGGTTGTCAGCGGCAAGTTCACGGCAGCCGACTACCAGACCGAGGCCGGCACCTTCGAGATCGCCGCCGGCAGCCCGGTGCGCCAGGGGACCACCGAACTAGAATTCGAACTGCTGATTCCCGAGACGACGGCAGAACACGGCCCGCCATTTCCGGTTGTCATCTACCAACACGGACTGATGGGACAAAAGGACGAAGACCGGGGAGCCAAGCGGGCCCAGGCCCGGGCCGGGTTCGCCTCGCTGGCGATCGACGCCGTCTTGCACGGCAGCCGCAAGGCGGATAGCGGCTGGGAGGTGACCAACTTCTTCGGCATCAACCTCGACTCGGGCACCTTCGACATGCCCTTGCTGCGGGACAACTTCCGGCAGAGCTTTCTTGATATCGTCAGCCTGGCCGAACTGGCCGACGTACTGGCCTCTCTCGACCTGCTGCCGGAGGGTGCTCCCGACGGAGTGCCCGAACTGATGTCCCGGCCGGTCTACCTGTCGGGGCACAGCCTGGGCGGCATTATCGCAGCCGGCGCCGTAGCCCTCTCTCCGCGTATTGCGATCGCCAACCTGTCCGCCGGCGGCGGCTCGCTGCCCACCAACCTGTTCATGCGCAGCAGCATCTTCGGCACCTTCATCGACATGTTGCGGCCCGAGGACACCAGCGCCGCGGACGTCAACCGCTTCATGCCAATCCTGCAGGTTTTAACCGAGCGCGGCGATCCCGTCAACCTGGCCCGCCTGGTCATCGACCAGCCGCCGGACCTTCCCGGCGCCGCCCCCAAGCATGTGCTTTTCCAGGAGGTAATCGACGACAGCTTCGTGCCCAACTCGGCCAACGATGCCCTGGCACGAGCGTTAGGCCTGGCCCATCTGCACCCGGTGCTGCGCGGAGTCTACGGTCTGGATCCACACGACGAGCCTATGTCCCAAAACGACCCGCAAGGCGTCACGGCAGGCTTCTTCCAGTTCGACCTGCTTTCGAACGGCGATCCGGCCGAGCACACCGAGATCTACGCCGATCCGCTGGCCCAGACCCAGTGGATTCATTTCTTCGAAACCTTCCGTGATACAGGGATCCCCGAACTGATCGACCCCTATCGTGTCCTGGGGATAGATCGGCCCTAGGACCCGCCCAGATTGGCCAGCAGCGTATTGTCGGATTGCATCAGCCAGACGACCTTGTTGGCGCCGTCGCCGCCGAGCGCCCGGTCGAGGGATTCGACCAAGTCCTTGGTGCGTTCGGAAGATTCGAATACCATCATCAGATTTCGATCGGTCGAACCTTTCAGCTTCGGCGACATTCCGCTCAGGGCACGCTCGAGACGCTTCACGATCTCGTCCCTGTGAGCGGCAGCCTTCTCGTCCAGCGAAACCTGCAACATGATTCGTCTTCCCTTGCCGCGGGCCCAGAGGGCACTCTCAAGGGAGGCTGTGAGATCCACGGCCAGCTTCCCGGCCGCCTGGCTCGCGGCCGCCGCGCGCCCGGCCTCGTCATCCGGGAATGGATCGCTCGTGGCCGCGGCCTCGGCCAGAAGCTTGCCCGAATTGTTGCCGAACACCCGGCCGGCGAGCTCGATCGAGATATGATCTTCCCGCTTGCGCTGGATCATGAAATAGCTCAGCAGGATCTTGGCGCTGCCCTTGTCCTTCTGCGCGATCTCGAGCCCCTTGACGCGGAGCTTGTCGCCCAGCGCCTGCTCGATAACAGTCACCAGCTTGCTCGAGCGGCAACTGGCGTCCGGGATGAAGGCAATGGTCTTGGCCGGCCGGGCCAGGCCCTGCACGGGCCAGGCCACAAGGACCATGGTCACAAGCCAGGCAAGTCTTGCAGCTTCGAGCTTCATGCCAGCCGGCGGGCGTTATACCTGAATCTCAATAAATGACGAACCTCAACAGCAGCCACCAGACAGCCAGGGCCAGGGAAACGTACCCCAGCGGGATCTGAAAGCCGATCAGCTTCTTGCGCAGTTGTTCTCCCTTGGCCTTGGCCTCCTCGCTCAGGTAGGCCGTGACCATACCGTAACCGAAGATGAAGCCGAGCCCGATGAACACCAGCGAGGTGACCAGCATGGTCAGCCACATCAGCGCCATGAAGCGCAACATGCCGACGAACCTCAAGACGTTGATCAGCCCCCAGATGCCGTAGAGAGCCGAGACGACGCCGACCCAGCCCGAGATCTTGGCGAGCTTCTCGATCAGATCCTTGGCCTCGGGCTTCTTCTTGACGATCACGCTCGAGGCGCCCAGGACACCCAGCGCCAGAAGGAAGAAAAGCGACAACCAATACTCGAGTTCACTAAACATGTAAGCCTCCCATAATGAGGTTCAAAAGGTTTGAACAGCACATGCCTACCAGTCCCGGCCGGGCATGTCAAAGCAAAATGCAATGTTGCTTTGATCGCAATCGTGACCATGATTGTTGACTGCCGATCGAGAGATCGCTACCATGACCCCATGCCGGACGACAACGACAAGCCTGGGAAGGGCAACAAGCGCGTCCATCCCCGGGTGGACTTCTTCTCGAAGGTCAAGATTACGGTCCCCGATGACAGCACGGCCATCGACGTGTTCGCCGGCAACGTGTCTACGGGCGGCATGTTCCTGCGCAGTAACCGCCCCCTGGACAGGGGTCGTAAGGTCGGCCTCGAGTTCGACCTCAACGACGTGCCGGTAAAGGTCGACGAGGGGGAGGTTGTCTGGAACAAGCCCTTCGAGCCGATCAGCATCGACGGCTCGCCTTCGGGCATGGGCGTCGAGTTCAAGTCGCTCTCCGGCGATTCCCGGCAGCAAATCGAGTCTTTCATCAGCGAGGCGCTTGGAGACGAACACAAGCAGGATAAGAAAGAGCAGCCCGCCTCTAGGGCCATGATGAAACTGGACATCGCCCCGCCGGCCGCGAGTGCCGGGAGTGACCGTCAGGTTCCGACCGCCGCCCCCGACCCTGCGCAGTCCGCGCCGCCATCAATGGAGGAAGAAAAGCAGATGGCCCAACTCTCTCAGCCGCCACCGCCCAGGAAACGCGCGTTTCTTTTCGTCGGCTTCGTGTTGCTGGTGGCCGTGGTTACGTTCTTTGTGCTGCTGATGATCGGGCCGTTTGACGGCACGGCGAGTAAACCGCCGGCGCAGGTCGCGGTCACAGGCAGGGACGCAGGCACCAAAGACGCCGGTATGCAAAAGGCCGCCGCCGGGGACGATAAAAAGGAAGTCAAGGTCGCGCCTTTCAAACCGGCGCCCGAGCCCGAGAAGGCGCAACCTACCACGCCAAAAAAGGAAACGACGAAGGCTCAACCACTGAAGCCGAAGAAAGAGCCTGTCACGGCCGGTGCCGGCGCCGTTAGCGTCGAGCTACCCGTATTTTCTGAATCCGCCAAGGGCTTGCGCATGATGCTGCACACGGGTGTCCCGGTCGAGGAAAAGCACTTCACCCTCAAGGATCCCCCGCGTCTGGCGATCGACCTGCAGGGTGTCGGGTTTAGGGGGCGCACGCACAGCATCGATTCGCCGGCGCCTTTCATCAGCCGTGTGCGCGTCGGCCAACGGGAAGGCTTCACCCGCTTCGTGCTCGACTTCACGGGCAAGAAAGTGCCCGGCTTCAAACTGATCAAGGGAAATGAAGGGATCACTGTGATCTTCGAGAAGTGACTCTCCTTCTCTCGACCAACTCTACCCAGAACTCACTCTTCTTGGCCCCCACCACCACCTTGTCTC
Source organism: uncultured Myxococcales bacterium (assembly GCA_964640665.1). GTDB lineage: Bacteria > Myxococcota > B64-G9 > B64-G9 > B64-G9 > DATKYQ01. Next base: position 53,032 of record CAZXHT010000007.1, read on the forward strand.
CGACGGTGAAAGTGGGCGTGCCGAAGCGCCGTCCCATCTCGCGGCACTCCTTGGCCACCGATCGACACTCGGAGAGATCGGCCTGCAGCAACCGCGCGCTGCGGGGATCCTTCATGCAAGCCCGAAAGGCATCGGCATCCAGACCCAGCTTGCGCGCCAGCACCGTAAGGCCGCCGCTGTCCAGTCCGCAGCGGCGCAGGAACAAAGCGTCGTTCATCGGCCAGAAGCCGTCCTGTCCGGCAGCGCAGATGGCCGCCCGGGCGCAGTCACAGGCATTGCGATGGAAGGGTTTTTTGATCATTGGATTGCACTTGTCGTCCAGGGGCATCTGGACGTGCACCAGCCTGAGCCAGTCTTTCCGCTGGCGTACCACCTGGCGAACGGTCATGTGCGCCCGCCCGCAAAATGGGCACTCGTAGTCGGAATACTCGGTGATGACAACATCCGGCCGGGCGGCGCCGATCCACTCGTGCCCCTCGGGCGTGCGTCCGTGCTCGATGTCTTCCAGGCCGCCGGCGATCGTGTCCGCCTCGTGCGGATACATAAACGGTGTAACTATCAAGATTGTCGCGACCACGCCGGCCGCGAGGACCGCGAGCGCGATCCCCCTGGCGCGCCTTTCGAACACCAGCCTCAAATCGGACGCCATGGCCTTCAACACAAGGTTCACGGCCCCGCCGGCAGGCAGGCCCTGGCGGCGCAGGCCCATGACGCACACGGCGGTGTTTGCCAGGTTGATCACGTAGAGGCTCAGGCACATTATACACACCGCCCGTATCAAGAACTGGGTGACCAAAAAGAGAAAAACCGTCGTTCCCATCGCTGCTGCGCAGAGCATCGTGACAATTCCCCAGGGAAACGGCTTGCGTCCGGCCCTAATGCCCCATACTCCCAGCGCGATCAACAGGAGGTAGAACATTATTCCCCAGGTCGAAACCGGCACTCCTAGTGCTACCGAGTAGCAACTCAGGGCGACCGTGTCACAATTCATGCCCTCGCTGATGGCGCAGAAGGACACGTGTCCGGGCACGTTGTATACCTGCCAGTGCAATACGCTCAGGTAAGCTGCCGCCCCCAGCCCGATGACGCTCAGTCCTACCAGCGCAAACAGCCACTTTCGCCCGCCCGCTTTCTCGCCCGTGTCGGCAAGGCTTTCCAAAACAGACCTCCATAAAAGTTCCGGCGGATACTAATTACTCTTTCCCTTGATGTACAGGATGTTGTTTGCTACACAGCCTCGCATGACAAGCAGCGATCCCGCATCTAGTTCCCCGGTTGAACCGCAGCCCGGCTTGTTTCACCCGTCGAAGAAGATTTTCCGCTTTACAATTCTGGTATTCGTAAGCCTCTTGACCTACGGCAGCTACTTCGCCTATGACTCGGTGGGCGCCATCGCCCCCACCCTGCTCAAGGTCCTAAATGTCGATCGCAGCGCCATCGGCACCATGTACACGGTATACAGCGTCGCCGCCATCTTCTCGGTTTTCCTGGGCGGGCTGCTGATCGACAAGATCGGCACGCGCGCGGCCAGTATCATCTTCGCGGCGCTGGTCGTTATCGGCGCGGCCATCGTGGCCATCGCCCCAAGCATTTACATTCTGTATGTCGGCCGCTTCATCTTCGGGGCCGGCTCGGAGTCGCTGGTGGTGGCCCAGAGCGCCATTTTAGCACGCTGGTTCAAGGGCAAGGAGCTGGCGCTATCGTTCGGAATCGCACTGACCATCAGCCGCATGGGCACCCTGTTCTCGTTCAACACCGAGCAGATGATCTCCAACTACTTCGGCAGCTACCAGGCGGCCTTGTGGGCCGCCGTGTTCTTCTGCCTGGTGTCCTTCTGCGCGGTGCTGGCCTACTGCTGGATGGACCGTAAGGGAGAGCGCGCTTTAAAGCTGGAGGCCGGCGCCAGCGACGAGAAAATCGTGCTTTCAGATATCAAGAAGTTCCCCGCTTCTTTCTGGTACGTGGCCATTCTGTGCGTCACCTTCTACTCGGCCATCTTCCCCTTCACCGCGCTGTCCACCGATTTCTTCCATGACAAGTGGGGGCTTCCTCTGACCGTCGCCGCGCAGGGCGGGTTTTTTTATCAGGTCTTTAACAACATTATTCACATGTTCTCTACCGCCGGCGGTACCACTACCATCATCATCGCCGCCTCGATGTTCTTGGCGCCCTTCGCCGGTCAACTAGTCGACAAGATCGGCAAGCGGGCCTCGCTGATGATCCTGGGCTCGTTGCTGATGATCCCCAGTTTTCTGATCATGGCCTTTACAATGCTGCCGCCTAGATTTCCGATGATGATGCTCGGGGCCGCCTTCGTGCTGGTGCCGGCCGCCATGTGGCCGGCGGTTCCATTGATCGTACGCAAGGAAATGGTCGGTTCGGCCTTCGGTTTGATCACCATGATCCAGAACATAGGCCTGGCGCTGTTCCCCTACCTGAACGGCAAAATGCGCGATCTGACCCACACCTACACGGTCAGCATGGTGATGTTCGCATCGCTGGGCTTCGTGGGCTTGGTCTTCGCCTTCTTGCTCAAACGCGCCGACCGCCGCGAAAAAGGGGCGTTGGAGAAGCCCTGAGCCCGGACACCGATCTCAGGGACAGTGCATCTTTTTCAGGTGACGGCGCACACCCGATACGCGTTTGTCTTTCGGGGAAGCCATGTGCGCGAAAGCCGACAGCGCCTCGCAGGCCTGGTCTTTCTTTTTCAAAAGCAGATAGATTCCACCCAACTCGTAGTAGGCTTCCGCCATCCGGGGGTCGATCTCGATCGCCCGCTCCAATTGAACAGCGGCGGCTTTCTTGTGTTTCCGGTAGAACAGGGCGCGCCCGTAGAGGTAGTGAAACACGGGGTCCTCGGGGTGCGTCTCGACCCAGCCTTGGATAAACTTCTCCGCCCGGTAGAACTTCTTCTTCTTGAGCAGCTTCAGCCCGAAGGCCCGGGCCTCCTGCAATTCAGCCGAAGGCTCGGGTGGGGCGGTCTTGCCGCCGGCGTCCGCTTCTTCGGCATGGGAGATGTCCGCCGCTCCCGCAGCATCATCAACGGTGCCGGTTGTCGACCCCGCGTCCACCGTGTTTGCAAAGGGTTGCATGTCGGCCGGCCGGGTCCCGGCGTCCGGCTCACCGGCAACCGGCGCGGGCGTTACGCCGTCGTCCACGTCGCCGACGCCGAACCAGATCGGAAAAAAGTACCAGGCCCCGACAACCAGCACTACAGCCAACAAGGTGAACGACGCTATTTTCAGGGCCAGCCCCGAGGAAGTCTTGTGCCTTGCCCGGGCGGATTTCGCCATGGGCGGCTTCTCCCCGTCCCGCTCTACTATCACCGACGAGTCTTGCCCTTCTTCCGTGAAACCGCCCTGCGCCGGTAACTCGACTTCCGGCTGGCTAGCCACGGGAGAAGTCCCCGCGAAGAAGCCCCCCTCGGCCTCCGCCGCGGATCCATCGAGATCGGGCAGATCTTCGAGTTCGGCCTGTCCATCGAGACCATTCGGCCGCTGGTCGGATTCTTCATCCACAGAAAGCGGTTCGAGTTCTTCCGCCAAGGATTCTCCGCCACTCTCCGGCAGCTGCGCTTGCTCTTCAGCGGTACCTTCAAAAACGGGCGGCTCGGGCAAGGGTCTGCCGGCCGGCGCGGTCTGGACGTTGGGCTGCGGGAGAGCTCTGTCGGTTTTCATTTCCTCGGACAGGTCCTCCTCGCTGAAGACCTCTTCCGCCTGCTCGACAGCCGGGCGCACCATTTCGCCGGCCACCACCGGCATGGATACATCGTCGGCCGCGGCAACTGTCTCGGCCGAGGTGGAGGCCGGGTGAAGCTCCTGGGCTACAAGCACCCGCGAGGCACTAGTAGAGCCTAGCGGCACAGACGACTTGACCGTCTTCTCGTTGAACGGGTCGCTTCCCGGCGGGGTTTGTTCCTCCGCCTGCCGGGTTACCTGGGTCTGCTCCTGCTCGCGCAGGTGGGTAAGCTGTGCTACCAGCTCATCACGTTCTCTTTCCAGCACACCCAGCTCGCCACGCAGATTTTCGTTTTCTTTTTGCGTCTTTTGGAACTTGCGCGCGAATTCGGCCTCCCGCTGGCGCAACTCCTCCAGGTCGCCCTTCAGGCGCTGACTTTCGCGCTCACGGTGTTCCACCATCTGGCCCGAAGCCATCCCCTGCTTGGCCAACTCCTGGTTGAGGCGTGAGACATCAGACTCGAGCTGAGCGACTCGCTTGGTTTGTTCCTGCTCCTTCTTGCCGCCCTGCTCCAGGCCGGCCCGGACTTGATCCAGCTCTCGGGCCAGGTCATCACGCTCGGACTCCACGACCGACAGGTTGTTCAGCTCTTCGGCCAGCTCGCGGATCCTGTTTTCCTTCTCCTTCGCATCGGATTTGACTCGTTCGAGTTCCGCCCCGAGATCGCCGGCACTGGCGGAAGCCTGCGTTGCTGCGCTGAGCTTCTGTTCCCTGTCGGCTAGTTCACGGCGGGCGCTCTCAAGCTCACCTTTGAGCGCCTTGGCCTCGTCCAACTCCTTCTGCAGCCGGCCGACCAGCGAGTCCTTCTCGCGCAGGCTGCGTTCGGCCGCGCGTTTCTCGCGCCGCAGATCTTCACGCTCTCGCTCGGCCGATTCGGCGCGCTGGCGCTGAAACGAGTCTTCCTTGGGAACCGGTGGAGGCCCAATGGAGCTTGCCCGCTTGAGTTCTTCCTGCAGCTCGGCCACTTTGCGTTCGGCCATCAGCGCCCGTTTGGAGAGCATCTCCACTTCGGAGGATCCGCCGGCAGACCCCCCCGGCGCCTTGCCCGGGGTAGCCTGCTTCAGCTTGTCGATCTCGGCCTTCAGCTTGCGAACTGTTGCGTCCCCGGTTTCTTTTGCCGCCTTGAGGTCCCACTCGGACTCCTCGCGCTCCTCGGCAAGTTGCTGCTCGAGTTCGGCGATGCGCGAGCTGAGCTTCTCGGCTTCGGAGGAATCGGCCATTTATTCGAATACCTTCTCGCTCCCGGCGTCTGTGGACAGCGCGTCAGCCTCGATGTCACGGCCGGCCGGGCCGTGCTGCAATAGCTCGGCGTAGTATTCGTGCTGGATCAAAAGGTTCATGATCTCGTTGGTTCCGGTCCAGATCATGGCCAGGCGGCCGTCTCGCAACAGGCGTTCCACGGGATAGACATCTGTATAGCCTATGCCGCCCATCATCTGCATGGCGTCGTTGACCGTGTCCCAGGCCGCCTGGGTGGCCACCTTCTTGGCCTCGGAGACAAGCCGGCGGGGGTCTTGCCCGCTGTCCGCCTTGACCGCCGCCGCCCAGGTCAGCGCCCGGGCCGCGTCCATGCGAGCCACCGATTCGGCCACCCTGAAGTTGACGCCCTGGAACTTGCGGATCTTCTTGCCGAAGGCCCGGCGATTGTCGCTGTAGCGGGCGGCCACCTCCAAAGCGGCCCGGCCGGCCCCCAGCGAACCGGCGGCCGAGGTCAGGCGCTCTGGAACCATCATGCGGTTGAAGACCTGAAATCCGCCGTGCAGCGGACCGACCAGGTTCTCGGCCGGAACCCGGACGTCATCCAGCAGGATCCTGGCTGTTCCGCCCCCGCGGGTGCCCATCAGGCCATACAGGTATTCGACCTTCAGCCGATCCGAGCGCTCGACCAGGAAGGCCGACAGCGCCTTGCGGCCGGCTGTATCGGGATCCGTCCGTGCGTAGACCAAAAAGACATCGGCGCCCTCGCCCCCGACGACAAAACGCTTGTGCCCGCGGATGACGAATTCGTTGCCGTCTTTTACGGCGCTGCAGGTGGCGCCGAAGAAGTCCGATCCGCCCCGAGGCTCGGTCAAAGCCTCTGCCGAAAACAGCTCGGCGCGAATGATGGCGGACAGGTATTTCTTCTTTTGCGCATCGGTGCCGAAGGCCACCAGGGCCTCGCCCACGATGGACGGCATGACGTAGTTGCAGGACAGGGCCGTGCCCAACACGCCGACCTCTTCGATGGCGGCCACTTCGGCCGTCCAGGGAAGCCCGCGCCCGCCGTACTCAGTCGGGAAACGCAGGCCCAGCAGGTTGCGCGCCGCGGCGGCCTGGATGAATTCCTTGGCGAAACGAATCTCCTCGCGGTCCATCTTGCGTAAGAGATCGGCGGACACTTCGTTCTTGACGAAGTCGCGCACTTCGTCAACCAGTTTACGGGTGACATCATCCCATAAAACGTTCACGCAACACCTCCTGACCGCTGTCTATCACCTGAAACGACCTTATAAAAGTATCGAAGCGGGGCACGAGTGTCAACTTCCAGACCGCCGTGCACGTTGCCGCGCGCGCTAGCATGTTGTAACCTGCCCGCAAGATTCAATCGCCAAGGAGGCTGTCATGCTGGACGATCTGGTTGCCCGGGCGCGCACGGTGCGTCGTTTCAGGCAGGACGAGCCCGTCGGCGCCGACGTGCTGCTAAAACTTCTGGCACTGGCCCGGCTGTCGCCCTGCTCGGCCAACCGCCAGACGCTAAAGTTCTTACCCAGCGCCGACCCCGAACTCAACGCCATAATCTTTACGCAGCTAACCTGGGCCGGCTACCTGTCCGACTGGCCGGGCCCGGCACAAGGCGAGCGCCCGGCGGCCTACATTATAGTGCTAAATGACAATCGCCTCGGCCCGGCCCGCGAGGTAGACGCCGGGATAGCCTTACAGACCATGTTGCTGGGAGCCGCCGAACGGGATCTGGCGACCTGCATCCTGGGAAACGTCGACAGGAAGAGCCTGGCCGAGGCACTCGATCTTCCCGCGCACTTCGGCATCCTCTATGTTCTGGCCCTCGGCCGCCCGGCCGAACCGGTGGTCGTCGAAGAGATGGGCAAAGAAGGCGACGTGCGCTATTGGCGCGACGAGCAAGGCACGATGCACGTGCCCAAGCGCACGCTGGACGAGTTGATCGTCAAGCTCAGAAGGTCGTAGGGGATGTTGGTCTTCTAGACAGCCTTGTAATAGCATGATAGCCGTGCTACCATGTATACATGATTTGGTCTTTCGCTGACTTGGGAACGGAGGACATATTCAATGGTCGCAACAGCAAAGGTGCCCGGAGCACGTGTCCGCGATCCCTCTGGAAAATTGCCGCAAGAAAGCTCGACCAACTCGATTCCGTGGAGACCCTTGATGAACTGCGGATTCCGCCGGGCAATCGGCTCGAATCCTTGAGCGGAGATCGCAAGGGGCAATTCAGCATCCGAATCAACGAGCAGTACCGTATTTGTTTATCCTGGACTGACAATGGCCCCGGAGAAGTTGAGATTGATGATTATCACCGGGGTTGACCCGAATCGGAGGTGACAGATGGTCCGCGTACCCACTCATCGTGAGCCGACTCATCCGGGCGAGATGCTTGTCGAAGAGTTTCTGAAGCCGATGAAACTTTCCCAGCGCGACCTTGCCAACGGCATCCGCGTGCCTTACCAGCGGGTGAACGAGTTGGTCAACAAGCGTCGCGGAATAACTCCCGCTACCGCCTTACGGTTGGCAAAATACTTCGGCACCTCTGCGGCCTTCTGGATGAACCTGCAGCTGCGGTGGGAATTGTACCATGCGGCGCAGTCTGAGGCGGGTGCGCTTCGGAAGATTCAATGCGTTCAAAAAGCCAGTTGAAGGCCGTTTGCGGACTTGAGAGAACAACCGGGACGGAGTGAAAAAAGAGCGACCGGTTCCGTGCGAGATCCGGTGGTTTGGTTATTTGCGCCGACTTCGTTTTTGAATAGTTGGCGGGCTCCCGACGCCGATGGTACATGACCCAACCCCGTCCGACGCACCGCGGCCACCTTCGACAGACCCAGGTAATCGGGTGCGGGGTCGATCAGATCGTCCTGCTCCCCGTAGGCGTAGTAGCGGTACGAACTCCAGGCATAATCCTTGGCCTTTCGCACCATGCCTGCCCGTACCGGGTTCAGGTCGATGTAACGCATGGTGCATAGAAAACGCCGGCCGTTCTGGATGACCGGAGTGCGGGCCCGGTCCGTCCCTGGTTTTCCTTCGTCCAGATCGGACACCACTGGAAGCTATCCATCAAGAAGTGAGTGGTCTAAACAGCCTAAAGAAGGCCCCCGATACGTCGTAATACCAATAACATGATGCCACTCCCTATGCTATCGACCCCTTTTACCCGTTACGCGAATTTACGTAATCCCCATCAATTCTAGCAGCTTCAACGCGTTGGTGGTAGGCGCCACTCCATCTTTTAGCTTGTAGTCGAACACCATCTTCGAGCCCTCCCCTGTCTCCTCATAAGACTCGCTGAAGTGGAAAGGACGGCATTCTTCCGAGAGTTCCTCGGCATCCGCTAAGCTGAGGTCGTGGGTGGCGATGGCACCAATCGCCCCCAGCTCCATCAGGTGGCTGATCACCCTTTTCGCCGCCACATGGCGCTCGGAAACGTTAGTGCCAAGCAGAATCTCATCGAACAGGTAGAGCACAGCCCGGTCTCCGTCTTGGCTTTGGTCCCGGGCCAGGTTCACGATTTCCTTGATCCTTTGCAGTTCGGCCATGAAGTAGGACACCCCGTCCTCGAGAACATCGTGGATCCGGAAGCTGGTGCCCAACGCCAAGCTGGACATCCGGAACGACCGTGCGCACACTGGTCCGCCCGCCTGAGCCAGCACCGCGTTCATCCCTACGGCCCTCAACAAAGTGCTTTTTCCGGACATGTTCGAGCCGGTGATCAGAAGAAACGATCCACTCGGGCCGATGGTCACGTCGTTCACCACGCAGGCGTCCGGATGCAACAAGGGATGCCCGATGCCTATGGCCTCCAGGCGTGTGCCGCCGTCATCCAGGATTTCGGGCACCGCCCAGTCGGGGTGGTCGCGCTCGAGCCCGGCCAGGACGCATAGGGTTTCGATCTCTCCCAGGGCACTGAGCCAACCCCGGGCTCGTCTTCCCGCCTGGCGCTGCCAACCTTCGAGAGCACAAAGTACGTGGACATCCCAGAAGAAGAACGCCTCGAGCAGGAAGTGAATCATGTAGTAACGGGCCTCGGCATAGCCGTTGAACTTGTCGAGCCGCTTCAGCTGCCGGTGGGCGGATACTCCCTCGGCCTCCATAGACTTCTTCAAGGTGGAGAGCCTCCCGGAATTTAAAGGCGCTTCGCCCACCAACCGGAACAGATTCGCGTACACTCCGAATGCGCGGCTGCTCCAGTCGACGCGCCCCAGGATGCTTCTGATCCGCCCGCCCACGGCCCTGCAAAAGATCAGGCTGGCGGTTGCCAGGGCGATCCAGGGCGTTGCGGTCAAGAACCCGGCAATGTTCAGCCCCAGCAGGGCGAACGTGATTAAAGGCACCACGCGGGCGGTCCAGACCAACCAGCCGCGCCCCGGCAACCAGGACCGGCCTTCGGCCCATTTCAGAAACGGTTCCATGTCGCGGGCCGATACAGGCAGGCCCCTGCCCGCGAGTTCCAATTCCTGGCGCCAGTCGAGCAATGGGGCCAACTCGCCCACTGCTTTTTGCCTCTCGCGGATGGTGTCAGGATCCGCCGGATCGAGCAGCCATTCGACCATGACCGACCTCCCGGCCGGCATACGGGGCAGGCCGAGCAGGCGGAGCAGGGAGGCCCGGTTTTCTTCCCGGTGGAACAGATCGAGATCCCGGGCGACCGGGTGATCGGCTTGGTCCAACGGGACAATCGGAGCCGGCAGCTGGTCCCATTTGCGCTCCAGCCTGAGCGCGGCTTCTTCGTTGATCTCGACCAGAGCCCTGTGCCGTCTGGAAGCCCGGATGACATTGTCGTGAAGTCTCGCCACCAGGAAGAAAACGGCGATGCCCAGACCGCTAAGCCCCAGGGGCCAGACTTCAACCCTGGACAGGTCCCACAGGCCGGCGAGGAGCAGGGCTGCTATCCCGAGGGCGATGATCATGCGCACGAGCGAAAACCGGCTGGAGCGCTTTTCGAGTTCCTGGTGGAGGCTGCGGTTGTGCTCGATGCGCCCCGCGTAGAGTTTACGTATCTTGTCGCTCAGGGGAATCCGGTCCCCGTGTTCTTGCTCGGTCATCGGGTTGCTTCCTTCCGGATGGAGTGTGCCTTGCACCGTGAGTTTTGGCAACTACAGGGGCACTGGCTGCAATGGCACACAGATGTCCTTCACCTTGAGTGACATATCTCGTCGGTTGAGCATCGGCTGTCGCAGGCACTTGAATCCATCGGGGCAATCGGAATCATCATCGCAGGTCGTGGTGCAGTACCGGTAGGGCTGCGCCCGGGTCTGAATGCAAAAGGTCCCGAACCCGAAACAATCCCAGTTGTCCGAACACTCCTCCCCAACCCCCTTGCCGAACACAAACCACAGCAGAAACGCGGCCAACAGCAGGATCGATACGATCACAGCCAGCTTCACATGCGGTTTCTTCATAAACCTTTGAATATCCACGAACCGAGGGTCCTCCTGTGGGTCATCATCCAGCGTCGTGAAGTTTCTTGGCATCGTCCCGATCCATGACCTTGGCCTCGACAACGATATGGCCCCACCCGCCGCATTGGACGCCCACGTCGAAGCAGCCCGCGCGTTTGAAGCAGAGCCGGTTGAGATCGATCCCGGCATACCAAAGTTCGTGGATGGCGTAAATCATCTGGCCCATGACCGGCAGCGCAAAGGCTCACACCTTCGAGGGCAACATCTTGGTTAGCAGGTTCCCGTCGCCGGAGAAGAAGAACTTTGTGCCCACTTTATGCTGGCTGTTGCAACCCTTTGAATCCACGACCTCGAATACGATGGTTTTGCCCGTCATGTCGACGGCGGTTCTCATCACCTTTGCGTTCCTGGGATCCTTTTTGAAAAGCTCGATCTCCGCATCGGAGTACACCAGACGCTCTTTCATCATCTCCCACAACTGATCCGGTACTTTCTCCTCAGCCATATCCAACCTCCTCTCGAAACAGAATTTGTATTTTTACCCACTAGCCACTACCACCTTCCAAACGGCGTCGGCGATCTTAACTCCTTCCTTCCGGCCATGTGCCAAGTCGATTTCAGTGTTTGGATCTTCACGCCATTCAGCCAAACAACGCCATGAAAAACCCCGCCCATTCGATCTCTCCTGAGTGGCTTGACTCGAATGCTACCTGTTCTGCCACCTGGGCGCGTGGAGCACGGCCTGACGGACCATTGAGCTTATCGGCGGCAGGCTCAAGGCACCCAGCTTCGGGTGCAACTTCAATTCTTCGCAGCAATGATTCGACATCCGTCCCGCGCCAAAAGATTTCCGGTTCGGATGCGACGGCTAGTGCGGTGATCAGCTTCTTCCCGGCGGGCCCAATCCATCTTGCGTAGACAGCACTCGCGTACACACCGAGCACAAACACTCATTTCGGTGATCGATCCGCTTGAACCACCGGGACGATTGGTTGCCCGAACGGAAACACCCCATTGCTGCGCATCATTGTACACCCATTATCAGTAACGGCTCCAACACCTGCGGCGGTCGCTCTTGTCTATAGCTGAAGCTTGGCCAGGTTCCCATCGGTGTCATCACCCCAAAGGTGGGCACGCAGGTCCAAAGACGCCGCCAGATCCTGGTAGATCTGTTCCGGTGTGGGCAAACTAGCCCGGACCGCGGCCTCGGCTTCGTCGTTTTCGTCGCCGCCAGACGAGGCATCCTGCCCCCCATCGCTAATACCGGCGTCTCTTCCGTCCTGACTGGAAGAACCGCATCCGACTAAAAGAAGGTAAAACGCGAGGAACGACCTGGAAAGTAACTTTGTAATGGTATTCACACCCATCCTCCTATGTCTTGTGGGACTTGTGATAATATTAAAATCCCTGAATGTTGTTTTATGTTAAGCATGCAGATCGTCGCGGTCGACGATCATCCTCCGTTTATCAACACGCTCGCGAAGCGTCCCGCGGCGTTGGCCACCAGCTCGTCAAACATCCGCGGTTATCCTTCCGGCGTGTCTTCCTCGAGCCAGGCCTCGATCTGCGCGGCCTTGGGGATACCGCCCGCGGCCTTGACCGTTCCGTCGATGACCAGGGCCGGCGTGAAGGCGACGCCGTATTTCATGATGTCCTCGATCTTCTCGACCTTGGTCACCTCGGCGTCGTTGCCTGTGTCGGTGACGACCTTCTCCACCAGCCGGTGGAGCTTCTTGCACTTGGCGCATCCCGTTCCCAGGATTTCGATTTTCATGACGACCTCCTCAAAACATCGCTCCGTAGAGCAGACCTGCAAAAGTGGAGAGCACGACCACCAGGCCGATGAAGACCAGTGTCTTGGTGGTGCCCAGTACGCTTCTGATTACCAGCATGTTCGGCAAAGACAACGCGGGCCCAGCCAGCAGCAACGCCAGAGCCGGCCCCTTGCCCATGCCCGAATTGATGAGCCCCTCGAGGATGGGCACCTCGGTGAGCGTGGCGAAGTACATGAACGCGCCTGCCACTGACGCAAACAGGTTGGCGCCGAGCGAGTTGCCGCCAACCATGGAGCCGACCCACTCGTTCGGCATCACGCCCCGGCCGCCCTCGGGACCGCCGAGCAGGAAGCCCGCCACCAGCACGCCGGCGAAAAGCAAAGGCATGATCTGCTTGGCGAAGGTCCAGCTCGACTCGGTCCAGTCCGAAAGCTCATCCTTGTCGAACCAGCGCCAGATGAACCCAGCAAGCGCCAAGGCGAACAAGCCGGTGACGAGCCACTTGGCCGAGTGGATGGTGGACCAAATGCCGGCGTCTCCCTCGGCCGGCTTGCCCCAGTTGGCGAAGACCAGGATGCCGACCATGGCCGCGAAGTATAGCCCGTTCTGCCAGAGATTGCGGTCGGTCTCCTCATCGGGCATGACTACGACGCCTTCGCCCTGGCGGGCCGCCTCTTCCTTGCGGAAAAACAGCTGCATGAGCAGGCCGATGACCACCGAGAAGGCTACCGCGCCGATGGCGCGGGCAACCCCCATCTCGAGCCCCAGCACCCGGGCGGTGAGGATGATGGCCAGCACGTTGATGGCCGGCCCCGAGTAGAGAAACGCGCTTGCCGGTCCGAGGCCAGCGCCGCGTTTGTGAATGCTGGCGAAGAGCGGTAGCACCGTGCAGGAACAGACCGCCAGGATGGTGCCGGATACCGCGGCCACCGGGTAGGCGACGATCTTGCTCGCCGAGGGGCCGAGGTACCTCATCACCGCGCCCTGGCTGACGAAGACGCTGATGGCGCCGGCGATGAAGAAGGCCGGCACCAGGCAGAGCAGCACGTGCTCCTGAGTGTACCACTTGAGGAGCTTGAGCCCTTCGCCCACAGCCGACATGAAGCGGTCGCTGCCCACCGGCAAAAACCAGCAGGCGGCGAACACCGCGAGCATTATCAGCAGCTTGGTTCGTTCCTTCACCACCATCTCCCGAAACAAAGCGCGTGGCTATGTGGCCATATTGGCAACATGCTTCCAAAAAAAAGCAGGTCACCCATCACGCGCGCTCCTTGATGACCTGGGTCGCGCAGGAGAAAAAGTTCATCACGCAGGGGGTGAGCAGCGTGTAGTAAACAACGTTTCCCTCTCGCCGGTCCTCGACGATCCCGTGGCTGCGCAGCACTGCCAGGTGCTTCGAGACAGTGGAACGGTCCGAACCCACGAGGCCGGTGAGCTCCCCCACAGAGCACTCTCCGCGCGACAGGCGATCGACAATCTTCAAGCGCGACTCGTTGGCCAGGGCCTTGAGCACCCGCGCTTGCTTCTTGAAGACGTTGTCATCGGATCGAGGCACTGTTCCTCCCGTCAAACGCATACAGTGTATGGCGACTTGGCCACATTGTCAAGCGCATTGTCATCCACCTTCTGTTACTTAAACGATTATACTTGTCCAAGACAGGAGTCGAGCGAGGAGGTTGAGCTTCTTCCCATACGCATGGAGAGGATAGTAAAGATCATCCACTTTCCATTGCATGAGTTGCCGGATCGCCTTGAAGAAATATCAGCGGACATCTCGAAGGAGCCTTGGAACAAGGAAAAATCATGAATCTTCTCAGCATGCTTGTTGCCATTTTTCTCATTGCAGTAGTCATGACCATGACAGGCCGCGGCGGCGGCAACTTCTACGTTTTGGCGCAAGTCGTAGCAGGTTTATCCATGCACTCCGCCGCATCAACCGGTCAGATGATCATGTGTTGCACATCTGTAGCCGCAATGTTCGTCTTTCAGAAAAACAAGACCGTGGCCTGGCCCTTGGCTGTGTTTATCGCTCTGACCACCAGCATCATGGCTTTTTTCGGTGGCTTCGTGGCCCATTATTTCACCGGGATGACGCTGAGACTGGTATTCGCCACCATGCTGGTCCTGGCTGGCTTTCTGATGCTGTTTTCGGTGACAGAGCGAAAACACGTCGGCCGTGAAGGAATCGGATACTGGCGGTTCAAATCGGGCAACGAGACTGTTGTTGTCAATCTATGGTTAGCTGTTCCTCTTGGCCTGGGCACCGGCTTCATGGCCGGGATGGTTGGGGTCTCAGGAGGATCCTTCCTGATCCCGTTGATGGTCCTGGCTTGCGGCATGCCGATGAAGATGGCCGTGGGGACGGCGTCGGTCATGGTGGCCGCCACGGCGGGAATGGGATTCTTGGGACATCTCTCACGGGGTGGCTTCGATTTGCTATGGGCGCTGCCTCAGGCAGGAGTGGCCGTTGTCGGCGGTTTGATCGGCGGGAAGTTGGCCATCAAGACCAGGCCGAAGGCGCTGAAACAGATTTTTGCGTTCACGACACTCGCGGCGGCGGTCTTTATGTACATCAAAGCGCTCTACAATTGAGATGGTTCATTTTGCTCACGGCAAGTCCTTCCTGGAGAAGACGAGGATCCCCCCGCCGATACCTGCGGCGGCGATGAGCGCCAACAGCCCGTTGCTGAGCCACAGATTCACTTCCCCGTTGACGATGGCCCGGGACTTGAGCAGGTAGTAAATCGAAAAGTGGTCGATGATCCCATAAACCCCTTCCCGGCCGTTTGAAGTTACTCCGTCCCTGGTTTTCACGGCCGCTTCGACTTTCTCATTGACCAGGGAGCACGCAAGAACACTTCGCTCCATGGGCCTGCACAAAGGTTGATTAAGTCTGGGGCGGGTGCCTGACCTACGTTTGGCATAACTCACACCAGCCGCGAAACCGCGTCCAGCGCCAGTTGGTAGAGTTGCTCGCGCGTGTCCCGGCGGCGGCGCCAGGCGCGTGATTTCCACTTGCGGCCGGAGACGTCGTCTCCGGCGTAGAGGATCTGCGCCAGGCGCAGCTTGCGAAAACGGGCCACGGCGAAAAATGCCGCGGCTTCCATCTCTACCGCCAGGCAACCTTCCCGGCGCCGGCTTCGTACCTGTCCGGCCGTCTCGCGATAGAGCCCATCGGTCGTCCAGGTCTTGCCCTCTATGAACTCTACCCCGGCTTCCCGGCAGGCTAAGCGCACGGCTTCGAGCGCTTCCGGGTGCGGGCGGACATAGCGGGCCGGTTCGAGGTAGTGATACGAGGTGCCCTCGTCCCTGAGCGCCTGGGTGGGTATTATCACCCGCCCGGGGGGGATCGACCCGTCCAGCACGCCGGCTCCGCCGCAGGCGATGAAGTCGCGGCAGCCAAGCGCGCTGAGCTCTTCGAGCACCGCAGCGGCAAAGGGCGCGGTCATGCCGGGCCAGGCCAGCGTGACGGCTTTGCTGCCTGAGCCCCTTACGTAGACCTTGAGCGGATCTCCCTCGCCGGGCAGCCGGCAGGCAAGCTGCAACTTTTGGCGCCGGCGTTCACGCTCGATCACCTCGCCGAAGAAACAAAGAACGCAACGGCGCGGCAGGCGCCTGGCGCGCGTGCCCGGCCCAACCGGTTCGAGCACCGCTCGGCCGCGGCCCGGGTAATCTAGAATGGGAGTCTTTTCGAACACGCTATCTCTTTTGTGACAAGTCGGGGACATTGTCAATGCATTGACTGTATCAATGGGCAATGGTAGATGAAATCGGTGGCGAAAGGAGCTGCGACCATGAAAAAGAGCGTCCTTCTCGGCGGCCTGTTCCTGCTCCTGGCGGGTTCACTTTCGTGCTCTCGGTGCCAGGGGAAAAAAGACACATCCAGCCTGGTAGGCCTGATCCCAGGCGACATGGCGGCGGTGCTGATCTTGCCGGATCTGTCGGCCAGCGCCAGGCATCTCGATTCGTTGCTTACCAAGTTTTCGGTCGGGCCGCTGGCCACTTTCATCAGTCAGGGCAAGCTCGAACTCAAACGCAGGCTGGGCTTCGATGTGTTCGATGCCAAGGGCTGGCAAGCCGTCGGACTGGACCCCGGTAAGGGAATCGCCCTGGGACTTGATCCCGGGCGCAGCCTGCTGGTCGCGGGAGTGGCCGATGCCAAAGTCTTCGAGGGGGAGATCCAAAAACGGATGCGTGACCTGGCCGCCGCCGACCAGTCATCGACTACGAAAGTCGGAGATCTGACGGTTACCACACTTTCGGCAAAAGTAGGCGAGCGCAGCGTGCCGCGCCTGCACTATGCTCTTAGTGGCAAATTCGCTCTGCTCTGCGGACCAACCGGCAGCCCCGAACTCCTGGCCGCAGCAGCCGGGCAGGACAGGGCCGAAAGCCTGGCGGGCGCCAAGTGGTACAACCAGCTTTCGGGCAAGGTCGAAAAGAGCGCAGATTTTCTGCTTTTCGCAAACGGTCCGGTCATCTCAAAGGCCCTGGCCCAAACAAAGCCGGAGTTGGCCGCCGCCATGGGACAGGGCACGGCCCTGTCTTTCTCCCTCGGCCCGCAGGGCCTTTCGTTCGATTGTTTCCTGGGTCTGGTAAAAGCTGGTTCGGAAAAACTGGTGGCGCTTACCGGGAATATCAAAGACGCGCATCTCGAGCGCCGCCTGCCCAAGGAGACAATCCTGGCCTTCAAGATAAAGGCCGATCTCAACAAGGCCCTCGAGATGATCTTCGCCGCCAATCCCGAGCTGAAAGACGAGTATAAAAAGAGCCTCGAGCTGGCGACCAGGATGCTGAAGGTCGACGTGCGCCAAGCCACGATCGAGAACATGACCGGCAACGGTGTATTGGGCATCTCGGTGTCAAGTGCAGACGAAATCAACAAACTGATCGCCAGCCAGGCACGGGCCGGCGGCGATATCAACGCGGCCTTTCAGATGTTCATCTGGGCCGAGTTGAAGGACGGCACGCGCTACAAGAGCCTGCTCGACGAAATCGTCACCAAGGCGGAGGAGCGCTTTCCGGGCAAGCGAACAAAGGAAGGCCCTCTCGACGTAATCAGCCTGCCGACCGAGAAGGGCGTCGAGGTGAACCTGCTCGACAGCGGCAACCTGGCCGGCATGTGCCTCGGACGGGGTTGCCCCCAGGTGGCAGCCAGGATGATCACCGGACAGGGCGGCAACCTTTCGACCGGCCTGTCCGCCGAGTCGAAGAAGCTCTTCGGCCAGCCGTCTCTGTTGGCCGCCGCTTTCGATTTCGGCCGTGTGACCGATCTGCTTTCCAAACTGGATGCCGCGGCGCTGGGCAAGAGCGGTATGATGGTCAAGATGATCATCGACATGGCGGTCGGCGCGGTCAAGAACCTCGATCAGTTGACCGCGGTCGTCCTCCCCCGGCCCGACGGCGTGCTTTTCCGGGCGCACCTGAAGATCAAGTGATACACTTCGAGCGAGTCAATCGAGTATATGGAAAGGGCACGGCCGGCACGCCCGCGCTGCGCGAGGTCTCTCTCGACGTCGCGCCCGGTGCATTCGTAACCGTGGTCGGCACCTCGGGATCGGGAAAGACGACCATGCTGAACATCGTCGGCGGGCTGGACACCGACTACGACGGCAAGGTGGTGGTGGCCGAGCGCGAACTCAAGTCGCTCGGCGATCGGCAGCTGAGCCGCTTTCGCAACGAGACCGTCGGTTTCGTCTTTCAGCACTTCAACCTGCTCGAACACCTGAACGCGCTGCAGAACGTGACCTTGCCGGCCTTCTTTTCCGGCGAGGACGAGGACCAGGCCCGCGAGCGGGCCGAGCAGGTGCTTGGGCGCGTGGGCCTCTCGGACAAGCTGGACAAGCTTCCCGGCCAGCTGTCAGGAGGCCAGAAGCAGCGGGTGGCCATCGCGCGGGCGATCTTCTCCCGCCCCCGGCTGATCTTGGCCGACGAACCGACCGGCAACCTCGACACGCGCACCGGTGCGCAGGTGATCGAACTGTTCGAGTCGCTCAACGGCGACGATGGCCTGACCGTCGTTGCCGTCACCCACGAGGAATTCCTGTTCAAGAACGCCGGCCAGGCCGTGCACCTGGAGGACGGCCGGGTAATGGGGGCCGCCTCATGAAACCCGGCAAGTTGGCGGGGCTCATTTCCAGCAACCTTCGGCGCAATCGCAAGAACCTGGTCTTTTCCTCGGTGGGCATCGTGGTGGGCATCTCGTCGTTCGTTTTCTTCATAGCTTTAGGCAACGGCGTCAAGCGCGTCGTGGCCACCGAGATCTTCCCCGTGGAAGCCAACCGCATCAAGGTGGTCGCCCGGACCGCCCAATTCGGCTCAATGGCCGCGGGGCGGATCATAGACGACGAGGCAATCGGCAAGCTCGGACGGCTTACGGGAGTCAAGGACGTCTATCCTCGCATGAAGCTGGCGTTTTTAGCGACCTCCTCTCTCGACGGGCGCAACATCTCGCCGGCGGCGCTGGGTCTGATGGCCAAGATCCCGGGCATCAACCGGTCGATGGTGGACGGCGTCAGGGGAATTCGCATGTGGCTCGAGATCATGGGCAACGGCGTCGATCCGCGCCTGGTCAAAGGCGATCTCGTAGCCGGCGAGTTCAAGGATATGCCCGAGGATCAGCCGATCCCGGTGCTGCTTTCGAAACGCATGATCGAGATCTACAATACCAGCTTCGCGAAAGCGCGTTCGCTGCCGCAGATCACCACGATGGTGATCCCTTTTCTGCCCCCCGTGCCGCTGACGTTGAACAACTCCTTCATCTCACATGGAACTCGCGGCCAGCCGCTGAAGACGAATATGAAGATAGTCGGCCTGAGCCACCACGCCATCATGGGCGGCATCAGTATTCCGCTCGAGACGGCCCGCAAGTACAACCGCCGCTTCAAAGGCGAGCAGGCGGCGCACACCTACGACGCGGCCATTGTCGAGGTAACGTCTTCAGACTATCTCGGCCGGGTACAGCAGGCCGTCCGCGGGATGGGTTTCGACATAGACATCAGCGAGCGGCGCATGGCCGAGAGTGTCGGCCTGGTGGTCACGCTGGTAACACTGGGATTCACGCTGATCAGCTTGATAATCGTGGGTATCGCGGCGGTCAGTATCGCGCACACTTTTTTCATGATCATTTACGAGCGCAAGCGCGAGATCGGCTTGCTGCGCGCGGTAGGCGCCACGCGGGCCGACATCCGCGGGATAATTCTCGGCGAGGCGGCCTTCATAGGGGTGCTGGGAGGCGCCGTGGGTATCGGCCTGGGATACGGGTTTTGCCGGCTGGTGGACTGGTTCGTGACCCACTTCTTGCCCGACTTTCCCTTCAAGCCCGAGTCATTCTTCACCTACCCGGCCTGGCTATTCTTCGGCGCGATCGGATTCGCGATAATGTTCTGCGCCCTGGGAGCCTTCTTCCCAGCTCACCGCGCGGCGACGATGGATCCGGCAAGCGCCTTGACCGGCCGTTGAGGTGCGCATCTCTCTTGACTGTAAAAAGCATTGACTACATCCGCGCCAATTGATAACTTTCCGTGATCTAAGAGGATTCGATGCATCGCGGAGAGCTTTTTCAAGACCGTCAGGGTAGCCTTTGAAGCAACCTGTGAAATTCGGCAAGTACTTCCTGCTCGAGAGAATAGCCATCGGCGGCATGGCCGAGGTCTTTAAGGCCAAGAGCTTCGGGGTGGAGGGTTTCGAAAAGCTGATCGCCATCAAACGCATTTTACCCAACATCGCCGAGGACGAAGACTTCATCACCATGTTCATCGACGAGGCCAAGATCGCCGTGCAGCTCAACCATGCCAACATCGCGCAGATCTTCGACCTGGGCAAAATCGACGACAGCTTCTTCATCGCCCTGGAGTTCGTGCACGGCAAGGACGTGCGAACTATTTGGGAACGCCACAAGCGGCGCGGCCTGCGCATGCCAATCCCCATGTCCGCCTATGTTGTCTCCCGCATGTGCGAGGGTCTTGACTATGCCCATCGCAAGAAGGATGCCGCCGGCCGCGAACTGCATATCGTCCACCGGGACGTCAGCCCACAGAACATCTTGCTTTCCTACGAAGGCGAGGTGAAGATAATCGACTTCGGGATCGCCAAGGCCGCCAACAAGGCGTCCAAGACCCAGGCCGGCATCCTCAAGGGAAAATTCGGCTACATGAGCCCCGAGCAGGTACGCGGGTTGCCGCTCGACCACCGCTCCGATGTCTTTTCGGCGGGCATCATTCTCTACGAGCTTCTCACCGGTGAGCGCCTCTTCGTGGGAGAGAGCGACTTCTCCACCCTCGAAAAAGTGCGCAACGTCGAGATCTTGCCGCCGTCGACCTATAACCGCAACATTCCAGACTCGTTGGAAAAAATCGTCCTGAAGGCGCTCTCCAAGGATCCTGACGATCGCTTCCAGATGGCCTATAACATGCAAGAGGATCTGCAACGTTTCTTGATCATCAACAAGTTGGGCTTCGCCCGCAAGGACTTGGCGTCCTACATGAAACGTGCCTTCAAATCCGACATCGAGCGCGAGTTGGAAAGGCACAAGCAATTTGAGAAGATCGCGACGGCCCCCGGCCCGGCCGTGGTCGAAGAACCCGAACTGCCCACAAACCGGATCAAACATTCCCCCGTGGCGATCGGAGAGATCCAGGCAACGCCGGTAGATGAAGATGATGAGGACGACGAGGTCGAAACCATCGTCTGGGACATGCGAGCCGGGCTTCCGGAAGAAGAACCCACCGACCGCGGGGCAACCAAGGTTCCGCCCCTGCCGCCTCCACGCCCCACTGCCCCTGCCGGGACCGTTCGCCCGCCGCGACCGGCGGCGACGGCGGATGTGGATGACGAGCAGGAGAAACAGAACAAGAGTACATCCGATATAGCCGAGGCAACCCTGAGCGAGTCAACTCCGGGCATGCATTCGCCGTTCTCATTGGATGACGATCCCTTCCCCACCACCGAAGCCACGGTCTCGGAAGAACGCCCGATCACCAGGAAACGTTCACCGGCCAACACGATCATCATCGTCCTGGCCGTGCTAGCCGTCGGTCTGTTCACCTTCGCCGTCTTCAAATACCTTCAGCAGCAGGGGATGCTCGGCGGCAGCGCCAGTTTGTCCATCCAGAGCACGCCGCCAAACGCCCAGTTATGGTTGGATGGAAAATCGGTCCGCGGCCCGGTCGACGACATCAAACCGGGCATACATCTCCTCGAAGCCAAGGCCGACAACTACCATCCGTTCAAAGAAGAGATTAAGCTCGCCGCCGGTGAGAAAAAAAGCGTCGCCATCAGTCTGAAGTTCGTGCCGGCGGTGATAGAGTTCGACGTCACCCCGCCCGACAGCGTGGTCAAGATGGACGGTCAGCAGGTCGGTGACAGCAGCCCGGTCCGCCTGGAAGACGTCTTACCCGGCCTGGCCCACTCTTTTAGCTTCGAGCACAACAAGTTCAAGACGCAGACGAGCACATTCACGCTGAAGCCGCGTGAGAATCGCAGCGAGAAGATCGTCCTGGAAGAAAAGATCTTCGATCTGGACATCGATACCGTTCCCAGCGGGGCACACTTGTCCATGGCAGGCAAACCCGCGGGCAAGACGCCGAAGATCATCAAGAACCTGAAAGCCACGCGGCAGTACCACCTGGACATCAATAAGCGCGGGTACAGTACGTGGTCCGGCACGATTATCTTCGACGGCCTCCCGACCAAAACCGTCAGACTGCCGTTGACCCCCTTGCAGGTAAAACAGCCGCCCCCGCCGGCTCCGAAGAGCAAGTCGCGTTCCCCCGCCACGCCCACCGAGCACTCAGCCGCGCCGCACCGTAAAACTGTGAAATCACCAGCCAAGCGGGCGGCGAGCAACGTCGAATTGGGAACCTTGCGCCTCAACACCAGGCCGTGGAGCAAGGTATTCATCGACGGCAAGGACATCCACCAGAACACGCCCCTGCCTGCCTACAAGCTGCCGGCGGGAGCGCACACGGTCACCGTCAAGTTCAACGACGGTGGCGAGAAAACATTTTCGATCGATATCTTTCCCGGTCAGGTAACCAAGAAGATCGTCAAGAAAGAAGAATAGCACCCCATCACCAGTTTTCCGTGCCGTCGCGGTCGTCCAAAGGGTCGCCGCTTTCGTTCTTGCGATCTTTCACCTGGTCTTCTTGATGGGCCCGGTTGTCCCGCGCCTTACGGGCGTTCTTGCTTTCGTCATGGTACCAGTCCTCGGTGCCCGACTGGCCGCTCAGTGGATCGCCTTCCTCGCGGAACTTCCTGAGTTTCTCCAGTCCCGCACGTATGAACTTGCGCCCGAAGTTGCGTACTTCTTCTTCCATGCCGTATCCGCCCACGTCCATGGTGAGCTTGGCCTGATGCAAGATCCTCGCCTGGCTGAACTCGAACAGGTACCCCGCCAAGATCACTTCGTAGGAACCGTGCTTCAACTGGCACAGCAATACCCAGTCCAGATCCAAGGTCTGTCCCAGCCTCAGCACCTCACCGCGCAATTCGGAGTCGGAAACCGCCCCCCCGGCCCGCTCGACGACGCGGGTGAAGCCGCCACCCGCCCCGCCGGCGGTCATCTTGATGTCCAGCGAAAGCAGGTTGCCGGCGTCCACCTTGACCACCTTGCCCCAGTTTTGAAAACCAGGCATCTTCACCACCAGCAGGTGGTTGCCGGCGACGAGCCCGTCGAGGCTATCCGGGGTGACTCCCTTGAGCCGGCCGTCCAGGTACAGGTTGCCGCCCGGGGGATCCGTCTTGATCGCCACGCTGCCGAGCGGATGCCCGGCCAGCGACGCCTTGACTTCATTGAAGAGGTTGATGACGAAACCCTGGTTTGCCGTTTTCGACAGCTTCAGGTGCGGATCGAGCAGCAACGAGTCGAGAAAGGCCCTCTTTGATTGCTCTTTTTCTCCCAGCATGGCGTGCCCGACCGCGATCAGCATGATGCTCTCCCTGTAGCGCGCCAGCGGTTCGATGAAGCCACCCATTTTCTCGAATGCCTGCCGTGCAAGCGTGGCCTGCTTGACCACTGTTCCGTATTCCATCTCGAGCAGGGCAAGCTTTGCCGCCTTCATTGCGCCGCGGGCCGTGTCGAGGAACTTTTTGATCTTCGAAGGCGGCTTGGCCTGTAGCTTGCTGGTCAAATCGAGCACCTGGATCTTGGGAGTTTCCCGCATCACCTTCCTGAGAATTTGATTCATTGTTGCAGCCTGGTGAGCGAGATCATCCGCCATCCCGACGACGAACACCTGCGTGCGATTGCGCTTTACAGCCTTGGCATAAACCGCTACCGAGAGCGCCAGAACCGAGCCCGCGACCAGCAGACACGTCTTGGCCGAAAAACCTGTGTCGGGGTGAGACATGGCCTCCTCCAAAGCTCAGAATATAAACTCGATGGCTCCTTCATCGGGCTGCATCAGGTACCAAACCAGCACCGCCGTCCCGCCGGCCACGGCCAGTCCGCCGCCCACGATGGTCCAGAACCACCATTTCTCATAAAAAGCAGCCGCCGGTGGGGCATAGGGAATGCAGCGCCCGGAAGCCATATCGCATACTTCGCCGGTCGTGCAATCGGAACCCGAGTTGCATCGCGAAACCCCAACCGCAAGGTGCTGCTTCTTACTTCCGGATTCGGCCTCGGGCAGCTTCACCTTGCGATACAGCGACGAGAAAAACGCGTCGCTGCGGGCCAGGAAGTTGCTGCTGGTCAGGCTGAGGGTAGCCGTCCGGTACTGTAGCTTCTTGGGCGGTTCCATCTGGGCCAGGACGGCCTCCGCGGTCACCTCGTCGCCGCGCTGCCTGACCTTCACCACCAGCACCTTTTCCACACGGGTCCAGGCGCCGAATTCGAGCACGCCTTTCTCCGGCGGATCCTCGTCGAGGTCGGTCATCAAGGCCTTCATCTTTCCCTTGAAGGTCGAAGCTTGGGGAGCCGGTTGCAGGTTGGCTTCGGCCGTTTCCTCATGGGTGGCGTAGAAATCCACCAGCTGTCCCCAGTGCAAGTAGCCATCCTTCTCCAGCCGCATGAAATGGGAGCCTTCGGGGATCTTCACCAGGGTCAACGGGCTAATTCCCTTGAAGACCCCGTTCAGGTAAACCTCTGCCGCGGTCGGCGTGCTCTGAATCAGAAGCGTCCCGGTCGGCGCCGAGGCCACTTCCTCCTTGACCCGGTTGAATATCTCGATCATCGACGGAGGAAATGCCTTGGTGTCGAGCTTCTTGCGCTTGTCAAACATGGCCACCGTGCGGAACTTCTCGGTGCCCTGCTCGTTGTCACCCGAGAGAATATACGCCGCCCCGAGATAGAGCAGGCATTCCAAGTACTCCTTGCCGTCACCCAGCCTGCCGGCGGATTTCTTGAACTGCTCGACAGCCTTGTCCAGGGCATCGATCGCCTCGTCCAATTCCAGGTTGTCGTACTGGTCTTTGCCGTTTTTGAGAAACTCGAGAGCCTTGGCGCGGGCGGCCAAGCGGGGATCGCTCGCTCCCTCGTTGAGAAAGGCCCGTATGTCAACCAGTTCGAATTCCTGGGCCCGGGAGAAGTTTTCCCTGACCAGGTGGTTGAGCATCGAGGCCGCCTTCTCGGAAAACTTGTCCATGGGCAGGCTGACACAGGCTGTCGGCGCGCCCGCCGCAGCCGCCGTGCTCCAGACAAGTGGAGCCATCAGGCAGGCGGCCAGCAGGGCCATTGTCATGTAAAGTGCGCCTGGCTCTTTCGGCAGCGTTCTCATCCAACTCACCTTCCTTTTCCAGGGCTATCCGCCAAACTGCAACAAGATCTGGCTCTGCGGCTCAGAGCCGCGCGGCAATAGAACCGCCAGTAAGATCGCCAGCGTCGCCGCGCCCACACCCAGCGAAGTCCATAACCACCAGGTCTTGTAGACCGGCGTGGGCTGCTCGAAGCGCTCCTCGTCCTTCAGGCGCAAGACGTCGCCTTCACCGACGAGAACCGGCGTTGATTCTAACACATTCGAACGGTTCTTGATAAGCGTAGAGAACAGTGAGTCCACGATCCGGTTGCAATCCTGCGAGTCGGGCCGGAAAACGCCGTCCTCGACTCCCAACAACATACCGCTTTCGACCGCGTACAGACGCAGGCTGACGAAGACCTGCTGTCCGCTTTGGGTCAGCCGGCCGAGGGCCACGATTTTCAGGCCGGCCGCGGCGAGGATGCGGAGCAGGTTGCCACCCAGCCGCTTCGCGTTTTCCATGCCTGACGTGAAACGGGCCACATCCTGGGTCAGCTCCTCACCGCCGGGAAGATCGAGCAAGCGGCAACGCTGCATACTTTCCTGTCCCACCTCAACGCCAACTCTTCCTTGCCAGGTTTCGTATCCCATCTTGCGAACCACGACCAGGTGCCATCCGGCCGCCAGCTTCTCGAGCGTGCATGGCGTCACCCCCCTGAAGAGACCGTCGACGTAGATTCTGGCTTGGCCCGGGATCGAGAACAGCGCAAGCGTTCCATGCGGACCACCGACCACCATGCGCCTGACGCTCTCGAATATCCTCGCCATGCTGGGCGGAAAAACCGATTTATCAAGTTGCACTCTCCTGTCGTGCACCAGCAGACGGCGAAAAGCCTCTTGTCCCTGTTGCAACTCCCCCGAGAGAATCTGAGCCGCCCCCAGGTAAGTCAGCGAGGTTACGTAGCCTCGGCGGGTATCGCCTTCGACCTCTGCCGGCACGCTCTCGAACAACCCAGCGGCCTGGTCCAGTTCGTCCACCGCCCTGGCCAATTCGAGGTTTTCGTAATCGGCAAGCCCCCGCCCGAGCGCGGCATGGGCCTTTGCAAAATCCGGCGAGGGGCGTGTCTCGCCCGTGCCGCGCAAGATGTCGTCCGCATCGAGAACGACAAACTCCTCCTGGCGCCGAAATCTCTCCAGTCCCAGGTGCTCGACGACGCCCACCGCTCCGCGGCTGAAGACATCCTGGGCCGAGATCAGCAGCGTAACCTTCGCGGGCGGCCTCGAGTCGTCCGCCCCGGCCGAAACCGCGAGCATCAACACGGCAAGTGAAATCACCGAAACCGGGGGAGTTCTTTTCAGGCAGCCAAACATGGTCGGGTGACATGTTTTCCCACCAGTCACCCGAAGTCAAGCTTGCACCTCATCCAAAATCTTGTGACACCAAGATCTTGTGACATTGACGTTTTTTAACGAGCTGTTGTAAAATACTGAATGGAGGTGCGAAATGGGTTTGATCCCCGACGGTACAAGTTTTCTCTTCGTGGGCAAGTTATCTTCCATGACTCGCGAGCAGGCTCGCGCGATCGTGGAGTCACAAGGCGGCTCATGCCCGTCGGGCCTGAGCCACAATCTCGACTACCTGGTTGTCGGGGACGAAAATTCTCCGTTCTACGGCGGGTACAAGAAACCCAAGCAGATGAAAGCCGAAGCCATGATCGAAGCCGGAGCACGCATCGCCATTATAAGCGAGCGTGATTTCCTGAACCTCATGGGTGAAAAATCGGCGGATCATGCATTCAGCGATCTGATCCACTCGTCCACCAGCGGATAGACCGGCTTGCCTCCGAGCTTCCTCTCCGGGTTCCGATTGTAGCACGCCGGAGCAAGGGCGGGCCAATTTGCAAAACAAAATTCCTGACGCTAGCATGCAAATCGTGAACGCACACATCACACGCAATGCGGCCGCGATCGTCGGCTCGCTTCCCGAAAACGTCAGCCTGGTGGCCGCCGCCAAGACCCGCACTCCCGATCAGATTAAAGCGGCCATGGAGGGAGGGGTAACCGTCTTCGGTCACAACTACATCCAGGAAGCCGAGCGCAGCATCGCGTCGGTCGGCCGCGGGGCGGTCGCCTGGCACATGATCGGACACCTGCAGCGCAACAAGGCGGCCAAGGCCGCGGCTCTTTTCGACATGGTCGAGAGCGTCGACTCCGTCAGGCTGGGCATGGCCCTCAACCGGGCCTGCGCGGGGGCGGGTAAAGTCATGCCCGTATTGATCGAAGTCAACAGCGCCGTCGAGCACAGCAAGAGCGGCGCGCTGCCGGACGAGGTCGAGGACATCGCCCGCGAGCTGGCCGGGCTCGATCACATCCGCCTCGAGGGCCTGATGACGCTGGGGCTTTTTTCTCCCGATCCCGAACAGAGCCGCCCCTGCTTCCGGCTGACGCGCGAGTTGTTCGAGCGTCTTTCCACGGCCGGCCCGCCGGGCGTCAACATGCGCCGGCTGTCGATGGGCATGAGCGATTCCTACCGGGTAGCCATCGAGGAAGGCGCAACCATGGTGCGCATCGGAACGGCTATCTTCGGCCCGAGGTGAAGCATGGATACGGCCGTGCAAGCGGGCGGCGGCCGGCAGCGGTCGCCGCGTATTTTCCGGTTCGCCCTCGCGGCCGGATTCATCTCGTGGGTGGCGCTGTTGATCTTATCTTCGACCTGGGACCTGCGCTTTTCGCTGAATGTAGCGGACGCCTCTGCCTTCTATGGCAAGCTGGTCTCCCGCTTCGGCGAGATGCCCGCCTGGCTGGCAGTCGCAGCCTGTGTTTTCGTTCTTGTCAGAGGCCGAAAGGAAGGCTCGCGCCTGCGCCGATACAGGCCACTGGCCGCAGCCGTCCTGATAGTGGCCTTGGCCGAGCCGCTTCTGGTCACCCAGTCGCTCAAGTTTTTATGGGGCCGGGTGCGCCCGCGCAACCTGGGCCCGGGTCTTTCGGCCTACACGCCCTTCTACCTGCCGGCCGGCCCCGGGGCCGGAGAGTCGTTTCCTTCGGGACATGTTGCCATGGCCTTTTCGGTTGCGCCGCTGGCCTTCTACGCCGTCCGCTACATGGGCCGCGCCCGTGGGCTTGTCATATGGATATTCGTGCTGGCATACGGTCTGGCCGTCGCCTGGGGTCGCATCCTGGCCGGCGCCCATTTCCCGAGCGACTGCATCTTCTCGGCCGGATTGACGCTGCTTGTGGCCGCCGTCGTAAGCGCCACGGCCTTTCGTGAGCCAACAGATTCCCGGCGTTCCTCGTCGTTGACAAGCCGGACCGTCGATGGGATGCTGCCGGCGAATGACACTGATTAGGCCAGCATAACGTGGCACTAACGAATCAAAAAACGATTCGTAAATGCCACTAACAATCAACAAACAGGCTGAAGGTGTCATTCCAGTACCGTCAATAGTCCCAGCGCCGGACGGCGGGCTGGGCGTGGAGGTCCGGGGCGATGAAGCGTATTGTGGTGACCGGTGCGGTCGGGCAGATCGGATCCGAGCTGACCATGGCGCTCAGGGAGCGCTTAGGCGGCGATAACGTGGTCGCCTGCGGGCGAAAGACGCAGCCCGGCAAAGAGCTGCGCGACTCGGGCCCGTTCGAGTTCGCCGACTGCACCGATCGCGCAAAGCTCGACGGGGTGATCGCCAAATACCGCGTGGACACCATCTACCACCTGGCCGCGCTGCTGTCCGCGGTGGCCGAGGCCAATCCGCAGCTGGCCTGGGACGTCAACATCAACGGGCTGTACAACGTCCTAGAGATCGCCCGCGAGCGCAATTGCGCGGTGTTCACCCCCAGCTCGATCGGCGCCTTCGGCCTCTCCACCCCCCTGGACAACACCCCCCAGGACACCATCCAGCGGCCCAACACCATGTACGGGGTGACCAAGGTGGCCGGCGAGCTGCTGTGCGACTACTACCACAAGCGCTTCGGGGTCGACACCCGCGGGGTCCGCTACCCGGGCATCATCTCCAACGTCACACTGCCCGGCGGTGGCACCACCGACTACGCGGTGGCGATCTACTACGAGGCCATCAAGAACAAGCACTACACCTGCTACCTGAAGGAAGGCACTCACCTGGACATGATGTACATGCCCGACGCCATCAAAGCGGCCATCGACATCATGGAAGCCGACCCGGATAAGCTCGATCACCGCAACGCCTTCAACGTCACCGCCATGAGCTTGGCGCCCGAGCACATCTGCGCAGAGATCCAGAAGCACATCCCCGATCTCACCATGGACTACGAGATAGACCCCGTCCGCCAGGCCATCGCCGAGTCCTGGCCCAACAAGATGAACGACTCCCGCGCCGCCGCCGAGTGGGGCTGGAAGCCCGAGTACAACCTGCCGAAGATGACCGAGGACATGCTCCGCGTCCTCGGCGAACGCCATCAGCGGGGGGAACTCTAGAATCGCAGTCTACAGGATTCTTTTCATCGCCAGGATGCGTCCTCCAGTGCCCGCCCCCGCAGAGGACTCAGCTTTCTTTCTGGTACTTGAACGACAGCTTGACGCGCGCCCTGAAGGCCGCGACTTTGCCGTCCTCGATCTTCATATCGAGCGTGGACACCTCGGCGATGCGCACGTCCTTGAGCGACTTGGAAGCGGTCTCCACCGCGTTCTTGGCCGCTTCGTCCCACGAGCTAGGACTGGTGCCGACCAGTTCAATAATCTTGTAAACGCTGTCTGCCATGATTTCCTCCGTGCAGATTATTAGTCGCCAAAAGCATCCCAAAGCCCCGCCGTCTTGTCAACCGGGTTTTGGATCTTGATAAAAACGGGTATCGGCAGACCGAATAACTCACGGTGTAAAGCGTTCAGTCGGCTGACCAATTCTCTGTCATCCAGTGTGACCAGCAGCGGCGCGGCCAAGCGCACGCTCTCGGCCAGCCACTGCGGGGGGACATGGGGATCGATCTTGAACAGGCGCGCCAGTAGAAACAGTGTCGCCCGCCCGTGGATGCCGGCCGCGCCTTGGGGCTCTTCCAGGTTGGCCAGCATCAGGGCCAGGCGCAAGCGGGCATAGGCGGGGTCGTAGCCCAGCTCTCCCAGGAAGGCCCCCAGCTCGGAGGTCACGCCGCGAACCGCTTGTTCGGAGTTGGCGCTCATCAGCGCCCATATTGCCGGCGGCGGCTCCGGCTGCAGGCCCAACCAGCGATGGTGCAACTCGTGCCTGGTCAGACCTTCTATCAGCAACTCGCCCAGCCGGCCTTGCAGGCCGGCGCCCAGATCCTCGGTCGTCGCTCCCGCCACGGCCAGCCCGGCCCGGGCTGCCGTGCCCAGCGCGTCGTCTCTTTCCAAAAGCGGCGCTATGCGCCTGGCCATCAACTCGGCCACCCGATCCGTTAGAATTGTCGCACAGACTTCTTCCTCGGCCGTGGCTCCCACGTACTGCTCGACAATATTCAGCCTGTCCGCCCGCGCAAGCAACAAGACCGGCAGCTCTTCGCTCCCGCGGGCCTCGCGATAACGGCGGCAACCGGTTATGCGGTAGTCGAGCAGGTAGAAAAGATCCCGCTCGCCGCGGGCTCTTGCGGCCCTGATGCGGCAGCGTACGAAATATGGAATGCCGCAACCGCGAAGCAAACTATTGAGCCTGTCCCGCGCCCGCCAGATCGAATGCAGGCGCAGCCTGCCTCGACCGCCGAGATCGATCAATTCGAGCACGGCCGCGCGGATTCCCGGGCAGGCGTTCTCCGCGCCCGTAAGACCGCCAAGCAAAACAGCGTAGGCCGGCAGGCTCGCGGGCGCTGCGTGCTTTTGCGAAAGCTCGATGACCACGTCTGGAATTTGCTCACCGAAGACCTCGTCCAGCATACTGTCGGGCGGCCGCAATGCACAGACGTTCGCCACTCGCTGTCTGTGAACCGCGAGCAGGCCGAGCGCCGAAAGCGCCAGGACCGCACATGCTATCATGACGGTTGGCCTGTGCCCCCGCGTCCACCACGGCCAGTCTGTGCGCGGGTGCTTTTCATCCGGCTCGCTCTCGTCACTCAGACGCTCTTCTACCAGTCGTATCACCCGTGACAGATCCGCCTCCCGCGCCCCGGGAACTTCCGCGGCGGCCAGGCGCCACAGGGCCAGGCGTCTTCCGGCGAAGGGCCGCACCAGCGGGTTGAGCCGCTTGATGTCCCGCGGCAGGCTGCCGCGCGCCAGCGCCGAAGCCAGAACCAGGTCCATGCGCGTCAGGCTGCCGAGCGCCCAGGGCACCTCGAACCAGACGCTTCTCACAAGGGCGGCCAAGGCCAGGGCCGCACCGGCTTCCACTGCCAGGATCAAGGCCGCCGCCCTGACATGCAGCAAGGTGTAGCCGGCTTGCACGACCAGGTTTCGCACACCGACCAGCAGCGACAACACCGGCAAATAGGCCAGTAAAAGCAAAAGCAGCATACCGCCCGATTCGGGAGCCCGGCGCCACAAGCGCGGGATCGACGCCAGGGCCAGGGCCAAAGGCCCCAGTGAGAGAACATGGCCCGCAGCCAGTGCCAGCACCATGGGATCGTCCAGGCGTGTGCCGAATTGAGCGATGTCGCCGATCAGCGTAAGCAGCGGCACATCTCCGCGATAGGGAAGCAAGTAGAAAAGCAGCCCCAAGACGATCCCCGCGCCGGTGAGCAGGCGGGCGGCACACCAGGGATCGCCTACGGATTGTCCCGGCCCGGGCATTGCATAAAAACCCTTGGCCCCCAGCCTGACCCCGGCGGCCAGCAACGAGATTCCCACCAAAAGCAGCCAGAAGGCACGGCCGAAAAGCGGGGGCAACCCGTCCGTCAGGTGCCCGAAGACCCTCAACGGGTGCGGCCCAAGATTCGCCAACAGGCCTGTCAGCCAGCCGAGGCCCAGAAGAGACAGGACGGCGGCCGAGGCAGCCGCCTTGTGCCAGCCCAGCCGGGAGAGGCTGAAAAAGGATGCGGCGCACAACACGGGCGCCAGAATGGCGACCCTTCCGGCCCAACCGGCATCGAGAAACCCCATCCAGGGCCAGACGGGGTCGTTTCCCAGGAAGTCGAAAGGCAGAAGCGCGGCTACCAACAGGACGGGCGAGAAAATTCGCAGGTAGGTTTCGATCGCTTCCCGTTCCCGGTCCACCTAAGCCTCCATCCGTTCCAGGCAGAAAACTCTACCTCCGCAGGGGTAACTCTACAAGCCGAGCCTGCTGAATTCTTTCTTGACAAGGGAGCCGGGGCGGGGAAAACCCCTTACTTTTTGTTCATCTCGAACTCATGATCGATGATACATCCTTCGGCTTCGGAGAGGATATCGCCGGTCGGCTGATCCTCCGCAACGACGCCCGTGAGACCGTGAAGTTGCAAACACTTAACTCCCCCCCTTACGGCTTCCGAGTCGATCGAGCGACGGACGGCGGCCGAGGCAGCCGCCTTGTGCCGCCACCCGGCGATGCGCGCGCGGCCCGACTATGGCGTAGAGCACTGCTCCCAATAACATCGATCAAACCTGGGTCCGATTCCTCGCGGCTTGACCGTTTAATACACATGCATTATTCTTGCCTTGATGGCCGATTGAGATCGATTTCGATAAACGGAGTAATCCATGAAGCGAGACCAACTGCTTGCGCAGATCAAGACCAGTCTCCGAGATGTTTTCGGGAAACGTCTCCAGGGGATCGTACTCTACGGCTCCGAGGCGCGCGGGGAAGCAAAAGAGGATAGTGACATTGACGTTCTTGTCCTTCTTGATGGTCCCATTGCCCTGGGAAAGGACTTGGACATTATCATCCATGCCCTGTATCCGTTGCAGCTGGAGATATTACGGCCTCTTCATGCCATGCCGGTGAACGCGGAGTCCTACTATGGCGGGGAGTATGCCTTGTACCGAAACGTGAAAGAGGAAGGGGTGGCTGCATGAAGAAGGAAGCCCTTGACTTTTGGGGGCGTGCGGTGAAGGCGTATGAGACGGCTTCTGTCTTGTGCGCGGACGATCCAGATGCTTCTGCCTCACGGTCTTATTATGCGGCTTTTTACGCTGTCTCTGCCTTGTTTTCTTTGGAGGAAAAATCATTTCGGAGGCACAGCGCGTTGGAGGCGGCTGTTCACCGTGACCTTGTGAATACGGGACGCTGGAGCAAAGACATGGGGGCCGATTACTCTTGGCTGGTCAGACTTCGTTACACTGGGGATTACGGCGGCGAAGAGCATGTGACGTTCGAAGATGCGAACGAGGCCGCGGGCAAGGCACTCCGCATTCTCAAAACCGTTAGTGAGACGAGTTCAGGGACTTTCGACATTGAGAAGGAACCGAAGATCAAGACCTAGCAAAGAACGTTCCCCTTATTTCATCTTGTCGATCAGGTTGGCCGAGTTGTAGAGCAGGTAGGCCAACAGGGCGGCGCTGGCGGCCAGTAAGATCCAGATTACGATCTTTCCCGGGCGACGGGAATCTTTACTGGATTTCGGCGCCAGGGAGCCCGGTGCCAGCTGGGCCTGGCCCTTGGCCTGCAGGCGGGCGAGCATCTTCTCGGCAAGCTCCCGCAGGCCTGGTTTGCGCGACAGGACGCGGTAGCGGCGCGCGGCGTAGTCCGGGCGCCCTGCGGCCAGGGAGGCCTTGATGAACTCCTCGTGTAAATTTTCGTCTTGCGGGCCGGCCTCTATTCGCAACCACAACTCGCGGGCGGCCTGCGGCTCGGGCGGTTCACAGGCGGCGTCGAACTTGGCGAATACCAGCCCGCACAGGTGGCAGGCGTAGGTGTCATTTTGAGCGTGGCCGCACTTGGGACAGACTACTTCATCGTCGCTTGCGTCCTGCTCGACCGCCGTCTCGGCGGGCGCTTCCGGGGGCGATTTTTCCTTTGGCTGCGGATTGGCTACGAAATTCGATTTGCCGCAGCCCGGACAGTCGAAAGACAGGCCGGCCTCCGTTGTCGAGAAGACCTTCATCTCTACTATCTCGCGGCAGTTGGGACATTGTACTTTCATGGCCTGAGCGGGCTCCCGATGACCGGAGTGAAGGTCAGCACCAGCACCAGCAGCGAGACCATGCCCGCCGCCAGCCGTAAGCGTCCGAGCGCTATATCGGGATCCTCGATGGGCGGGTGCCCGTGCCCCACGAAACGCAGCAGGATGGTCCAGAACAGCAAAGGCAGCATGCCCGAGGCGCGCAACACCGGATAGATCAAGCCGGCTTGCTCCAGGTAGGCCACCGTCGGGCCGTGGAGCAGGACCAAGTAACACACCAGGCCGATCATCCCCAGCACGAAAATCACGCCATGCGCGGCGACCGCCACCCGGCGATGCGCGCGCGGACCGACCATGGCGTAGAGCACGTGCCCGCCGTCGAGTTGGCCCACTGGAATCAGGTTCAGGCTGGTTACCAATATGCCCACCCAGCCGGCCCAGGCCACGGGATGCATCCAGACGTCCTGGGCCGGGCCCATTTCGGGATGAGCCAGCTTTTTTAAAAGCAGGTAGAGCAGCGAGTTGCCCTCCATCCAGGCGTGGGACGGCAGGTCGGTAAGCGGACGCACAACTGAAAGTTTCAGCCCGATGAATGTGACAACCAGGGTGACCACAATTCCGGCCAGCGGCCCGGCGCTGCCGATGTCTATCAGCGCCGAGCGTGTGCGCGGCGGCACGCGCATCTTGATGATGGCTCCGAATGTGCCGATCGGCGGCAGCGGGAAGGGCAGGAAATACGGCAGTGAGACGTCGACGCCGTGCAGGCGGGCCGCAACGTAATGGCCCATCTCGTGACACAGCAAGATTCCCATGATCGCGGCCGAGAACATCAGACCGGAAGCGATCGAAAAGGCATCCTTGCCCTCGGTGAAGAACCCGCCGGCCATGAAAGTGGTGCCGCAGGTGGCGAAGAACAGCAAGGCATGCAGCCGGATCTTGCGTGCTGCTCCTTGGCCTCCAAGGTTTTTAACTCTTTCCCTCATCTGTCGCGGGCCCGGTATCGATCTCCTTGATGATGTCCTTCTCGATGGTCAGAAGAAACAGGTTTTTCTGCACCTCGCCGCTGGAATCGAACGAGATCCTTCCGGTGGCGCCGTCAAAATCCTTGACCCGGCCAAGCGCCCGCAGAAATTGTGCTCGATCCTGCGGGTGTCCGCTTGTTAAAATCGATTTGAAGATCATGGCGGCGTCGTATGCATGGGCCTCGACTATCGAGGGATCGCGATCGAAGTTGGCCTTGAACTTGCCCACGAACAGGCGGGTGGTCGGACGGCTGCTTTCCAGGAAGAAACCATCGCAAAAAATGGCGCCCTGGACGTAACGCTCGGCCCACTCGACTACCTTGGGGTTGTCCCAACCGTTGCCGCCCAGCAGGTAGATCATATCCAGCTTGTCGCGACCGAGACTCTTCTTGAGGCGCTCCAGGTGCCAGTGACTTTCGGTGTGCAGGATGACGTCCTCGAAGGCCAGCGCCGGGGCGATCATCACGACCTTGTCGACATAGTCAGGGACGAACAGCACGTCGAAGTCGACGACCGGGCGCAGACTCTTAAGCAGTTTCTCCATGGCGCGCTTGCGCCCCAGGTGCGACTTTATCCTTGATCTGATCTTGGCCTTTTCGCGTGTGAATTCCCAGCGCGCCTGGAGATAGAAACGACCGACCATCTTCTTGATCGGCGAGGCGAAGTTTTTTTCATCGGGTTCGTATCGCTCGGCCGCCCTGACTTCTCCCTGGCGGCGATCGACCTCGTCCCAGAAGGCGTTGGCGAACTCGACGCCGTACCAGTCGTTGGGATAGAGGATCGCGAAACGCTTGGCATCCAGTTTTTCCATGGCGTACGACACCAGCGTCTTGGCCTGGGCCTGCAGGGTGAGGAAATTGCGGAAGGCGTACTTTCCGACCTTGGTGATTTCCTTGCGGATGCTCAGGCTGACTATGGGAACCTCGAGCTCCTCGGCCTTGACCGCCGCCGCGTAGGCTTCCTTGGCGACCATCGGGCCTATCACTCCGACCACGTGCTCGTTGAAGACAAGGTCCTCGAGTTGCTCGATTGCCCTGTCCGGATCTCCGGCGGTGTCGCGGATGATCAAAGTTGGACCGCCGTCCGCGCCTTTCTTGGCCTGCTCGAATATCCCGGCGCCGAGTTGAATTCCCT
This sequence comes from uncultured Myxococcales bacterium, assembly GCA_964640665.1. Classification (GTDB taxonomy): domain Bacteria; phylum Myxococcota; class B64-G9; order B64-G9; family B64-G9; genus DATKYQ01. The sequence goes on from CAZXHT010000007.1 coordinate 88,950, forward strand.
CCAGGGCGCGCTTGCCGTACTCGCGGTATTCCCCGCTGAGCGGCAGCAGCACGCCAATGGTGTCCGGGTTGACCCGCTTGCGATCGATGATCTGCTTCAGCAGCCGCCCGGCCTCTCCCGCCAGGGCGCTTTCGGGGTAGGCGGCGACGAAAGTCCCGAGCGCCTCCCGGGCCCTCTGAAAATCAAGGATGTGATAAAAGATCTTGGCCAGCTTGAATTGCAGAAGGTCGGCGGGGAATCCCTTGATTTCTTTCTGAGCGAGAATCTCGCGGGCTTCGCGCACCTGGGCGAAGTTCAGCCTGCCGTCGACCAGCGTGCGCACGCGCTCGCGGATCGCCTCCTTGGCCCCCGGCACCTCCGTCAACCGGAAAAGTTCGCAGAACCACCTGAGCGCCTCGACCGGGGCCCCGGCGTTCGAGTAGGACTCGGCCAGCATCCCCGCCACCTCGGCTTGCTTGCGGCGATCGAGCCGGTCGAAAACGGACTGCAAAGTCGGCCTGGCTTCCTGGGCGCGGCCGGCCTTCATCAGGGCCAGGCCGAGTTGCACGGCCGAGCGCACGTAGCGCTTGCTGGTCGGGCAATCGGCTATCAGCTTGCCGAAATAGTCGGCCGCCTTCTCGTAACGGCCCGCCTCGAAAGCTAGACCTCCCAGGGCGAAAAGCGCCTCGTCCACCTGGTCGTCGTCGGGAAAGCGACTCAGGAAGGCCGTGTATTTCTCGGTAGCTTCTTTCTTTTTACCGGCCTCGGCCGCATGCCCGGCTTCGGCAAACGCCATCCTGGCCGCCTCGGCGACCGTAACCTGCTTGGAAGCGCCGTGCTCGTCCGTGACGATCACCGTCGCCGGCGGGCAACCCTGCAAAAGGATTCCGGCGAGCAGGGACATCGCCAGCCATGTTGGAACACGCTTGAGGCTCATGTCACACTCCTGTTTTCCAGGGGCAGTATATTCACTAGGGCCGACGACGGTCAAGACTGACGCGGTTTTTGCGGTAGTTTCGGCACCATTGCGAAACAGGTGCCGCAAAAACCGCGGCTTTCCGGGAAGGCCTTCTCGCCGGCGCGATGCTCGAAGGCTTTCAGCGCCGCAATCGATTCGTGATCGAGGCCGACGGGTGTCTCAAGAGTAAGCAGGACTCGTATGTCTCCCCTGCCTCCGTCCCGCAAGCTCGGCAGGCCGAGCCCCGGCAGCTTTATTTCGCTACCAGTCTGAGTGCCTGGTAAGACAACGACCGTTTTCGTTCCGCCCAGGGTGGGGACTACTAGTTCGCAACCCAGGGCGGCCCGGGAAAAAGGCAGGGTTGCCCGGCAGACGAGGTCGTGTCCCTCCACGCGCAGCAAGGGGTGTTTCCCGTAGCGAATGTCGACAAACAGATCGCCCGCCGATCCGCCGCAGGATCCAGCGTCCCCTTCTCCTCTCAGAATATAGCGGGCGCCGTCTTCGACGCCCGCGGGCAGCGTAAGCGAAAGCGCCTCGACACGGATGACGATTCCGCCACCGCGGCAGGTGCCACAGCCGGCCGACTCCACCCCGCCACAGCTCGGACAGATCCGCTGGCGCGGCAAATCCAGACGATAGGCACCGCCTCGGACGACATCGGCCAGATCCAGCTCCAGCGTGAAACGCAAGTCGGATCCCTGAGCCCTCTTGGCGAGTCTTTCGTAGAACGAGCTCGAAGTTGAAGCCGGCGCGTGATAGGGCTCACGGCCCATCGCCGCCAGGCGCTTGTCATATCCGGCGCGCAGCGCGGGATCCGAGAGCACTCGATAGGCCGCAGACAGTGCCCCGAATCGATCCCCGGCTGCCGGGTCCTGCGGGTTGCGATCGGGATGGCAGGCAGGCGCTTTTTTCCTGAAAGCCGCTTTAATTTCCGCCTGGCCTGCCTTACGGGCAACGCCGAGCAGTTGGTAATAGTCGTTTTGCCGAACAGATCTCAAGGTGTCTATTCACCCGAGTCCTCGGAGGCCTCGCGGTACATGGCGTCGGCTATGCGGTGGGCCGAGGTTTCAAGGCGCGAGACGGCCTCCCTGACCTTGTCGAAGTCCTCGATCTTGGCGTCTTCCACGACGAGCTTGCAGGCCTGCAGGTCTTGCTTGATCTCCTCGACATCCTGGGGCGTCAACATGTCGGCGAATTCCTCTACCGATTTTTCGGTCGAGTAAATCAGGCCGTCCGCGTTGACCATCAGCTCGGCGAAATCCTTCTTGACGCGGTCATCGTCCCGGTGCTGTTCGGCCTCGGCCTGCATGACCTCGATCTCGCTCTCGGACAGGCCGCTGGAACCGACCACCCGGATGGACTGCTCCTTGCCCGAACCGAGGTCCTTGGCCGAGACGTTCACGATTCCATTGGCATCGATGTCGAAGGCTACTTCAATCTGCGGCACGCCGCGCGGAGCGGGCGGTATACCGACCAATTCGAAACGGCCGAGCGTCTTGTTGTCGTCCGCCATCTCGCGCTCGCCCTGTAGCACGTGCACGCTGACCATGTCCTGGTTGTCCCGGGCTGTGGAAAACACCTGGCTTTTGCGCGTGGGGATGGTGGTGTTCCTGTCGATCAACTTGGTGAAGACTCCGCCGGCGGTCTCGACGCCCAGGCTCAAGGGGGTGACGTCCAGGAGCAGCACGTCCTGCACGTCGCCCTTGAGCACACCGGCCTGGATGCAAGCCCCAACGGCCACGACTTCGTCCGGGTTGACCTCTTTGTTGCCTTCCTTGCCGAAGATCTCCTTGGCCTTCTCCTGCACCTTGGGCATGCGGGTCATACCGCCCACCATGATCACGTCGTCGATATCTGAAGCCGAAACGGCCGCGTCGCTGAGGGCCATTTGACAGGGGGCCGTCAGGCGATCGATCAGATCGGGCACCAGGGACTCGAGCTGACCGCGCGTCAGGGTCGTGTTCAAATGTTTGGGACCGCTGTCGTCGGCGGTAATGAAGGGCAGCGTTATCTCCGTTTCCAGCGAGGAACTCAACTCGTGCTTGGCCTTCTCCGCGGCCTCCTTGAGCCTCTGCATGGCCATGCGGTCGTTCCTGAGATCGATCCCGGTTTCTTTCATGAACTGGTCGGCCAGGTGATCGACGATGCGCAGGTCGAAATCCTCGCCTCCCAGGAAGGTGTCGCCGCAGGTAGACAGTACTCGGAAGACTCCCTCGCTCAGCTCCAGGATGGTGACATCGAAGGTTCCTCCGCCGAGATCGAACACCGTCACCCTGGCGTTATCCTTGTTGTCCATGCCGTATGCCAGCGCGGCGGCCGTGGGCTCGTTGATGATGCGCAGCACGTTCAGACCGGCTATCTTGCCCGCGTCCTTGGTCGCCTGTCTCTGGCTGTCGTCGAAATAGGCCGGGCAGGTGATTATGGCGTCCGTGACCTGCTCTCCCATGTAATCCTCGGCGGTCTGCTTCATCTTCATCAGCACCATGGCCGAGATCTCGGCCGGGCTGTAGTCCTTGCCTCGGACCTGGACCCAGGCGTCGCCGTTCTTCGCACCGACGATACGGTAAGGCAAGTTGGGGATGGCCTGCTTGACTTCCTGATCGCCCAACTTTCTGCCGATCAAGCGTTTTACGGCGAAGATGGTATTCTCGGGGTTGGTGATGGCCTGGCGCTTGGCGATCTGCCCTACCAGGCGTTCGCCGCTCTCGGTAAACCCGACTATCGAGGGAGTCGTGCGCGAACCCTCAGAGTTGGGCAGCACCACGGCCTCGTCCCTCTCCATCAGGGCCACGCAGGAGTTTGTCGTTCCCAGGTCAATCCCGACTATTTTGCTCATCCGTATTTTCTCCCCGTCGTCAAGCTTGAGCTATTCGTCTTGCAGATCCGGGTTGCCGTCTTCTGTCTTCGCTTCTCGTGTCTCGGGCTCTTTGTGAACCTCGTCAGCGCCGTCCGCCGCGCCAGTCTTGCCCGCCCGGCAGGCTACCGTCACCAGGGCTGGCCGCAGCAGGCGATCATGAAGCTTGTAACCGCGATGCATCTCCGCAAGGACCGTGCCGGGTTCAGCATCGGGATTCTCGACGCGCTGGATCGCCTCGTGAAGCGCGGGGTCGAATTTCTGACCCAGCGCGGAAAAACCCCGCAGGCTGTGCTTGGTCAGGGTTTCTTCGAACTGGCGCAGGACCATGGTCAGGCCTTCCCTGAGCGATTCAATGGCCGGGTCGCCTTTATCTTGCGGAATGTGTTCGAGGGTTCTCTCCAGGTTGTCCAGCGGAACGAGGAGATCGCGCAGCAGGCCTTCCTGGTTGTATTTGATGATTTCCTGCTTTTCCTTGACCAGGCGCTTTCGCTGGTTGTCTGCGTCGGCGAGTGCCCGTAGCATCTTGTCCCGGGCCGCCTTGGCCTCGTCCCGGGATTTCTGCAGGGCGGCAGTCAACTCCTGCCGGGATGGACCGCGGCGACGAGGGCTGTCCGCCTCGTCTTCGGCCGGTTCGACCTCCACGGGTATCTCGATGGCCTGTCTTCTTTCGCCAGCGGTCCCGTCAGCGGACGATTCCTTCGACTCGGAGCGTTTTACGACACTGTGAAGCGCGTCATTCACGGCTTCGTCGGGAATTTCAACGGTGTAGCCTTTTTTGTCGCGATCACCCATATTCACCCCGGAAAACCTACCAACTAAACACTTTCAAATACATGATAGGCCACGCCGAATCAAGAATTTTATTTCGATTTTCAGCAGGCTGGATCAAGTGGGCTCGATATCCACCTGCTCGACGTCACCGAGTTCATACCCCAAAAATACCCGGCCCACCTCGCGAAAACGATCCGGGACATCCGTTACATAATAGCGGTGGTCAGTTGAGGTTTCTCCGGGTTCCGCCGAGAGGGACATTCGCGAAAGCTCGGCGGCAACCGTCTTGGCGACGGCCAAGGCCGAGTCTACCAGGGTAACACCGGACCCAACGGCGGCCTGGATGGCCGGGGTCAGCACGGGATAGTGCGTACAGCCGAGAATGAGCGTGTCCATGCGCCCGCCGGCCCACTCGGAAAGGTAGGTTCTGGCGACACTGTAAGTCACGGGATCGTCCGACCAGCCCTCCTCGGCCAAGGGGACGAAGAGCGGACAAGATTTCGAAAGGACATCCAGGCCCGGATTGCAACGCCTGAGCGCCTCGGGATATGCGTCCGAGGCCACTGTTGCCTGGGTGCCAATCACCCCGATCACCCCCGAACGAGAGACATCGGAGGCCCTCCGGGCCCCCGGTTCGATCACTCCCAGCACTGGAACCCCGAGACGCTCGGTCAGGGCCGGAAGAGCCGCCGCCGAGGCCGTGTTGCAGGCAACCACCAGCAGCTTGACACCCCGCGCGGCAAGGAAGCGAGCGTTGTTCAGCGCGTAACGCGTGATAACCGCGCGCGATTTGGTTCCGTAGGGAACCCGGGCGGTGTCACCCAGGTAGATGGTGGGTTCGGCGGGCAGCAGTTCGCAAATGGCGCGCAGAACCGTCAATCCGCCGATGCCCGAATCGAACACCCCGATGGGTAGCTGTCGTTGACTTTCTGTCATGAACGGGGGTAATGCGACCCGATCCAGGTATTGTGACTACCTGAAAGTGCCCTGCGAGCTGATCGTCAGCGTGTGGCTCGCTCCCGCCCCGGGAGAGTCGTGCCAGTCGATGTTGAGCTCGACCGTGCCGTCTTCCGGAGGGTTGGTATCGGTAAGGGCCGCCCCGTCGACATCGACCCAGCCGCAGAACCCGCCTCCGCAATTAGGCCACAGGTCGCCGCCGCCCAGGGTGTCGTAGGCGCTGAAGGGCAGGTTGGGGTTGGATGCCGCATCACTCCCCTTTCCCGTGACCTTGACGTTTACGCCAAGCGTTGCGTTCGGCGGATTGAGGTTGAAGTCCTTCGCCTCCCAGTTGAATTGCTGGCTGCCGCCCTTGGGGATATCGAAGCTCGCAGGACAGATGACGCTGTAGCGGTTGCCGGGGGCCTTGCCGCAGTCTGTCAGAGGCACCCCGGCCGTCACGCCCCCGGTCCACAGGATCCAGGCCGTGTCCCAGATTAAAGTGTCGGAGTCCCACACCCCGTTCGGCCCGTCGTAGAAGCCACTGTTGTTCGAGTCGATGGCATATTCGTTCAGTTCGCGGAAGCCGTTGTCGTTTAAGTCGACGAAAGGTTCGCCATCGTCCACGAACGGCTCCCCGGCATCGTATTCCCCGTTGCTGTTCAGGTCGGTAAACTCTTCCTCGCCGGTTGTCACCGCTATGACCGTCACCAACCCGTCCCGGGGGTTGTGGGTTCCGATGACAGGTTCATCCATGACCGGTTGAACATCGGCCGGCGGCGCAGAATGCAGGGTAGTGGCGGAGGTAGTGGCCTGGCCCATGCTGGCGCCCGTATCGGAAGTAACCGAAGGAGATGTGATGGAGCCCGCCTCGATGTGGAAGTTGACGTTGGTGGCGAAACCTATCTTGTTGGAATAACGATCCGCAAGGGCGACGGTGCACTCGGTTTCCAGAAAATCCAAAGCGAAGCCCCCGACATTGTAGCGTTCGCAGGCGAAAGTTATGTAGTGCGCGTTTGGTTTGGCACCCACAATGGCGATCGAGGGGGAGACGGCGTTCAGGGTGACCGCGCCGATCTGGGCGGTGGCGGTCACCGTGACCGTCGTGGACTGCCGTCCGGCGTTCAGTGTGGTCGATACCTGGCCCTGGTCGTCGGTGCGGTCGGTGGTCGGATCCAGGGTGACGCCGGGGGCCAGCGAGGCTTTGAAAGTCACCAGGGCGCCGGCCGGGAAGGGGGCATCGTTGGTGTCGCGCAGGGCGAATATCAGGTTGCTGGACTCGTCGCGGCCCGAGCCCTTGACGCCCAGCTTGTCGGGGATGGACGATACCCAGAGAATGTTGCCCAGCGCCTTGATGTTGACAGTAACGTCGTCGAAGGCGTTCTTGTCTTCGATGTAGACACCGGCCTCGATGGTGGCCTCGCCTTGCTGCATACCGCCGATGAAAGTGGCGTAGGCCTTTCCGTCGGCGTCCGTGTTGGTGACGTAGGTCGGCCCGTCCGATTCCTGGAACCTGCCCAGGTTGGTCAGGAAATCCACCTCGACTCCGGCGTCGGCCTTGGTGCCGCCGGGCAGGAACACCTCGGCCGTCAGGTCGACCGTGCTGGCGTTGTCGGCGAAGACCGAATCGGCCGAGGCCTGCAGGTTGACGCTGGGCATGTTCAACTGGCCGAGATGAACCTGCTCGTCGTTCGAGTGCTGCTTCCCGTCGTCGCATTGGAAGGTGGCCGTGACGGTCACGTCGGTGTCCTGCGAGACCTGCGCGCTCTGCAGTGTGGCGGTCGCAACGTTGCCGGTCGTCGTCGTCGAGTAGTCGGTCGCGCCGCTCTCCGTGAATTTTCCCAGTGTGGTGGTGAAGGTGACTCCCGTCCCGCTGGGCATGGGATCTCCGGTGTCACCGGTCAATTTTGCGGTTATGTCCGAGGTGGAGACTCCGTCGGGCGGGATGACCGTGGGATCGGGGCTTATGGCCACCGCGCACTTTCCGGTCGCCGGCGTGACGGTAAACTCCAGCGCAATCGGGGCGGCGCTCAGGTTGTAAGCGGGGCAAAAAGCGGTCAGTCGCGCGGTTCCGGCCTTGGAGCTTTTTATTTCGGCGCTGCCGCCGAACTGGCCCATGGTGACGGTCAGTGTGTTGGTCGGAGTTCCGTCGGCGGTCTTGAAAGTGCCCACCGCGTCGTCGCTTACGTCGTCGACATTCATTTTCTCGGAGATCGTAAGATTCACCTGGGTGTTCTTGATCGGGGTACAGGTTTCGTCCTTGCCGCTGATCGTCACTCGCACGGTCTTGTTGCCGTCGGCGTAGATGCTGGCCGGGCTCGGATTGGTGGTGACCAGCAGCATGGCGCCTTCGCCTTCCTTGCAGCCGCCGTCCCCGCTGCCGCCGCAGCCCATGAAAATCGTGGCCAGCGCGGCCGCCAAGAAAACTGTGCTACTCGAAATAACTTTCCTCATATTTGACTCCTCGCGAGTGTCCTCGCCTCGTAGATCTCACCACTACCCTATATTCCTATGAAGACCGATCCCTGTCAAGACGGCCTCTCCATTCCGCTTTCCCCCGTTCTTGCGCAATCCCGACCGCCCGTGGTATGAAGTGGCCCAGAGGTTTTCTCCGGGAGGCGTGCATGCTCGATACCTTGATCCTCCAACTGGCCGGCCAGTCCGGGCAGAGCTTCATGATCAAGCTGATCAAGTGGATAAACCCCATCCTCGAGCCGATCGTCATGGTCGTCTTGATCCTGCTCCTGATCATGTCGGCCGCCTGCTGGGGCATCATATATTACAAGTGGCGCCGCCTGAGACGGGCACAGAAGCAGACAGCCGCTTTTTTGGAGGCCTTCTGGAACTCGCAGCGCCTGGACGCCATCTTCGAGGTGGCCAAGAAGCTGCCTGACAGCCCGGTCAGCAAGGTTTTTCAGAACGGCTACCACGAGCTGAGCAAACTGAAGAAAACCCAGGCCGAGGGCGAGGCCGCGGGCGGCATGTACGACGCCATGGGAGGCATAGAGAATGTCCAGCGTTCGCTGCGCCGGACCAGCCTGTCCGAGTCGACCACCATGGAGAGCCTGGTGCCCTTCCTGGCGACCACCGGGTCTGCGGCCCCTTTCATCGGGCTTTTTGGAACCGTGGTGGGCATCATGAATTCCTTCGTCGCGATACGGCCGGGCGCCGCCACCCTCGACGCGGTCGGCCCCGGCATATCGCATGCCTTGATCGCCACCGCCGCCGGGCTGTTTGCGGCCATTCCGGCGGTCATGGCCTACAACTACTTCGTGCGCCGGATAAAAGTTCTCAACAGCGAGATGGATACTTTCTCTTCCGATTTCTTGAACATTATCAAGCGCCACTTCCTGAAGTAGCGGACAGCGGGGTGCGGCGATGGCTATGTCGACGCAGGATTCTTCGGATCCGACCATGAGCGAAATCAACGTCACGCCCATGGTGGACGTGATGCTGGTACTGCTGATAATCTTCATGGTGACCGCTCCGCTGATGCAGCAGGGCGTGGAGGTGGACCTGCCCCAGACCCAGGCCCAGCTGATCGAGCACAAGGACAAGCAGCCTTTGGAACTGAGGGTGGATCGGGAAAAGAAGATCTTCATCGGCAAGACAGAGATCCCTTACGCCGAGCTTGAGAATAAGCTCAAGTTCAACGAGAGGTTGCAGCGCGAGAAGAAAATGGACCTGGCGGCGGACCGCACTCTGCCCTACGGATACGTCGTCGACGTCATGTCCACCATGAGAAGGGCGGGAGTCGAGCAGGTGGGCATCCTGACCGAGCCGCCGCCGCTGGAAAAACAACCTTGAAACCTTTCACTTTCCATGAGCGTCTACACTGAGATGAGCGTCGACGACAAATACGCCTATCTGAGGCCCCAGCGCGGTGTCTGGCTGGCCATCCTGGGCTCGGCCCTGTTTCATGTCGGCCTGGTGGCCATGCTGGTCATCGGCGGCCTGATCAGAGAGAGCGCGGCCAACACGCGCGACACCGCCCGCATTACGGCCTTGCTCAGGTTGGGCAAGCCGCGGCCCAAGGATTGGCTGCCCCGCAAGTTGCCCGCGCCGGCCCCGGCAACGCCACGGGAGCAGCGCCCATCGCGGGACAAGAATGCGACACACGACAAGAAAGCGGCGCGAGCCGCCGAGAAAAAAAAACACCAGGATTATTCCAGGAGCATGAACTCTGCGCTGGCCAGCCTGACCCAGAAAGAGGGCGGTAAGCCGGATGACGAAATCGAAGGCTCGCCGGAAGGGGTCGCCGACGGCGATGCCCTGATTGCCAAGAAGGGTTCCGAGTACATGACCAAGGTATACAAGGCCGTCAAGGCTCAGTATTCCGTGCCGGAGGTTATCGGCCAGCGCGAGAGGATGTTCCTGAGGGCAACGGTTGTGATCACGGTCGACGCCGGTGGCAGGCTAAAGGACTTATCCTTCGAGAAACACTCGGACAATCCTCTGTTCGACTCGGCCATCGAGGCGGCCGTGCGCCGCGCGGCCCCTTTTCCCGCGCCGCCGGCCGAACTGGCCGGCAAGTACGCCGACGAAGGCATCGGACTGGAGTTCTCGCCCTGACCGCTTGTGACCGCCCCGCACTCCCGGGATTACGGTTGACAGCGGCCCCTCTTGCGGCACAAGATTCCGAGCGTATGGGGGAGAAGCGCCGGGGCAAGATAAGGAGTAGTTACCTTGAGACCAGATAAAAAGTTATTACTCGGATTACTGGGAGCGTTTTTCTGCTTCAGCGCCGGGGCCCGGGAGTACATCCAGATCAGCGATCCCAATTTCCGCCCGTATCCACTGGCCATCCCCGAGTTCAAGGATCTGGGCGGCGCCCGGGAGGCCGTCGAGAGGGGCTATGAGACGTTGCGCTCCGACCTGGGGATTACCGGCGTCTTCAATCTGCTGGACCCGCGTTCTTTCATTGCCGATCAGAAACAAGAAGGACTCAGCGGCGCGACCATCAAGTTCGGCGATTGGATCAACGTCGGCGCGGAGGGCCTGGTGAAAGTGGGCGTGCAACGCTCGGGCACCGAATTTACTCTCGACTGCCACCTGTTCGATGCGGCGGCCGGCAAGGAACTGCTTCACAAGAAGCTGCGGGGCCCGGCCAAGCGGCTCAGGAAGATGGTTCACAAGTTCGCAGATGCCGTAGTCAGGCATTTCACCGGCAACCCGAGCATCTTCTTCACCAGGCTTGTCTTTGCCAAGCGCACCAACAAGAAATCGAAGGAAGTCTGTATCATGGATTTCGACGGGCACAACGAGCGCTGTGTGATCAAGAACGGTTCTATAAACCTCCTGCCGACCTGGGGGGCCGACGGCGAGTCGATATACTATTCGTCGTACCTGCACGGCGGTCCCTACCTCTACCGCTACGATCTGCACACAAAAAAGACCGTCGCCACAAGCAAGGCGCCGGGCCTGAACATCGGGGTCTCGGCCGCGCCGGACGGAAAACACGTGGCCGTCACGCTCAGCAAGGACGACAACTCGGAGATCTACGCGCTCGACGCCAAGGGCGGCCACCCGCAGAGGCTGACCCGCGACTGGGCCATCGACAGCTCGGCCTGCTGGTCGCCGAACTCAAAGCGGATAGCCTTTGTATCGGAGCGCTCCGGCAACCCGCAGATCTACACGATGAACGCGGACGGCAGCGACCCCAAGCGCTTGACCTTCAAGGGCAACTACAATCAAACGCCCGACTGGTCGCCTCGCGGAGACTGGATTCTCTTCAACGCCCGCGACGAGCGCCTGGTGTACGACATCTTCAGGGTCAATCCGGAATCGGGAGAGATCGTTCGCCTGACCCAGGACCAGGGCAACAACGAGCACCCCACCTATAGCCCGGACGGCAACCTGGTGGTTTTCTCTTCGACCAGGACGGGGGAGTCCAAGCTTTACATCATGAACGCCGACGGCACCAACCAGCGCCTGATCTCCAGGAAGAAGGGCGAGTACACTACGCCGGAATGGGGCCCCTGGGTGGGTGTCAAGTAGCGGGGGTGAGACGATGCGATCCATACACACTTTAATTGCAGGCTTTTTAGCACTGGCTCTTTTCCTGGGTGGCTGCCCCAAGCGGGCGCCCCAGCCGGAGATCGACGCGGCCGAGACGGCCATGGCCGATATCGAGGGCACCAAGGATTGCGCTCCCGAGACCTACCAGGCGGCCAAGACCATGATGGACAAGGCCAGGGCCCTGTTGAAAGAAGAGCGTTACGACGAGGCCAAGACGGCCCTGTTGGCGGCCAAGCGGCTGGCAGATAAGGCCAGGCAAGAGTGCGACAAGAAGCGCAGTGAAGAAGAAGAGCGCAAGAAGAAACTGGCGGCGGCCAAACCCGAACCGACACCGGCCGCGAAGACGGTCGATAAGCAAGAGACAGGGCCGGCCGGCATGGTCACGGTCTACTTCGGATTCAACGACTCGAACCTGTCGGATGAGACGCGCCGGGCCCTGTCCGACAACGCCGACTACCTCAGGATTCACTCTTCCACGCGGGTCCAGGTGGAGGGTCACTGCGACGAGCGCGGCAGTACGGAATACAACCTGGCCCTGGGCGAGCGCCGGGCCATGACGATCCGGAAATACCTGGTCAAGTTGGGGGTCGATCCGGGACGTATCGAGATCATCTCATACGGCGAGGAGCGCCCGGCCAACCAGGCTTCGAACGAAGAAGCCTGGGCTCAGAACCGCCGGGCCGAGTTCCGCGCCCTCGATTAGCCCGACAGACCAAGCCGGCAACGATAAGTGACGATAGACTTTTACGGGGAGGCGCTGGAGGAGTGAGACAGATGGACCTGACCATCAATCACCTGGGACCGGCCAAGATACGCTCGCCGCTCAAGCTTTCCACTCAACTGGGCGACCATATTTGCAACTTCGTGCCCGAGGACGAGGGCATACTCTATGACGTGACCCTGAGTTCCTGCCGCGCCTGCCGCCGGGCTCCCGACGGGCATGTGCCGATCTCGTTCGAGCGGGCCGGCCCGCGCGAGCTGATCTACTTCGATTCCAGCAAGGTGCGGGTGGGCTTGGTGACCTGCGGCGGGTTGTGCCCGGGAGTCAACAATGTCATCCGCGCAATGGTCATGGAGCTGCACTACCACTACGGCGTGAACCACATCTACGGTTTCCGCTTCGGTTACGCCGGCCTGGTGCCCGAGGGAGGGCACGATGTCCTCGACCTGACCCCTGATATGGTCAAGTACATCCACCATGACGGCGGTTCGCTTTTAGGCTCTTCGCGCGGACCGCAGAACATCGAAACCATGGTGGACACGCTCGATCGCATGGGAATCGGGATACTCTTCACCATCGGCGGGGACGGCACCCTGCGGGGAGCGCTCAAGATCCACCAGGAGATATCCAAGCGCAACCTGAAGATTTCCGTGATCGGAATCCCCAAGACGATCGACAACGACATCCTGCTGGTCGAGAAGACCTTCGGCTTCGAGACCGCCTTCTCGATCGCCATCGAGTCCATCCGCGCGGCGCACGTAGAGGCCGAGGGGGCCCCCAACGGGATAGGCCTGGTGCAGATGATGGGGCGCCACTCGGGTTACATAGCGGCCACGGCGGCGATGGCCGAGCCGGACGTCAACTGTGTCCTGATACCGGAGGTGCCCTTCACGCTCGACGGGCAGCAGGGCCTGATCCCCTGGCTCGAAAAGAGAATCAGCGAGCGCGGTCACGCGGTGATCGTGGTGGCCGAGGGCGCAGGCCAGAATATGCTCGGCGACAACAAGGCCCAGGACGCCTCGGGCAACGTAGACCTGAAGGACATCGGCCTGTTTCTGAAAAGCCGCATAGCGGCCGAGCTGAAGAAAAAGAAGATCCCGTACAGCCTCAAGTACATCGACCCGTCGTACATCATTCGTTCGGCGCCGGCTTATCCCAGCGACTCGCTTTTCTGCGCCACCCTGGCCCAGAATGCCGTCCACGCCGGGATGAGCGGGCGGACCGGGATGTTGGTGGGCCTGTGGAACAACATCTTCACCCACGTGCCGATCGCGGAAGCGGTGGCCGGGCGCAAGCTGGTGGATCCCGAGGGAGAGTTGTGGCGCTCGGTGCTGGAGAGCACCGGGCAGCCCAACGATTGGTCCTGATACCTGAATGATGCCGGTCCCCGCACCCCAAGAGCGGGTACG
>CAZXHT010000008.1:0-28872 GCA_964640665.1 uncultured Myxococcales bacterium
GTGGTGTCTTGCCTGTTCGAATGGCCAGGTGAAAGTGATTGTCGAGCAACGACCAGGCATAGACAAATGCCGCACCACCCCTGCAAACAGCAGTCAACCGTTGCAGGAAATCCTCCCGATCTTCATCACCCAGGAAGATCTTCCGCTATTCCTAGGCAAGCTCAATGAGCCGCGGGCGCTTATCTGGGCTCCAGGATTGATCGGACTTTCTCGGACAGCGACTGGATCGAATACGGCTTCTGGATTATCCCCTGGCAGGCGCTATCATTTAGTTCGGGCAACTCTTCTTGAATGTCGCAGCCCGTCGAGAAGAGAATCTTTTGATGCGCGTCGATGCTCGTGATGCGTCGGAAAACCGCCTTGCCGTCGATTTGGGGCATTATAACGTCCAGAATGACGAGATCTACTTGCGGGCCTTCTTTTTCGTACACTTCGAGGGCCTGCGCCCCGCCGGCGGCCGTTATGACTCGATAGCCGAGTTTTCTCAGCATCGCCGTGCTGGCATCCAGAACCACTTTGTCATCGTCGACAAGCAGGATCGTTCCGCTGCCCCGCTGCACCTCAAACGGCTTGGCCTGCATGCTTGCGGAATGTCCCTGGCAGGCAGGAAGAAATAGATCGAAGACCGTACCGCGACCCAACTCGCTCTCGACGGTGATGAATCCACCGTGCCGGTTGATGATCCCGTAGGCCGAAGCCAGTCCGAGGCCGGTGCCGACACCGCGCTCCTTGGTGGTGAAAAACGGCTCGAAGATTTTTTCCTTGGTGGCCTGGTCAATACCGCAGCCGCTGTCTTGTACCCTGATGCGTACGTACCTGCCCGGCTCGACGGAATAACGTTCTGCCTCTTGCGCGTCCAGTACCTGGTTGCTGGTCTCGATTGTCAGATCACCGCCTTCGGGCATGGCATGCCATGCATTGACGAAGAGATTGATCAAGACTTGATCCATCTGGCCGCTGTCCACTTCCACCGGCCACAGACCTTCTTGCAGGTTTTCGTGCACTGCCAATTGTTTCTTGGCTCGCCCGAACATCTCGATGTTGTTCTTGGCCAGGATGTTCATGTCTGTCGGCCTGGCGTCATAGCTGCCTCTGCGGGCGAAACCCAGCAGCAGCCGGGTCAGGTTGGCGCCTTTGCCGATCTGTTTTTCAATTTCCGTCAACCTCGAAAACAACATGCTGTCCATGTCCACTTCGGAAAGCATGAGAGAGACATAACCCTGAATGCCCATCAACAGGTTGTTGAAATCATGCGCGATGCCGGCGGCCAGCGTACCGATGGCCTCCATTTTCTGCGCCCGGAAAAATTGCGCCTCGAGGCGTTTCTGGGGCGTCTCGTCGTGAAAAATAGTTATGATCAAGTTTTCTTTTCCAATGCGCATGCACCTTGAGAACATGTGGGAGTGAATCTCCGCGCCGTCCTTGCCGCGGAATATCATCGGCAAGCCCGCGATGTCATCGCTTTTTGAAAATTGATCGAGGAACTTTTGCCGATCCTCGCCCGAATAGAATCCCATCTCGGTCGTGGTCCGTCCGATCAGTTCGTCCTTGGAAAAACCGGTGATCTTCTCGAACATGGAGTTGACGTCCATGATTTTTCCGGAGGACTCTTCCGTCAGCGCGGCCGCGTTTGGAGACAGTTCAAAGATGGTTCTGAATCGTTGCTCACTCTCTCTCAGGGCGGCTTCGGTTTCGCAGACGCCATCCGGTACCGACGAAAACACTTGATTTTCCTCATGCGACTTTCCCTCGGCCCGCGACCCGTGCCTATTTCCATGATTCGCCATCACACACACCTCCGTCCCCAGGTCGTTGAAAATTGGCCCTGAGCCTCAGATACAAGACCGACTATGAAACACATATTTCCGCTGTCGTATTCCTCCCGATCTGTCATGTCCCGCCGGCCGGTGCGCTGCCAGTTCGAGGTAGGGCGCTACCACTTCATTCTTTGACGCCGCGGTTCCGTCGTAGGTCACGGTGACCACCGGCACGCCCGTCTGGCGCTCGATCTCGCGCGACATGGCCTCGGTTACCAGCGAGGGACAACAGAAGGCCGGATTGCTCTGGACGAAGAGGGCCAGATCGGGATAACGCTCCATCAAGTGGAAGATTTTCAGCAAGTTGTCGAAACTCTCGCCGGTGTGGTAGCCGCTGACGTGGAAGCGCGCGAGGATCTCCTCGCTCTTCTGGCCTTGAATGGAGGGCCTCAAGTCTCCAAGCACCCGGGCGAACTCCCGGCGGAAGGGAAGTTCGAGCAGGTCCATGCCAAAGGCGAACGGGGCCGATAGCAGCACGTCCTTGTAGAGACCCTCGCGCAGCCATTTGCGCAGGTACGGCTTGGCGATGATGCGGATGTACTCGGAATATGGCGTGGTGACCACCTCGCCGCCGTGCGCCTCGATGACCCGGTTCAGGTCCTGGTTCAGCACGTCGTTGTCGCGCGAGTAGAGATCGCCGAAGACGGCCACCTTTGGCCGCCGCTCGCCGGCCGTCTCGATCGCTAGAAAATTCTCTACCACCCGGCGGACGGACTTCATTTTGGGTATCCGGCCCAGAATCGCACTACGGAATACCTCCAGTCCATCACCAGTGGCGCGATCGACCTCTCCGGCGTGCACCTCGTAGGGCCTCAGGCGGCACTGCATCCGTCGCAACATGCCGCCGAAAAGGAAAGCGAAGAAGGCGTTCAACGTGGCGCGCGGCGAGACGTCTATTGCGCTGGTCTCGCCTTCGTAGATTGCTGTTCGTTCGAAGCCGCCGCCGATGGTCTCGAGTAAACCCTTGGCATACTGCGGGTAGAAGCAGATGTTACAGCCAATCGAGGAGCACGGCAGCCAAAGGGCGCAGCGGGCCGGGTCAAGATCGCGGGCGCGAACCGTCTGAGTAAACTCATGAACGATGATGCTGATCGGTATGCATTGGCCGGTGTTGTGAGAGAGGCTCTGCTGGATCAGATCGTGGCTTTCGTCTATCAATTGGGCGTCGATGCCCACCTCGCGCAGGCCGGCTGTGAAAAGCGGACTGGCCAGCGTGTCCCAGGGCGGAACCAGCAGAGTGCGGCCATCCAGGTCGCGCGTCATTTTTGGCACGCGCGGCAGGCGTGCGCGGTTGGCCGCCGGTTTGGCGCCGCGGTAGTGGTTGCGGAAAGATTGCAAAGCCGCCTCGATGCGCGTCTCGTAGCCGACCTGTGAATCGTGCTCGTCGAGTTGCAGAATCAGATGAGGCTTTCCGCGCGCGTTCATCAGGCGCCGGAAGTACTCGATGATGCAGGCATCGGGCGTGCACTTGAAGGAAGTCAGCATTATCGGGTATAGCCCGGGCGTGCGGGCCACTCTGTCGGCCGCTGCCAGCATCTTGCGGACGTTGTGCCACTTGGCCGCTCGCAGCAGATCGGCGATCTCGCCCGTGTCGTCCGCCGTGGACGGCGCCAGCATGTCCTGGTAGAAAGTCTTGATACCCATCCGGGACAGGATCTCGGGAATGCCCTTGTTCATCCGCGGCGCGTAGACGGTATAGGGCCTGCCCAGCAGCACTACGGCCAGTTCGTCCCGTCCGGCCAACTGCTCCCGCATGACCAGTGGCCAACTCGCCAGGCGCTGGTCGAAGAAGGCCCGTGCCTTTTTATAGGCCCGGACCACCTGCGATCTTTTCAGGCCGGGTCCGAAAGCGCGCGTCAGCGAGCGCTGTAACTCGGACCATGATCCGAAGGTTCGTGCGCCGACGTGCAAGACAGGCATCAGGCACTTGTCGGCCAATCCCGCAATCTGCAGGTTGGCTGTCAGTGAGGGCGCGTACTGGGTGTAGTAGCAGTACTGGCTTCGCTCGCCGCTCTTGGAGCGCTCCGCCTCGAGATAGAAAGGAGTGAATATGAAATCCGCGCGTTCGGCGAGATCGGCCACGTGTGCGTGCCAGGCGGATATTGGGGCGCAAAATTCCGCCTGAGCGAGCTGTTTACCGCGGCCAACCGGGTCGTCGAGTTTTTCACTGGTGACCGTGCGCACTCCGAGTTGATCGAAGAACTTCTTCCAGAAAGGCAACTCCTCGAGCATATAGAGAGCGGCCGGCAGGCCGATGCGCAGGTCGTGTCGCGGGGGGTTGCCTTTAAACCGAAAATGTCGCGCGCGGGCCTTGAGCAGGTCGAATCCCGAACGGTTGGCGGACACGAAACGCTCGTCTTGCGGGTCGCGCCCGCACAGGTAGCCGTAGCCTACCTGTTGCCCGCGCACCTCGGCGATGCGCAGCTTGCAATGGTTCTGGCACAGATCGCAGATCTCGCCGCGCACCGGAATGTGCTCGGCGTAGAGATCGAGGCCCCGGAAGGAACTCGTGCCGAGTGAGTTCCCGGCCCGCGAGCGCAACTCGATTGCCACACCCAGCGCGCCCGTCAAATGACAGTAGCGCGAAACCCGGATCGGCTTTACGAGTTTCTGCTCGAAGGCTGCCACCAGCGAGCGGTTCTTGGCCGTGGCACCCTGGAAGCAAATGTGTTGCCCGATGCTTCCCGCGCGAGCCACCTTGAGCAAGTAGTTGTCGCGCACCGCGTGCAGCACGGAGCACAGCACTTCGTCCAATTGGTAGCCGTCGGACAGGAACTGGTTGATGTCGCGCTCCATGAACACCGTGCAGCGGTCGCTGGCCAGCGGCGCCCGCCGGCCCGCGCTGCGCTCGGAAATTTCCTCAAGCGGGCAACCCAGGCGCGCCGCCTGCTCCTCGATGAAGCTGCCCGTCCCGGCCGCGCAGACGTGGTTCATGATCGACTGGGTGACACTGCCGTTCTGCAGGATGGTGAACTTGGCGTCCTGGCCGCCGATCTCGATGATCGTGTCCACATCGGGATCGAGCCGCACCGCCGCGCGGGCGTGGGCGGTGATCTCGTCGAGAACCAGGTCGGCGCCTATTAGTGCGCCGATGAACTTGCGCCCCGAGCCGGTGACTCCGGCGCCGGCTACGCTCAGTCGGATATCGGCCCGCCGGGACCAATCGCTGACGGCCTCCAGGATGGCCTGCATCGCCGGCAGCGGCCGTCCCGCGGTGCGGGTGTAGAAACCGGCCAGCACACCAAGGCCCTCGTCCCCCTCCACCGGTCGCGCGCCTTCGTCGGCCAGCAACAGGGCGGCCTTGGTCGACGTGGAGCCGATATCCACCCCCAGGTAGACCACATATTCCCGAGCGGGTTCGACTGTCCGGTAGATGTCAACCTCCACCTCCGCCGGCGACTGCGCTTGACGCGGTTGGTAGGTATAGTTTTCGACGCCGGCAAACTCGGGATAGCTGCCGCGGGTAGTCTCGATCGGTGGATAGTAGGACTTATTGGAAGCGCCCTCCAGGCGCACTAACTTTTCTGTGGGAAGTGGCGCGCCGCACGGAGGCGCTTCCAACTCGCCACGCCGCATGGCGGCCAGCAGGTCGATGGCGGCCCCGTAAGCCCCGTAGACAGAAGCGTGCTCGTCCACCAGTAGTGGGCGGTCCAGTAATTCGTGCATGTGCTTGACGACGGCCGAGTTGTTGGCCACGCCGCCGGCGAAGACGATGGAGCCGGGAGGCGGCTGGTCTGCAAATAATGCGTCGTGCACGTTGACCGCCAGGCCGCGGCAGAGTCCATCGCAGATGGCCTCCAGGGGAAACCCTTCCTGCTGCGCGTGGACCAGATCGGTCTTTGCGAAAACGGCGCAGCGAGTGGCGATGCGAGGTCTGTCGCCCCTACTACGCATGGCGGTTGCGGCCAGCGCGGCGCTGTCGGAAAGCCCCAGGCGCCGGGCCTGCTGGTCGAGAAAGCTTCCGGTCCCAGCGGCGCACAAACTGTTGAAACGGCTCTCGCGGTAGCTGCCATCGGGCCTGAATAGCGACAGGCTGAACTTCTCGCCGCCCACTACAAGCAGAGCCCCCAGCCCCGGGTGAAATGCCAAAGCAGCGCGGATGGCGGCCACCAGATTATCGACCCGGCGCGTTGAGCGGATCACCCGAGGGCTGGAGGTGGTGGCGGCAATGAGTCCTGTTGCGGGCCTGGCGAACTCGCCGAGACAGTCGGCGTACGTTCCGGCGACGTCTCCCGCGTGGGGTCGGCTTACGAAATGCAAGATGCGACCCTGCTCGTCAACCTCGGCCAGCGCCAGGCTTACCGCGCCGATATCGACGCCCAGGATGCCGGTCTCCATGCTCGACGATCCTCCAGTGGGTGGTGCGGACCGGACCTTCATTCCAACTGGCCCGCGGCCTCCTCCACTTCGGCAAGCAACTCGCCCGAACGCAGCACCTCTACCATGGTGTTGTGGTCATCGAACAGCGGGCGATCGTCGCCGAGATGCTCGACGTGCCGGCGGACGACGGCTTGCGCGGCGGCGACGCCCCGGCCGGGCTTCAGAGGGGCGCGCAGATCGAGCGCCTGGGCGCCGGCGATCAGCTCGATGGCCAGCACGCCCAGGCCGTTTTCGTGTATCTGGCGCGTCTTGAGCGAGGTGTTCATGCCCATCGAGACGAAGTCTTCCTGGTCGGCGGCGGCCGGGATGGACTGGTTGGCGGCCGGCTGGCTGAGAATGCGGCTCTCGACGCACAGCATGCCCGCGGTGTACTGGCTGAGCATCAGGCCAGAGTGCATGCCGGCTCCCTCGGATAAAAAAGGCGGCAGGCCGATCGACAGGGCCGGGTTCAAAAGCCGGTTGAGCCTTCTCTCGGAGAGGACCGAGATCATCGAGACGGCCGTGCCGACCATTTCTGTCGGCAGGCTGACCGGTGTGCCCTGGAAGTTGGCGCCGGTGAGCACGGCGTTGTCTTCCCAGATGAAGACGGGATTGTCACCCACGCCGTTCAACTCGATCTCGATCTGCGAGCGGGCGTAGGCGACCGCGTCCCGGGCGGCGCCGGTCACCTGCGGGGTCGAGCGCATCGAGTAGGCGTCCTGAACCTTCTTGCCCTTCTGGGCCAGGATCTGGGAACCTTCGGTCAGTTTGAGGATGTTGTGCGCGGAGGCCACGGCGCCCAAAAAGCCGCGCTCGGTGTGCAGCCGCGAGTCGTAGGGGTTCATGTTGGCCTTGAGGCATTCGAGCGTGGTGGCTGCGGCGATCTCGCTGATTTTAAGGAAGCGCTCGACGTCGTAGACGACAAGGGCGGCCATGGCCGTCAGCATATTCGAGCCGTTGATCGAAGCCAACCCGTCGCGCGCCTCGAAGGTGATAGGCTGGATACCGGCCTGCCGCATGGCCTCGAGGCCCGACAGACGCTTGCCCTTGTAGAAGGCCTCACCCTCGCCGATCAGCACCAGGGCCATCTGGGCCATCGGCGCCAGGTCGCCGCAGGCCCCGACCGAGCCCTTCTCGCACACCACAGGCGTGACACCCTTGTTGAGCATCTCGACAAACGTTCGCGTGACTACCGGGCGCTGGCCCGAGTGCCCGTGGCAGTGGACGTTGATGCGCGAGGTCATGGCGCCGCGCACGACCTCTTCGGGCATGGGCTTGCCGATCCCGGCGGCGTGGCTGTAGACCAGGAAGCGCTGGTACTTTTGCACCTGGTCGTCGTTCAGTACTACCTCAGAAAACTCGCCGATGCCGGTGTTGACGCCGTACATGATCTCGTGGGCGTCGATCTTCTTCTGCAGCATGGCGCGGCAGTTGTCGATCTTCTCCCAGCATTGCTCGGCCACTTCGAGCGGTTGGCGGTCGCGGGCGACCGCTGTCAGTTTTTCGATGGTCAAGGATTGTCCGTCGAGGACGATGGTCATAAGACACCTCCAGGCAGCGGCACCGGAAGAATTCTCCCGGCACGGGTTGTATCTCGCCCACCCGCCCCGCTGCAACCGGAGACACCCCGGTCCGCGCAAGGCCGATCATTCTCGGAAGTCTCGGAGAAGTCAAGTCTTGTTTGAAGCCTGGTTTGAAGATTGACAGTCAGTGACGGGAAAGGTAGAAACGATCCAGTCATGGATTGGGGGTGGCCCCAGCGGGCCTGAGAGAAAACCCCAGGAACTTGATCCGGGTAGTGCCGGCGGAAGGAAATCCATGGCCGTGATTGTGTGGCTTCCTTGTCCTCCTTCCGCGCGCTGCCCCGCGGAGGTTCTATATGACGGACTGGCCGGAAAAAGCAGCCGAACTCGCCGGGCTGGTGCGCGAGAAGCGGCCCATGATTCATCACCTGACCAATGACGTGGTCACTAACCTGACGGCTAACGCGACCCTGTGCCTGGGCGCGGCTCCGGTCATGGCTCCCTGCCAGCGCGAGGTCGAAGAGATGGTCTCGTTCGCCGGCGCCTTGCTGCTCAACATCGGTACGCTGGACGACGCCCTGGTGCAGAGCATGCTGACCGCCGGGCGCAAGGCAAACGATCTGGGCGTGCCGGTGGTGCTCGACCCGGTTGGCGCGGGAGCGACATCGCTCAGGACGGATGCGGCCAAAAAGATCATGGCTGAAGTGCGCCTTTCAGTACTGCGCGGAAACGCCGGCGAGGTGTTGACCCTGGCGGGCGCCGGCGGCAAGGTGCGCGGTGTTGATTCGCAAGACTCTATTGGCGAGCGCGATTCGCTGGTGGCCGAATTCGCCGTACAACGCGGATTCACGGTGGCCGTCACCGGGCCGATTGATCTGGTGACCGACGGGCGGCGCATGGTCAAGATCAAAAACGGGCATCCCATGTTGGGGCAGGTGACCGGCACCGGCTGTTCGGCGACTACAGCCGTTGCGGCCTTTCTGGCGGCC
Organism: uncultured Myxococcales bacterium; assembly: GCA_964640665.1. Lineage (GTDB taxonomy): Bacteria > Myxococcota > B64-G9 > B64-G9 > B64-G9 > DATKYQ01. Next base: position 8,689 of record CAZXHT010000008.1, read on the forward strand.
GCCCCCGACCAACCCTGCCAGGCGAGCGCCTGTGCGCTGGCGGTATTCGGCCTGGCCGCCGAACGGGCCGCGGGCCGGGCCGCAGGGCCCGGGACTTTCGTACCGTTGCTGCTCGACGATCTCGCCAACATGGACGCCGCGGCCATAAGGAAGGGTGTGCGTATCGAGGAGACGGTTTGAAGAGTCTCGATCTTTCTCTCTATGTCGTAAGCGACTCGCATTTGGCGGGATCGCGCGGCCTGTTGGCGGTTTGCGAACAGGCACTGTCAGCCGGCGCCACGATGATCCAGTTACGCGACAAGGGCGCGTCTTGCAAAAGCCTTATCGAACAAGGGCGCGCGCTGCGGGCGCTGGCCGATCGTTTTCGGGCCGTCTGCATCGTAAACGACCGGCCCGACGTAGCCGCAGCCTGCGGCGCACACGGCGTTCATCTCGGCCTGGACGACACGCCTGTCGCCGCGGCCCGCGCGCTTCTGGGGCCCGGGGCGATAATCGGGGCCTCGGTGCAAACGTCCGACCAGGCCCGCGCGGCCGAGCGGGCCGGGGCCGACTACCTGGCGGCCAACCTGGTTTTCGCAACGCCCACCAAGACGGATCTGGACAAGCCCATCGGCCTGGAGGGTATAAGAGATCTCAGGGCCGCAAGCGACCTGCCGCTGGTGGCCATCGGCGGCATCAAGGCGCACAACGCGGCCGAGGTGATTGCGGCCGGCGCGGACGGTGTCGCGGTGGTGTCGGCGGTCATGGCAGCAGTCGATGTTCAGGTCGCCTGCCGCGAATTGCTGGCCGCCGTGCGCGAGGGAAGATCGCAACGTCATGGATAGTGATCTGTCAGAACTTGGAGAATTCGGTATCATCGGGCTTTTCGAGGCGGCCGCGCGGCCGGAACGCCGCTGGGTGGAGCAAGGCATCGGTGACGATTGCGCGGTGCTTGACATAGGGGGCGGCGAGCGTTTGCTGGTGACGACCGACATGCTCGCGGAGAGAGTACACTTCGTGCGAGAGGGAATCTCTGCCTGGCAGCTCGGTTGGAAATCGCTGGCTGTCAACATTTCGGATATCGCCGCCATGGGCGGCGAGCCACAGGCTGCCTTTTTGGCGCTGGGCCTGACGGCCGATCTCGAACCCGATTTCGTGCGCGGGTTTCGTAACGGGCTTGTCGATTGCGCCCGCGAGTACGGCGTCGATCTGCTCGGCGGCGACACGATCGCGACCCGCGTCGATCTGGTGACCTGCCTGACGGTGCTGGGCCGCGCGCGGGCCGGGCAGGTCGTCACCCGGGCGGGCGCCCGGCCCGGCGACCGGGTGATGCTCGGCGGGATGGTGGGCGACAGCGCCGCGGGACTTGAGCTGGTGCTGGGCGGGCAGGGCGACGTGTCGGAGGCCGACAGGCGCTTGTTGCTCAAGGCGCACCTCGAGCCGCGGCCCCAGATTGCCCTTGGACAACTGCTTGCGGGGCACGGGCTGGCAAGCGCCATGATAGACGTCAGTGACGGCGTGCTGCAGGATCTGGGTCACATCTGCGAACGCAGCGGAACCGGGGCCGAGCTGGATACCGAGCGCCTGCCGATCTCGGAGGCCGCCCGGCGGCTGGCTGCGTCGTTGGGAGAAGATGTGATCGAGTGGGGCCTTTCAGGCGGTGAGGATTTCGTGCTGCTTTTTTGCGTTTTGGCAGACAAGCAGGACGAGGCTATTCGTCTTTGTCACCAGGAGCTGGGCGCGGAGATTTTTTCCATAGGCGCAATCACGCCCGACGGCCCGATTCGTGTCGGGCGCGATGGAGTCTGGACCGAGATCCTCCGGCCGGGATATGATCATTTCCGCCGGAACACAAAGGAGTGAGCCTTGAGCGCCAAGAGACTGGTTGTGGTAGGCGGGGTGGCCGCCGGGATGAGCGCGGCTTCGCAAGCCAAGCGGCGCAGCCCCGAGACCGAGGTCGTAGTCTTCGAGAAAGGGCCCTGGGTTTCGTACGGCGCCTGCGGCATGCCCTACAACATCCAGGATCCCAAGCGGGCGATCGATGATTTGGTGGTGATCACACCCGAGCGCTTCCGTTCCGAACGCAATATCGACGTGCGCACCCGCAGCGAGGTGCTCGAGCTGGATCTCAAAAAGCGCCTGGTGCTCGTGCGCCGGGCGGACGGGGAGAGCCGGGTCGAGTTCGACAAGCTGGTAATCGCCACCGGCTGCCGGCCGCAGATTCCAGACTTCGGTGGCGTCGAGTTTGAGGGCGTCTTCAGCCTGCACAACCTGGTCGACGCCGAGCGCATCAAGCGCTATCTGAACGATTCTTCACTCAAGAGCGCGGTTGTCGTCGGCGGCGGGCACATCGGGCTCGAGATGGCCGACGTGCTCACTTCACGCGGGCTGGCCGTCACGGTGCTGAAACGTTCCGCGTCTCTGCCGCCGGGCTATCCCGAGGAGATCTCGGCCCTGGTGCGCGAAGAGCTTTCACGCTACGGCGTGCGACTCGAGGTCGGCGTGAAGGTATTGGGCTTCGAGGGTGACACCCGCGTGCGCAAGGTAAAGACCGATCGCGGCGCAGTGGATGCCGACTTTGTGCTTGTGGCCACCGGGGTGCGGCCGGAAGTTACGCTTGCCGAGCAGGCCGGGATCGAACTTGGCGCAGGCGGTACCATCGCGGTCGACAAGAGCATGGCAACATCGGCCGCCGGGGTCTGGGCCGCTGGCGACTGCGCCGAGGCGTTCCATACCCTGCTCGGCAAAAGCGTCTTTATTCCGCGCGGGACGACGGCCAACAAGCAGGGCAAGATCGCCGGGGCCAACGTGGCAGGAGCGGGGCAGGCATTCCGCGGGGTAATGGGCACCTCGGTGACCAAGGTCTTCGGGATGGCGGTCGGGCACACCGGATTGATGGAGGAAGAAGCCCGGCAGGCGGGATTCGATCCGATCGCCGCCACGATCAAGGCGCGCACCCGCGCTCACGCATATCCCGGCGCCAAGGACATCGCCGTGCGCCTGGTGCTCGACAAGGGCAGCGGCAAGCTGCTTGGGGCCCAGATGGCAGGCGGCGAGGGAGTGGCCAAGCGCCTGGACGTGATAGTCGCAGCCCTGCAGGCCGGCTGGACGGTCGACGATCTGGCCGCGCTGGACATGTCCTATGCCCCACCTTTTGCCCCCGTCTGGGATCCAGTCCTGGTGGCGGCCAACATCGCCGGCAAGAAAAGACAGTGATTCAATCATGTCTTCGAAAAGGACATCTGTTCTTAACGTTCTTTTTTGTGCTTGCCGGCCAGCTTTGTGCCTACGGCTGTGGGCCGGCGGCGGAGGCCTGCCGGTGCCGCGACAGCCGTTTTTACATTTTTCCCTGGCCGAATTGCTGCGTGAAAAAGGCCGGGTGCCGCTGGAATAGCGCCCATCCATCCCGTCCGGGGTCTGATCAAATATCCATAATCGGGAAGGCCCGGTTCACAATGGGATTCATGAAATACGCCGGGCCCAACTGTTTCTGTGATGGCACCCCGAAAGCCGTATTTTCATGTTGGATGGATGTCAAATCGATCGGTATTGAAGCTGTTTTTTATTGATTGGCGTAATTCTCACATGGTATCTAAGTAACAGTTTGTTACGTTGATTCAAACAAATCGATTGTTGGTTTCGATCGAAGGAATTTGGAGCGATACCAATGAAGCTCACGAGTTGCTTTTCGTTAGTAACAATGCTGGTCATCGGTTTTCTACTCGGGTGTAGTCTGGGAGGTTGTGCCAGCAGTACGGTGATACGTTCCGTGCCAAGTGGGGCCAAGGTCTTCATCGACGGTGAGATCAAGGGAGAGACGCCATTTTCTCACACAGACAAGAAGATATCGTTTGCGACGACTCAGATCCTGCTCAAGAAGAAGGGGTACAAAGAGAAGGCGGTGACGATACATCGCAGTGATAGCTTCTCGGTGGGCACCTGCATTGGGGGTATTTTTTTGGTGTTGATTCCATGGCTATGGGTCATGGAATACGATCCGGAGTACATTTTCGAGTTGTACGAGGAGGATGGATCCCCGGTTGCAAGTCAAACCACTGCTGTTCAACCCGCGGGGACGAAAGTGCCTCCTTCGGAGGCAGCATCCCGATGTGCCAAAGTGGAGCCCGGCACAGTTGTGGCGGCGTTCGACGTCGAAGACGATGCAGAGGTATTCAACAGAAAGATACTCGTGCAACTGACCGACTACCTTATGATTCAACTGGGTGAGCAGGGCGGCTATCGGTTCGTGCCTCGTAAGGATCTCCAGAAGAAGATCTCTGAAAGGAAAAAGAAATCCTACGGATCTTCGTTTGGCAAGGAGAGCCAGATTGAGCTGGGCAAGGCATTGGCAGCACAGAAAATCCTGCGAACCAATATAATGCGAGTTGGAGATGTCTGCGCCGTCAGCAGCACGCTCTACGATTTGACGACTGAGGCTACCGACAAGGCTGCCAGTGTAGAATCGGCTTGTTCTGTGGGTGAGTTGATGCAGGTGATGAAAAAGTTGGCTCACAAGCTGAGTTGTCGCTAAGTAGAACTCCTGGCGGCCCGACTGGCAGGTGATCAGCAGCGTCTTCCTGTTCACGCCCACGCGCTTGACCGGCTTGTAGCGCCCGATCTCGTTCGCCGCGATGCACAGCGCTTCGATACGCGTATGACCCTGTAGGATTGATAATGGTTTCGCGTCGGATCGATGCTGGTCTTCAATGACTTGGACGTTAGGATTCTGGGTGTTGGCCCTCTTGCGGATCGGCTTGGCGCAGGCCGCCGGGGAGCTGTCCTCCACGCCTGTTCAACGCCCGCTGGTCCACTTCCTGGAACTGGACGACTCGTGCCCGGCCGAGTGGATCGAGGAAACCTGCTCGGGCCTGGGCATCCGGGTCAAGACCGTGCCCGTGGGCGGATCCTCGGTCGAACTGTCGGCCTTGCCGGAGAAGATCGGCCAGGAGACCGTGCAGGGGATCTTCGTGGTAATGCCAAAGGGTACCGAAGGCGTCGACCTCGGCATACATTTCATCGAGGGAAAGACAACCGAAAGCGTCAGCCTGCAAGCAAAGACCTGCGATGACGCCGTGACCATGGCGGTCCTGCTTATAAACCGCAGATTGAAAAGCCTCTCCCGGACCAAGAGCCCCCTACCGACCGTTGACCTGACGCAGTTCTACAGACCAGCTCCAGCCGACGTACCCACGGACGTTTACGAAACCGCCCCGACCGTCGTGGAGCCCGGGCCCGGGAAGCCCGTCGAACGTCCGATTGCCTCCGTCGGGGCCCTGGCCTGGTTCGGCCGCGATCTGGATCCCATGGCGCCCGGCATTCTGGGCGGCGAGATGCGGGCCGGTCTCCGCCCCCTCGTGTGGTTCGAGCTGAGCCTTTCCCTGGGCGGCGGCTGGCTGGTCACCACGCCGGTCAAAGACCCGAAGGCCGAGGGCTTCGTCCTGTCGGCCGCCATGAGGGCCGGAGCCGTGATCTACCTCGATGTGGTGGACCTGAGCGCCACGCTGGGGCTTGATGTGAGCAACTACTTCATCAGGATCGAGGACTCCAGGTACCGGTACCAGCACGGCTGGCTGCCCAGGGTGGAAGCGGCCCTGTGTGCGCAGTTCGAGTTCCCAGTGGACTTCGTAATCGAGGGGGTTTTCGGCTGGAGTCTATGGAATATCGTCGTTCTCGCCGGTGATCACGGGCGGATCATGGAGATCGGAGGCCTGCGGTTCCTGGTCCGGATCGGATTTTCTTTCGATTTTTATTAAAGGAATCACCGGGCCCGGGCCATTAATTGGACAAAGCCATGGCTGAAGAGAACAGACCGGACTTCGAAGATGTCTACAAAGAGCATTTCCGCTTTGTTTACCGGGTGATGCGTCGCTCGGTAGGCATGTGCGACCAAGGGGAAGTCGAGGATCTGGTGCAGGACGTGTGTATTATTGTCTACAGGAAGCTATCCGGATTTGACGGCCGCTGCAAGATCAGCACCTGGCTTTACGGCATTTGCTGGCGGGTTGCCTCGCAGTACCGAAGGAAGAGGAAGGTCGAAAGGCTGCTCAGGCATGGGTCCCATGACGACATTATCATTCCGTCGCAGGAGAACGCCGAGCAGGCCCTGAACAAGCTGCAACTCCGGGGACTCTTTTACCGGTCGCTCGACAAGCTCGGCAGCAAGAAGCGACAGGTGATCATCCTGTACGAGTTGGAGGGCTACTCGGGTTCCGAGATTGCGGAAATAGTAGGCTGCAAGGAGGCGACCGTGTGGAGTCGACTGCATCATGCGCGCAAGGATTTTCAGCGTCTTCTGGGTCGCAGCGAATTTGGCAAGATGGCCGGGCTGGCGTGTCTTGCCGGCACGATCTGATCGAGGAGGAACGTCGTGAGCGGAGACAAGGCAAAGAGGGGCCGCGCTCCGGATTTATGGCCGACTCCATGGCGTGACATGCCAGCGGATGAATCCGACGCGGAGAAAGCCCTGCTGCACAAGATGGCCCGGGTCGCTGCCGAGACCCCGGTGGAACCTTCTCCGGGGGCCGAGGAGCGCGTCCGCAAGGGGATCGGCACCCGGAAGACTGGCGTTCGCTGGTTGCCCGTGGCCGTGGGCGCTACGCTCTCGGTCGTCCTGGCGCTGGTGGTGGTCCTGTACTCGATGACTTCGACCACGCGGGGAATTCCCAGGACGCTTCTCCGCAACATCACGGTCGTGAGAGGCCGGGCCACGCTGGCCGATGCCCGGCTGAAGGCCGGAGCTTTGCCCCGTACCATGGCCGTCGGCGAGAAGCTGCGGTCGTCCGGCGACACCCTGGTAGCGGCGGACATAGCCGGGGCAGGGCGGATGATCGTCCACTCCTCCTCGCTGGTGTCGCTGCCCGACGAAAGGCAGACCTCCGACACCCTGTCGCTCTTTGTTCATCGCGGGGAGGTTGTACTCCACGCGCAGCCGGGGTCGGACAGGAAGATCATCGTCACGACCGGAGATGCCTCGGTCCTGGTGACCGGGACCGTATTTGCCGTCTCGGTCGAAGGAGATCACACACAGGTGTCGGTCTGGAGGGGTTCGGTGGTAGTGAGCCACGGCTCGACGCGCAAGCGGGTCGAGGCCGGCCAGCGCTTTTCCACTGCGGACCGGATGGCTGCTCTGCAATCCGTGCGCGATCTCGATGCCGAGGAGAGGCGCCTGCTCGGGATCGTCGAGACGGGCGTTGACAAGCAGATCGTGGAGGCCGGCCCGGAGCCTGCCGGCCTGGCCGAGCCCGGGGAGGACGCAGACGAGCCGGCCGGCGCTGCGCCAAAAGCGCGCGAGACCCCCAGGGTACGGCCTCCAGCCAGGGAACGGACAAAACCGCGCTCCCTTTCCGAACAGGAGCGGCGACTGATGGCCCTGGCGCGTGGTACGGGCGCTGGCGCCGCCAATGCCCTGTTCTCCCTGGGCGCGCTGCGCTACGACATCCTGGGTGACGCCGACGGCGCCGTCTCGGCATGGGAGGAGTATCTGAAGCGCTTTCCCGGAGGCTCTTTTACGGGCGAGGCGCATCTGGCGCTGTTCGATGCGCTGAGGGCCGGGAAGCGGTCCGCGGAGGCGGTCGAACACGGTCGGGCGGCGCTGGAGCGCATCAAGGACACCGTCCGGAAGCGCGAGCTGGTGCTTGGCCTGGCGGAGATCCTCCATCTGCAACTCGGGAAATTCGAAAACGCCCTGGACCTGTACCGACAGGTGGTAGGGGGAAGCGACCCTGTAGCCGACAGGGCCGGCTATCTGATCGTCGACTGCCACTTGAAGATGAAGTCGCTTGATAAGGCCAGGAAGGCCCTGGAGGAGTATCTCCGGCGATTTCCATCCGGGAGATACCGCGGCCAGGCTGAATGTGCGCTGAATGAAGAGAAAAAATGAAAACCCCTTCAGCCGGAGACGGGGAGGTGTCATGGATTATCGATGCGGATTCGCTTGCCTATTGGTTGCCGGCCTGCTAGCGGCGGCCTGCGATGATACCCGGCTGACCCTGGTTCCCGCCGAGCCGGACCGGCGGTCTCCCGAGTTCACCGACCTGAACCTCACCGAACCGCTCGACCGGATCGACACCTACGAGCAGATCGACGCCAAGGTGGACATCCTGTGGGTGGTGGACAACTCGCGCAGCATGATCGACGAACAGGCCAAGCTGGCGGAGAACTTCAATACCTTCATTGGGTTCATGGTCCAGACGCTGGTGGACTATCACATCGGCGTGGTTTCGACGGACATGATCGATTCCGGGGGGGAGTTGGTCGGGGACCCGGCCTTCATCACCCCGTCCACACCGGACGCTATCACCGAGTTCGCCGACGCGGTCAAGCTCGAGACCTCCCAGGGAGGCCTCGAGGAAGGGCTTCTGGCCGCGCTCACAGCGCTCAGCGAGCCGAACCTGAGCGGGGTCAACGCGGGCTTCATCAGGCAGGAGGCCGGCCTGTTCATCATCGTGGTAACCGACGAGAACGACCGCTCGTTCGGCCCCGTGGAGTACTTCAAGAGGAAGATTCGCTCCCTCAAAGGACCCGGGAACGAAGACATGGTTTCCCTTTCGGTTATTACCGGCCTCGAGCCGGACGGCTGCACGCCCCCGGGTCTGGAAGGCGTGTTCGGCGCCCATGTCTATCCGGGCACCCGCTACATCCGGGTGGCCGAGGTGACCGGCGGCAGGACCTTCAGCATCTGCGAGACGGATTTCAGTCCTGCGCTTTCCAGCCTGGGAATCAGCGTGGCCGGCCTGGGACGCGTCTTCCCGCTGTCGCGCGAACCGCTGGTCGAGTCCATCCAGGTGTTCGTCAACGGGCATGAGATCGCGGCCGATCCGCAGGCGGGCTGGACCTATCTGTTCGAGATAAACAGCATCTACTTCGAGGGACTCTACGTGCCCGAGTCCCGCGCGATGATCGAAGTCCACTACACCATGCGGACCTGACCCGGTACGACTGCCAAGGAGGAAAGGCCATGAAGACTTGCCGTTCGTGGATCTGCCGGTTGGGGCCGGGCTTGATGGTGATCGGCCTGCTTTTCCATATGGCCGCATGCGGCGGCGAAGGCGGCTATGATGTGACCGGCGATCAATGCGAGGTGTGCCCGGCGGGTTCCATGTACGACGCACAGGCCGGGGTCTGCGTCTGCCGGACGGAAGGCGGCTGCCCCGACGGTCTGGATCTCATCGAGGCCCGCTGCGTGGATGGCTCCAAGTGCGAAGCCTATACGCACAGGTGCATGTGCGTTGAGGATAAGGCCTGCGGGGAGGGATACGTCTGCGCCCGGGGCACGGGCGAGTGCATGTGCGCCGGCGACGAGTGCTGCAACGATGCCCGCTCGGGCTATACGTACGACCCGGAGTCCTACATGTGCGTTTGCGTGTCCGACGAGTGCTGCCGGGAACTGGGGCTCGGGGCCCATTACGACCCTGTCCGTGAGATGTGCGTGTGCTCCGGGGACGACTCCTGTCCCGGCGGCTTCCGCTGCGACTCCGGGACGGCCCAGTGCATGTGCGAGAACGATGCCGCCTGCGAGGCGCTCTACGGAGAAGACCAGTTCTGCAACGACTTCGGCTTCTGCCAGCAGACAGCGGGCTGCTACTCGACCTTTGACTGCCGCGCGAACCAGATCTGCGACGTGGCCACCCACGGGTGCATCGACTCTTCGAGTTGCACATCGAACGAGCAGTGCCCCATGGGCCGGATATGCCGTGCGGCCGAGGGACGCTGCTCGCCGGGCTGTGACGTCACGGGCGATTGCGAGCTGGGCCAGGTGTGCGTCGACGGGGTATGCACTTCCGGGTTGTGCGAGGATCACAGCTATTGCCCGATCGAGTACTTCTGTAACAGCGATACCATGTCCTGCTACCCGGGCGGCAAGGACTACTGCAGGCCCTGCACTTCGGGATTCGATTGCAACGTCGACGAGGGGGAGGCGTGCTTGAGACTCGCCGTGGAGGGCGAGGGCAAGTTCTGCGCGGTCGAGTGTCATCCGGGAGCCGACGATTGCCCCAGCGGCTACGCGTGCTCCGGCTCCTACACGGTCTGCTCCCTGGGGAACTGCCCGGTCGGCTGGCGATGCGAGGACGTTGAGATCCTGGGCGAGGACGAGCCGGTCCCGCTTTGCGTCGACGCGGAGACGGGTGATCTGAAGCCCACGGACTATCACTGCGCTCCCTGGGCCGGGGTGTGCCCATGAAGCTCGCCGGGACGATGATCATCTTCCTCGCCTGCGCGGGCATGCTTTCCTGCGGGGGCCGACAGTCCGGGGCCGACGGGGACGGCGGTTCGGACGACGGCGGGGACGGCGGGGACCGGGGCTCCATCTTCTGCATCACCGAAGACGACTGTCCCGACCCGATGGTCTGCAACCCCTTCTCCAACCGCTGCACGGATCCGCCGCCGGACGGCGGAAGCCCTTGCCGGGCCGACGACGACTGCCCCGAGGGATACTGGTGCGCCTACGGAACCTGCAAGGAGAAGACCGAGCTTCCGGGTCTCGGCGAGCCCTGCGACATGCACTGCAAGGACGATCTGGTGTGTATCTCCATGTGGGGCGAGCCGGAGACATGCCACCGGAAGTGTTCCGGAACCGAAGCGTGCCAACAAGACGAACACTGCGTCACCATCCAGGGCGGCGACGAGGGCGTGTGCGAGGCGGACTGCGACATCTACGTCAACGATTGCCCCGAAGGCATGACCTGCTTGCAACTGACCGGAGGCGGCTACTCCTGCTTCGAGGCGGGCACGGCCGGGGTGGGTGAGCCCTGCGACCCGTCGGCGACCGACGCCTGTGCTCCCGGCCTGATCTGCGAGACGGGCGGTCGCAAGTGCGCCGATGTCTGCGACCCCGAGGGCGTCCGCAAGGTGTGCCCGGCGGGCAAGGACTGCATCCAGCCCTCCGGAGCGGAGTTCGGGCTTTGTCAGTAAAGGAGGGTTTTTAGACATGCTGTTTTCACGCTGTACTACTGACACCGAAAATCTTCGCGGCCCGCGAAGATTTTTGAGCACTGCGCGGGTCATTGATTTTGCGGTGGAGCCGCGCTGTGGATTTGCGGCCTGTTTCTTCGCGCTGTTTTTCGTGATGTCGGCTGGCTGCGGCACGAGCGCGTGGCAGGAATGCGAGACCGATGCCCAGTGCGAACAGGGCTACATGTGCGTCAGCGGGTTCTGCCAGTGGGTTGGAATAACCTGCGATGACGACCTGGACTGTCGGCAGGGCGAGATCTGTTCCGGCGGCATCTGCCAGGAGAGTTGCCGAGGCGACTTCGACTGCCAGTCCGGCTTCAGGTGCGAGTCCGGGCGTTGCGTCCCGGAGGGTCAGCCCGACGGAGGGCAGCCCGACGGCGGACAGCCCGACGGCGACCCGGGAGGGGATCCCGGGCTCCAATGCGCCCAGACCAGCGACTGCCCGGATGACTACTACTGCGAGCAGGGGCATTGCGCCCCCGCGCAGGGCGCCTGCGTCGAGCCCGAGCCCGAAGTCTGCGACGGGGTGGACAACGACTGCGATGACGTGACCGATAACGGCTTCGGCGTCGGGGAGTCGTGCACCGCCGAAGGGGAGTGCGCGACGGGAGTCGCGACGGGAGTCATCGAGTGCTTCTCGCCGACCGAAGCGGTTTGCAGCACGGCCCCGGGCGGAAGCCAGGACAGGTCACGGCCAGAGCTGTGCAACGGGTTGGACGACGACTGCGACGGTGACAGTGACGAGGATTTCTCCGACCTGGGCTCGGCCTGCACCGTCGGCGAGGGTACCTGCGCGCTGACCGGCATCTACGAATGCGCTCCGGACGGGTACGGGCAGGTGTGTGCCACGGGCGAGCCGCCCTGTCCCTCGTTCTCCGACCCACAACCCGCCTATCCACCGCAGACCTGGTCGGCGTCCAGGACCGTCTTCATCGGCGCCACGGCGCAGGATCCGGACGGCGTGGACGCCACCGGCGTCGAGTACAGGATCGACGCCAACGGCGACGGCGACTATGACGATGCGGCCGGCTTTCCAGAGGAGGACTGGACCTCGGCCGGGCTCCAGGCGCCGCAGAGCGGCCCGAGCGTGTCGTTCGAAATCGAGGTCGGCTACTCGGCCGACAGCGCGCCCGAGCGCTTTCTGGCCTTCGAGTTCAGGGCCAGCGACTCCCTCGGAAACGGCCCCGCATACAGCGGCGAGTCCGGCGAGGAGGATATTTCCGACGACTGGTACGCCCTGGCCGACGAGACGCCGCCGGATTTCAGCCCGGCGCTCAGCACCGATCGGATCACCGACAAGGCCGTCAAGCTGGTCTGGGACGCTGCCGCCCGGGAGGACAACTTCGCCGGCTACGAGGTGTTCTACGACGCCGCCGGACCGCCCGATGTCGGCGGTTCCCCGAAATGGGACATGTCAAACGACCCGAACCTGTCGGATATGGATGCGGGCGGCACCACGGTCAGAAACCTGTCCAACCTGACCACCTATTATTTCGCCGCCAGGGCGGTCGATGCCGCCGGCAACGCCTCGCCTCTTTGCGATCCGGTCTCGGCCACCACACTGGAGGTGGCCCCCCTGCCTTTCTACGATTTCAACGCCTGCGACGAGGGCTGGGTAACGGGGGGCGAGAAGAGCACCTGGGAGTGCGGCGCGCCCACCTCGGGCCCCGGGGACGATCATGAGGGCGGTGGCTCGCTCTGGGCCACCAACCTGGACGGGGCATACGAGTGGCACGAGAATTCCTATCTCGAGTCGCCCGAGATCGACATGTCCGTGTACCAGGGCATCCACATGCGCTTCTGGCACTGGTGCGACTTCGAGGACGAGTTCGGAGGCCGCTACCCGGATGGCGGGGCCATCTTCGCCTTCGACGGCACGGACTGGGTCCAGGTCACTCCCGAGGGCGGCTACAACGGGGAGATCTCGGCCAGGGGCTCTACCTTGGAAGGCCTGCAGGGCTTTACCAACGCCGGCCCGCAAAAACAATGGGTCGAGGAGACGGTGGATTTCTCCGCCTTCGACAACCCCGACTTCAAGGTGCGTTTCCACTTCGCCAGCGACATATCGGTCGAGCAGGATGGCTGGTACATAGACGACGTCCTGTTCGAAGAGGTGCCCTGAGAGAAGCTATCTGGCTTCGGCGTCCTTCTTGCGAAGGAGCCGGTATGTCTCCCGGTAGATGTTACGGCGTGGACCCATGGCGACGAGTTCCATCGAGCGCCCGTGCAGTCGGTAGATGATTCTCAAGCGCCCCGGGCGCAAGCTGCGTAACCCTTCCAGTTCGTCCTTGAGCGCCTTGCCCAGCAGAGGATCCGCGCCGAGTGCCTGCAAAGCAGATCTTACTTTCCTTTTGAGCCGGGGGTGCAAGTGGCGGATAAACTCGGCCAGTTCGTGTGGTATGCGAAGTTTTATACACTGCATGGCAGATATCAGTCGAATAGCTCATCGAGAGAATACAAGCGGCTCTTGTCAGGCAAGGACTCCAGGCCTTTTCGTATTTCCTCCATCAGTTCGCTGTTTGACAGGATCTTGCTGGTTTCCTTCCAGCTATCGTATTCGTCAGGACTCACCAACACGGCCGCCGGCCGGCCGTTCTTGGTGATCATGATCTCTTCGTCTGTCTGCCGAAGCGTCTCAATCAGTGCGCTCAGCTTCATCTTGGCCTCTGAAAGGGATAGGGTTTTCATGCAAAACTCCTGAATTATGGTTGACCACAATTAAGGTCAGTATAGCCCTGCAAGCAATTTTCGTCAAACTCCAAGACATCGTTAATAATAGCTCGTCGAAAATCCCGGCGAATAATAGTCCATCGACCCGGTAACTTGTTATACACTTCCCGGCGGAGGGAAGACCATGGAAATCGGTATCTTTTTAGTCATAGCGATTGTCGTAATCGCCATTATCGTGCTGGCCTTGTTTTTCAACGAAGATGCCCGGGTCAAGCGCGCCTTGCGGAAGGCGCCCGTGATGAGTATTGGAGATTTCAAAAACGCTTCGGAAGTCAGGCTGGTCGGCAAGGTTATGTTGCTGGAAGAGTTTACCTCCCCGCTTTCGAAGCGACCGTGCGCCCACTATCATATCAAGATCGAGCAAAGAAGAAGTGCGGGCAAAAGCAGTCACTGGGTAACAATCATCGACGATACCAAGAATGTCGACTTCATCATCGACGACGGTACCGGCCGGGCGGTTGTCGAAACCGGGCAATGCCAGGTGGCCGTGGTCAAGGATGCGCACGCCCGCTCGGGCACCTTCAACGACGCAACACCCGAACTCAAAGAACTCCTGCAACAATTCGGAGAATCAAGCGCCGGTTTTTTGGGTTTCAACAAGACCCTGCGTTACCGCGAAGGCGTCATTGAAGCCGGCGAGATGGTTGCCGTTTTCGGAAAGGGCCAATGGATTAAAGATTCCGGCGGCAAACGCCAGTTGGTGATCGGCAAGCCGGCCGAAACCATGGTCTTGATCAGCGATGATCCCTCGACAACAAAGTAAGGGATGTCCTCCTTCGTCGACCACTCGCGGATCACGGTCGGGCCCTGCCCCGAAAGGGCGAGCCGCAGGCCGGTCGCCCGAGCCGGCGATGCTCCGGTAGACCTCGACGGCCTCCGTGGGGCTGCGCTCGAAGGTGGTGAAGTCCACCCGGTAAAGGCCGAAGGGCTGCGTGGGCAGCGATTAGGTTGCGAAGGATGGGAAGTACGATCTCATCGTATGAGGAGCCCATCTTGCCGGGGGGGAAGACCCCGTAGACCCATAAACATCAAGGGGAAAAAAAGGAAAAGGGGTCACCCCTTTATTCGGCCGGAAAGTCTATTTTCATTGCAACTCGTCCAGGGTTATTACCTTTCCGACGCCGATATTTATATAGTTCTTGCCAAAATGCTTTTCAAATAGGTTTCTTGCTTTATCGCCTGAGCAATGACAGGGGCCTACATATCGCATATGACATTGCTTAAAAGCCGAGATGATTTTTTCTATCTTACCTTTGCTTTCCCATGCCAGATGAAATCCGCCCATGACCAAAAGAATGTTCTCTTTTAGAAAATCCTTCGCGGCATTCACGATTTTTTCAATGCCCGGGTGCGCACAACCGGTTATTACTATCAGGCCCCTGCCTGTTCGGATAATCAAAGACTGCTCTATCATGCCTTCTCCAAGCTGGCCTGTGGAATAAACATTTTCACAGATCTTCATAGGTTCATTTACGTCAACTATTTTTGCTCCCAGCGCCTGGACGCCATCTTTGAACCTTTTTGGAAATGATTTCGGCAAATAGACGGTAACGTTTGGATTCTTTTCAAGAAAACTGCCCAATCCGCCGGTATGGTCGCCGTGAATGTGGGAGAGAACAACTGTATCTATGCTATTGGGCTCTATTTCCGATTTTTGCATGTTGTTGAGCAATAACGAGCCGTCTCCGCCGGTATCGAAGAGAATGGTTTTCTCTGCGCCTGTTATGGATGCCGCAAATCCCCAGGCGGTTTCAGACCCCTGTTTGCAAGGGTTATTGTCGTAGATAACTGTAATGGTAAGCTTCTTGACTCCGTGCGTGGAAACGGCATTGGTTTCTTCATTCATAATCTGTCCTTTCCCCTGGACACCCTCGACCAATGAAATATCTTCCACCAACACGACGGTAACGATTGGCAGCAGTAAAACAATAATAGCAAATATTCTCCGCATCTGTCTCAATCCTTATCTTGCTTCGGCGTCCTTTTTGCGAACGAGCCGGTATGTCTCCTGGTAGATGTTACGGCGTGGACCTATGGCGACGATTTCGATCGAGCGCCCGTGCAGCCGGCAGATGATTCGCAGGCGCCCCAGACGTAAGCTGCGCAACCCTTCCAGTTCGTATTTCCTCCATAAGTTCTCTGTTTGAAAGGATCTCGCTGGTTTCCTTCCAGCTATCGTATTCGTCAGGACTCACCAACACGGCCGCCGGCCGGCCGTTCTTGGTGATCATGATCTCTTCGTCTGTCTGCCGAAGCGTCTCAATCAGTGCGCTCAGCTTCATCTTGGCCTCTGAAAGGGATAGGGTTTTCATGTAAAACTCCTGAATTATGGTTGACCACAATTAAGGTCAGTATGGCCCTGCAAACATTTTTCGTCAAGCCGAGATTGGGAATATTGACTATTGGCCGTCCTCCATGTATCCAAAAGCCAGTAGCTGGAGAACAAATTGAGACAGGTGGCTTATATTATCTTAAGGGCCTTTTTGCTGCTGATCGCTGCTGCGGCGCTGGGCCTTGTTGCGAACTGGGTTCGTCCGGGAGGGATCGCGCTGGTCGCGGGAGAGCCCTACGAGATCTACAAGGATTGCCCCGAGATATCCAAGGAAGCTAGCGCGGTGAAAATGGAGCATCTCGATGCCGATTTGTCTGCCTTTAGCGTGATCGACTCCCGGCCCGTGAACGACTTTTTGGCCGCGCATGTGCCCGGGGCGCGCTCGTTGCCCTATGATCCCATTCGTCCGATGGACAAGGATCTTATCGCCAAGCTGCGTGCGCTCGGTCCTAACCGTTTGCTGGTCTACGGGGACAAAGAGATCGACTCTGGACGCCTGATGGCCGGCGAGTTGTCGAGCGCCGGACTGCTCGGGGTTCGCTACATCGAAGGCGGCTTCACAGCCTGGGTCGAGGCCGGACGCCCGACCGAGAGCGGGGGCCAGCAATGAGCGCACGGACGGGAAACATCCTGTGCGGCATCTCCTTGCCGGTCAGGGTTGTGCTGGGGGTCGTCTTCATCGCGGCCGCCTGGTACAAGATAGCCGAACCGCACGAATTCGGCCTTAGTATCGCAAGCTATGAGATTCTTCCGCTGAGTCTCGTGAACATCACGGCCATCACGCTGCCCTGGATGGAGATTGTCGTCGGCCTGACGCTGATAGCCGGCCTATGGACCCGGGCCGGCGCGCTGATCATCGGTGGCATGCTGGTGATGTTCATGGTCGCTATCGGAATCGCCCTGTCTCGCGATCTGCCCATCTCGTGCGGTTGTTTCGCATCGGCCGAGGCGGGCGATGAGATATCCGCGGCCACACTGTGGCGCGACGGCATCTGGCTGGCCGGGGCCGCCTACGTGCTTTTCGTGGACGATGGACGTTTCGGCCTGGACGGCTGGCGGAAACGATCGGTATAGCGGAGCGCGAGTTGATCTTCAGCGCTCGACCTCGACGAACTCGGCGGCGACGTCGTATGGCGGCTTGTCTCCATCGACACGCACTACCCTGACCCTGGCAGTCATCGGCCTGAAGACGCGCGAGAACTTCTGGTGAGTGCGGGTCAGCACCTCAATATCCAAAAGCGCGCCCGGTTCGAAGCGTTCACTCGCGGACAGCAGGATGCCGCCGCCGGAAATATTCTTGCCCGCGCCGTGTTTCTGGGAGCCTTCAGGCACCTGCCGGATGTTGATCTCGGTTTCGGCGGGCAGCCTCTTGAAATCTCTTCTCTCGACCATCGCCTGATCTCCCCTGGTCTACTGGTCCGTCTTGGCAAGGTAATCCTTGCGCTTCTTCTCGAAGAGTGTCTCGTAACAACGGCCGATGCGCTGGGCCAGAATCAACAAATCGCCGATGCTGGAAGGGCAGTGCGCCTTGTGCCCACAGTCTCCGTACAGGATGTTGACCACCCGCCCGCGAACCAGAATTGGCAGCAGGAAGGCGCTCAGCGGGACCTGCTTGCCCATCACCCGCAGGAACTCGATGTTGACCTTGGTCTTGGTCAGGCCGCCCAGATAATGGGCCCGGTTGTCGACCACCAAGTTGAAGACCGATGGGCTGTCTAAGGGTATCATGACCGATCGAAAAGACCAGCGGTCGACCCTGTCACCGACGGCGTCCCAGCCGAGAGCCACTCCCCGGTGCACGGTGAACAACATGGCCCGGGTAAACAGCGAGCGGGCATACCTGAGCACCAGGCGGGCGATGTCGTTCCGGGCGCTGACCTCGGAAAGCTGGCGCGAGGCTTCATCGAGGGTGAGCGGGCCGTCTTCTTCCTCTTCGGCGGGCGGGGGAAACGACGGCGCCGCGGAAGCCGCTTCGGTCAGCACCTGGTCCTCGCGGCGGCGATCGCGGTGCACCGAATCACGTTGCCAGACGCGACGCTCGATCTCGCCGGGAGGCCCACGGGGCGGCTCTTCTTCGAGTTCTTCCAGGTCTGCGGCCGTCAGCAGGGGCATGGCTTCCGAGGGAAGTGGTTGTTGCCGCCTGCGGTTTTCGGGTGACAAGGGTGGCACAACGCTGGGAAAACCATCCCGGCGCTGGTAAAGCTTGGCGAAATCATCCTCGCTGAGCAGATCCTCCGAGAGGCCGGTGTCCGCATGTGCCTCAGGCTTCTTATCGGCGAGTGTCCTGGCCATGAAGTCGTGCGTGTCCAGGGCCACGTAGCGCAGTCCGCGCTTGATCTTGTAACAATGCTCGAGCAAATCCCAGAAGCGGATTTCGGCGATCACGATCGGGTCGGGCGTCAGCCCGGTGATGAAGGCCACCATGTCCAACGCCTTGATATTGCGCGGATCGACGCACAAGATCTGGATACGCTTGCTCTCCTTGATGAAGGGAATGATCTCGAGTTGGTCGGCCACCTCGGGGCCGAGCAAGGCCAGCGCCTCGGGATCGGGTTTGATGTTTTCTCCCGACATGGAGGGCAGTTCATGCTGGCGCGACAGGTAACGGGCTAGGGTCTCCTCGTCGATTACTTCCAACTCGACCAGGTTCGTGCCCATTCGGCCGCCGAGGATGACCTGATTCTGGATAGCATCCTCGATTTGCTGCAGGTTGCAGACCCCGTCCGCGACCAGCATTTCTCCCAAGCTGGGCATGCGCCAAGGCTATCGCCGCAGCGGTCGAAAAGTCAATGCGGCCTCTTCTATACGTAATCATGTCGGGCTTGAAGCCCGGCTGGATTTGTGTTAGCTCAAGAAAATCTGATATGTTCAGCTTTCCGGGAGGTGTCATGTCGGGTCATTCCAAGTGGAGCACCATCAAGCACAAGAAGGGTGCCGCGGATGCCAGGCGCGGCAAGATCTTCACGCGCTTGATCAAAGAGATCACCGTGGCGGCCCGTATGGGCGGTGGAAACACCGATCACAACCCGCGCCTGCGTTCGGCAATCGCCGAGGCCAAGGCCAGCAACATGCCCAACAACAACATCGATCGGGCGATCAAGAAAGGCACCGGAGAGTTGGAAGGGGTGGCCTACGAAGAAATAACCTACGAGGGCTACGGTCCCGGCGGGGTGGCCATCCTGGTCGAGGTGATCACCGACAACCGCAGGCGCTCGGCCAGCGAGATCCGCAAGATCTTCTCCAAGAGCGCCGGTAACCTGGGCGAGGTGGGCTGCGTCGGCTGGATGTTCGACGCCAAGGGCCTGTTCATCATCGACAAGGCCGACGCCAGCGAAGAGCAACTCATGGAGGTCGCCCTGGAGGCGGGCGCCGAGGACATCCAGGATGTGGATGACAGCTTCGAGATCACCAGCGACCCGTCCACCTTCCAAACGGTCAAAGAGGCGCTGGACGGAGCCGGTATACCGGTTGCTTCGGCCAGGCTCGACAAGATTCCGCAGAACACGATCGAGGTCGCCGGCAAGGAGGCCCGCCAGGTGCTCAGGTTGGCCGAGGCGCTGGAGGAGAATGACGACGTCCAGAACGTGTACGCCAACTTCGATATCGATCCAGATACCCTGGCCGAGATCTCCAACTCTTGAGGCGGAGAAGACCGTGCGCGTGCTGGGCATCGATCCAGGCTCCGCTTGTTGCGGTTTTGGAGTACTGGATGACAGCACTCCGGAACCCGGCGTGGCGGCCAGCGGAGTGATCCGCGCGGGTCGCGGCCAGCTGTCTAAACGCCTGACTATCATTTTTGAGGAGATCGAAAAGATCATCGACGCCCAGCACCCCCAGGTCATGGCGATCGAGGAGGTCTTTCACGCCAAGAACGCCAAGAGCGCACTGGTACTGGGCCATGCCCGGGGGGTCGCCCTGCTGGCTGCCGGCCGGGCGGGAATCACGGTGCACGAGTATTCGGCCCGCAAGATCAAGCAGACGCTGACCGGTTACGGCGGGGCCGACAAGCAACAGGTGTGCGAGATGGTCAAAACGCAACTGGACACCGAGCCCACTTCACTGGACGAGTCGGACGCCCTGGCGGTGGCCTTGTGTCACCTGCGCTGGCGTGATGCTCCCGGGGTCACGGGCGGATGATCGCTTCCTTGCAGGGGCGTCTGGAACGCAAGACTTCGAGCTACCTGGTGGTGGAC
>CAZXHT010000008.1:28972-58301 GCA_964640665.1 uncultured Myxococcales bacterium
GTGTGCGGTGCCGACACGGCCCGGCTGTGCCTGATTCCCGGAATCGGCAAGAAGAAGGCCGAGCGCATGATTGTCGATCTCAAAGATCGCCTGCTGCCGCTGGCACAATCGACGGACGACGGCGATATCTCGGCCGCATCCACCATGGGCGACCTGCGTTCGGCACTTTCGAACCTGGGTTTCAAGGTCGTGGAGATCGAGCAGGTGCTGGGAGGCCTGCGCGAGAGAGTGGTCATGGGCGAGGCTCTCGACACGCTGCTGCCCGAGGCGCTGAGGCTGCTGAGATGAAAACGGGCAACGACGACAAGAAGCCGTCCCGGCGCAGCGTGTCGCCGGAGCCCCTCCGGGAAGAAGTGTCCCTCGAGAAATCCCTGCGCCCGCAGACATTCGCCGAGTACATCGGACAGCAGGAGACGATTGCCAACCTGAAGGTATTCGTAAAAGCGGCCCGGCAACGCGAGGAGGTCTTGGACCATGTTCTCTTCTGCGGGCCGCCGGGGCTGGGCAAGACGACCTTGGCCTATGTCATCGCCAACGAGATGGGTGTCAACATCGTCACCAGTTCGGGACCGGCCATCGAGCGCAAGGGAGACCTGGCCGGCATCTTGACCAACCTGAAACAGAACGACGTCCTGTTCATCGACGAGATCCATCGCCTGCCGAGGGTGGTCGAGGAGACCCTTTACCCATCCATGGAAGATTTTCAATTCGACTACGTGGTGGGTGAGGGACCGGCCGCGCGCAACCTGCGGCTCAAGCTACCCCACTTCACGCTGATCGGGGCGACCACGCGAACGGCTCTTCTATCCTCGCCCATGCGTGACCGCTTCGGCGTGGTATGTCGCCTGCAGTTCTATCCGCCCCAGGACCTGGCCGAGATCGTCAACCGCTCGGCGAGCATTCTGGGCCTCGAGTTGCAACGCGATGGCGCCAATGAGATCGCCCGACGCTCGCGGGGCACCCCCAGGGTGGCCAACCGATTACTGCGCAGGGTGCGCGACTTTGCCCAGGTGCTTGGCGACGGCACCATCGATCAGCAGGCCGCACAAGCCGCCCTTGCGCGCCTGGATGTGGATGAGCTCGGTCTGGATCGCATGGATCACATGATCCTGCGGACCATAATCGAGAGCTTCAAAGGCGGTCCCGTCGGTGTCGAGGCCATCGCGGCCTCGGTGGCTGAAGAGCGCGAGACGATCGAGGACGTCTACGAGCCGTTTCTCATGCAAGAGGGCCTCTTGCAAAGAACCCCACGGGGGCGGCGCGCGACTTTACGGGCGTATGAGCACCTGGGAATAGCGTTGCCTGCCGGGCCGCAGAAACTGCTGTGAGGTGAATGTAACTTATTAATTACGCACTGTGACAAGACTGTCGCGTTTTCGATACCATCGCCCGGGTTTGAATTTTTGTGCGGTTTTGTAAGTCATGAACTTGACAAGGATAATGTGCTCGGGCAGAATCTATTGAAACTGGCACATCATTTGCACGAAAAGGCCAAACTAGCTCGAACTACCGGGAAAAACGAGACTATGAGCCAGAACAACAATCTGCATGACAATGTGCTACACCAGAGGACGCTGAGGGGCTGGATTAGCGTCGGTGGGATCGGGCTGCACACCGGCCAGAGGGTGGAGTTATCTTTCGGACCCGCTTCCGCCGGCAGCGGCATTGTCTTTGAGCGTTCGGACCTTCATGGCAACCCACGGGTGACCGCCGGGCCGAAATCTGTTGTAAGCTCATCCTTCTGCACCGTGCTGGGCAATGACGGCACGCGTGTCTCGACGGTCGAGCACCTGCTGGCGGCCTTCTTCGGACTCGGGGTGGACAACGCCCGCGTGGTGCTGGACGGCGAAGAGGTGCCCATACTGGACGGCAGCTCGCAACCGTTCGTCGAACTGATAAAGATTGCGGGTATCCGTTCGCAGGCCGCTTGCCGGTCGCTGACCCGGGTTACTCGCCCGGTGGAGGTCAGCGACGGCGATCGTTATTTTGCGCTTATCCCGGCCAGGACGTTGAGCATCGATTGCAGAGTTGATTTTAACCATCCGCTGGTCAGCGATCAGAACTTCAGCTACAGGCACGCGGCGGGCGCCTTCGAGCGCAAACTCGCGCCGGCGCGGACCTTCGGGTTTCTCAAAGACGTGGGCGAGATGAAACGCAACGGCCTGGCGCGCGGCGGGTCGCTGGACAATGCCGTGGTCATTGATTCGTTTTCCGTCCTGAATCCCGGTGGCCTGCGTTTCCCCGACGAGTTTGTCCGCCACAAGACGCTCGATATCATGGGTGACCTGGCCCTTCTGGGGGGACTTCTCACGGCCAGGGTGGTGGCGCGTAAATCGGGTCACTGCCTGCATCACGCACTGATGCGTAAACTGGTTGACGATCCGGATTGTTGCGAACGGATCGAGATCGCTCCTGGCGACTACGAGTCGGATTTACCCTTCGACCTGGATCCATTCAGGCTTGCCGGCCTGCAGGGCGCCTGAGCCTCAGACATCCATCCATCCATCGGGAACTACTTGCACCTGGGTGAGAAGGAGAACTTTTCCTTGAAGACCTGTTTGCCGCGGCAGGACGTGAAGCTGTCGGTCGGAATATCACCCCAGGGAAAATCCAGCGGGTAGCTGAGCAGGCCGTCCTTTTGCACCCGTTGGTCCAGCCAAGAGCTTACCAGCCGGGTTAGCGGAGAGTTCGAGGATGTGCGCCTCCGGTAACGTTTCACGCCGGCCCGGTCGGTCGCGACGTATAGCGTGCAGGGAGGGCCGTTGCCATCCCCGCGGCACTCGATTCGCACAAGCCGGCCCTCGAAGCTGTCGAGGAGCCGATCTCCGAAGACGGTCAGGAAAACCAGCCCCATTAATGCCAGGCCGGCGATGCCGAGCATGATCCAACGCAGTTTGCCGTGCCTGCGGGATCCGCGCTTGCGTTGCAGCCTCTCGCGCTGGCGATGGAAAGAGGCCCGACCCTGCTGGAACTCGTGGGCGGCCTTCAGCCGCGTAATACGACTTTCTTCCAATCGGCTGTGCTTCAGCAGCCTGATGTAGTCGCGGGCCCTCCAGGCGACGACCCAGCGTCGAAAGTCTTCAAGCGACTGCAGCGGGTATAGTGTACCCCGGTCGAAGTAACTGAGACCCAGCCGTTGGGCGGATGACTCGAGCAGGTCCGTGCGCCGGTCGGAATCCTGGTCGAGCGAACGCAGCGACATTTCGTCCGGCAGGGCGGCGGCGTTGCCGCCGTCGTCGACCGTTATATCCGATATCAGGAAGACCTGCCTGATCTCCGCCAGTACCTCGGCCCTCTTTTCACCGAGGCCGCCTAGTTCTGCGTCTGCGTCACCGCCAACCTTCTCGATGGCCGTCTGCAGGTTGGTAAGCAACCCCATGTGGTTTTGCGGATCGAGCAGGGCCGCCTGGCGCACAAGCGCCAGTCCTTCCTCGCGATCCGGCCGGGTCTCGATGTAGCTGATTCCTAAAAGGGAGATGGCCTCCGCAACCGTCGGCAGAGAGGCGGCGGTGTCTTGCAGCAAAAGGTTTTCCAGTGGCACCAACGACTTGCCGGGTCGGCCCGCCTTTATGTAACAGCGAGCCAGAAGAATCAAAAGCGAACTCGGTCTTGGCGGAAAGGTGATTTTCCAGCGCCGCGACAGGGTCGGGATGCATTCTTCGAGCACCTGTATGGCCTCGGGGACTTTTCCCGCCTCGAGCAGTATTTTTGCCTTGGTGTGCAGCGCCCCGGGGTGGTTTTCGTAAAGCCCAAGGCAGCGCACGGTCGCTTCGAGCGCTTCCTCGTCGCGCTCGGCGACGAAGAGAGCCTCGGCCAGGCGGGCCTGCGTATCGGCCCGCAGTTGCTTGGGAGCTTCCAGACCGGTCAGGTCGATCAAGGAGTATACGGCCTCGGTGACCTTGCCCGATTCGAACATGACACAGGCGCGGTAGAACGCCAGGCGGTAGCTTTCTATCCCCGCTCCGATGAGATCATTGGCCTGCCGCAGGGCCTCTTCGAGGTTTCCACGCTGCATGAGCGCGAAGATTTCGTCGGTGCGCAGCTCTATGGTCGGGACGGCGACGCGCTGTTCGCGCACCAGGTTGATGTATCCGCAAAACGGGCACAGACGGCTTCCGGCGCCCGGTTGGAATTGAATAGGCGCTCGACAACCCATGCAACGCATGTGCGGCCTGGACAAACTGCCTCCCATTCGAACTCTCAGATGGGAGATCTATAGCAGAAATGGGAGAACGAAGCAAAAGGACTCCGGGCGAATACCGGAGCAAGAAACCGGGTGCCGGTACTCTAGGTACCGGTACTCTAGCGAACTCTTTTCAAGCCGTGTTTTTTCTTCTTGTGCTTCGGCATTTTACGAAGCATGGGTTTCTTCTTCAGTACCGGCCTGAGCCTCGGCCGGACGATCTTCAGCCGGGGGATCCTCCCGATGCTGGACTCCATCTGGTCCAGTTCTTTCTTGAGCGCGCTGAAGCCGGTTTGCTCTCTTTCGAGGTTCTCGAGTTCGGCAAGCCGCGTGCTGTGCCCGCAGGTGCGGCGCATCTTCGCCAGCAGCCTGGCCAGCTTGACGCCGTGGATGCGCATCTTCTGCATGACATTTCGATACCTGCCGCGCAGTGCGGTCACCGAGGCCCGCAGGAGGTTGATGTCTTTTTGTGTCTGGTTCCAGCGGCTGAACAGGTCGGTGCAGCGATCGATCGTCGTTTGCTGCGCCTGGCCCGCGACCAGGTTGTCGCAGTTGATCTGCCGGTAGCTGGTTTCGATCTTGTTGACCTCGCGGTTCAGGCGCACCGTGTCGGCGTTGCGCTCGGCGATCTCACGGCGGATCCTCCGCAACCGCTCGGCCAGCGGGGCGAGGCGTGCCTTGAGGTCATCGATGCGCCGCTCGAGGTTGTCGCACTGCCTGATGCCTGAGCACATGCGATCCATCATTTTCCTGTCGAGGCGGATCCTGTTCTGGAGCTTGGCCTTTTCACGGGCTTTTTCGAACTTGTCCCGCACAAGCTGCTGCTTCTGGCGCTCGAGATCCCGGATCTTGAGATCGACATTGGCTATCTCGGCATCCATTTGCTTGGCTTGCTGCTCCATCTCGGCAATGTCGTTTTTCTTCTGCTGGCACTCCTCGAACAGCGACTGCGCCATGGCCGTAGAGGCCAGGCAACAGACGGCCAGCACGCTTGGAATCAATAGTAACCTCTTCATGTTATGCCCTCCTTGTAGGGTAGGATCACGATCACTCTCCGACGATTCAGCATCATATTTATCGCCGCCGCAAGCTGTCAACCAGTTTCGCGCGCCGGCAGGGCTTCTTGCCACAGCGGATATATGCTTATCAGACGCTGGATAACAAGCGCCTATTCAGAATGTGGAGTGTGAGTTGTTTCCAAACGAACGGCTTTCCCTTTTCTCGATACGCAATTTGACCGGGCCGAGCAGCCCGATGGCGATAAGCGTATTCTCCTTTCCCGTGAACTGAGTGTAGCGCTCGTCGCCATCGATAGCCAGGCCCACCAACCGATTTCGCCAGGGCGGAATCAATTCGATCGAAATTGTATTCGAGCCGGATTCGAGCTGGCCGCTGATATCCAGGCGAAAAGGCGACACCAGTAAGGGCACCGCCTGACCACCATTGACTGAGACAATCACAACTCCCTGGACCCGACCGAGATCCAGTTCGACAGCCTGCTCGGGGTCGATCTGACCGACCTCGAAGTCGGCAACGTACTTCCCGCTGCTTCCGACGTACTTCAGTTCTTCGATTTCACGCCAATCTTGCAGCGAAAAAGAAGACAGAGTCAGACTGCCGCTAACTACGTCGTCTCCGGTAACTGTCAGCTGCCAGCTGTCCAACTCGATCTCTTCGGCACCCGGCCCGGGCCGCAAAGTTTTCGGGTTGGGAGACAAACTGCCCGGCTCAATTGGTCCTTCGCCGCAAACCAGAAAAACCGATTCATATCCGGACAGGTCCAGGGCAATAGTGTTGTCATCACTGACTTCGACGGAATAGGCTGCGCCGGTCCAGGCATCCAGCCAGCGCGGATCGCTGCAGTCCTTGTCGAACTTTATGCTAGTGGATTGCTCGACGATCTCGGAATTTCGCACAAAAACAACCAGGCCCCCGTTCGACAGCCGACGCTGGATTTGATACAGGTTGTTAGCTGTACCGCTAAAAGCCAACGTAGGCGCTACTCCGATTGTGCCCAAGCCGGCTGCCAGGTCAGCGGGTGACTCTTGATACAGGTAATTATCCGAGCCTGTTACTTGTTGCATTGCCTGCCTTACGAGATTATCGGCGTCTTTGTAATTATGAAAACCAGGTTGTTGATCTGCAGTTTCCCCGACCGCCATTATCGGCACCCCACTCTTGGCCAGTTTGGCCAGAATCTGGGCACTCGCGACTTGCAGGCTGCGTGTTTCGAACAACAGTAAGGCCTTATATACATTTCCGCGAATATCTATCTTGGCGCCTCTTGCTTTTGCCTCGGCCAGGCTGTGATCGTTGACCCACTCCCAGGTGTAACCAGCCTGCTGAAGCTCAACTAGTTGCGGCCAAATCGAAGTCAGCCAGGCAACCCGTGAATCGGTAACCGGTTCGCCGAACAAGGCGGCCAACTCGGCGAAAGGTACTTCGCGTAGCTCGGGTTCTCCATCGATGAAACCTCCCAGGAGTGATTCGAAATGATTCTCATCCAGAGCCAGTGAGGAAGGAAAACCCAGCCAGGGATAGTAAACCAATATATCCGATTCCGGTTGCCCTTGACGCAGCAGGTAGTGACAGCGGGCTACGTAGCGGTTTAGTTGGGGCAAGTAATCCCAGAAAGCAAAACGCTCGCCGACATTAGAAGCGAAGGTATTGGTACCGCCATAACATGAAGAGAAAGGTGTCCAGCCCGTCATCCCGAAATCTCCCGGGTGGGCATAAGGGAATCCGTGGTAGATCAAATGATTGATGCCGGCACTAAAGGCCTTATCTGCCCCGGCTTTCATCTTCATTATAGTCGTCATGTAATCGCGCCCAGGCCAAACCATTGCCTCGGCCGAGACCAATTTTCGGTTATACAGATGGGCACCCGCAGAAACCATGTGTAAAAACATATCGGCCCCACCGGCATACAACTGTTCGGCCTCCGGCAGGCTCACGCTCCCAGCCGCCCTGATATTGTCTAGATTGATACCATAGGCCTGGGCGCGAGATTGCATGCCTCTTTGTTCGGCCCAACTCGAAGTGGCTTCGAGATATTCGCTAATGAACAAGTCCGAGACCGTCAGCGAGTAGTCGTACAGGATTCTGTGGTCTTCTTTGGAAAAAGTAAAAGGTGTAGCGCGATCAAGCCGGCCGACTTCATAAATGTAGTTATCTGCTCCGGGCAGCAGTACAGCCGGCAACCAGGGAATCAGATCATAGCCACGCCGGCTTTTAAACTCAGTTAAAAATTTCCTGGAAAAGTGACGTTCTGTTTTGAACTCGAAACTATCGCTGAATATAGCCCTGAGCGGATCGCCATAGAACGTATCCAGGCCGGTCCGCTGGCCAAATAGGTAATCCAGGTGGTTTGTTACAATCGCTGAATCGAAATGATCAATAACAAAAGCCTCAGCCTGACTTGCCGGCAAAATCGGATATTCGCCGTCGGGCAGTGAGAAGATGCCGATGATTACCCAATCACCATCCGGCACATTCCAACTGAGTGTTCCCTCGGCTGCAACCTGCGACGTTATGACCTGGAGCGAGTCTGAATCTATCTTGACGGTATCTTTGAGATCAAATAGCGAACTCGTACGCTGGTTGATGATAACCTTGGCCGCCAGTAGCTCGACTAGTTCGGCCTGATCGCCCATGTAGCGGGCCAGGTCTTCGCCGAAGACATTCCCTGCCATTTCTGCAACTTCGTAAAATGTTCCTTTCTGCGGTTCGAGTAGTTCGATATTCGCCTGACCCGGCCCTTTGAAAAACCATTCGTTGTAAAGGAGTGTTTTCAACGATTCTTGCGGATCGATGTTTACTCCGGCAGCCGGCCAACCGGACCCGAAAGTCAAGTCGATGGTCAACCCGTGTTTACGGGCTTGATCCATAACCACCGCCAGGTTTTCGTAATAAGCCGGGCTATCGAATGACAAGCGCCGTTCAAGTTCGGTCGCTTCGGCCTCGGGATTCAAAGCAGCGTCGAAGGCCTGAATTTCCGCCCCGCCGAAATAAGCATCGGCTAGAAGATCGACTTCGCGCCTGAGTTCAGTCGATTCAACATCGTTTCCGGGCCACCACCAACGAGCCCATGGCCGGTAGTCGGTTCCGGGTTCGGCAAACTCCTCGAGATCGAGTACTGGAACAGGCGGGTCGTCAGTACAGCCCAAGACGCCAGCCAGGCTGAACGTGATTATCAATACCAAGCATCGCCGATTGGAACCCATTTGACTCCCTCAAAAACATATGCTGCGGGATATTGCTATCAGAATCAATCTTTTGAACACGTGAAGATGTTACCTGAATTTGACCTACCGGCCGGTTTACACCTACAATGTGTGCTGCTCTGCTCCTGCTTTCCGGAGGGTCGGACCGCATGCGTTACTACGCTTCTGACAAGCCCTGGGGAGACATCCTGCCGCGTTACGCTTTCCTGGGGACCCTCTTCGAGGGACTCAGGATTCTCGAGATCGGTTGCGGTGACGGCAGCGGCGCGATGTTTCTCAGTGAGCGCGGCGCCGATCAGGTTGTTGGAGTCGACATCCCCGGTAGCGGCCTGAACGCGGCCCTCGGTCTCGATCCCGTCGAGGGTGTGTCTTTCAAGGCCCTGGAAGCCGGACGGGTCGATGCTCCCTCTGCCGCCTTTGACGTGGTTATAGATTTCGAACTCGGCTCCGACATACAGGTGGGCACCTTCGAGGAAGTCATGCGGGTGCTCAAGCCGACGGGCGTCCTGGTCACCGGAATCCGCAACCCTGAGCACCCAACCTTGTCGGAACTCGTCGATCTTCCGGCCGAGCCGGCGCGGCTGTCATTCGAGGATTTCATCGCCGGTCTGCAAGAGCATTTTGCGCGGGTGACGGTTTTGGGGCAGACGCCTTTTCTGGGCTGCACAGTCGGTTGGATGGGCGCCGGAGCCGAGGATGCGCCGCTGGTGATGGATAGTCTGATTGACGGCGACCATGATGAGGTTGCCTACTACATCGTGGTCTGCGGGCGGGAGAGCCTGAAGCTCGACGAGCAGTTGCTGATCCAATTGCCCTACCGGCAAGTCGTTGATGAAATCTCCGACGAACTCGTCGAGGTGACCGAGGAGGAGGAGCCCGGCGAGACAGTCCGGCAGGCGGGACAAGAGCAGGAAGAGTTGCAGGAGAAGCTCGTCGAACTGAGGAGGGAGAACGCAGAACTTTCCCAGGCGGCGGAAGATCTACAGGATCAGGTCGCGGCGCGCGAGGGAGAGGCGCAGCATGTTCGTTCCGCAGCGAGCGAACTGCGACGCCTGGTGAGGCGGCGTGAAGAGGAAGTAGCCGAGAAGCTGAGCTGGCTCGATGGCGCTCGGTGCGAGGTTGAGCACCTGCAGGGAGAACTGGCCGATCAGCGCAGGCAGGGCGACGACTTGCGCAAGCGCATCGCCGAACTGGAGAGCGAGATGCGACTGCGGTCCGTCGCGGGCGGCGACGACGAAGTGGCGCTCACCGCGCTGCGCCAGGAGAACCAGGGGCTGAAACTCTCCCAGCGCAAGCTCGGGCGGGAGCTTTCGGCGTTGCGGGCAGAGCGCGACGAGTGGCAGGCAGAAATGGAAAGCCTGCAGTCATCCTTGATCGAGCGCAAGCAGCAGATCGACGAGACGCGCGACGAGCTTGAGAGCCTGCGGCAAGAGCGCGAGCGGTTGGAGCGCTTCGACGAAGAGAGACGCAACGAGCGTGCGGCGACCGAGGCGCAGGTAAAGGCCGTGCGGGCCGAGAACGACAAACTGCTCGCTGATTTGTCTGTGGCGGAAGGGGAGGGGGAAAAACTCGATCTTTCGCTCAGGGATTCCCGCCGACGGGAAGAGGCCGCTCAGGCCGGGCGGAAATCAGTCGAGGAAGCCTTGAGCGGCAGCCGCTCTGAGGCCCAGCAACTGCGCTCGCTGCTGGCCGAGAAGACCGGCGAGCTTGCCGGAGCGCAGAAAGAGTTGGCCGACCAGCGGGCACGCCAACGAGAGCTCGAATCCGACATGCTGGCGCTGATCAACCGTGTCGAGGACGGCGAGAGCAGGGACCACGATCGCCGCGTGATAATCGATCAGCTTTCCGATCGCAGCTTGCAGAAACAGCAGGATCTGGAAGATGCCCTGGAGAAGGTCGCCGAACTGACCAGGGAGCTTTATGCTGCCCGCCTGCACGAAGAAGATCTGGCTCGGCAGATCGAGAGCCGGCGCACCGAGGTGCTCGACCAGGAACGCGCACGCGAGGCCCTCGAGTTGGAGATATCCAACCTGCGGGTGGGCGAGCGCGCCGAACTGCTGCACGTGGCCGCAGAAGTCAAGACGGCCGAGAGCCGGGTCGCGGTCCTCGATCGGGAAAAAGAGGTTCTACAGGAAGAACTTGGCCGCGAACGTGAATTCACCCGCAGGGCCCGTTCGGATTTCACGCATCAGGGGACGGAGATCGAGGCGCTGCGCGGGACGCTGGCGGTCGCCGAGGGCCGTCTGGGCGAGGAGCGCGAACGCGCCGGGAAGGTGCCGGCGCTCGAGCAAGACCTGGCTTGGCATCAGGAGGAAATGTCTCGCTTGACGGCCGAGGCTCAGACACTAGGCGAGGAACTCGAACGCTGCCACTGGGATCTCGATCAGGTGCACGAAGAACTTGTCGAGGCTCGCGAGGTTGCCGACAAGGCCGCAAACGATGCAGCCGCGCGGCAGGCTGCCAGGTTCGAAGAAGAACGCCGGAGACTTGAGCAGGAACTGGCAAAGGAGCGCGGTCGCCTGGCCGAGTGGGAACAGGGCCAGCGCGACAAGGAATTGCTGATCGAGAAGCTGCGCGGACAGATGAATGATCAAGCCGGCGAACTCGGCGAGGCCCGGCAGGGCCTCGAGCGCGAGCAGGCCCAGGGCAAGATTTTAACCGAGAAACTGGATCGCCTGGGGCTCGAACTGCGTGAGAGTGCCGGCCCGATAGCCGAGGAGCTGAAACTCGCACTGGAGCGCGAGCAGACACTGCAGGCCAGGGCGGCCACTTTACAGGAACAACTCGGTGAACTGCGAGAGAAGACCGGCACGGACCTGTCTGCCCTCGGAGAGCAGCTCAGGCGGCGTGAAGAGCAGATGCGCTCTCTGACCACGCGCCTGGCCGAGATGGAAGAAAAAGCACAGGCAGGAGAGGAGCGCGCGCAGAGCCTGCAGCTCGAATTGGAAAAAGTCAGGGCTCGTGAGAAACAGCTCGGCATTTTGGCCGCCGGCCTGGCCGAGATGGAGGAACGGGCGCGTGTGGCCGAAGAGCGGCGTGACGAATTCGCGCGCCGGCTTGCCGAGCAAAGGGAAGATAGCTGACCGCTGCACCGCCTGGAAGGAGCGAGCATGGACGACCAGGCCTTCCGTGACGAGGGACTGAAGCATCTCAAGGCACTGGTTGCCATGGATACCACGAACCCTCCCGGCAACGAAATGCAGGCCGCGCGCTACTTGCACGAAGTGCTGAGCGGCGAGGGGCTGGAGCCTGTGCTTCTCGAGTCGGCTCCCGGGCGCGGGAACCTGGTGGCCCGCCTGCGCGGTGACGGGTCCGAAAAGCCGCTATTGTTACTCAGCCACCTGGACGTGGTTCCTGCCGACGCCGAGAGCTGGGAAGTGCCGCCGTTTTCGGCCCAGGAAAAGGACGGCTACCTGTATGGGCGCGGAACGCTGGACATGAAGCAGATGACAGCCATGTCGCTGATGGCCGTCTGCCGGCTCAAACGCCTGGGTGTTGAGCTCAAGCGGGACGTGATCTTCGCCGCCGTGGCCGACGAGGAAGAAGGCGGCCGCTTCGGCGCGGCCTACCTGGTCGAGAATCACCCCGACCTGATCCGCGCGGAGTATGCACTCTGCGAGTTTGGCGGGTTCAGGTTGGACGTACGGGGGCGCACCTTTTTCCCGGTGCAGGTGGCCGAGCGCGGCTGTGCCTGGTGCCGGGTGAGTTTCGAGGGCCGGCCGGGCCACGCTTCCATTCCCGACCCGCACAGCGCGATCAGCAAGTTGGTGCGTGGCCTGTTACGGCTGCAAAAGAAGGGCTTGCCGTATCACGCCACCGATACCGTTAGAGATTTCATGGCCCAGGTCTCGATCGGACAGAAGGCCCATGTGCGCGCGGCCATGAAGGCTGTGTTGAACCCACTTACCAGCCGGCTGGCACTGGGCCAGATGGATAAAGAACAGGCGCGCGTCTTTTACGCCCAGCTACACTCCACGGCCACACCTACCGTACTGCGCGCCGGAAAGAAGAAAAACGTGATCCCGGCCCGGGCGGAGGCGATGCTGGACGGGCGCGTGCTGCCCGGACAGACATGGGAGGATTTCCAGCGGGAACTTCAGGACGTGCTGGGCAAGGAGGCCGAGATCGAGCTGCTGCGCTGGATGGATCCGCTGGTATACTCGGCTGACACGCCCCTGTTCGACGTGATTCGCCGCGTGGTGAATGATCGAGAGCCCGGCGCGGAGGTGGTGCCATACCTGTTGACGGCCTTCACGGATGCCAAGCACATGCACAAACTGGGAATCATCACCTATGGGTTCTCTCCCATGAACAATGACCCTGACGAGAAGATCTCGACCTTGATACACGGTTACAACGAGCGCATCGGCATCGAGGCCTTCGGCTGGGGCCAGGAGGTCCTGGCCGAGGTGGTCGAGCGTTTCTGTTCCAGCCCGTCGAGCGACAAGGCGGTCGGCACGTTGATGGACGAACTTATCGAGCCGGGGACGGGCAATGAGTCCTAAGGAGGCAGAGAAGATGAGCGAGAAAATATCCCCGCTGATATTGTTCGCCGTGGCGCTGGCATTTGTCGGTTGCGGAGAAAAAGAGACACCCACACCCACGCACATGGTCTTCGGCACGCTGACCTACACCAGTATCGACCCCGGCAACCGGGTCGCCTGGATCAAGCTTGTCGCGGCAGAGGGCAATCTCACCGACTCGGCCCTGTATTCCTCCTCGTGCCTGTTCCAGGGGCCCGGCTGCGATTACAGCATGCTGTTCGTCCCCGAGGGCGAGTACTCGCTGTATGCTTTGATAGACATGAACGGCAACACTGAAGAACCCGCGCTTGTACCGGACAGCGGCGATCTGGTCACCTTTGGCAAGCCGCTGATGTTATGGTCCAAGACGCAAGTCGATTTCCCAGACACGGCCTGGCACATGATGCCGTAAGTACTAATTTGACATTCCTGCCGGGTCAACCTTACGATCGGCGAACATGTCTAGATTGCTTCCAGTTGCGGGTGTGGTTGCGGCGCTTTTCTTGGCCGGATGCTCGGCCGTGTCTACTCACCTCCAGCGCGGCGACGAGTTGATGCAGGCAGATCTTTACGAAGAGGCGCTGGCCGAGTATCGCAAGGCCGCGGCCGCGGATCCCGAGAACCCCGTGGCCAAGACGCGCATCGAGAAGGTGCGCCGGGAGCTTTCCTCTGGTGCCAACGAGGAAGGCCTGAGCCTGATGCAGATGAAGGATTTTGTCGGGGCCATCGCGGCCTTCAAGAAGGCCATCGGATACGATCCTTCCCAGACTTCCTACAAGAAGAACCTGAGCCAGGCCATCGGCCAGATCATGCTGCTTGGGAACAAGGCCCGTGAAAAAAAGGACTTCGCCGGAGCGATCTCCCTCTATCAGAAACTGCAAAAGGCGTTGCCCGGCGACAAACAGACCGAACAAGCCCTTGAAGAGACCAAGATCAAATGGGCCAAGAAATTGTTTGCCTCGGCCGGGGAGGACATTGACAGAAAGCTGTTCGGCAATGCCTTGATATCGCTGGTCAGAATCCACAAACTCGTCGGCATCTACCGTGATTCGGCCGCTTTAGAGGCCGAGGCCCGCGGCGAGATCCAGACTGCATCCCGGTTCGGCATAGCCGTGTTGCCCGGAAAGACCAGGCGTAAACAGCGTGAACGCACGGCTGGCATGGTTCAGGCGCTGCGGAGTGCCAAGGTGAAAAACTGCCCGACGGTGGATATTCCAGCCACGGGCAAGCCGGAGCTTACGCTGCGGGTGTCGGTCGAGGACCTGTCGTTCGACGAGGCCCGCCGGGTGACAACGGCTGAGCAGAAGTACCGTTCCGGGACACGCATGGTGGACAACCCCAAGTTTATCGAGATGAAGAAGAAGATCGCCGACGATCGCGAACGCATTTCGGATCTCGGACAAAAAATAACAGACGACAAGAAGATAATCGAGCAGGCCAGGCAAGTTTTCGCGGATGCCGGCCCGAGTGACGATGAGGAGTCCTTGCGCGGGCGCCTGAAGAAGGCCGAAAAGGACAACATCGACCATAAGGCGGACAGGGAAAAGACTCAGGAAGAGGTCGTGCGGCTACGGAGCGCCCTTTCTCATACGCCGCGCAAGCTTCCCGAACCGGTATTCGACATGCACTCGTACGAAGTCTACGAGGTGACTCGCACCGCTGGCGTCAAGGCGCGTTTCATCGCCCGCGGCGAAGGTAGTGCGAAACTCATGGATCAGGTTGTCGAAGGAAGCTCCTCGACCACTGACAAGACCAACCGGGCCGAATACAAGTTCGCCGTCAAGGCCGACCCGCTCGCTTTTCCCGTGGGAGACGAAGATCTGGCCGACAAGGCCACAACAGACGCCGCCGGGAAGATCGGCAAGCAGCTCGGGGGGTTGTGCGGCCGCTGGCAGGATGAGATCTTATCGCGGGCCCGCCAAGCCGCAACGGCGGCTCCGATCGAAGCGACCGAGGACTACGTGCTCTACTTGATCGTATGCCCCAAGGAAGCCCCCTCCGAAATCAAGCAGTTTCTGAAAGAGCAGTTTCAGTTCGATGACATCGGGGCGCTGCGGGGGAAGTAGTGCTCATTTGTCCTTGGCTTCCTCGCCATCTTCCTTCTTGCCCGGGTTGACGATCTCCTTGAGTTCCCTGTAGGCCCCGAAGCGGACGACCTTCTTGCGCGGGATATGGATCTTCTCGCCTGTTTTCGGGTTGCGTCCCGCACGGGCCTTGTGCACCTTGACCTTGAGCACACCCAACCCCGGAAAGACGAACTCGCCGTCCGTCACCAGCCTCTTCTTGGCCAGGGCCACCAGGCCGTCATAAAAGCGGTTGATGTTGGCCTTACTGATTCCAGAAGCGCGCATGATGCCGTCAACCATCTCGTCCCTGTTCATCTCTTTACCTCCTCTTGGAGCCAGTGGGATCTATAAAACGAGTTCTCTCTGAACACAGGTTCTGCGATCTTTTTCGATCCAATCGACTTGTTCGCCCGTCAGTTGCAACGGGTAACGACCGTCGAAGCAGGCCGCGCAGCAGTTTTCGGGAAAGGCGGCCCGCAGCCCGGAAAGCGGCAGATAGGTGAGCGAGTCGAGTCCCAGCCTACGGGCCAAGCCTTGCTCGATCGCGGCCTGCGATTCTTGCGGAGCGGACTCGCCCTCGGCGCCGGCGTTACGGCGGGGCAGGAAGGCCGTGGCGACAAGTTCCGCGCGAGTGGACATGTCGATCCCGTAGTAACAAGGATAGATAACCGGCGGTGAGTGGATTGCCAGGTGAATCTCTCTCGCACCCTGGTCGCGGATTATCTGGATGGTACGTTTCAGCGTCGAGCCGCGCACGATGCTGTCGTCGACTACCAGCACCCTGCGCCCGGCGAATTCCGAGCGGATGGGATTCAACTTGAGCCGCAGGGCGTTGGTGCGTTCTCCCTGGCTGGGCATGATGAAGGTCCGCCCGGTGTAGCGGTTCTTGATGAATCCTTCACGGTAGGGCAGGCCGAGTTCTTCGGCCAAGGCGTTGGCCGACGGCCGCGACGTGTCGGGAATGGGGATGACAACATCGGCTTCGAGTCCCTTGGCCTTGAAGGCCTTGGCCAGTTCGTGCCCCAGCGCCAGCCGCACACCATATATGCTGTAGCCGTTCATGATCGAATCTGGCCGGGCAAAATAGATGTACTCGAAGATGCACGGCGCCGAGCCCCGCGATCCCAGATCGAAACGGGTGGGTTCCCGGTTGGGGCGCAGGATCATGACCTCGCCCGGCGCGATGTCGCCCTCGAGATGCGCATCCAGGGCGTCGAGCGCCACCGACTCCGAAGCCACGATCGCGCTGCCGTCTTTGCGTCCCCAGACCGCCGGGCGAATGCCGTAAGGATCGCGCGCCACAATCAGTGTCTCCTGGCCGTCGAGGATCATGGCCGCCACGATCGAGTAGGCACCTTTGGCCTGCTCGAAAGTTGTTTTCAGGGCGGCCACGGCGTCCTCTGTCGTGTGGTTTTTGTGACGCCGGCGCATGAGTTCGATGGCGAAGAGACACAACACGGGCTCGATGTCGCAGCGACTCATCAAGTGGACCGATTCGTCGTCCAATTTGCAATGCATCTGGGGTACGTTGATGAAGTTGCCGTTGTGGGCCATCAGCACGCCGGGCTGCCGATACCAGAAGGGCTGCGCGTCTCGCAAGAGGCCCGAGCCGAGGGTCGGGTAGCGTACGTGGCCAAGACCCACAGTCCCGGGAGTCGCCTCCACTTCGCGCGGGCCGAACGACTGGCCCACCAGCCCGAGCTTACGGACCACCGGGAAGTCGCTCTGGTTAATCGTGCCGACACCGGCGCTGTCCTGCCCACGGTGCTGCAGCGCCTGGAGGGCCAGCACGAGGTCTGCCGCGCACGGCGCCCGGCTGATTATTCCCACGAAGCCGCACATCAGGAGTAAGCGTACTCGCCGGCCGGGTCGCGGTCAACGACAAAGGGAAATACAGGGGGACGTTGGTACATTAAGAACATTAATACTACTAGTTGCTGAAAATTTGGACCGAAGAGCGAGATTGGATGAATTAATGTTCTTAATGTACCAACGTCCCCCTATACCCACTGGCTGCTTCAGCGGGTGTTGCGAATATTACGGTCGATCTGCTCGATATCTTCCAGAATACGGGCCGCCCGCTCTTGCCCGCCGCCGGCCGGAAGGTTACGGCCGAGATTGTCGAACGCCCCGCGTGTCTTGGGCGCAATGGCCTTTGTCTGCTCGATCAACTTGCGTATCCTGGTGATGCTCTCCTTGTTGGGCCATGACTTTTGTGGGACAGGATGGCCGTCGAGCTGAGTTGCGGCCAGGAGTGTCAGCTTGCCGGTCAGCTTGCCCAACTCGAGTCCGGCCTGAAAAGATTTTTCAGCGGAGGGATCTTCTGAAAGCGCCGTGACGAAGACTTTCAGACGGCGCGCCGCAGAATTCTTTTCGATCTCGCCGGTCGAGATCTTGCCGCCCAGATCGGCGGCGAAGGCGGCCAGGCGGGCGGCGTCCGGTCGGCGCGAAAGCTTGAGCTCTGCGGCCAGCGACCTGAGGATATTTGCTGTGACGGCGCGTGCCCCGGCGTCGTCCTGGTATCTTGATAAAATGCCGAACGCCTGCGCGGCGCGGCCGGCGAGGTAACCTTCCGTTGTTGGAGAGTCTCCGCTGGTAGCCAGGGCGCTGACGAGCGGTGCGTCCTTTGTCCAGGGCCGGCCCAGCCTGGTAAACAGCCGCTGCCTGGTCCGGCCGTCGAGGCTTTGTGTGAAAGTGTCACTAGCGATCACGCCGGACTCCTGCGGCGCTTTCGTGTCTATCGGTGCCCGGGGACCGCTCCGACCAGTCGCTGAAGACGTATCCCCGCTGGTGTCGGCGGAAGCTACGCCGGTATGGGGCATCTGCCTGTCGTTATCCGCCAGGTGGAGATTCTGCCCCTGCCCTGCTTTCTGTACGGGGATATCAGCTGATTGTTCGGCTGGCCCCGGCGAGAGAATCACAACCAGCGCGAAGACGGCGGCGGCGGCGGAACCGGCCACGGCGAGCCTGGCTAAGGCATGGCCCGATAAGAGTCGCCCGAGCCAGGAAGCGCGTTTTGTCCCCAGGGCGCGGGAGACGAGGCCGGTCGGGACGGAGACGGGTTTTGACTCGGCTTCAGTGAGCGATCGTTCGAGTGCCAGCCAGGCACCCAGGCAGCGGTCACAGCCGGCAAGGTGGGAAAGAACTCGCTTACGTTCCTCACCCTCGAGGGCACCGTCGTGAAGCAAGACCAGTTTCTCATCCGTAAGGCAGTCGCTGCCCGCAGGTTGCGAGGGCAACGAGAGCTGTACTACCGTGAGGAATTCGGACTCACGGCGGCATTCCGGGCAGGAGGCCAGGTGTTCGGTAAGCCGCCGGCGCTCGTCCTCGGCCAGTTCGCCCGAAAAAAGTCTTTGAATATCTTTTGTTATTTCGCAGACCACAACGCTCCTCTGTTGTTATTTATACGGAAAGGTATTGCCGTTACCCGGAAAAACATGATCATGATCACGGTTGGCCTGGTCGAATTCGTCCAGCAGGCCGTCGATGGCACCGATTCCCCCGCAGACCGCGTTCCACTCGAAGCCGGCCTGTCCGAGGGCCTGCTTGAGGTGGCCAACGATCTTGTCGATATCAGTATAGATACGCTTCTGATCGGGCTGCTTCACGAGCTTGGCGATCTCCTTAGCCGTCATTCCGTGCCTGAAGCGGCACACCAGCACCAGCCGGCTGATCTCGTCCATTTCGGCGATCAGCCCGCGCAGGGCCCGGCCCATCGAGCGGGCGGTTGCCTGCTGCTCACCTTCGATGACGGCCACGGACGGCTGCGCCGTCGGATGTGGATCGGCCACCTGGACTTGAGCGGAGCGCTCGGGGCGATCCGGCGCGCAGGGGTGCAGCGGCAAGGCGGGGGTGCGTCGGATCACTTCGCTGTAAAGGGACCAGCGGTTGGATTTCTTGAGCAGTCTGTTGAATTCGCGCACGTAGTCGTCGAACTCGGCACGGCCGAGATGTGGGTTCTCGCTACGCACAGTCTCGAATGTCTCGCGCTCGCTCAGGCTATCCCAGAAGAGCATTTTGAACATCTTCTGGGCCGGCAGGTCGAGCCGCTGGATGGCTCGTGGCAAAGTGCGGCGTCCCTCGCGCTCGCGAAAGTAGTCGGACACCAGGTTCTGGGTGACTCGTCCCAGCCAGGTGGTCAGGCGCCCGCGGCCGTGGTAACGCTCGATGCTCTGCAGATAGCGCCTGAAGCGATAGAAGCTCTCGCCGCGCTCGTTGCTCTTTTTGAGCCCCTCGATGACGTACAGGTACAGATCCGAACAACGGTCCTGATCGCCGTTGGCGTAGCGCCAGAGCAGCGAGAAGAGCAGGTTTGAGAACTGGCTCACGAAAGTCGGCCAGGCTTGCTCGTCGCCCGCGACGACTCGTTCGACAAGATCGCGGTAGGTGTGGTCGCGCTCGGTTTCCGCCGGGCGCGTCTCGGCCGTGTTTTCGCCGTTCATTTGGCTCTCGCTTGCCGGCAGGTCAGTCCTCGATCATCTTCTTCAGAGAATCCTGTGAGCGCTGCACCCCGGTTCGGGCGATGCGGGTCTTCAGCTTGGGATGCTGCTCGATGATCGGCATGATATCGGTGGCCGAGAACTCGATCAACACGCTTTCGCCGGTGGCCGTGACCGTTGCCGTCCTGTGAGCGTGGGTCATCATGGCGATCTCACCGAAGAAATCGCCCGGCTTGAGCAGGGAAACCTCTTGCTCTCCCTTGGGGCTTTCGAGAACGACTCGCACCTCGCCCAAGGCCACCACGAACAGAGAGTCTCCCGAGTCGCCGCGCTTGATTACCTGCTGGCCGGGCGCGAACTGGCGCGCGCCAGCCTTGGCCGCCAAATCCCGCCGCGTGTCCTGCTTCAGTGTCTCGAACAGCTCGCTTTCCTCGATGAAGCGCAGGGTGTCCGCGCCTGTCCATGCCGCCATCGTTAAATCCTCTCGTTGCTTGTTGGTGAGTCAAGGCCAATGATGCCCGAGGAATCGGCGAAGATCAAGACCCGTCTCCAAAACCTCCCGTTCCCGACCGGCGCGGGACGGCGCTGTCTATCAGCAGGGTGACCGGGCCGTCGTTGACCAGCGCAACCGCCATGTACGCACCGAATTCGCCCGTACCGCAGCGCACTCCGGCGGCCTGCACGCGCTGTGCGAACATGTCGCACAGAAGCGCGGCACGATCCGGTTCCATGGCCCGTACGAATGAAGGCCGTCTTCCCTTGCGGCAGTCGCCGTAGAGGGTGAACTGGCTGACGACGATCATCTCAGCGTGTACGTCTTTCACAGACAGATTCATCTTGCCCAGTTCGTCTTCGAAGATGCGCAGGCCGACGATCTTGTCCGCCATCCAGGCGACATCTTTCTCGGTATCTTCCCGCCCGGCGGCCAGCAGAACCAGCAGCCCGTTAGCTATGGCTTCCCTTTCCTTTCCAGCGACGCTCACGCTGGCCCGCGATACCCTTTGCAGGACGGCTCGCATCTGCACCTCCTTGCTGCTATCTATGGCGGCTTTCGATTTTACAGAGGCGTCACGTTTCTGGTATACATTGCTCTCAGTCCTGGAGCTTATCAGGCGAGGGATCCGGTATGCAAACGGTCAAGGTCATGGGTGACTACGTCGACGGCAAATTTCTGAGATCGCGCGGGGCCGAGAACAGGATTGTGTCGTCCGATCCCGGCGATTCAGGATACCGCATCGGTTCGTTTTCCGTGTTTCCGGCCCACATCGACGAGGCGGTCTCTGCCGCCCGGCGCGCCTTCGGCGGCTGGAGGCGCCGGGCGCACACCGAGCGGGCACACATCCTGCGCAAGTTTTCCGCCGAGGTGGTCAATCATCGCGACGAGCTGATCGAACTGGTCGCCACCGAGACAGGAAAACCCGTCTGGGAGGCGGAGAGAGAGGTGCGCCAGGTAGAGGCCCAACTCGAGACCGAGATCCGCGAGGGGGTACGGTCTGTCAGCCCGTTCAAGGTGGGGGAGGTGAGCTTCGGTCTCGAGGGCAGTGTCCGTTACCGGCCGCTGGGAGTCATCGCCGTGCTGGGCTCGGCCATTTCTCCAGTGCACCTGCCATGCTCGCAAATCCTGCCCGCGCTGGTCGCGGGCTGCAGCGTGGTGTTCAAGCCCTCAAAGCTGGTGCCGGCCACGGGCCAGTTCATCGCTCACCTGTTCGACGAGATCGGCATGCCCCGCGGGGTGTTCAACCTGCTCCAGGGGGACGCCGACTACGGCCTGGCCCTGGCGGCCCACGAGGGCGTCGCCGGGGTTCTCTTCACCGGGTCCTGCCCGGCCGGCCGGCGGTTGCTTACGGCGTTGGCCGAGCAGCCGCACAAGCTGGCCGCCTTGCAGATGGGTGGGGTGAACCTGGCTGTGGTCCTCGAAGATGCCGACCTCGATCAGGCGGTGTGCGAGTGTGTCAAGGGCGCCTACTTGACCACCGGGCAGCAGTACACCTCGACCGGCGTGGTGCTGGTTCACAAGAAGGTCTTCGAGCGTTTCGCAGACGGTTTTCTGGACATCACCCGCCGGCTGAGGGTCGGCTACGCCTTCGATCGCGGCGTGTTCATGGGACCCCTGCTCAGCAAGGCCGCCCGTGAGCGTTTCCTCGATTTGCAGCAGCGCCTGGTCAGCGCGGGCGCCAGGGCCGTTCTCAAGGGCGAGCCGCTTGCGACCGGTCGCCCGGGACACTATGTCGGCCCGGCGCTTCTGGCTTTCGAGAAGCCGGAGTCGATCGATGCCCTGCGCCCCGAGGGCCTGTCGTTCGGTCCCGACGTCGTACTGGTGCCCTTCGGGTCCGACAAAGAGGGCTTCGATCTGGCCGCTGGGAATCGCCATCCCTTCGCCGCGGCCGTCTTCAGCGAAGATCGCGAACATCGCGCGCGCTGGGCCGAAGAGCTGAACTACGGGCTATTGAACTTCAACCTGGCCACCACCGAGATGACCATGCGCCTGCCGCTCATCGGAGTGGGAGAGTGCGGCAACAACCGGCCCGGCGGAGTCTTCTCCCAGCGCAACTGCACTCATCCGGTATCCAGCCTGACCGCCAACACGCCTTTCGACAGCGCCAGGCTGCCAAAAAACTTCCCGCGCCCCAAAAGGCGCGATTGATGCGCGCCTCACCAGGCCAGTGAGGCCTGGACCAGGATGCCGAATGCCTCGTTGCCGCTCTGGGCCGGAATGTCGGCGAACAGGTCGGCTAAAATGGCGAAGTGATCCTGCTCGACCGCGAAGTGACCGCCGGCCGTGAACCGCAGGCGCATGTCGTCGTCCGTGTCCATGTCGGGTTCGAGCCACTCGACGCGGAAGACGCACTCCATCCAGTCCTGCAGCTTGTAGCCGATGTGAGCCCACAGGGCCAGGCTGGACTTCGAGTCGCTGGGGTCGCCGTAGCTGATTACCCGGAACATGAACTCGGATATCAGGTGCAGCCGGCCGTCGTTGTACTCGGCTCCCGGCCCGCCCATGATGACGATGTCATTGTCAGAATCGCCACCGGCATTGTTGGGCATGCCCAGCCAGAAGTTGAGATCGAGTGACAGGGTGTCCATGGGCTTGAAGGCCGCCCGCAGCATGATGTCCTTGGCCTTGTTGTTGTCGGTGTAGTTATTGTAGGTGCCGGCGCCGATCACGATAGTGCCCATCTGCATGTTGACCAACTGTGGATTCACGGCGGTGGGCTCGTACATCAGGCCGTTGAACACCCCCAGCTTGACGGTGAACTGCTCGTTGGCCTGGTAACCCATTTCGAAGCCGATCTGACGCCAGACGCCGAAGGCGCCGGCGGTCAGGAAAACAGGGAAGTTGACGGCATCCAGATGGGCCCGATCACGCGGCATCATGTAGGTGAAGTCGGGTAAAAAGCGACCCACCCGCAGGCTGAAGCCGTTGTACTTGTAACGCAAGAACATGTCCAGGGCGAAAGATGCCATGTTGCCGGCGTCGCCCTGGAAGAAATACTCGAGGTTGCGGCTGAGCAAATGCCCCTTGAGGACGATGCGCGCGCGCTGGAACCTGAAGCCCACGGTCTCGTTGTCGACATCGTCGTTGAACATGTAGGATTCAAAGAGGGTCTGGAAGAGGCCCATCAAGGCCAGCGAACCGTACTTGTGATCGACCGAGGGCAGAAGCCCCTTGTGGCTGACCGGCTCCTCGGCGGCCGGACCGACCGGCGGAGGCGTGGTCTTTTTGACCGGCGTGGGAGTCGGCGCCGGCGCTGTAGTATTTTCTACGGACGGCTTCTCTTTTTCGGGTGTGGCCTTGGGCTGCTCACCCTTGTCCTCGGACTCTTCCTCCCAGCCCTCGAAGCCGGTTTTCTCCTCTTGTTCCTTGTCCTTGTCCTGGGCCGAGGCGGCCAGCGGACAGAACGCCAGGGCGGCCGAAAGGACCAAGCACCATATGGATATAGCTTTGCGTGTCATGCGTAACCCCTTTTCCCGATATGGAACAGATTGCAATCTGTATACCAGGAAAAGCGATCAGATCAAACCGCTATCCGCCATCGAGGTGTAGCCGCAGCGGCCGACGACCAGGTGGTCGACTACCGTGACGCCGACCAGTTTTCCCGCCCTGACCATGCGCTCGGTCAACTCGATGTCGTCGCGGCTGGGTGTCGGATCGCCTGAGGGGTGGTTGTGCACCAGAATCACGGCCGGGGCGCCGTCGCGCAGGCAGGCCGCGAAGACTACCTTGGGATCGACGTGACACGAGGTC
Organism: uncultured Myxococcales bacterium; assembly: GCA_964640665.1. Lineage (GTDB taxonomy): Bacteria > Myxococcota > B64-G9 > B64-G9 > B64-G9 > DATKYQ01. The sequence continues at coordinate 52,653 of CAZXHT010000008.1, forward strand.
CACGATCCCTCGGAGACACGCAGTTGGCGCAGCGGGCGGTGCTTGTTGTCCAGCAGCAAGGCATGAATGCACTCGCGTTCCAGATCCTGCAGGCGGCAGCGAAACCACTCGGCCACGTCGGCCGCCGATTCGATTGGCCGTCCCCTTGGGGGATCGGGGACGGCCAGGCGGCGGCCGATCTCGACGGCCGCTTTCAGCCGGCAGGCGCGCGCCTCGCCCACGCCGTCGAGCCTTGCGATCTGCGAGATCTCCGCCCGGGCCAGGCCCCACAGTCCACCGGCTTGCCCCAGGGCGCGCTCGGCCAGCCCCAGCGGCGCGAGGGAAGATCGCCCGCCGCCGCCCGGACCGATCAGCAAGGCCACCAACTCGTGATCGGAAAGCGCCTCGGCTCCGGCTTGGGCGAAGCGCGAATGGATAGCCTGAATGGTTTGATTCGTATCCGGCAAGACCGCCTCCAAGTTGTTGCGGCAACAAAACAAGCAACCTGCGTGCCAGAATGTTGCTTGTACATAAGCCGTGGATATTTATGCATATATTACCAGCAGTAAGATCCTTTGGGGTGTCCGAGTGCCGGACATGTGTCCGGAAACACTACACAGAAAAGTGGGGTTTTGAGAGGGGCACTAGACCAAGGCATCAATGTATCCGTATATTACAGGTATGTGACGACTACAGGAGGATGCGATGAGAATCACGGGTCGGGCGATCGTTGTATTGGTACTTGTTCTGGGTTCCGCGTCGGCTCCTGGCGGCGAGTTGCCGCAGGATGCCGCCAAGCTGATTTCGAAATTCGAGCTAACAGCCGAGAAGATACGTCAGCGGGCGGAGGACGAGATTAATCCGTTCAGGAAACAAGTCATTCGCAAGCTGAAGTCGTTGCAAGACAAATACACCAGGGCCGCCATGCTCGACGAGGCGCTGGCCGTCCGCGACGAGATACGCGCGTTGCGCGGGGTCAGGCCCGATCCGGGATACCTGCGCGCTGTAGACGGGCAGATCGGCAAGCGTTTACTGTTTGAGGTTACGGGCAGCCTGAATGGATCTATCTGGGGCAGCGAGGTTTACACCTCGGATTCGCACCTGGGCGCGGCAGCGGTACACGCCGGCCTGCTGAAACCCGGGGAGCATGGCGTCGTGCTGGTCAGAATTTTGCCGGGCCAAAAAAGTTACCAGGGGTCGACCGCCAACGGTGTCAGCTCGAACGCCTATGGTCCCTGGTCGGTGAGCTTCACGGTCGAGAAATATCGCGATGATTCTTTTTAAGTTCAGTTATTTGTCGAAGGCTCTGGCAGCCATGATGATTCTGGCCTGGCTGGCCGAGCCGGCGCCGGCGGCGCCGCTGACCGTTATCAAGGACCAGGTCGTCCTTGATAAGCTCCTGGGTAAACACCTGTTCGCGCTGCAGTGGATCTCCTGGAGTCATTTCGGCACAGTCGAGGTCGTCTACGGCGACGGCACCTTGACTATCAGCGGGTCACAGGAGTCCAGGAAGGGCAACGATTACGTTCGCATCGACGGCGTCATCCCGGAGGTGGGAACGCTTTTCTTCAAGTTCCGAGGCACCATCGTGACCCGCATAAGCCATATCAACGGAGGCCGGCCCTGCCGGCGGCAGGGCCCAATGACCTTTCGCATCACCGGCAAGCGAAAATACTGGCGCCTGAAACAGATGGACAATCCCTGCGACGGGGTCACAGACTACGTGGACGTCTTTTTCCAGCGGCCCAGCGAGCAGTGTTCCAGGCGGCTCCCTGGTCGCTGAAGAGCTGCCCACGCCCTGGATCTCCCGGCTCGACTTGATCCGCCACCGCTCGGGGTGTAAAAGGCTCGCGATGACAGCGCGCGCGACCGGCAAGAAAAATATCGAGACCTCCGGCGAAATGACCGAGGAGATCGGGATTTCTTCTATCCAGCAGCCCGTCGTGGTGCCCACGCGGGGAATCCCGCCCGCCAAGATCGACCCGGATGCGCTCAAGGTGATCCGCAGACTCAACCGCTTCGGGCACACTGCTTACCTGGTCGGCGGCTGCGTCAGGGATCTGCTTCTGAAACTCACCCCCAAGGACTTCGACGTGGCCACCTCGGCGCATCCCGGGGAGATCCGCAAGCTTTTCCGCAACTGCCGGCTGATCGGCCGGCGTTTCAGGCTTGCGCACATCCTATTCAGGGGCAGGGTCATCGAGACGGCCACCTTCAGGGCCGCGGCGGGCGAACAGGCACCAGACGGCGACTTGCTGATCCATTCGGACAATGTTTTCGGCGACGAGCAGGAAGACGCTCTCAGGCGCGATTTTACCATCAACGGCCTGTTTTACGACCCAGTCAAGCGCACGCTGGTCGACTACGTCGGCGGCCTCGAAGATCTCGTCGGACGCACACTGAGATACATCGGCCGTCCGGACGTCAGGACGCGCGAGGATCCCGTCCGCATCCTGCGGGCGCTCAAGTTCGCCGGCCGTCTGGGATTTGCGATAGAGCCGGCCACGCTGCGCGCAATCGTGCGTTACCGCAGCCACCTCGAAAAGTGCGCCGCGCCGCGGCTGCTCGAGGAGATCTTCCGCATGCTGCGCTCCGGCGGATCCGAGGCCTGCTTCAGGTTGATGTGGGAGACTGGAGTACTGAAGATCATGATGCCCGAGGTGGCCCGTTACCTGTCCCGGGCACCGGAGCGCGACGAGGAACGCGAGCCGGGCGGTGGGTTGTGGGCCTACCTGTCTGCAATAGACGGCTCCGAGCGTGAGTTGTTGAGCAACGCCGTGCTGCTGGCGGCGGTCTTGCTTCACCCGGTGGCCGATGCCGCAGGGAACGGAGAAGAGTCCTATGGGATCAAGCCCGCTTCCGGGGCGCAGGGGGAAATAGCCCGCCAGATGCTGCGCGGAATGGTCATGCGACTCAAATTGCCCAAGCGGCAGGCCGAACGGGTGCAGCAACTGGTTGCCGCCCAGAGACGCCTGCTGAAGATGAAACACACGCGCCCCCCGCCGCGCGCCTTTATGCGGCGCGCGTCTTTCCCAGAGGCGCTCGACCTGTTCGAAATCGGCGTGCGGGCTTGCGGCGAAGGGCGCAGGACCCTTCAGCGCCTGCGCCGGGCCTCTCTCCAGGAGGGAGCATCGTCGCGTACTTCCGCCTCGGGGCCGGTGCCGAAGAAAGGATCCACTCCGGGCCAGGCAGCGAAGCGTGGCCGACGGCACCGCGGCAGGCGGGGCCGTGGTGGAAAAAAGACCAAGATTTCTTAGGCCGGTCGGACCCATGTGGTTTCGGCCGCGGCGATGGCCTCGTCCGGGTCGAGTGTCCGGACCTCGTGAGCGAAGCGCCTCTCGTTCGGGCCGCCACCCGCAAGCTCCATGATACCGGCCACGACGTTCCGCCCGGGGCCGACCTCCTTCTGGAAGCGAATGTTCAACTCCCGCAGAACGAAGTTGCGATAAACGTCTGAGGGAACCGTCTCGATCATCCAGTCCAGGTAGCGCAGGTTGTTGACGTGCTCGTTGAAGTCGATCTCCCAGCGCCGGACGGGGAAGCTTTCTTGCCGATCCGCCGGGCTGCAGGCAACGGGCCGCCGAAAGCGGCGCTCGATGGCACGTTCGCAATCGACATGGAATGCGCCGGACACCTCGGGGGGCACCCTGGCCACCCGCCTGCGGGCCTTGTCCATGAAGGCCCACAACGTCGTGGCGCGTGCCACGGGTCCGTGATCGGTTCGCAGCACGAACTCGCGGCGCGAAAGCAGGCGGCCCATCTCCGAGGGCCAGGTGATCACCCTGAGCCTGGATCGCCAGGGAGGGAAATTGGCGAACTCGACTCGCGTCTGGACGATCATCCAACTCAGACGGCGCTCGCTCAACCAGGGGATCCCGCGGCCGACCTGCTCGGAGTGCAAGATGGCCGCCTCCTGCATGGCCGAGAGCAAGGAACGTGGGGTTGCTGCCAGGCGGCTGTCCGTGTCCTGGTAACGCAGATCGAAGGACATCTCGAACTTCACAGGGTTGCTTGGCTTTTCTTTCATTACCGCCCGAGAGCAATAGTGACATTTACCGCGATCACATGGTAAAAGTAGTACAATAAGCATGTCGGCGCAAAAACTCATTCTGGCTGCCGCGCCTGGCGGATGCCGTGTTTTTCCGGGAGGTCTATGATGAGAGGCGAACAGTTTCGTTTTCTGGCTTTCTTGTTGGTAACCGGTCTGGTCGCCGGCTGTTCCTCGGACGTGGCCGGGCCAAACCGGGCGCCCTTGGCCAACGCCGGTCCCGACATGGTGCAGAAGGTCGGACAACCGGTCGACCTCGACGGAAGCGGAAGTTTCGATCCGGACGGTGACGGGCTCCATTTCCAGTGGGACATCATCTCGGCCCCGGCCGGAGCCACGGCCGAGATAGCAAACGCGCAGGCCAAGATGGCATCGATCATCCCCGACGAGGAAGGCATCTGGGCGATTCGCCTGGTAGTCAGCGACACGCGCCTGCCCTCCGAGCCGGACGTGATGCAGCTACGGGCCATGCCCATCGGCTGCAAGCAGGACAAGGACTGCATCGACGATATCGATTGCACCACGGACACATGCGACACCGACACGCATCAGTGTCTTAATACCCCAAACGACGCGCTTTGCCCCGACGACGGCGTCTTCTGCAACGGGCCTGAGAGCTGCGATGCCGAGAACGGTTGTGTGAGCGGCGGAGATCCGTGCCCTTCCCAGGGCCTGGTTTGCGACGAGGCGGGCGGACAGTGCCGGGTCTGTGTACTGGACGGCGACTGCGACGACGGGGTGGCTTGCACGACGAACACTTGTGACGCAGGAACTTGCCTGTTCACACCCGACGACGCGGCTTGTCCGGACGACGGCAACTTCTGCAACGGGCCTGAGATTTGCGACGCGCTCACTGGATGTGTGGGCAGTGGCGATCCTTGCTCCCTGGTGGGCGGCTCCTGTGACGAGGACCACGATCTGTGTTCTGCCTGCGGGGATGGCGTGGTCAGCGACGGACAGGGAGAGCAATGCGACCCGGCGGTTCCGGCGAGCGACAACTGTTGCGACCCTGTAAGTTGCACATGGACGGCCGGAGGCGATGTCGATCCGCAGGGGGTCTGCAGCGGGGCGCCGGAGTGCAAGATAGACGTTTGCGACGGAGCAGGCGGGTGCAGCCTGGCTGACGAGACGAACGGAGCGGCCTGCACGGGCGACGGTGTGTTCTGCAATGGGATCGAGGAATGCCAGGGGGGTAGCTGCGTGTCTCCGGGTAATCCATGTGCGGTGCCTGCGGACTGCGACGAGATTAACGACATCTGCCAGGGCTGTGGGGACGGTGTGGTCAGTTCGGGTGAGCAGTGCGATCCGGCGGCGCCGGCGGGCGATCACTGCTGCGATCCGGCCACTTGCCAGTGGGTAGGGTCTGGGAATGTGGATCCACAGGGTGTCTGTGCCGGGGTACTCGAATGCCAGCTCGATGTCTGTGATGGATCGGGGGGATGCACAATAGTCAATGTAGCGGACGGCACGGCTTGCACGGACGATGGTGTCTTCTGTAACGGGGATGAGCAATGTTTGCAGGGCGCCTGTCAACAGCATACCGGCAATCCCTGTCCGGGTGAAGACGGCGATGACAACTGCGCGGAGTCTTGCAACGAGGGAGCCTCTGACTGCACGGCGGC
>CAZXHT010000008.1:58401-94021 GCA_964640665.1 uncultured Myxococcales bacterium
GCGATGACAACTGCGCGGAGTCTTGCAACGAGGGAGCCTCTGACTGCACGGCGGCCGACACGGACGGTGCGGCCTGTGACGACAACCTGTTCTGCAACGGCACGGACAGCTGCCAGGCCGGGACTTGTTCCCAACACGTCGGCAGTCCCTGCCCGGGATCCGACGGCGACAGCGACTGCGCCGAGTCGTGCAACGAGGGGGCCTCTGACTGCACGGCGGCGGATCCCGACAGCTCGGCCTGCGACGACGGCGTTTTCTGCAACGGCACGGACAGTTGCCTGACGGGTGCCTGCACGCAGCACGGCGGTAATCCTTGCCCGGGTCCCGACGGCGACGGCGACTGCGCCGAGTCTTGCAACGAGGGTGCGGGAGACTGCTCGGTGGCCGATCCCGACAACTCGGTCTGCAATGACGGTCTTTTCTGCACAGTGACGGACACTTGCCAATCGGGTACTTGCACCGGATCGGGCAATCCCTGCCCGGGGCCCGACGGAGACGACAACTGCGCCGAGTCGTGCAACGAGGGAGCCTCCGACTGCACGGCGGCCGATCCCGACGGGGTGGCCTGCAACGACAACCTGTTCTGCAATGGCACCGATAGTTGCCAGGCGGGGGCTTGCTCCCAGCACGGCGGTAATCCTTGCCCGGGTCCCGACGGAGACAACGACTGTGGCGAGTCTTGCAACGAGGGTGCCTCCGATTGTACTGCGGCGGATCCCGACGGCGCGGCCTGCAATGACGGCGTTTTCTGCAACGGCTCGGACAGCTGCCAGGCGGGGGCCTGTTTTCAGCACGGCGGTGATCCTTGCCCGGGTCCCGACGGCGACGCCAACTGCGCCGAGTCGTGCAACGAAGGGGCCGGGGATTGCACGGCGGCCGATACCGACGGTTCCGCCTGCGCCGACGACGGCCTGTTCTGCACCGGCCCTGAGCAGTGCCAGGGCGGTTCATGCAACAGTCTGGGGAACCCTTGCACGCCGCCGGGCTCGTGTGACGACATCAACGATCTTTGCGCGGGTTGCGGCGATGGGGTTGTGAGCGCCGGAGAGCAGTGCGACCCGGTCGCGCCCGCGAGCGACAACTGTTGCGATCCCGGCAGCTGCCAGTGGACGGCTTCCGGGATGCCGGATCCACAGCTTGCTTGTTCTGTGGCGCCCGAGTGCCAACTGGATGTGTGCGATGGATCGGGTGGCTGCACCACCATCAATGACGCGAACGGTATTCCGTGCACCGATGACGGATTTTTCTGCACCGGTTCCGAGCTGTGTCAAAATGGGTCTTGCACGGGATCGGGCAATCCCTGTCCGGGCCCGGACGGAGACAATAACTGCGCGGAGTCTTGCAACGAGGGAGCCGGAGACTGCACGGCGGCGGATCCCGATAGCGCGGCCTGCGACGACAGCGTTTTCTGCAACGGCACAGACAGCTGCCTGGCGGGAGCCTGTTCACAGCACGGCGTCAATCCCTGTCCGGGACCGGACGGCGACAACAACTGCGCAGAGTCGTGTAACGAAGGAGCCGGAGACTGCACGGCGGCGGACCCAGATAGCGCAGCCTGCGACGACAGTATTTTCTGCAACGGCGCCGACAGCTGCCTCACGGGTGCCTGTTCCCAGCACGGCGGCAATCCTTGCCCCGGGCCCGACGGCGACAGCAACTGCGCCGAGTCGTGCAACGAGGGAGCCGGTGACTGCACTTTGAACGACCCGGACAGCTCTGTATGCGATGACAGCCTGTTCTGCAACGGCGCGGACAGCTGTCTCACGGGTGCCTGCTCACAGCACGGCGGCAACCCCTGCCCGGGCCCCGACGGCGACAGCGACTGCGCCGAGTCGTGCAACGAGGGCGCCTCTGACTGCACTGCTGCGGATCCCGACAGTTCTGTCTGCAATGACGGTCTTTTCTGCACCGTCACGGATACCTGCCAGTCCGGCCTGTGCACGGGAAGCGGCAATCCCTGTCCGGGCCCCGATGGCGACGGCAACTGCGCCGAATCATGCAACGAGGGAGCCGGTGACTGCACCTTGGCCGACCCGGACAGCTCTGTATGCGACGACAGCCTGTTTTGCAACGGTGCGGACAGCTGTTTGGCCGGGGCCTGTTCTCAGCACGGCGGCAACCCCTGCCCGGGGCCCGACGGCGATAACAACTGTGCGGAATCATGCAACGAGGGGGCCGGAGATTGCACGTTGAACGACCCGGACGCCTCGATATGCGACGACAGCATTTTCTGCAACGGCGCCGACAGCTGCCAGGTGGGTGCCTGTTCTCAGCACGGTGGCAACCCTTGCCCCGGACCCGACGGCGACAACGACTGCGCGGAGTCCTGCGACGAGCTGGCCGACAACTGCCTGGCCGACGACCCCAACGGCTCCGCGTGCGACGACCTGCTGTACTGCACCCTGACCGACACCTGCACGGCCGGGGCCTGCGGAGGCACGGGCAACCCGTGTCCGGGACCCGACGGCGACAACGACTGCGCGGAGTCCTGCGACGAGCTGGCCGACAACTGCCTGGCCGACGACCCCAACGGCTCCGCGTGCGACGACCTGCTGTACTGCACCCTGACCGACACCTGCACGGCCGGGGCCTGCGGAGGCACGGGCAACCCGTGTCCGGGACCCGACGGCGACAACGACTGCGCGGAGTCCTGCGACGAGCTGGCCGACAACTGCCTGGCCGACGACCCCAACGGCTCCGCGTGCGACGACGGCATTGACTGTACCAGCCCCGCCCCCGGCAACGACACCTGCGACGGTTTAGGAGTTTGCAGCGGCATCCCCGACAACCTCTACTGCGACACCTTCGTCGCATTGGGCGACCTCTGCTACCCCTCCTGCTCTCCCGACACCTCTGGCTGCGTCACACCGCCGGGCTCGCTGGCGCTCACCTGTGAGAACCCGGTCTACCTCGACGTGGACACCGTCTCCGACTGCTCGATCACTCTCGCGGGCGGCGGCGACATCATCGGCCAGGAGGCCTGTCTTAGCTGCAGCGCCAGCGTCGGGGTGACAACGCTTATCAACACCGACTTCGAAGACGATCTCAATCCGGGCAGCTGCGCACCGGTGGTCGACCAGGTCGCGGACGGCTGGACGATCGTTTCCGGCACGAGTTGCTACGGCACCGGGACATCTTGTCCCATGTCAAACCCGAACAACCGGGATTGCTGTGACAACCTGAAATGCCCGATCGACCTTGCAGGCACCATTGCCTTCCAGGCGGATCGCGACACCTGCACGTCCGGGAGCAGACAGTGGCGACTCCAGCACACGTTCGATGCTACCGGGCTACAAAACATCGAACTGTGCTTCGACTACGCCGGTAACGGGGCAACCGGCGACGAGATTCTCCAGATCGATCTTGCAGATGCGAGCAATTACCAGCCAAATGTCTTCTGCGACGATGGAGGACCGACCGGGGGTGTAAATAACATCTGGTTCCGCACCTGCGTTGATCTGTCCGCCGCAGCCGTGTTCGCCGACAACAACCCGGCGCTGCGGGTAATTTTCTTCCTGCACTCCAATAACGGCAACGACCGCATCTACATAGACAACATAACGCTGCGCGGCGAGTCCATTTCCTGCCCCGCGACCACGACAACGTTGACCGAGGACTTCTCAGGCTGCAGCGATCCGTTGACCGACTGGAACGGCTGGACGGTGGGCGGCGGGGCTACGATAAACTGCAGCCCGCGCTTCAACTGCTACGACTTGAGCAACAGGGCATGGGTGAACAACACCGGCGGAGGCGTTGGCGAATTCTACCAGTATTTCGACATGTCGGCAGTCACCGATGTCGAGCTGTGCTTCTACTACGGAGAGAACGGCGCCAACGGGGGCGAGATCGTCACCGTCGACGTCGACTCGGGCCTGGGCTGGCAGACGCAATGGAGCAACGAGGGAAACTTCGGCGCGAACAACACCTGCGCGCAAGTCTGCCTGAACCTTTCCGATCTCGACCCGGCCGTCGATCACAACGCCAATGCCGGAATCCGCATCCAACTGGAGGCCGGCGACCACGAAATCGATCTCGATCAGATCGTCTTCTCCGGTCACCAGGACTGCACCGTGCCGGCGGTGGTGTCGCTTGGCAACCCGCAGGATCCGGACAACGACGGCATCTATGATTTCACGGCTACCGATACCGACGGCCAGCTCACCTCGGACATCACCTGCCAGTGGGATCCCGATGCGATGCTCTCAGACTGGAGCCGCGTCTGGTACCGCCCGCTCAACCTGAAACCCTCCAACATCCAGCCCGAGCGCATGTGCGCGAACTCGTACGACTTGGACATTGGAGCCGACGCCACCATCGACACCGACTTAGGCACCATCACCGGCGTTGCCGGCGGCGACATCGTCTTCGCCCCGGTCTCTCAGGGCGGCGGCTTCCCGAACATCGGGGTGTTCTCGTTCAACAGCATCAACATTCAGTCCGGCGTTACCGTAACCGTCCAGGGCAACAACGCACTGGCCTTGCTCTCCTGCACCGGCGTAGACATCCAAGGCACGCTGGATGCCAGCGGTACCGACGGGTTGATGAGCACTGACGGGAGCTGTTTCTCGGGCCTCGGCGGGCCGGGCGGCTACGATGGCGGTCAATGCTTCGGCAGCGGTCCCCCCAACGACGGGCAAGGCCCCGGCGGCGGCGGGGCCGGGGGAGACGACAGCCCTTGCAACTCAGGGGGAGCCGGGGGCGGCTTCGGCGGCATCGGCGGCGCCGGCGGTGACGGCAACGACGGTGGCGGCTGCTTCGTCGCCGGGCCCCTGCCGGCAGTCCCATACGGTTTACCGGAGCTCGTACCTCTCATCGGCGGAAGCGGCGGGGGCTGCGGCGGCGACGACTACGGAGGCCCCGGCGGCGGCGGCGGCGGCGCGGTCCAGCTAAGCGCCGGCGGTACACTCAGCGTACCGGCAGGAGGCTTGATACTCACCGCCGGAGGTGGCGGGGAGGGAGGTCACGACGGGGGAGATTCCGGCGCCGGTGGCGGTTCCGGGAGCGGCGGGGCAATCCTGTTGGAGGCCGAGTTCATCACCATCGCGGGCAAGCTCGCCGCCAACGGAGGCGGCGGCGGGGCCGGCTTCGACGGCAACCCGGGTTGGGGCACGGGAGTCGCAGCTTCCGGGCAGCCGGGGACACCCGATGAGAGCAGCGCCCTCGGCGGTGCCTCCACCGGCATGGGCGGCGGAGACGGCGGGGACGGAAGCGGGGGAATCGTTCCAGTTGGAGACACCGGGCTGGCGGCAGAGAACGGAGGCGGCGGCGGCGGTGGTACCGGCCGAATCCGGATCAACACCGGGGGCGGAGCCGCAGACATCCAGGCTGGGGCAATCATCTCGCCCACCGGCAACCTCGGGCAGTGTACCGGGATTTGCACACAGGGAGTCGTTGAAGGCTGGTGACAAAAACCAGGCGATTACATTCTCGTAAAGACAGGTCATCGCAATCTCCACGACCGACCGTATTTTTTGGAAGTTGCCGAGACCTTTCGCAAACCTACACTTGCATGATAGAATAGCGGTGCAACCGACGGGTAAGAGGTATGCTATGATGCAAAAAATGATGGCTGTCGGCTATCTTATGCTCGGCGTTGCTTGGCTGCCGGCGAGTTGTTCCTCTGACACCGCCGGGCCCAACCGGCCCCCGGTGGCCAACGCCGGGCTCGACCAGATCGTAGTAGTCAATGACACGGTATTTCTGGACGGCGGCGGCAGCTTCGATCCAGACGGCGACAAGCTGATCTACCACTGGAAATTGCTTGTGGCCCCGGGTATTGACGCCCCGATCGCCGGCGACGATCAGACGGGAAATGGCGGCGGTGACGGAGGGAGAGGTGGTTCCGATGGAACGGCCGGCGGTGAGGACGGTTTTGCCGGGAGCGATTCGACGGCCGGCGGCGGAGGAGGCGCGGCCGGGCGCATTCGTATCAACACCCTCGGCGGCTCCGCGAGCATCGGAGGTACAGTCAGCCCGGACATCGCCTCCGGTTTGTTCACGGAGGGGTTCATCCAAGCCTGGTAATAATAGTTGAGGAGATTAGGAGATGATGATTATACGGAAACTATCTTTTGTCCTGTCGTGCGCGCTCGCGGTCTGGGTGTTGCCGGCGGGTTGTTCATCTGACACCGCCGGGCCCAACCGGGCGCCGGTGGCCGATGCCGGGGCGGATCTGACGGTGAATGCCGGTGAGATCGCGACGCTCGACGGCAGCGGCAGCTTCGATCCGGACGGGGATGCGCTGACCTACCACTGGAGCCTGCTTGCGGCCCCGGGTATTGACGCCCCGATCGCCGGCGACGATCGGACGGGAATCGCAACATTCACCCCCGATGTTAGCGGGCTGTGGGTGGTCGCGCTGGTGGTCGACGACGGCAGGCTGAGTTCGGAGCCGGACATCGTGCAGGTGCGCGTCACAGGATGCGGAGATTGCGACGACGGTATTTATTGCAACGGTGTCGAAAGCTGCGCGGATGGGAAATGCGAGCCCGGCACGGCGCTCCCGAACGGTACGGCATGCACGGACGACGATCTCTTCTGCACGGGACCCGAGCAGTGCCAGGCGGGTGCCTGCGTGAGTATGGGCAACCCCTGTCCCGTGCCCGCCGACTGCGACGAGCAAGAAGACACTTGCGGTGACTGTGGAAACGGCGTCGTTGACAATGGCGAGCAGTGTGACCCCGGAGCGCCCCGGAGCGATAATTGCTGCGACGTGGGAAGCTGCACCTGGACGCCGGCGGGAGAAGTAGACCCGCAAGGATTCTGCTCGGGTGCGCCGGAGTGCCGCCTCGATGTCTGCGACGGTTCCGGCGCGTGCACCACGGCGAACGTGACGGACGGGACCGCGTGCACGGACGACGGGTCGTTCTGCACGGGGGCCGAGGAGTGCCTGGGCGGCGTGTGCGCGAGTACGGGCGATCCGTGCCCGGGCACCGAGTGCAATACCTGCAACGAGGTCGACGATAGCTGCTTCGATTCTGCCGGCACGCCCTGCACGGACGATGGTGTCTTCTGCACCGGGACCGAGGAATGCAATGGGTCCGGTGCCTGTATGAGTACTGGAAACCCCTGCCCGGAGACGGAATGCAACACATGCAACGAGACCGACAACAACTGCTTCACGCCTCCCGGTACATCCTGCACTGATGACGGGCAATACTGCACCGGTCCCGAGGAGTGTGACGGGGCAGGCCAGTGCACCGGGACAGGAAACCCCTGTGCCGAGACGGAGTGCAACACCTGCAACGAGACCGATGACAACTGTTTCACTCTTTCCGGCACGTCCTGCACGGATGACGGTCTTTTCTGCACCGGGCCGGAGGAATGCAACGGCTCGGGCGCGTGCGTGAGTACTGGCGACCCCTGCCCGGGAACGGAGTGCAACACCTGCAACGAGCTGGATAACAACTGCTTCACGTCTTCCGGCACATCCTGCACGGACGACGGTCTTTTCTGCACCGGGCCGGAGGAATGCAACGGCTCGGGCACCTGTGCCAGCAAGGGAAATCCTTGTGCCGTCCAGGCCGACTGCGATGAGATCAACGACATCTGCGGCGCGTGCGGAGACGGCACACTGAGCGGAGGCGAGGATTGTGACCCGGGAGCCCCCCTGAACGACTATTGCTGCGACGTGGGCAACTGCCAGTGGGCGACCGGGGGCAGCCCCGATCCCCAAGGATCCTGCGCCGGGGCGCCGGAATGCCAAGTTGATGTCTGCGACGGCGCGGGTGGCTGCGGTACCGCGAACGAGGTTGACGGGACGCCGTGCACGAACGATGGGCTGTTCTGCAGTGGGCTGGAGGAGTGCTCGGGCGGCGCCTGTGTGAGCAGGGGCGATCCCTGCCCGAATACGGAGTGCAACACCTGCAACGAGACCGACAACAACTGCTTCACGCCTTCCGGAACGTCTTGTACTGACGACGGGTTGTTCTGCAGCGGGCCGGAGGAGTGCAACGGCTCGGGCGCTTGTGTGAGCACTGGCGATTCCTGCCCGGGAACGGAGTGCAACACCTGCAACGAGACCGCCGACAACTGCTTCACGCCTTCCGGAACGTCCTGCACGGAAGACGGGTTGTTCTGCAGCGGGCCGGAGGAGTGTAACGGCACGGGCGCTTGTATGAGCACGGTCGATCCCTGCCCGAACACGGAGTGCAACACCTGTAACGAGATCGACAACAACTGCTTCACGCCTTCCGGCACGTCCTGTACTGACGACGGTCTTTTCTGCAGCGGGCCGGAGGAGTGCAACGGCTCGGGCGCTTGTGTGAGCACGGGCGACTCCTGTCCGGGGACTGAGTGCAATACCTGCAACGAGACCGACGACAACTGCTTCACGTCTTCCGGCACATCCTGCACGGATGACGTGTTGTTCTGCACAGGTATCGAGGAGTGCGACGGTTTAGGCGCCTGCGTTGGCTCTGGCGATCCCTGCACCACGGGCGATGCCTGCAACAACACCTGCAACGAGGGCAGCGGCGATTGCTTCTCGCCCGCCACGACTTCCTGCGACGACGGCGATCCATGTACCAGCACCGCCGCGTGCGACGGAATCGGCAACTGCATTCCCGGTGCGATAGACAAGGACGCGGACGGCGATACATTCATCGACATCGCCTGCGGCGGCACCGACTGCGATGACGGCGACCCCGAAGTGAACACGAGTAAGCCCGAGGGCCCCGTCTGCGATCCAAGTTCAACCTGCTTCGACGGAAAGGACAACAACTGTGATAACGACACGGACACCGACGACGCCAACTGCCAGGCGACGGGTTACATCTGTGTCTCCGGGCCGGCGAACCAGGTTCCGACGGGCGCTCCCGGCGACACGATAACGGTCCGCCTGGACGGGTCGAGCTACGATCCCGGCCAGATCGTCTGCTACACCGACACTGGCCGCCTGCTTCCGGTAAACAACCTGCTCGCAAACGACTTCGAGTCGGACATGGCGAGATTTTCCATAAGCGACGCTGCGCGGGTGGGCCGGTCGAACTGGGCCCAGAGCCCGTTCAGCCCCGGCTTAATGGGCGCCTATATCTGCAGTGACGGTGACTGGTTGATGACCGATCCTATAGATACCACGGGCCGCACCCGAATCCGGCTCAGGTACGCCGCGACAAGCTGGGGTTTGGACAACCAGGAGTACTCTATTACCGAGTACTCTCCGGATGGCGGCGGCACCTGGTACGTCCTGGATATCAGTGGAGACAACTACAATCAATACTGGCAATGGTACACCCACGTTCTCCCGCCCAGCTGTGAGAATGTCACCAACCTGCGGATACGTTTTCGCAGAAGAGCGGGAGACAACAACGAGTGCACATTCGTTGACGACGTGTCCATTGACGACTTGCCGGATCCCACTGTGGGCTGGACGGTGCTTTCCAATCACTTCGAGACTTCAGAGGGCAACTCACCGGCCGATATTTGCAACGGCGAGACCATCACCGTGTTCACGAGCCAGGGCGACGACGCGGATATCTGCCTGCGGTCGGACGCCCAGAACCCGGTTACAGGGGGAAGCCAGGGCGTGAGAATCGCGGACAACCAGCCCTCATACCTTACCGATCCCGATGTGAATACCACCTACGTGCCTGCCGGAAGCGACCTGGTCTCCGAGTTTTACATGGAGGAGTATGGCGACCCGGGGAACGACTCTTACGCCAACGCGTGGTACTACGACGGTGCCACCTGGTTCCGGATGAACGGGGTGGGAGTCGACACGAGGGACGAGTACGACTGGTTCCGCTTCGTCTGGGAGCAAGATGCCATCGGTATAAGCAACGCACAGGTCAGATTCTACATACCGGCGGAAAGTAATATGAACAACGGCAGGGGAATGTACGTGGACGACTACGAGCTGAACTGGTACAGGGCAAGCCACGACGGCATCGGGGCCTTCACTGACCAAGGCGACGGGACCTACACGGCCAACATCCAGTCAGACCTCGGCGGTACGGCCAACGTCACCTGCATCTTCTACGGCGCCGCTACTCCGATCAAGACCGACGACACGGGGGACAACTCAGACTCATGGCCGGTGGACTTCAACGCCACCTATGGCTCGCTGGAGTTTTACCTGGACGATCACGCGGAGGCTTCCCCCGTGGATCTGGGAGCTTTCACCGTGGAGTGCTGGGCCAAGCTGGATACCGATCAGCCGGGCGCCGAGTCGTATGAATGGATACCGCTGGTAGAGCAAGCCGACCTGGCTCAACAGGACGTGAACGGCTATGGACTAAGCCTGATTGTGTTCAACCGGCATGTGGTGGGAACAATCGGAAGCTGGAGCAATTTGTACGAGGGCACCACCACCGTTACCAACAATGAATGGCACCACTTCGCCGTGACCTATGATGGAAACGACATGAACATTTATCTCGACGGGGTTCCTGATGGGACAAAAAACTATGGTGTTGACCTCGACCTGTCGGGGGCCAACCGCTTGGAGATCGGCTCCAGCATAGATGGCGGAGGCGACGAGTGGTTTAGCGGAAACATAGATGAGGTCCGCATATGGGACTACGCCCGCACGGGTGCCGAGATATCCGCGGGCATGTACATCGAGTTGGCCGGCGGCGAGCCCGGGCTGGTCCGTTACTGGAAGTTCAACGAAGGTTCCGGCCAGACTTCTCAAGACTTCGCCGGTGGCAACGATGTGCAGCTCGGCTCGACACCCGCGGCGGATGCAGATGATCCATCATGGTCCCCGGACAGGCCCTTCATTCCGTGATGGGGCTGACGTATGGAATTACCAGGAACATGAAGAGACCGGACCCCGTCAGGAGATACAGTGATGATCAAGAAGTCATATCTTGTCCTGTCGTGCGCGCTCGCGGCCTGGGCACTGCTTGCGGGTTGCTCGGACGAGATCGCCGGGCCTAACCGGGCGCCGGTGGCCAACGCCGGGCTCGACCAGGTCGTGATAGTCAATGACACGGTCTTTCTGGACGGCGGCGGCAGCTTCGATCCAGACGGCGACAAGCTGATCTACCACTGGAAATTGCTTGTGGCCCCGGGTATTGACGCCCCGATTGCCGGCGACGATCAGACGGGAAAGGCAACATTCGTCCCCAATGCGGGCGGGCTGTGGCTGGTGGCGCTGGTGGTCGACGACGGCAGGCTGAAATCGGAGCCGGACATAGTGCAGGTGCGCGCCAGTGAATGCGGAGACTGCAGCGATGGTTTGTATTGCAACGGTGTCGAAATCTGCGTGGCTGGAAAGTGCGAGCCCGGTACGCCTCCCGATTGCTCGGCATTCGAAAACGATTGCAACGGCTCGACCTGTGACGAGGCGAACAATCGCTGTGTCGCCGTGCCGGTCGCGGATGGCACGGCATGCACGGACGACGATCTCTTTTGCACGGGACCCGAGCGGTGCCAGGCGGGTGTCTGCGCGGGCATGGGTAATCCCTGTACGCCGCCTGCCGACTGCGACGAGCAACAAGACACTTGCGGTGACTGCGGAAACGGCGTCGTTGACAATGGCGAGCAGTGCGACCCCGGAGCGCCCCGGAACGATCATTGTTGCGATGCGGGGAACTGCAGCTGGACGTTGGCGGGAGAGATGGACCCGCAGGTATTCTGCACGGGTGCGCCGGAGTGCCGGCTCGATGTCTGCGACGGTTCCGGTTCTTGCACCATAATTAACGTGACGGACGGGACTCCGTGCACGGACGACCAGTTGTTCTGCACGGGGATCGAGGAATGCCGGGACGGCGTGTGCACGAGTATAGGCGATCCCTGCCCGGGCGGCGACTGCAATCATTGCAATGAGGCGGGAGACGGCTGCTTCGACCCGGTTGGGGCTGCCTGCAACGGCGGGGATGACAATTTCTGCAACTCAACCTGCGACGGCGCCGGAAACTGTACGGGCTCGCCTGTTGATTGTCCGGAGGAGGACGGAAACGCCTGCACGTTTCCGACTTGTATAGGGGCAACCGGGAGCTGCACCGAGATGTGTAATACTGGCTGTATGATTCTGGATGTGAACGACCCGGGAACCCTGGGTGGTCAGACGCCTCTTGCTATAGACATCTGCAATCCCGGCGCAGACCTGTCCGCATTCGTCTGCTTCTCCGACAGGAACAATGACGGCATGCTTCTCGAGAACGACTTCGAGGCCGGCCTCGGGCAATTTACGTCATCCGGCAGCGTGACCCTGGACGGGGCCGCGCAGAACCCCGACACTCACGTTCCCGGCACGCAGGGCGTGAAGATTTGCGATAAAGGTTCCGTGCTGTCGGCAGCGATCGATACATCCAATCACTACGACATAGGCTTCAAGTTCTCCATGGCCGCGGCCACGCTGTCCGGCAACAAGAAGATGATCGAGGCGGCCTACTACAACGGTTCGGTCTGGAGAACGCTGGCCCTTGCCGGAGACGGATTGACACCGTCCTACCAGGACTTCTTTCTCTTCTTGCCTCCCGATGCCGACGACAATCCGAACCTGGAAATACGTTTCCTGGTGACAAATCCCTCCGCTGCCGGCGACTGCGCCTATGTGGATGACGTCCAGGTGGTGGACATGCCGGATTGGTCGCCGATCCAGGTGCTGCTTAGCGCCGGTTTCGATTCGAGCCTGGCGCCCTTCTCCGCGTACGATCCGGATGGTGATGATGATGATGTCGAGCGCGGTTGGTATAACAATGATTGGCGTGTCCTGATCACCGACCACAAGGATGCGAACATTTATCTGAGTCAGGCGGCTCAGCTCGACACGACCGGCGTCGATCCATACGATTTCCTGGTCGTCTCCTGGATCTGGAGGCAAGAAGGTGATCTCGATCTTGGCAGGTATGTCTTCGCGGAGTACTCGGTGGACGACGGGGCGAAATGGCGGCAGCTTAGCGCGATCGGCCAAGGGGACGCGCCCGGTTGGTACGTGAGATACATGGCCGTGCTGCCCTGCGAGGCCGTCGGGATCCCGAACCTGCGCCTGAGGTTCATAGGCCCCGCCTCGGCCGAAAACCAGGATAACCGCGGCATGGTGGTAGACAATATTAAAGTTACCGAACTCGCGCCAACCTACCGAGTGGATTCCTTCGGCGGCTTCAGCGACGCCGGCGATGGGATCTACAACGCGGACATGAGTTCGGTAACGCCGGGCACGGCGACCGTCATCTGCCGCCTTGGATGCGGGCCGGACGAGCTGTGGTCGAACGAGGACACGGTCTCTTTCGCGGGTACGACCAGTACCTTCGGGGAGAACGACACATCTTCTCTCACCAACGACTACCGGGACGTGACCGAGGATGTCTCGGTTTTAGGCTGGGAGCGGGATCGGAACTTCGATCAGGGGTCCGACGAAGACGGGCACGAGGTGCAATATTGGGCCTATTTATGGATCAGGTTCGACATTTCCTCCATCCCTCCCGGTGCCACGATCCACGCCGTCAAGCTGCATCTGTACAGTCCCTGGAGAGGAGGAAACTCTTGGGACAGCGATCAGGTCTACAAGCTCGCCGCGGCCGGCGAATCAACGCCGGGAACCGGCTGGATCGAAACCAGCGCCACCTGGAACCACTATGATGGCACGAACGACTGGAGCGGGGGCAACGACGGCGGGGCGGGAGACCGCGGAGCCGTCCTGTCCATGCTTACGATACCCCAGCCCGTGGATGATCGCTGGTTCACGTGGACGCTGAATAACGACGGATTGATTTACGTACAGGGCAAGTTGTCAGGGACGGTCAGCTTCACCCTGTATGGCACTGTGGACACCTACAACCGGCAATTCCAGGCCTCC
This sequence comes from uncultured Myxococcales bacterium, assembly GCA_964640665.1. Taxonomy (GTDB): domain Bacteria; phylum Myxococcota; class B64-G9; order B64-G9; family B64-G9; genus DATKYQ01. The sequence continues at coordinate 72,149 of CAZXHT010000008.1, forward strand.
GAACGCGACGACGGCAGGCGCCCATATCTCGAGATCAGTTACAGTCAGTAGCCGCAACTGAGTGATTGGATCCGTAGTCGTTCAGGCCGGATTTATCTGAACCGAATGCCGTAGACGGTGGTCTCGCTTGTGCCGGAGCCGGAAGTGGCCAGCACGGCGGCGGTAGTGGCACCGCCCGCCGCCACCACCCCCACCACCGTCCAGAACCACCAGCTTCGATACCAGGCGGGTGCCTGCTTGCGCTCTTCGTAGGCTTGGTCATCTGCCGGAAGTGTCAAAGGCTCGTAGCGTTCGCCGGCCGGAGGTTCAGATGGAGTTTTTTTGCCTCCAGCGCCGCCGGCCGTTGCCGCCTGGGCCGCAAGCGGTGCAGCAGCCACCACCGGTGCCTCCAGCTGGAAGGTTCGTTCTTCCCCGGGCAAGCGCTTGAGCACGGCCCCGTGGCGGTTCAGGAGTTCGAAGCGGTACTCGGCCCGCCGCCCCTTCATGTCTTGGGGCAGGCGGAAGACGAACTCGCCAATCCCCTTTATACGCCGGGCCGACGTTTTCCATAAAGAGGCCGGCCCCGTGTGGTAGCCCAAACGCAACGATGCCGCAAGCTTGAAAGGGTTGGCAGCCAAAACCAGGGTGAGCTTCGCACCGGCGATGGAATCCAGGCCGGGCGGCTGGTGGGACATTGCGAGAGGTTTTTGCGAGCGGGATATGGCCTTGGCCTGGTAAAAGGGAGCCGAGAGCTTGGGCGAGATGTCCGGCGCCAGCGAAAAACCGGGATCGAGGGCCAGCAGTTTGCGGAAAGTCTCCACTGCTCGTTCCGGCCTTCCAAGAGCGCTCTGGCAGAGTCCCAGCAGGTGATAGGCGGCCACTACCCGGGAAGGCCCGCTCCGCGCGGAGCGAAACACCTTGCGGACAACCCGCAGCGCCTTCTGGAATTCCATGTCATCGAAGAAGGCGCTCGCCTGAGAGAGGGGATCCTGGGCGGCGGACGCCCACGGGACGAGAAGGAGAAAGATGATGACCAGCAAGCGTTTCATGGGGTAGCCTCCCTTCGAACGATATTTCTTGCCCAGCTTACAACTCGCCAAGTCACCATGGTTTCCTCGCTGCCTCCGCTCAACGTGCCGTCTCATCACCCGCCGCAGTTGTCGTTCATCTCATCGCAGTCGGCGGGGATGACGCAGGGGTTTCCAGTGCTTACACAGGTACCGGACCCGTCGCATTGCTCCGCTCCCGTGCAGAACAAGTCGTCGTCCGTACAGGCCGCCCCGGCCGCATCGAAGCAGCTGGCGGTCGCCTCCTGGCACGTATTGCACGTTGTCCCCGGACAAGGATCCCCCGTCCCGGCACACGCCCCGACACCGTTGCATTGCTCCGGACCGTTGCAGAACAAACCGTCGTCCGTGCAGGCCGTTGTCGGCGGATCGAAGCAGCTGTCCGTCGCCTCCTGGCACGTGTTGCATTCCGTCCCCGGACACGGATCTCCGGATGACGCACAACTGCCAACTCCGTCGCAGCTCTCTGTACCGGTGCAGAACAAGCCGTCGTCAGTGCAAGGCGTCCCACTGGTCGCATTTGCAAACGTGCATCCTCCCGATCCATCGCAGGCATCAAGCCGACATTCGGGCGCACCCGCACAGACACCCTGCGGATCCACTTCCCCGGACTCTATCCACTGGCAGGTGGTCGTATTACAGCAGTGATCGCCCGCCGGTGCCGCCGGATCGCACTGCTCACCCGAACTCACAACTCCATCGCCGCATCCTTGGCAAACATCATTTGACTCGTCGCAATCAGATGGGTCTGAACAGGGATTGCCCGGTGATGAGCAACTACCCCCCCGGCACTCCTCTGTCCCGTTGCAGAACACACCGTCGCCCGTGCAGGCCGCTCCGTCCGTCTCGTCTGCCACGGTACACACGCCTGCTCCGTCACAAACGTCTATCTTGCACTCCGGCGCCCCCGAGCACAATCCCTGCGGATCGGCCGAACCCGCGGCCGTCCAGGTGCATGTGACCATATCACAACAATTGTCGTTCTGCGGCGCGGCTGGATCGCAGTCTTCTACCTCACTGGCTATTCCGTCTCCGCAGGATACGCAGACATCGTTCTGCTCGTCACAGGGCTGACCGCCGGCCGCACAGGGGTCGCCGCTGCCGATGCAGCCTTTGACCGCGTCGCAGATCTCGGTCCCGTTGCAGTACAACCCGTCGTCCGAACAGTTGGCATCGTTCTGAGTGAACACGCAGGTGCCCGCTGCAACATTACAGGTATCATCGGTACAGTCCACGCCGTCGTCGCAGTCATCGTCCAGCAAACAGGCAACACATTGGTTGTTCATCTCGTCGCAGACCAGGCTACCCGCCAAACAAGGGTCTCCACTGCCCACACACCCGTTCTCGGCGTCGCAAATCTCCTGGCCGTTGCAGTACACGTCGTCGTCCGGACAAGCCGTGTCGTCCGGCGTGAACAGGCAGGTTCCCGCTTCGCAGGTATCCGTGGTGCAGGCGATCTCGTCATCGCAGTCGTCGTCTTGCTGGCAGGGGGTGATGCAATCTTCGTCGGTCTGGCCGTCGCAGTCGTTGTCTTGCCCGTCGCAAAGTTCGACGCCGTTGTTCGTCTCCCGGCAGCTCCAGGTGAGAGTTACAACGACCTCGTACGGCCCGGCCGCGCCGGCACCGGCGCGGGTACAGCCTCGCAGGATATCGGTCCTTTCGACGTCCAGGGCGCGGGCGAAAAAGAGCATCTCGCCCCGCCCGATTACGTTCAGAGAGCGAGAACCTTCAGCGGAGGGGTAGTCCGCCTCGATCCGATCGGCTATTTCGTAATCCGCATCGCCCGGCTTGGCCGTGCCGGCGATCAGTGTATCGCAGGTTGCTCCCTGGCCGGGCGTTATGGCGAAGACCTCCACGGAAGTCGTATTCTGCCTGGCTTCCTCGTCGGGAAAGACCACCGTCACCCAGAAGTTGGCCGCCGAAGAACAGGCCACCAGGAGAAGGATAGCCAATCCGCCGCTTATCTTTGCGCGCATCACACACCTCGCCATTCGGCCGACTCCCATGGGTCGGCTCAAGGCTGTTATCATTTCCTGTAATATAGCAAACCGTATTCGTTTTCTCAATGCGCGAGTGGCTCGAGGTTGTTGCCAAACCCCCCCCGGCGGTACTATTATCTCTGCCGTGCCCCGGACACCCGAAAGGCTCGGCAAGTACGAACTGCTTGCGCTGTTGGCAAGCGGGGGAATGGCGGAGATCCATCTGGCCCGACAGACGGGTATCGGCGGATTCGAACGGCTGGTGGTGGTAAAGCGAATCCTGCCCAACCTGGCCCGGCAGAAGAAGTTCGTCGAGATGTTCTTCGACGAGGCGAGTATCGCCGCCCAGTTGAACCACCCCAACATAGTCCAGATCTACGAGATCGGCAAGGAGGGAGACGACTACTTCATCGCCATGGAGTACCTGGAGGGCGAGAGCCTGGGTTACCTGGTGCGGGCGGCCAGAAAGCGGGGAAAGAACCTTCCCGCCGGGCTGGCCGCCGGCATCGTGATGCAAGTGTGCGACGGGCTGGCCTTCGCCCATCGCTTCAGCGACATGAGCGGCCGGCACCTGGGAATAGTCCACCGCGACGTAAGCCCGCAGAACATCATAGTTTTGTTCTCCGGAGGGGTGAAGTTGGTCGATTTCGGCATTGCCAAGGCGGCCTCCAAGATCCACCAGACCCGGGTGGGCACCCTGAAGGGCAAGTTCTCCTACATGTCTCCCGAGCAGATGCTGTCCAAACCCGTAGACGCCCGTTCGGACATCTTCTCCCTGGGGGTACTGCTGTGGGAACTGCTGGCCCGCCGACGCCTTTTCAAGCGCGAGGGCGAAGCGGCCACCCTGCAGGCCGTGCTGAACGATCATATTCCTCCCCTGGATGAGATACGACCGGGCCTGCCGGCAAGCCTGGCGACGGTGACATCTCGGGCACTGGAGAGGGACCCGGAGGATCGATTTCAGATCGCCGAGGATATGTCCGCCGCCATCCGCGAGCATCTGCGGGCGAGTGGAACGGGCGCCGGCATGCCGGAGATCGCCGCCTTCGTAGAGGAAGTATTCGGCGAGCGGGCCAGGACCAAGCAGCGCATACTGCAACAACTCGAGAGCGCTGAGAAACCCTCCAGTCTAGGCGCCCTGAAGCCGGACACGGAAGAGTCGTTGCCCTCTCGCTCAAAGCTTCAGTCCGAGTCGGGACAAGAACCGGTCGCAACGAAGAGTTGGTTCGTCGGTCCACCGCAGGCTTTCGTGGGTACGACGGGCAGTCGAAGGCGCAAGATGGTGGCGGGTCTTGGAGTCGTGTGCCTGGCGGGTATTGTCGTGCTTGCCGGCTGGTGGTTGGGCGCCGGTCGTTCCGCTGTGGGGAACGTCCCCGGCAAGAAAGCGTCTGTCAGTCATGTGACGACCATCCGCAGTGGCGGAGCCCCGCCGCCCGGTGCCAAGCAGGCAGAGCCGAAATCGCGACCAGCGGAGATTGCAGTCGGCGACGGGCTTGCTCAGAAGCCCGGTGGGAAGGCGAAAGAACCAAAGCGGCCGGCGCTTCTGACCATAACCAGCCGTCCGGCCGGGTGCCGGGCGACAATAGACGGGGTGGAAGTTCCCGGCCGAACGCCCTTGACAGACGTTGGAACCGAACCCGGTGCCGAACACCTGGTGGCGGTGACCTGCGGCAGCCAAACAAGCCGGCCCCAGCGGGTAGTGGCCGGGCCGCGGGAAAAACGCCGGCTGCATTTTATTGTGAGGCAAAAGGCCGTGCCGGCCTCTGCCGTAAAGCGCAAGGCTTTCGGTTTTCTCAAGCTCAACACGACGCCCTGGAGCAAGGTCTACCGGGGAGAGCGCAAGCTGGGTATGACGCCCTTGGCGGGAGTGAGACTTCCCCCCGGCAAGCACTCTTTGCGGGCGGTAAACGAGGCCAAGGGCTTGAGCAAAACCTTCTCGGTTACCATCCAGCCCGGCCGAACCACCAAGCTTAAGCTAAGGCTGGACCGCTAGGCACTTTTAATGGCAAACGCGTTGCATTGCGGCAGAGCGCGACGACGGTAGGCGCCCGTACATCGAGATCGGCTACAGCGAGTAGCCGCAAGTTGCTCTATGTATGCCGGGCTGCGAAATCTGCGAATCACAGGAATGAACGGATCGTACGGGACCTTTCGCAAACCTGCACCTGCATGATAGAGTAGTGATGTAACCAACGGACAAGGGGATGTTCTGGTGCAAAAAATACTCGCTATCGTTTGTTTTATGCTCGCCGCCGCCTGGCTGCTGGCAGGTTGTTCCTCTGACACGGCCGGGCCCAATCGGCCGCCCGTGGCCGTGGCCGGGCCGGATCAAGCGCTGCAGGTGCGTCAGCCGGCCGATCTCGACGGAGACGCCAGCTTCGATCCCGACGGCGGACCGCTCACCTTTACCTGGAGTGTCGTCTCGGCTCCGGTGGGCGGTACGTCCACCATCGCCGGCGACGGCCGGAAGCAGGCGGCCATCACTCCGAATGTGGCCGGGGTGTGGGTGATAAGATTAGTGGTTACCGACGTGCACGGGGCCACGGACAGCGACATGGTCGAGTTGCGCGCCAGGCGCTCGGGATGTACTAGCGACACGGAATGCAACGACGGAATCGTATGCACGGAAGATAGCTGTAACACAGTAACGGGAGAATGCGTTTTTGCCCCCAATAATGGGCTATGCCCCGATGACGGACTGTACTGCAACGGCGCCGAAAGTTGCGATGCACAGCAAGGTTGTATCAGCAGTGGCGATCCTTGCCTGGCAAGCAACCTCGTATGCGATGAGGACAAAGACGAGTGCGCGAGATGCGACGTTAATGCCGATTGCGATGATGGTAATGACTGCACCGACGACGAGTGCGACCAAGGCACTGGGATATGCAGTTACTCTTTGCGAGAGGGTTCCTGCAACGACGGCAATCTGTGTACCCTGGCTGACACCTGCGATGCCGGCAGTTGCGTCGGCCAACAGAAAACAGGTATGCCGGAAGGATCGGGAGGTTGTGACGACGGCAACGATTGCACGGACGACAGCTGCTTGCTGGCCGACGGCACTTGCCAACATGTGGACAATTCAGCCGATTGTGACGACGGAGTAGCCTGCACTTTCACCGACTCCTGCCTGAATGGAAATTGCACCGGTATGCCGGACGACGCTTTCTGCGACAACCTGGCGCCGGGAAGCATCTGCCGACCCGGCTGCGGCGCAGATCAAAACGGTTGCGTCTTGCCGGTCGAGAGTCTTGAGCTTCACTGCGACGGCCCGGTCGACTTGAGTAGCGACAACATCTCTGTTTGCAGCCTGACGCTTACCGGGGCAGGCAAATCCGGGCAGGCCGATTGCCTGAACTGCACGGCGGAGATCGGGGCGACCGTTGTGGACTTCACTGATTTCGAAGACTCAAACAGAGACTGCTCGCTAGACGGCTGGGCGGTGGCCCCCGACACGGGTCACAGGTGCACAAATGACATCGACGACTGCAGTCCCGGCGGGGGCGATGAAGAGTGCGCCGACGACAACCTGTGCGACGACGGCACTTTTTCGAGTCCGGTCCTGCGCGCGGATGAAAACCAGCTTTCGGGCGGCCACCACGAGCAAATCCGCATCTCGAAGACCGTCGATGCCTCGGGGCTTTCAGAGCTTTGGATTTGCTTCGACTACGCTGAGCATAACGCAGACAATGAAGACGGCCTGCTTATGTACGTGTCAGACGGTGGCCACCCAATTGACTGGAGCGCGCCTTTTTTCTGCAAAAACAACGGGCCGCGCAACGCCGTGAACGACTGGTTCTACAGGTACTGCGAGAAGCTTCCGGCCTGGAGCGCCGACCAGGCACATCTCACTTTTTCATTTGTCATGCACTCGAATAGCGACGACCAGCAGGTCTTCCTGGACAATATCGAGATCTTCGGCTGGGGCGGCGGTTGCGCGTCACAGTCACAGATTGTTTTTAAGGATAACTTCGACGGCTGCGATCTTTCGAACTGGAATGTCACCGCGGGCACACCCGAGTGCCCGGGCGACGACCAGTGCTCCGGCTCGGGCAACCTGCAGGTCGAGAACGACTCCTGGACCGTCGAGGCCGGCGGCATCGACGCATCCGACCTTGACGAGCGAGTGACATTGTGCTTCACGGTGGGCGACTACGACGCCAACAGCGTCGGAGATTTCATAGACGTCGACGTCTTCGACGGTCGTGACTGGTTGGATGCCTGGCGCCTGGACGGCAATTTCGGTTCGAACGGCGATTGCTTCGAGGTGTGTGTCAACCTGTCGGCCATTTACCCGGCCGTCAACAACAATCCCAACCTGGGCATCCGCATCGCCGCCGGCAGCGATGACGACGGCGATAAAATCATGCTCGACGACGTGGTCCTGAAAGGACTGATCCGACGCCCGGCGGCCTGCGGGGTTCTGGAATTGTCGCAGCCTGTAGAGGGGTCGCACGGGGAATATCAGTTCATGCTGACCGATAATAACAAGAGCCAGCTGACGGCGGTTGTCGAGTGTAACCTGGGCAGGCGAGACTCGGATGTCGTCTGGTTCATGCCATGAACTACCAGGCAGATGGTTTTTGGAGTATCATCAGGAGATGGGCGTGAAAAAGGTATTAGCGGCGCTTCTTGTTTTAGGCTGCGCAGCCTGTTCGAGCAGTACTTCGGGTCCCGACAGGCTGCCTGTGGCCGTGGCCGGGCCCGACCAGGCTGTGCGCGTCGGGCAACCGGCGGCGCTGGACGGCAGCGCGAGCTACGATCCCGACTCTGAACAGATCGACAGCTACCGCTGGACGCTGCTTGTTGCCCCGGCCGGGACGACAGCCGGAATCGACGGCGACGACGGGGCCGTTGCCTCGCTGACGCCGGATCGGTTCGGTGTCTGGCTACTCCGCCTGGAGGTCGAAGCCGGCGGAGCCTGGTCCGAGCCGGACGTTATGAGGGTGCAGGCCACGGGCGGCCTTTGCCGGAGCGACGCCGACTGCCTGGCCTGCTACCAGTGTGCCCCCGGCGGCAGCTGCCGGCCGCAGGACGCCGGTAGCGACATCAAGGGAGATTGCGACAACGGGCTTTATTGCGATGGTCTGGAAAGCTGTGACGGCTCGGGCGCATGCCAAAATGGTTCCGATCCCTGCCAGGCCCCGCTGACTTGCGACGAGGATACCGACAAGTGCACGGATTGCAGTAATGACGATGAGTGCCCCGTCTGCCAGGAGTGCATAGTTATCGGCCAGACTTGCGAGCCGCAGGCCGCCGGCAGCGACAAGAAGGATGATTGTGACGACGGGGTGCCCTGCCGGACGGGAACCTGCGACGGTAGCGGGGCATGTGGTTTACAGGCGCAAGGTGCGGACTGCGATGACGGGATATATTGTAACGGAACCGATAGCTGCGACTCAGACGGGGTATGCGTTCATGCCGGCAGCCCGTGTCCCGAGACCGAGTGCAACCATTGCCAGGAAGCCGGTCAGGGCTGCCACGATCCGAAGGGTGCCCCTTGCACCGCCCAGGGCGCGGCCTGCATCTCCGGAGCCTCATGTGACGGGGTGGGAGACTGCCTGGGCACCCCTGACGACTCGTACTGCACTTCCAATCAGCTCGGAGAACGGTGCCTGCCACAGTGCTCTCCGGATGCCTCGGGTTGCGTGACCCCTCCCGATTCGCTCTACCTGGTATGCGACGATCCCGTCTTGCTACCCGACGTTTCGGCCTGTACCATCAAACTGGAGGGCGGAGACACGATTCAGCAGGCGAACTGCCTTTCGTGCAACGCCGAGATCGGGCCGGTGCTGCTCGACTCGACCGATTTCGGAGACGAGTTGGGCCGTTGTGACCTGGGCGGCTGGCGCCTGCTGCCCGGCTGGTGGGACGGGAACCACTGCCGGGATAGAGTCTTCAAGAACGGTGTTTGCGGCGAGGCTGACGGCGTCCAGGACTGCTGCGACGAACTGGACAAGATTTGCTCCGACAGCAATCAGGGTGCCTTCGCGCTCTACCAGGACAAAGTAACCAAATGCGGGTCGAAGAACGAGGAGTGGCGCCTGGAGAAGACCTTCGATTTAACGGGTCTGGGCGGCACGCGGGTGTGCTTTGACACCGCGCGCAGGGGCGCCGATCAAGACGACGGGATCATCGTGGTGGCCGAAGACGACAGCAACTACCAGCAGATTTACTGCGCGACGGGCGGTAAACCTGACGACTTCTTCTGGCATGCCTGCACGCGGCCGATCGACGCCTGGGCCGATGGCAACCCGGCCGTCACCATTCGATTCATCGTCCATTCAGAGACGGACAACCACGCGGTGTATCTCGACAACATAAGCGTACGGGCCTTCGGCGCGGGATGCCGCCCGACACCATCTCCGTTACTCGATGACGGGTTCGACACATCTGGCTCCTGTGACACATCGGCCTGGTCGTTCGCCGGAGATGCACCCGGTTGTCCCGGAAGCACATGCACGAGCCATCCCGACTGGTCTCCCGCCGTCGAGGCCGACGGGGCTTCGTTCTCGATGTCGACCACGGTCGATGCCTCGATCCTCGATGGTGACGTCACGGTTTGTTTCGGGGTTGGATCTACCGGGACGGACGATTCGAGCTACGTCGTCCTGAGCTGCAACCATGGCGCCGGGTTCAGAGAAGCTTTTCGACTGGTGGGCGGCCTGGGCGTCGACGGGCAGTGCCGCGAGTTCTGCGTCAACCTGTCGGATCTCGATCCGGGGGTGAACAACAAGCCGTCAATAGGCCTCAAGTTCGTGCTTCACAGCCCGGTCGGCAAGATCGACCTCTACTACGTCAAGGTGCAGGGAATCGAATTCTGCCCGGCAGGCGGATCTGTCTCTCTGGACGCACCAATGAGCAACGGGCTGGGCAACTACGGTTTCGCGGCCACTGACACTGCCGCCGTGCCGCTGATGACCAGGCTGTCCTGCGTCTGGTCGCCTCAATCTTTTTTGGAGGATCAGCGCGAGGTCAACTTCAAAAAACCACACGCGGCCTGGTCTTACCGGCGCAAGATAGTCTTCAACAACGGCTCGCAAAGCGATGATCTGCGTGCTTTTCCTGTGCTGGTCAGGCTGCACTCGAGTTGGTTCGACTACGACCATACTCAGGACCACGGTGATGACATTCATTTCATGGATGCCGACCTGGTCACCGACTTGCCCTACGAGATAGAGAAATGGGACGAGAGCGGCAGCTCGGTGATTTGGGTGCGTGTGCCGCACATTCCCGGTAACTCTACCGACGATTACATCTGGATTTACTATGGCAACGATTCGGCAATTGATGATCAGAATCGTTCGGGAGTCTGGGACACGAGCTTTTTAGGCGTCTACCACCTGGCCGAGCTGGACTGGGTGAGAGATTCGAGTTGGCACGGTCGTGACGGCTGGTTCAACGGCTCTCCCCACGCCATGCAGACCGGTGGCTTCGGCGACTTTGCAGTTTCCTTCGACGGGAACGACGACAGGGCCGAGGTGGGCAATTGGGACGTTGTCGGCGAAAACGGCGACAATGGCATTACCCTCGAGGTCTTCGCCTGGCGGAACTCAGGATCTTTCGACGGACGGCTGATATCGAAGGCCGACGGCCGGCAGGGCGTCAACCACTGGTGGATGCTGTCTACGATCGAAAGCGGCAGTCGGCTGCGCTTTCGGCTCAAGCTGGACGGGGCGACCCAGATTCTGTTGGGGAACAACGTTAACTATCCGGGCGAACAGTGGGTCTACTCCGTGGCCAGTTACAACGGGTCGACCATGCGGCTTTTTTACAATGGCAGCCCCGACGGTGAGGCCCCACACACCGGCACCATCAGCACCGACGGCGGCAAGCCCATCTGGATTGGCTCGAATCCCTGGGATCACTATGACACCTGGGACGGCTTGATCGGCGAGGTGCGCGTCTCGAACACCGCCCGTAGCCCGGGGTGGATACGAGCCCAGCAGCGCTCGCTGACAGGCAGCTTCACGACCATTGAGCCCGAGCTACCGAATCAGTAGCACTAACCACCGTACTTGTTCTTCAGCCGTTTCAACTCGGGCAGCATCTTTTCGCGGGCCTCTTTTAGGTGGGCCAGTGCCGCGGCTTTCTTCTCGGCGGCCACTGATCCAGAAGCAGAAACCCGCGAAAGAGTCTCATCACCACGAACGGTCTCGATAAATGTCATGAGCCTCTTCTCGGTCTCGCGCACCAGAGTCAGCAACTCCTCGCGTTCTTTCTTGCGCCCGGCCTGCATGAGCTTCTTCTGGTCGGGGGTCAGTATTCCGCCGGCCCGGGATTGCTCTCCCAGGGAGCGCTCCAGCCGGCCGATGTCCTTCATCAGTGAACGAATACCCGCGAAGCGATCCGCAAAGGCCGTTACCCGGCGGGACACCTGGTTGACCAGATGAGCATCCTCATCGCGCGAGTCGAGCTTCTTCTCGATTTGAACAAGGCGCTCGGTCGATTGCGCCGCCAGATCGTTTGCGCTTGGTTCGCTTGAGAACCAGCCGCGCACCAGCCCGACCACCGTGCTGGTGCTGGCGATAATGCCGATGATACCGACGATCAGCATCAGAGGTTTCTTGACAAAACTTTTCTTCTTGGTGTGAGGAGCCTGCGGTGGAGGCATACTGCTCAGCTTGTGAATCTGGTCGTGCTCGGACATGGCGTCTTCCTCCCTGGCCGGGAGCCTTCAGCGGCTGTACAGCAAGCTGTTGGGCTCGAGCGGGCACTCCTCGGCGATTTGAATGTCTGGAGATATCTTGCCTTCATCTCTCAGACGAAACATCTCGGGTACGATCTCGTCGCGCACGTCCACCGGGCGCAGTGGGTTGATGAAGATCGAGGTGCCGCCCTCGAACCCGGCCGGATTGTTCACTCTCCATTTGATCAGCACGTGGAAAGGGATGCGTTCGAGGCAATCGCGCGGCTGGTGGTACCACTCCTCGTTGCAACTTGTCTCCGGCCCCTGGGCGGCGTGGCAGGCGTGAACCAGATCGCTTATGCCTCGCAATTCTTCCGGGGAGTGCTCGAAGGGCCTTAGCGCCCTGGACTTGGAGTAGACGGCCAAAGTCGGGTAACGGTGCCCGAAGTCGGCGAACAGGACGGCGTGCTTATTCTCGGCCACGACCAGGTTGTTGAAGCCGGCGTAGTTTACGACCATGGAGTTGTAGAAGTTTGGGTCTGAGCGGCAAGCTTCGACCTCCCTGTTGATCAGAGTGCCCCAATCGTCGAGACCGACCAGTTGCTTGTGCAGATGATCAAACGAGGCGCCGGACGGCGCCAACCAGTTCTGAAAAGTAACCACGAAGCGCACGTAACGATTGTTTTCATAGATTTCGCGAATCGCGTCGGAGGTAAAGCGAAAGTACTCGAAGTGTTCTTGCGAGCTGAAGGAACCAGACCACCACAGGGTTCGGGCGCGGCCCACGGTGGCTCGGGGCTGATAATGGCGCTCGGCGACGATCAGCTGGTGGCAGCCCAGGAAAAAGCTGTCGGTTTCGGCCAGCATCTGTTCTTCGGTCAGCGGCGGTATCTCTTCGCCCGCCTCGCGCAGCGCCGCCGTCTTCCTGCGAGCCAGTTCGAGCAGGTGCTCGCGGCCGACAGGGTCTTCCCTGTAGGCCCGAGCCCATTCGAGCAGGTGCTCGCGGCCCTTGTAGTCGTAGTTGCGGCGCCAGTAGTCCAGGGTAACGATCTCATAAAGGTTGGCCACCCGGCGAAAAGCAAAGCGTGTCTCGCGCAGGCTGTCCGGCAGAAGCTTGGCCAGGGATCTGTAACCGTCGCCGTCCTTGATCCGGCGCTCGATCTCCGGCGGCGTCTGTAGCAGCTTCTCGGGACAGAAGGCGCAGTAGTCCTCGGGCTCGCGGATGGCATCGTGTTCGATCGAAGCCTGGGTAGCGTGCATATTGGGCCGCCCGATGCGTCCCGGCACCCACCAGGCCGTCCTCCCCGTCAGGGGGTTGGTCATCTTAAGTGTGCCGTCGGGCATTTCGCGCATGAGATCCTGGTGTTCCAGGTGGTTCATATGATTCACACTGTTCTCCCGCCCCCCAACCAGAGCAAACGGGCCATCCCGGCAATGATACCAGCCGGCGGGGTAAAAAAAAAGCTTGCTGGGTTTCTTTTCGTAAGTTCTGATTGTGGTTGCTTTTGTGTTGTGGCAGTCTCTTTGGTGCCGTGAGATTCAGGCTATTTCAAGGAGGCATTCCATGTCCCGCATCCAGGAGCGCATCCCCCAGGATCGCTTCGAAGTGATATTCAGGCCCATGGTGCGAACACTGGGCACGCGCAACGTGATCATCAGGCTGAACGAGGAGGCCCGAACGGCCATCCCCCGTCAGACCAAGCTGAAAGACTTCATGCCCAAGCTCAAGCTGTTGTGCTACGAGCAAAACCGCCCCAAGGTTGACGCCGAACTCGAGCGCCTGTGGAACCTCTACTTCGAGGATCGTATCGAGGACGAAGATCGCTTTCTGGAGCTTTCCGACGAGTTGAACGCTAATCTGGACGGCGAAAAGCTTCCCGCGGACGAGGAGAAACGCCTGGCGGTCAAGCGGGCCATTGAGACAATCGAGGTTTTCCTGGAAAAAGAGGATTTTTCACCAGAGGACATTGAGACCGTCTTTCGCATCAAAGCCTTTCCGGAAGTGTTCGGGCTGTACCTCGAAATGCGGCAAGACCAATGAGGGATCTCCGCCGATGAGCGACGTATACCAGACACTGACCGAGCGCGGCTTCATCTCCCAGGTTACCGACGCAAAGGCCCTGCAAGAGCTACTGGCGCGCGAGGAAGTCACCTGCTACATCGGCTTCGACCCCACGGCGGCGAGTCTGCACGCCGGCTCGTTGTTGCCGCTCATGGCCCTGGCCCACATGAGCCGTGCCGGGCACAGGCCCATAGCGATCCTGGGCGGCGGCACCGCCATGGTCGGTGATCCTTCCGGCAAGACCGAGATGCGCAAGATGCTCAGGCGCGAACAGATCCGCGATAACGGCCGGCACATGGAAACCCAGATTCGCAGTTTCATCGGGGCGGACGGCGAGGTAATCGACAACGGCGACTGGCTTCTGGATCTCAACTACATAGACTTCCTGCGCGAGATCGGCAGGCATTTCTCGGTCAACCGCATGCTGTCATTCGAGAGCTACAAGATCAGGCTGGAGAAAGGGCTCACCTTTCTGGAGTTCAACTACCAGCTCTTGCAGGCTTACGATTTCCTGGTGCTCTTTCGGCGGCACGACTGCCTGTTGCAGATGGGCGGCGACGACCAATGGGGCAACATCGTGGCCGGGATGGATCTCATTCGACGGATCGAGTCGCAGCCCGCCTACGGGTTGACCTTTCCGCTGCTCGAAACGGCTGCGGGCGAGAAGATGGGCAAGACCGCCCGCGGAGCGGTTTGGCTCGACGCCGGGCGAACGTCCGCCTACGATTTCTTCCAGTACTTCCGCAACACCGACGATCGCGACGTCGAGCGTTTCCTGGCCCTGTTCACGTTTGTTCCCCTGGATGAGGTGGGCGCGCTTTGCTCCGGAGAAGGCGCCGGGCTGAACGCGGGCAAGGAGCGCCTGGCCTATGAGGTTACCAAGATAGTGCATGGGGAGCAGGCCGCGGACGAGGCCCTGCGGGCGGCTAAAAGTATCTTCGGCGAGGATGGAGAAAGTTTCAGCGGCGTCCCGGCCACCGAGATTGCCCGCCAGCGCCTGAGCCGGGGTGTCCTGATAGTCGACCTGTACGCCGAGGTAGGGCTGTGCAAGTCGAAGAGCGAGGCCCGCCGTCTGGTGCTGCAGGGTGGCGCACGGATCGGGGAGCGCCGGGCGCAAGGTATCGAGGACAAGCTGACTCTCGATGATCTCGATCAGGGCACAGTGCTTATCCGGGCCGGGAAGAAAAAGGTTCACCGGGTAGTGACAGAAAAGGGGGAGACATGAGGCACGCTGTATACGGCTTTTCAGTAGTTACTCTTGCGCTTGTCATGGCAGGCTGCCCGGGCACTGCCCGGCTTTCGGTAAAGGGCGGTGGAGCGGGGTTTCTCTTCGCGCTCAAGCGTCCCGGCACGAGCGCTGCCCGGGCCATGGAGACCGCCTTGCGACGGCGGCTGGACGCGGCCGGGCTGCGCGGCTGCCGGGTCACGGCCGAAGGCGACGATCGCATCCGCGTGCTGGTGCCGGGGGTTGCGGCGGGTAAAGTGGAAAAACTGCAGGAAGAGCTTACTCGTTCCTCTCGCCTGGCGTTCAGCCTGGTAGATGAGGACAACGCCTTCTTCGAAAATCTGGCCGGCCGGCTGCCCGGGGATGGCTCCGTCCAACTGGCGATCGAGACGAATCCCGGAGTCCAAAATGGTCCTACCCGGAAAACTTGCTACCTGACTGCCACCAGCCGCGCAAAGCTAACGACTTTCCTGTCCGGGTTGACTCCTCCAGTGGGGCGCCGGATTGGTATCCTGTGCGGGGAGTGGGGGATGCTGGCCTACTTGGTTGAGGATCCGCCCGGCATGGCCGGGCCGAGAGTTCAAGAGGCCCATGTGGTAGAGGCCGACAAGGGGTGTGGTATCGCAGTTGAAATCAGGCTTGCCGCCGAGCAACGCCAGGCCTTTGAAGATTTGACGCGAAAGAACCTTCACCGGCGCCTGGCTATCCTGGTTGACGGCGAAATTCGCTCGGCCCCTGTTATTCAGGCCGTGATCGATTCGGGGCGCGCCATGATCGGGGCCAGCCCCATGGCGCCCGTAGCCCTGGCCGAACGAGAGGCCCGCTCGTTGGCGGCCAGCCTGACAGCCTGGAGCCTGGCCGGTGATTTGACCCTGATCGAGCGCCGGCTGACTCCTCCCGCAAGTCATTGATTAGATAATAATTGACAACTGCCCGGCGTTGGGAATGAACTGCCCCCGTTGATTGTTCCAAGGCAGTTCAGCTGTAACGTTGTTGTTTCGAGACCAATGGGAGACGCGAAATGATCGAAGTCGAGAAGGTTTCAAAGAACTATGGCGAGGTGCGGGCCTTGCGGGATGTGTCTTTCGGCATCACGCGCGGCGAGATCGTCGGTCTGTTGGGCCCTAACGGCGCCGGCAAGACGACCTTGCTCAAGGTGCTGACGGGATACTTCGAGCCGACCGACGGCCGGGTGCGTATCGCAAGCGTGGATGTCGTCGAGGACCCCGTTTCTGCCAGGAAGAAGATCGGCTACCTGCCGGAAAACTCCCCGCTATACCCCGAGATGCTGGTCCAGGAGAGCCTGCTGATGACGGCCGAACTGCGGGGCATCGAAGGCGACCGACGCCGGCAGTTACTAGAACGCGCAGTGCGGTCATCCGGGCTGGGAGACGTTCTCACGCGCCCGATAGGCAAGCTCTCCAAGGGGTTCCACCAGCGTGTCGGCTTGGCTCAGGCCATCCTGGACGAACCGGATATCTTGATCCTCGATGAACCCACCAACGGGCTCGACCCCGACCAGATCGTCGAGGTACGCAACTTGATCAGACGGATGGCCTCTCACTCGACCGTTATTCTCTCGACCCACATCCTGTCCGAAGTCGAGCAGACCTGCGAGCGAGTACTGGTGCTGATCAACGGTCGCCTGCGAGCCGATGCCCGCATGTCCGAGCTGACCGCCACCAATCGCTTCCGGGTTATCTTCGCAGCCGGCACGAAAATGGAGCCGATTCGCGACGACCTGCAATCCGCTGCGGGGATCGAATCGGTATCTCCCGAAGCGGATCCGGACGGGCTTGTGCGCCTCTCGGTCGAAGGTGACTCCGAGGCCGATCTGGGTAGGTTGATCTTCGAGCGGGCCAAGGCCAACGACTGGCCGCTGCGCGAGTTGCACCGCAACACGCGGACCCTGGAGTCTGTATTCAGGGCCATGTCTTCCGGACAGGAGGTGAAGATATGAACCACACCATGGCCATCGCCCGCAAGGAGTGGAAGGCGGCCTTTCTGTCTCCGGTGGCCTTGATTTTTTTAGCCATCTTCCTTCTGGCTTCGCTGTTCGTGTTTTTCTTCGTCGAAGGTTTTTTCGCCCGCAACATCGCAGACGCGCGACCGTTTTTTGAGGGCATGCCTGTTTTGCTCGTGCTTTTAGCATCTGCCTTTACAATGCGTCTTTGGAGCGAAGAGGCTCGTTCGGGCACGCTGGAGGTGCTTCTGACCTTGCCGCTCAGGATCCGCGAAGTAGTGCTGGGCAAGTTCCTGGCCGGGGTCGGGTTGATGCTGGTCGCCCTGTTGTTGACTCTGCCGATGCCCATCACCATCGCAATCCTGGGCAATCTCGATTGGGGGCCGGTGATCGGTGGTTACCTGGGCCTGCTGCTTCTGGCCTGCGCCTATCTGGCCATCGGCATGTACATCTCCTCGCTCACCAACAACCAGCTCGTCGCCTTGTTGATGAGCATAGTCGTCTGCGGTTTGCTGGTGCTTATGGGTTACTTGCCGCGCCTGATTCCCATGGGACTGACCGTCGATGAAATTCTCAGGGGCCTCGGCACCGGGAGCCGCTTCGATAGCATGTTGCGCGGAGTAGTCGATTTGCGCGACCTGATCTATTACCTGAGTCTGGCGGCCTTGTTCCTGGCGCTGAACGGACTCTCGCTCGAACGGCGCCGCTGGAGCAGCGGACCGCAGGGACGGTCCCGCCATCGTGGCATGGTGCTGGGTGTGATCTTGCTGGGCACCAACCTGCTGGTCTTCAACCTGGGCATGGCCCCTGTCGCCGGCCTGCGCGCCGATATGACCGAATGGGGAGAATTCAGTATCTCGCCGGTGACCACGCAACTGCTGAGGGGAGCCAAGGAGCCGTTGTTGGTCAGGGGATACTTCTCGGACAAGACCCATCCCCTGCTCGATCCATTGGTACCGCGCATCAAGGATTTTATGCGCGAGTTGCAGGTGGCGGGCGGTTCGAGCGTGACCACGGAGTTCATAGACCCCACCGATAACGACGAGGCCATAAAAGAGGCTCAGTCGAAGTATAGCATCCGCTCGGTGCCTTTCCGTTTTTCGAACCGCAATGAAGACTCTGTGGTCAACGCCTACTTCGACATTTTGGTGCGTTACGGAGATCGTTTCGAGGTGCTCAACTTCGCAGAACTGATCGACGTTGAGGTCAAGGGCACCGATGTTCGCGTCAGCCTGCGCAACCTGGAGTACGACATTGCCCGTTCGATCAAAAAGGTAATCTACGGATTCAAGAGCCTCGAGGCGGTCTGCAATCAGATAGAGGGTAAGGCTTCGCTTGCGATATTCGCCTCGTCCAAGAACATGCCTGCGGAGCTTGCAGAGATTCCCAAACACATTACCAACGCGGCCGATGAGATCAAGAAGCGCTGCGGAGGCAAGTTCGACTACAGCCTGGTAGACCCAGACAAGGTCGAAAGCGGTGTCACCCCCGAGCAGCTCTACCAGCAGTATGGCATCAAGCCGATGTCCCTGTCGCTTTTCGACAATCGTACTTTTTACCTGAGTTTGCTGATGCAGATCGGCGACAAGTCCGAGGCGCTGAGTATCTCGGGCAAGTTGAGCGAGTCCGACGCCAAACGCGAGATCCAGGCCTCGCTGCAGCGCCATGCGCCGGGCTTCATGAAGACCGTCGGAATCTTTATCAGCAAGACGGCTCCGAGGAGGATGAATTACCCCGGTATGCCGCCGCCGCGCGATCAAACGTTCAATGCCTTGAAGAAGCAGTTGCGCGGCACCTACGAGGTGACAGACGTTGATCTCTCCTCCGGGAGAGTGCCCGGCTACGTCGACGTGCTTGTGGTTCTCGGCCCGCGCGACCTGGGAGAACGCGAGCGCTTCGCCATCGACCAGTTCCTGATGCGGGGCGGGTCGGCCGTCATCACGGCCGGGGCCTACGCCTTCGAGCCGGGCCAGTCGGGCGCGCTCGAGGTCAATCTGAAGAAGACCGGCCTGGGTGACATGCTCAAGGCCTATGGCGTAGAAGTCGGACAGGCGGTGGTTCTCGACGAGAACAACGCGGCCTTCCCTGTGCCGGTTGTCAGGCAGTTGGGCAACATGCGCGTCAGGGAGATCAAAATGGTCCACTACCCGCCCTTCGTCGACGTCAAGGGAGAGGGGTTGGCCTCAGACAACCCGGCCACGGCAGCGCTGCCGTCGGTGGTCTTCCACTGGTCGTCACCGGTGAGTTGCCAAGCTGTCGACAAGCAGGCTGCCGGCAACAAGCCCGTCTGCAAACCGCTGCTGCAGTCCTCGGATAAGGCTTGGGAAGTTCCTTTTTTCCAGGCGCAGCCCGATTTCCAGAGGTTTCCCGGTATGGGTTTCGCGGAACCCGAGAAGACCAAGCGCATTACGCTGGCGGTCAGCGTAGTGGGTAAGCTCGAAAGCTTCTTCAAGGGCAAGCAGTCGCCCGTGCTCTCCGGAGAGAAGCCCGGACCCGCCACCAAGGGCATGCCCGAGAAGAAAGAGGGCCACCGCGCCGGTATGATCGAGCGCTCCGACCAGGAGGCCCGCCTAGTGGTGCTGGGCTCGGCCAATTTCGTAAACGACATCGTGCTATCGATCTCCAGTCAGGTCTCGCAGGCCAACCTGGCCAACCTGCAGTTCGTGAACAACTTAATCGACTGGTCGGTGGAAGACGCCGGCCTGCTGCGCATTCGCTCCAAGGAGCGCTTCGCCCGCATTTTAACGGGCCTGGATTCGGGTGAGATGATCGGCTGGCAGATTGGTAACTTCGCCTTCGCCATTCTGGCGGTCGTGTTGATCGGACTATTCACCATGGGTAGCCGTAGCAGGGCCGTGCCAATCATGGCTGCCGGGGCAGGCAAGGACGAAGGGAGGAAGGAGTCATGAAACGTACCAACCTGCTACTGACCGTACTGCTGGCCGCCCAGGTGGTCATCTTCGGCCTGGGCTACGTATTTTGCGGCTCTGAGGAAGTCAACAAGGCATCGCGGGTATTGCTGCTTGCTGGGATGGATCGCGATTCGCTCGAGGGCCTTGTCATCGAAGACAAGGACGGCAAATCGATCAAGCTCGCCCGCGACAAAAACGGTTGGAGTCTGCCCGGGCGCGCAGGCTTCCCGGCCGATGCCGGCAAGGTCGATCGCATCCTGGGAAAGCTTCTGGGAATGGAGTCGGTCTACGTTGTTTCACGTGGCACGTCGCATCATGTGGAACTCGAGGTGGCCGCCGACAAGTTCCAGCGCAAGGTCACCCTGGAAGGGCCCAAGAACAAGAAACTCTTGATCATCGGCAAGGCCGGGTCGGACGGTTATTCCAACGTGCGCCTGGATCCTGGTCCCGAGATCTACGCCGTTGATGACCTGAAGGCCTGGGAACTGGGCACGCGGGTCAGCGACTGGGTCAAGCGCGACTACTTCAACGTCGAGAAGAAGCGCCTGGCCGGGCTCGAGATCCGCAGGGGCGAGAACAACATAGTGCTCGAGCGCGACAACTTGGCCGAGTGGAAAGTCAACGGCCAGCCGGCCGACAAGAAGGAAGCCGACGGCCTGGCCGACAAGGCTGTCAAGATCGAGGTCAGCGACGTCGTCGGCTTGCTTTCGGATGTAGTCAGCAAAAACAAGGTCGACCAGGGCAAGACCCCGCTGACGCTGGTGCTCTCGCTGGCAACAGAGCAGCTCCCCGCCACGGCCCCCGCCGGGGAAGAGAAAAAAGAAGCCGCCCCGCCGGAGATAAACGAGCGCCACGTGATTCACCTGGCACTCGATCCCGACAAGGACACCAATGTCTACTGTTACAGCGACGATTCAAAGTTCGTAGTAAAGCTGGATAAGTGGCGGGTGAAGAAGTTCTTCGAGATAAACCCGGACAAGCTCGCACCCAAGAAATAGAGCAGCATTCCCGCCACTGCTGGCGGCATTCGGAGGGCGAAAGATTAAAGCCATCGGCGACGCCTACCTGTGTACCTTCGTATCTCCGACCACCACACTCTTATTCGGCATGGCGGTCCATGATCGTCTCTTCCGAGGATGGGTGTGATTCAAACCAGTTGGTACATATTTTTTCAGTACTTTTTTAAGAAATACAAATCACCAACGGGTATCGATCAAACCCAACTGAATTCTCCAGGTTGCATTTATCGTGGCCCTGTGATACTTAGTACACAAAGCACTTGGCTCAAATCTTGATGGGAGCAGCACAAGAAATGAGATATCTTACAGTATTTGTTGTAATATTTTTATCGATCAGTATGGCCATGGCTCAGGAAGAGGTCGACACCGCGACGGAGGAGCCAGCGGAAGAAATCGTGGACGCCAGGGAATGTCCGGCCTTGTTCGGCGACAGAGAGAGCAGGGAGGACAACGCAGAGAAACGGAAATCCTGTCTGGACTCGGTTCGGGTCTCCAAGTACACCATCAGCTTGATCCACCACTGCGACTGGACCGAACCTCAATATGTTCATTTGACCGGCTTGGATCTGGAGAACATCGACTGCCCAGCGGGTCTGGATGAAGAGGCTCCCGATGACTGCGATCCAGTGGCTCATCTGAGGTTGGTCGAAGAGATGGATGCCGTGGAATGTAAGCCTGGGGTTTACAGTTTGCGGGTGGACGACAACTTGGGGGAAGACGGCCGCGTTCTGGCCATTCTGCCCGATCTGATACTCACCGAGTTCCAAGGCTGCCTATATTACTTACCCCTGGATCCCATGGCGCGACCCGTCTGGCGTATCATCTGGCGTTCGCCCTGGAAGATTTTGCGCCTTCCGGACAGGCGTACCAACACCCGAACAAGTCGCCGATCCCACAGGAGCAAACACCGCAGTCGTTACAAGAGAAGATAGATTCAGCCACTCCTGATAATTTTTTCAAGGGGGGTAGTCGGTTAGCTCCTCCACCCCCAAGATATTGGGGTCGCCCCTTGTGACAAGCCCCGGCGACGTGATGGGCATA